>SXUL01000025.1 GCA_005790545.1 Planctomycetia bacterium | reverse complement strand
GGCAAGATCATCCAGGAGCTGGAAAGCGTCTTCCGCGGCAGCGGCTGGAACGTGATCAAGGTGGTGTGGGGCAGCACGTGGGACAGCATTCTCGCTCGCGACCCGAGCGGCACACTGGTCGGCATGCTGAACGCGGTCGTGGATGGCGAGTGGCAGAAATACGCGAGCGAGCCCGGTTCCTACACACGTGAACGTTTCTTCGCGCGCACTCCGGAGAGCCTGCATGCCGTTGCGCATCTGAAGGACGAGGAGATCCACTCGCTGCGCCGCGGCGGCCACGATCGCGGCAAGATCTTCAACGCCTACCGCAGCGCGGTCGAGCACAAGGGCCAACCCACGGTGATTCTCGCGCACACGGTGAAGGGCTGGACACTGGGCGAGGGCTTTGAGGCCAAGAACGTCACGCACCAGATGAAAGAACTCTCGCGCGAGCAGTTGCGCGATTTCCGGAACCGCCTTGAACTCCCCATTGGTGATGCGGATCTCGAAACAGCGCCGTACTTCCATCCCGGACCGGAGAGCCCCGAGGTGCGCTATCTCGCGGAGCGCCGCGCAGCACTTGGCGGGCCGATTCCGCGACGCAAGCGTCACCTGTCGGTCAGCGTGAAACTGCCGGAGCCGGATTTCTTCTCGGAATTCAGGAAGGGGATCGTCACCGAGGAAGGTGTCAGCACCACCATGGCCTGCGTGCGTTTGCTCACGCGACTCCTGAAGGACAAGGAACTCGGCAAGTACATCGTTCCCATCGTGCCGGACGAAGCGCGCACCTTCGGCATGGACCCGCTTTTCCGCCAGTGCGGCATCTATGCAGCGGATGGTCAGCTCTACGAGCCCATCGACCGCAACATGCTGCTCTACTACCGCGAGGCCAAGGACGGGCAGCTCCTTGAAGAGGGCATCACCGAAGCGGGCGCCATGGCAAGCTTCTCCGCTGCCGGCACCGCGCGCTCCACGCACGGCCTGCCGCTCATTCCCTTCTACATTTTCTATTCCATGTTCGGCTTCCAGCGCACCGGCGATCAGATCTGGGCCTTCGGTGACCTCCGCGGACGCGGCTTCCTGCTCGGAGCCACCGCCGGACGAACCACCTTGAACGGCGACGGTCTGCAGCACGAAGACGGACACAGCCTCTTGCATGCGGCGACGGTGCCGAATTGCCAGCCCTACGACCCCGCCTTCGCCTTCGAAATCGCGGTGCTCATCGAGGACGGCCTGAAGCGCATGCTCGGCGGTGAAGAAGACATCTTCTATTACCTGACCCTGCAGAACGAGAACTACATCATGCCGCCGGCACCGGCGGGCGTGGACGAAGGCATCAAGAGGGGGCTCTACCTCTTCAGCGCCGCCGAGGCGTCATCGCGTCCGCGTGTGCAACTCTTCGGCAGTGGCACCATCATCAATGCGGTGCTCGCAGCCCGGAAGATCCTCTCCGAGCGCTACGGTGTGGATGCGGACGTTTGGAGCGCGACGAGCTACTGCCTCCTGCGCCGCGAAGCCCTCGAATGCGAACGCACAGCGCGCCTTCACCCCACGGACAAGGCGCCCCGCCCCTGGATCGCGCAGGTTCTTGAAGGTGTGCAAGGCCCGTTCATCGCTGCCAGCGACTACATGAAGGCCGTGCCCGATCAGGTAGCGCGCTGGATTCCGGGACGCTTCGTGCCCCTGGGCACGGACGGTTTCGGCATGAGCGACACCCGCGCCGCTCTGCGTCGACACTTCGAAGTGGACGCAGAGAACATCGTGGTCGCTGCGCTCCACGCCCTCGCAGAAGACGGCGTCATCAAGCCCGCCGTCGTGGTTGAGGCCATCCGCGAGCTTGGCATCGACCCGGAAAAACCCTCTCCCGCGCAGTTGTGATGGCGCACTGGCCGTTGTTGCACGAAGCGTGATAATCGGACCATGAGCCCCGCGGCAACAGGGACGAACATCCAGACGGAACGCACGGACGGCATCCCGTGGCGACGCGTGTTCCCGCCGCTCCTGATCGTGTTGGTCGCACTCGTGATTCACCTGCCGCGCCTCTGCGCGCCCTTCGGACCGGGTGAAATCAACGCCGGCACTTTCTTCGGTCCCTTCGTGCAAGCTTGGGACCATTTCGGGTTCGTGGAGACCCGTGGCATTCCGTTCGCCTGTTCACAGTACGGCGACCCGAAGGCGGCAAGTCCCTACCTGCATCACCCACCGGGCGCGTTCTGGATCCACTGGCTCGCCGGTTCGGAAGAATGGCAACTCCGCCTCCCGGGCCTGGCGGCCATGCTCCTCGCTGCGCTGCTCCTTTACGGACTCGTGAAGAGGCTGAGCGGCCCGCTGCCAGCGCTTGCCGCCGCCATCGCACTGCTCGTAGCGCCCGTGTTCGCGGTCTACGCGCGAGTTTCCTACGAGCCGCTCGTGCTGGCCGCGGGACTTGCCGCGTTCACGGCTTACGAAGAGTCTTTTCGACTTCCGCAGCGAGCGCAGCGAAGTCTCGCCAAGTGCGCGGTGCTGGCTGCCGTTTTCTGCGCGACATGGATGGACTGGGCCGGATTCTTCTGGGCCGTCGGACTGTTCGCCTTGGTGCCGGGCAAACCTCGCGCCGATGCGCTGCGCCTCGCAGCTCTCGCGCTGGCGAGCGCCACGCTGGCCGCGGCCAGCGTCTTTGTCTGGCAAGTCTGGGCCGTGCACGCGCCAGAGCTTGCCGCCGCGCGCGCCACCATGGACCTCGACAGCATCCTCAATGCGGCGGTGCTTGATGCGCCCCGCATCTCAACAACTCTGAACTCGTTCCGGGAACGGATCGCCGAAGGGTTCGGAGGCGCGCTGCCGCTTCTCGCGCTCATCCCCGGGTTCCTCATGCTCGACAAGCGCCTCGCGCGCCTGTTCCTCGCCTTGCTCATTCCCGCCGTGTTGAACGTGATCGTCTTCCGGCGCAACGCAGAGGTGCACGTCTTCTACTTCGCCTACTGCACACCGGCGGCAGCACTCCTTCTCGGGTGCGGTTGCCTCTACCGCGCACGGTTCCCGGCCTTCACGCTGGCGCTCGCGCTGCTCTGGATCGTGCCCATGGGCCTCGCCACCAACGCGGGGCAACACGCCGCAAGTCATGCCTTCTTCCGCGATTTCGGCGCGCTGGTGGACGAAGAGACGCGCTTGCGGGATGCACGCGGCTGCGACGCCGGAACGAACAAGGTCCACACCAATCTGCCGTACGCCTACTCGTACTACTACGACTCACCCGGCGTCGTGTACGCCAGCAATCAGGCTGCACTGGATCAGGATCTCGCCACGCTCGACAAGCGCGCCGGGCTGCGCTTCGTCCAGTGCGACATCCGCGGCACCTTGCGTGACGGCGGGAGCGCGTTCCGCGATAATCCGGAGTTGCTGCGCTTCCTCGAACAACATGCGTCGCGCACGACACTGCAACTCAAGGGGCCAATCCAGGACCCTCAAGGCCTGTTGCACATCGAGGTCTCGCAAACACGGGTTTTCCGCATCCGGGACCCGCAACCATGAACGGGGGCGCCGAGCCTATGGCCCGGGCTGTGCTCCGCTTGACCTTCGTCGCGCTCGCGCTCTGGACTCTCTACTGCATCACTGCCAGCCTCTCTGACTGGGGCACCACGCTCGGGAACGATCTCGGCCACATCCGCAACTCGACGCTGGAAGCGCGCGTGCCGGCAGCGCGCGACGGATCGCTCACCGTCGAGCCATGGGCAGTGCCTGCTGTGCACCGCTTCGTCAAGGCGCTGCGCCCTGCCTGCAAGGAAGCCGGCTTTCTCGGCGTGCGAGCGGCCTACGTCAGCGCGACGCATCCAGCAGCCACCATCGAGGCGGGGCGCATCATCATGCTGGATCTGTTCCCGGCCATCGATTGCGCGCCGCTCCCATGGCCCTTGTTCGAGGATCTGCAGACACGCTCGACGGACCCCGTGCTTGAGCCGGTCATTGCGCGGTTGTCGGGAGTGGAACTCCTCCTCATCGATGGCACGGACCGGCATGACCTTGATGCGTTCTTGTCGCGGCTCCCACACAGAGACCCGCTCGACAAGCTCGTCGTCATCAAGAGTCTTGGCGCGCGCCAGCACCTGCTCTCGACCGGGCGCATCCTCGCTGCGGCCCGCGCCGGCACGTCCCCGCATGCGGAACTGGCCGCGCTCCTCCGGTGATGATGCTGTTGCCCATCCTCTGTGCGCTCGCCGTCGGGCTCGCGTTCGTGGCAGCTCTGGCACCGTCGCTTTCACGCTTGCAACTCGTCGGTGCCGCCATGGCCCTCGGCCCCGCTGCACTGGCCGGGCTGATGTCACTCGCATTCGTCTTCGGGTTGCCGCTCCACGCCTGCGCTTGGAGCCTTGCTTGCAGCGCCGTGATTCTCGCGGCCGTCTTCATGCTGCGCATGCGACCGGCACCACTCGACCGGCGCGAATGGATCGCTGTCGCGGGGGCAGCAGTGCTGCTCGGCACTCTGACCCTGCGCCTCATGGCGGTACCGGCCGCACGCGGTGACGGCATCGCCATTCACCTCCTGAGAGCGGAAGCGCTTCTGCAAGGGTGCTTCTGGGACTGGGCCCACGGCGCTCCCGCTGCAACCTTGCACGCGGACTACCCCCCGGGCATGCCGGCCCTCATGGCCACGGGGCAGATCCTCGGGGGCGGGCGCAGCGACTTCGCCGCCCTGCTCCCGCTCGTGCTGGTCCTGCCGGGAACGCTTCTCTTCCTCTCGGCCTCTCTCGCGCGCACACATGGAGCCTTCGCCGCGAGTGCCTGCGCTGTCCTCATGGCCTTCACTCCAGGCCTCAGAACCCACGCGGTCGCCGGCTACGCCGACCCACTTCTCGCCGCGGTGTTGGCCACAGGCGCGCTGGCCCTCGTGCTGAGAATGCGCGGGCTGGTGATCCTCTGCGCGCTGCTCCTGCCATGGTTGAAACTCGAAGGGCATGTGCACGCGCTCTGGCTCGCGCTTTTCGTCTTGCCCTTGCTTGCTCCGCGCGCGCGCTTCACGACGGCACTGGTTCTTCTTGCCAACGCCGCACTGTGGTTCGTGGTGCTCCGCGTCCATGCAGTGGTTCCTCCCATGGAAGAGGGCGTCCCTGAAGAACTGCGCGTCGATCTTGCGAGCCTCCTGCAGCAAGTCCTCGTTCTGGGATTCACACCCCATCCCATGCTGGCGGTCCTGCCTGGTCTCGGCATCTTGGCCGCCTTTCTGCTCATCAGAGATGCCGGCTGGAAGAAGCTGGCGGCACTGTTTCTCCTGCTCACCACCAGCGTGGTCCTGTTGCCCCTGCTGCGTGGCACAGCCCTGCAAGCCATGCTGACTGGCGACACGCTGCACCGGATCTTCACGCAGACCCTGCCCCTCGCGATCCTGCTCGCAGCCCTCGCCGCAAGCAGGATCTTCGGGCGCGACGACGGCACTCAAAGCACCGTGTAACGCGCGATCTCGCTGATGCCGCCGAAGCCGGCGCCCGTGAGATCGAAGCAGAGCACATCCAAGCTGAGCCCGCTGGGGACCGGGAAGGGCCCCATGGCCATGCTGCTTCCGGCGGCAATGAAGTGGAATGGCAGCACTCCCGCCGGCAGATTGAACTGCATGAGCAGGAAACTGAAATCCGTGCTGCAGAGCCCGAGATACGGCCCTGCTCCCGGCAGTGAGCAGAGCTCACCCGAAACGATGGTGTGGTAGTCGTGGCCCGGCAGCAGCGCGTTGGCCTGAATCACCAGACCTGTCCCCGCACCCAGCGGTTGCGAAAGTGTGAGCACAGGTGTCAGCGGCCCCGCTGTTGCAACAAGCGGTGCTGTGGTGACCGACGCAGCGGCCCAGTTGAGCGAAGTCACCGTCACCAGTGCGCTGCTGGACTGACCGATGGATGCCGTCAGAGGAATCGCAACGGAAACGGTCGCCAAGCCCGTGGCTCCGGGCGCGATGGGACCAATGCTTGCCGGAACTGTCGTGGTGAAGGTGGCGCCGGTGACCGACAGCGTGAAGCTGTCCGGGAGCACACCGGTGTTCTGGACCCCGAGCACGAAGTGAACAACCTGCCCCGCGCCGCTTGAACCGGCAGTGCGATTGGGCGTGACAGCCACGCTGCGCACCGCGTTGACCGCTGCCAGTGCGTTCACTACACCGTGACCGTACACGTTGTTCGGCCATGTTCCCGCGCCGCCGCAGGAGGTGGTGTTCACGTGCGTCGCGCTGGCATTCAGGATGTTCTCGACGAGCTGCACCTGGCCGATGAGCGCCGGATGGGCGCTGAGAAGCAGGGTGACGGCTCCAGCTGCGTGGGGAGTCGCCATGGATGTGCCGCTCCAGCCACCGGCATAGCCGTTGCCGGGAACACACGAACGCACGCCGACTCCCGGTGCGGCGACGTCCGGCTTCATCCGGTTGCTGCCGTCAGCGGTGACAGGCCCGCGGCTTGAGAAGCTCGCGATGTTGCCTGTGGATGCGCTGATGGCTCCGACGGTCCACACTTCGTCGTAGATGCCGAGCGGATCGGCGCAACTCGAACAGCCCGAACCCGAGTTGCCTGCGGCGCCGCACGTGACAATGCCCGCTGCGCGCTGTGCCTGACAGGCGAGCAGCAGTGCCGTGGGAGAACAGCCTTCGGAGGGTGGGCAGGCCCACGAATTCGTGGTCACGTGAGGTGCGAGCAAGGGGTTGCCCTGCAGCGGAGTGCCGTTCACGGGATAGGGCGCGAGGAAGAACTCGAAGCACTCAAGGTAAGTGGCTGGAGTGCCATTGCCCTGATCCATGTTGCGCGCGCAGATCCACTTCGCGCCCGGGGCACAACCGATCTGGTTGCTGCCGCCGTCGTCACCCAACACCGTACCGATGGTATGGGTGCCGTGGGCATTGTCATCGCACGGCGCGGGGTTGTTGGCGCCACACGATCCACCACCGCTGTGGATGGCATCATGCCAGTTGTAATCGTGGTTCGCGCTGTTCGTGCCCGCGTTCCAACCGCGATACTTGAGCTTGAGCGCAGGATGATCCCACTGGTAGCCGGTGTCCTGCGCACCGACGACGATGCCCGTGCCGTTGAAGCCGAGTGCCCACACCTGAGGCGCGTTGATGTAGCTGACGCCCGGCTCGATGGCGAAGAAGCTCTCCTCTCCACCGCCACGCTGCGCAGAGTGCACAAGACCCGACACGCGCGGGTTCAGTTCGATCTTCCAGACGTCCGCACGAGCGGCCACCAGCTCCAGCGTCTCGGGATCAGTCACGACGCGCAGCACATTGGCGATGTGGAAGCGTTGCACCGTCGCGCCGCGCTCTTCGAGGAAGCGGACGAGCGGACCCTGCGTGCGCTGCGCTGTGCGCACGAGCGCATCAAACACGAAGCGCCCCTTCTCCTCCTTGGTCGCGAGCTTCTCAGCACCCGAGAGATCGGCCTGCTCGCGAAGGAGCACGAGAACGTCCTGCCGCTCGGGCCGGAACTGGGCGTGTAGGGGCAGACTGGCGATCAGCATCGCCAAGAGAGCAAAGAAGCGCATCGAGGAGGCCTCCAGCAGGGAGCCTATGGGATAGGCCTCCTCGAAAGCGAGATGCTCCGGGCTGTTGCTGGCCAAGAGCGGCCCAACTCGTGCAAACTCAAGGACTTGCCGCGCACACACGTGGGCCATTCCGACCCCTTGAGCGGCGGGAGACCCTTTGACAATATAGGACCAACTCGGTCCGATATACTTCAGCATGCTCCGCATCACCCGCCAAGCCGACTACGGCATCGTCCTCCTGACGCAATTCGCGCGCAGCAATGCGCGCGTCTTCAGCGCACGTGAACTTGCGGACAAGACCCTCATCCCGCTGCCGATGGTCGGGAAGATCTTGAAGAAGCTCTTGCAGGAGGGGCTGCTCACCAGCCAGCGTGGCACGCACGGCGGCTATCGCCTCGCCGAGCAACCGCAGGACATCACCGTGGGACGCATCATCGCCGCTCTCGATGGCCCGGTTGCCATCACCGACTGCACCAGCACCGCGCCGGTCGAGTGCGGCATCGAGGAAGCCTGCCCCGTGAGCGGAGCCTGGCGGCGCATCAACGCGGAAGTGATCCACGCGCTCGATCGCGTGAGCCTCGCCGAGATGACCTGTCCGGTCGGAAACCCGGTGGCAGCGTTCACAGGGACACGCGGGAGATCCGGCCGTGAGTGATCAGGAACGTTCAGCCCTCGAGAAGCTCGCCACTCAGGAGTACGGCTACAGCTTTGTCACGGACATCGAGCAGGAGGTGATTCCGCGCGGCCTCTCGGAGGACGTGGTGCGCTGGATCTCGCAGCGCAAGGTCGAACCCGAGTGGCTGCTGGCATGGCGTCTCGAGGCCTTCCGTGCCTGGCAGACCATGCAGGAGCCTCACTGGGCTCGCGCGGACTACCCCGCCATCGACTATCAGGCGATCAGCTATTTCGCGGCGCCGAAAAAGAAGGGCGACGGGCCGAAGAGCCTCGAAGAGGTCGATCCCGAACTCCTGAAGACCTACGAGAAGCTCGACATCCCGCTGCAAGAGCGCGCAGCTCTCGCCGGCGTCGCGGTGGACGCCGTGTTTGATTCCGTCTCCGTCGCCACGACTTTCAAGGACAAGCTGGCGGAACTCGGCATCATCTTCTGCAGCTTCTCGGAAGCCGTGCGCGAGCACCCGGAGTTGGTCCGGCGTTTCCTCGGCAGCGTGGTCCCACGCCGCGACAACTTCTTTGCCGCACTCAACAGTGCGGTTTTCTCCGACGGATCCTTCGTCTATGTGCCGAAGGGTGTGCGCGGTCCGATGGAG
>SXUL01000130.1 GCA_005790545.1 Planctomycetia bacterium | reverse complement strand
GACTGGAGGCCACAGTGCTGAGCGTGCCGTGATTCCGCGCGCGACGAGGTGCAAGCCGTCGTTCCAATAGATGTTGGCACCGTGAACCACCGGCAGGACCGGGAACACGCCTACGCGTGCATTCACCTCGCGCCCTTCGAGCACGAAGAGCTCGCGCGCATCCGCATTAAGGTCGAAGGTGTCAGCCCACACGCGCAGACGCGCCGCCGCAGCAAGTGGAGGCTCCATGTGCGCGGGCTCAGGAGTCGCGTGCACCGACCCTGCAAGTTCCGTGAACCACTCCGCAGCCGGGCGCGTCGCAGCGCCGACGCGCAGTGACGGGCGAGGCTCGCGCTCGAAGGAGCGGGCCAGTTCAGCGAGGTCCGCACTGCGGCCAAGGCCGTGCAGTGCGAGGGCTTCTCGTGCGCGGACGAGCAAACGCTCCGCTGGCGGCGCGCCTGCCGCTTCGAAGTCCACCGTGCTGCTCCGCGCTGCATCAAGGGCTTCGCTGAAGCGCCCTTGCTCCAGCAGGATATCGAGCAGCGTCAGTGCCGCGCTGCGCCCGGAAGGCGTCAAGATCCAGCGTCGCGCTGCTTCACGCAGCGGGCCGAGAGCGAGGTGTGAAGCGCCTTCTGCGAGCGCCGCCCGAGCTGCGGGTTCCTGCATCTCGGTGTAGAGGGTGAGGTCTTCCGGCGGCCGCGCACGAAGGAGCTCAAGCACATGCGCGCGCACGCTGCGAAAACGATCTCCGGGGACCACCGGCTCCGTCGAGCGTTCATCCCGTGGCCCGGCTGCCGTCTGGATCACGCGCCCGCCCAACTTGTCGATGAGTTGCTGCCACTGTTGCAGCGCGGCGCGCACATCCTTGCGGTCGAGGAACTCCTGCGCCTTCAAGAGCCCCTGCGCCACCACAGGATCATCCGGCACCGTGGCTTGCGAGAAGTACCAGTCCTGCGCGGGCAGAAGCGCGACCATGCCGATGACCAAGAGTGCTCCGAAGCGCATGCGTGGCCCAATCTATCAGCGCATGTATGGCGGTGGCTCATGGCGATGGGCAGAGCGCACCGGGCGGTTGCGGCGTCATCCTCGCGCTGCGGAACGCGCCGTTCATGTTTCAAAGACCAACTCGGATGCACGTGAGCGGTCTGGCCTGAGAGTCACTTCGCGCCATGCACGCGTGATGCGCCAACCCCCTGTGTCAGGGTAGTTGCCGCATGGAGTGAGGCACCGCGGGGACCCAGCCCGACAGGAAGTCGGGCTGGGCGCGGTGCTGCCCGCCCTACGGGCCGGCTCCCCCCATGGGGGAGCGGTTTTCGGACACGCGCTTTGGGGGCGGTAGGAGTTGATCGTGGATCACTACAGCATTGGGTTTCGAGAGCGGATGGTCGAGCGTCTGGCCGGTCCTGATGCGGTCAGTGCATCGGCTTTGTCGAGAGAGGTCGGAGTACCGCAAGCCACGCTGTCGCGATGTCTGCTTGCTGCGCCTACGCTCTTGGTCATGCACCCGAACACCCCACGTCGTCAAGAAGCACAGAGTCCGAGGCAGTGGAGCGGCGTCGAGAAACTCCAGATTGTGCTGGAGTCGGCTGGAATTGCCGAAGCCGAGCTGGGTGAGTTTCTGCGGAGGAAGGGTATCCACGCGGCGGACCTCAAGGCCTGGCGCGATGCAGCGAGCGAAGCGCTCGACGGTAGCCACAAGGCGGCGAAGGCGTCGGCAGCCGCAGCATGTCGGATCAAGGAACTCGAGCGCGAGCTCGCGAAGAAAGAGAAGCGACTCCGGGCTGTGAATGCCTTGCTTGAGCTTCAAAAAAAGTCCGCGAGATCTGGGGGGACACGGACGAGCCCACACCGCCGGGGAGCGCGACATGATTCTGCGGATGCTGGCGGAAGCGCGGGAGAATGGCGGCATGCAGAGTGAAGCCTGTGCTGTGCTCGGGATCGACGCGACGACGGTGCAACGCTGGCGGAGGTTTCCGGGCAGAGCCGATTGCCGAAGCGGACCGCGCGCAGTGCCGTGCAACAAGCTGGCGCCTGCGGAACATGCTGCGATTCGGGGCCTGATGACGTGTCCTGAGTATCGCGATCTTGCGCCGAGCCAGATTGTGCCGAGGCTGGCGGATCGCGGCCTTTACGATTCCTCAGAATCCACGATGTATCGGATCCTGAGAAAGGAGGGGATGCAGCATCATCGCGAGCGCACACATCCGCCGCAGAAGAGGCATCGGCCCCGGGAGCAGCGAGCGACTGGCCCGAACGAAGTGTGGAGCTGGGACATCACCTGGCTGCGCTCGCCGATCAAGGGGATGTACTTCTATCTCTATTCCGCGATGGACGTGTGGAGCCGGAAGATCACCGGCTGGACGGTGGAGGAGCGCGAGAGTCCGGAGCACTCTGCACGATTCCTGGCGGCTGCTTGCGGGCGGGAGGGAGTCGCGTCCGGGCAACTCGTGATCCACTCTGACAACGGTGGTCCGATGAAAGGCGCGACGCTCGTGGCCACACTTCGCGCGCTCGGCGTGGCGGTGTCATTCAGTCGGCCGGCAGTGAGCAACGACAATCCGTATTCGGAGTCACATTTCTCCACGCTGAAGCGTCGTCCGGACTTACCGGACGCGGCATTTCAATCGCTGGAGGATGCACGCAAGTGGGTGGCCAGTTTCGTCCATTGGTACAACCGCGAGCACCGCCATAGCGGCATCCGCTTCGTGACGCCAGAGGATCGACACAGCAGGCGCGAAACCGAGTTGCTGGCGCGACGTGAATTGGTCTACGCGAAAGCTCGCGCCGCACATCCAGCACGCTGGTCGCGAGCGACGCGGAACTGGCAACCAATCCTCGACGTGGTCCTCAATCCAGCACCAACCAATCAGCAGGACTGCGTCGCATGAGTCACCAACTTCATGCTGCAACTATCTTGACAACTGCCGCCAACGGGCTTCCGGTTGCTCGCATCGTGCGCATCGCACCGTCGAGTGCGAACTCCATGCCCCAGCATCAGGCAACAGCCGATGCTCCCTTGAGGGAACACGCGTGTCGCTGAGGGAACAAAGTACGGTTTTGCTCAGGCTCCGAGCTAGCCGCCGCGCACGTGAAGGCCAAACTCGCCAAATAGATGTGGTGCAGCACCTTGCATCTATTCTTGGCATTATCGGCACCCGCCGCGTGACGGCTGGTCACTCTCGGCACGCTGATTGCTTGTCAATTCAGACATGAATTCCTCACCCCGGGTATGTCACGCACGCCTCAGACTCGCCACGTCGCAGACGAGATCGGCCACGGCGTGCAGGACCATGGCCGCCGTGGCTCGAGGCCGTCAGGACTACCATTCTGATCAAGGAGCAACTCAATGAATAGCATGATGCGTTTGATGTGTAGTTCCATGGTCCTTGCGCTCAGCTGGCTGACGCCAGTTCTGATGGGCCAG
>SXUL01000129.1 GCA_005790545.1 Planctomycetia bacterium | reverse complement strand
CTCGAAGGGCGCGAGGTGAATGCACGCGTAGGCGTGTTCCCGGTCCTGCCGGTGGTTCACGGTGCCAACATCTATTGGAACGACGGCTTGCACCTCGTCGCGCGCGGAATCACGGCACGCTCAGCACTGTGGCCTCCAGTCTCTGGTCCCATGGCGCAGTTCTCAGGGCGTCGCAATCGTAATCTGCAATTCCGCATTCTGGCTGATGACAACATCCTCGTGGCATCCCTCGAAGGACAGCCAAGCAGCCGCCGCCAGCGCGCATGGCAAGGCTTCGACACCATCGAATCCATCCCCAACCGGAAGCTCGTCGCAGTCGATGCCACGAACGGCAAGGTGCTCTGGAGTCATCACGCGCCCGGCGCAGGCACGACATCGGACAAGGATTTCCTGAGGCGCCTCAGCGTGGTCCATCCTCCCGTTGCTCGCGGCAACACGCTTTTTTGCGCAGGCACATCATTGCTCGGTGTATTCCATCACTGGGCGCTCGCCATCGACCGCGAAAGCGGCGCGATCCTGTGGCGCACATGGCTCGGCGCCGGTCAACTCGAACTCAACATGTTCGGCAATCCGGTGAAGGAAGCGGTGCCGCTGCCTCTCGCCGTGGTGGATGGCGTTCTCTACGGCAGCACCTGCATGGGCGTTGCTTTCGCCGTGGATGCAAGCTCGGGGACGATTCTTTGGGAGAGTACCTACGAGCAAGAGCCCATGCCGGGGACGGATTCCCCGGTCACCTATGAGCGCCACCCGGGTTGGTTGCCGGAGGAGCCAGCCGTTCACGGCGACGAAGTGTTCATGGCGCCCACGGACAGTCCGGTGGTGATCGCTTGCAACAAGCGCGACGGCACGGTGCGCACGCTCAACGCCACCCGGCGCAGCCTCTCTTCACTGAACACATGGTTCCTTGGCATTCATGGCGGACAGCTCCTCATTGCGGGTCAGGTGCTGGCGGCCATGACGCCGGAAACGGGCGCACTGCGCTGGCGCAGCGTCGATCTCCCCGCCCGCGGCGCGCGCTGTGTCATCGAAGGGCGCCCTGCGGTGCACGGCAAGTTGGTGGTTGTGCCGGTGGAAGATCCACGCAGCCGCGGCAGCGCTCTGCATGTGCACGACCTTGACGGCGGAGCGCTGCTCGCACGCCATGAAGCGAAGGACCGCGGCCTTGTCGGCAACGTGGTGCTGGCGGATGAGACCCTTGTCATCGCCGGCGAAGAGACCATTTCCGTCCATTTCGACCGCGAGGAAGTGGAAGCGCGGCTCCTGCGGGCTGTGCGCGCCGGGTCCGCGACACCTGCACAGCACCTCCGCCTCGGCGAGCTTGAACTGCGCCGCCCTGATTATGTGAGTGCCATCAAGTCCTTCGAACAGTCGCTGAAGGGTTCGGAAACGGCCGCAGATGCCAACGGCGTCGCGTTGGCTCATCGAGCGCTCGTGGATGCGTGGCTCGCGGCCGCGCGCGCCTCAGCCGCCGACATCCCGGACGGCGTCTCGCGTGAGGCTTGCCACGAACGCGCACTCGCGCACGCAGGGAGCATGGAGGATCGCGCGCGGGTTCTTGGTTCCGCACTCGAAAGCGCTGTAGCCGCCAAGTCCTGGGCACTCGCACTCGCCCGCGCGGAAGCACTCCGTGCGCTCGGGGACGCGGTGACCATCACTCCCGAAACCGCGCTGCAGAATCTGCTCGACAAGAACTCGCCGGACGGGCCCGCACCCGCGGCGCTGCTCGCGGGACTCGTGACGGCCGAAATCGCCCACGCACAGGGGGACGCCCCGACGGCATTGCAGCGCTGGCAATCACTGCGCAGCACCCAAGGTCGGCGCATCCTGAATGGCGAACCTTTGCAACAAGTCGCCGCGCGGCGCATCCGTGAATTGCTGACAGCCTGTGGCCCAGCGGCCTATTCCGCTCTGGAAGCGGATGCCCGGGCCGCATTCGCAAGCGCGCGCGGCTCCTCGGATGAAGCTCCGCTGCGCCGCATGCTCGAGGAGTGGCCTGAAGCTGCAGTCGCAGCCGAAGCACGTGACGCGCTCATTGATCTGCTCGTGAAGAATGGCAAGGCAGCCGCGGCAGTACTCGAAAATGAACGACGCTTCGTCGCCAGCGGCAACGCGACGGCAGCTGCGAGGCTCCGCCATGCCGGACTCCTCCATTCCGCGGGCCTCGCGGACAGCGCGCGCGAAGTCGCGGAATCCGTTCAATTGCGCGGAGAGGAATTGGAAGTCACAGCTGCATTCCTCGCGCAGCTCGGTCCAGCTGGCCACACCATTGATGCACCGCCCGATCACCTCGTCCCCGCATGGCGCATCGGCCGGGAGGATGCAGACAGTCCCGCACAATTTCTCACGACCAATGGCCATCCCCTGCCAGCCAAGCTCGTGCTCGCGTTCATTGATGGTCAGCTCAGTGCGGTCGATGCTGCAAAGGGGTTGATTCTGTGGTCCCGCCCGGTGACAAGCCTCAACTCGTCTGCCCATGTGGCTGATGGCCGCGTGCTGCTGCACCATGATGGTGTCTTGGCGTGCGTCGATCTCTCCAGCGGCGCAACGCAATGGGAATGTCCGCAGGAAAGCTTCCAGTTCCTCGGCGCTGGCGTAGCCCTCGGAATCGTGCATGTGCTGGTGCGTTCCGATGATCGCGCCGCAGCACTGCGACTCCTCTCGCTCGACTGGTGCTCGGGTACGGAACTCCTGAACCTCGCCGTGGGCCAGACCGAGCAAGGCATGCTGCAATTCAATGCGGGCCTCGTGTTGGTGCAGACCGCAGGTGCGCCGCACTCGACTGTCCTTGACGGCCTCACGCTTTCTGCCGTGTCAGAAATCCCGCCCCTCGAGACCCTGCAGTCCTCGGCATTCCTTTCGAAGTCCGGGCTCGTGGTCCTGCATCAGGGCGGCCCCGCCCAACCCGATCGGCGCAGCAACGCAGAGCACATCTTCACGGCCTTCGATCCTCGCACCAAGAGCGAGCGCTGGCGGCATGTCGCCGGGAGCGGCATGTGCATGACCACTGGCTCCGACGGCCGCCACCTCGTTTATCAGATGACCGAGCGCGACGGACGCAACCGCCGCATGACAGTG
>SXUL01000024.1 GCA_005790545.1 Planctomycetia bacterium | reverse complement strand
TCGGCTCCCAACAAGAAGGACATCATGGCGGACATCGCGGCAGCATGTCGCGCAGAGGGCCTGAAGATCGGCTGGTACCACTCGATTCTCGACTGGCATCATCCGGACTATCTGCCGCGCCGTCCTGTGGACAAACGGCCCACCGATACAGCGAACTATGAGCGCTTCATCGTCTATCTGAAGGCGCAGTTGAAGGAGTTGCTCACGCACTACGGCACCATCGACATGCTCTGGTTCGATGGTGAGTGGGAGAATTGGAACCGCGAGCGCGGCTGGGATATGTACAACTACCTCTTGTCCATCTCGCCGACGACGATCATCAACAACCGTGTTGGTGGTGGCAGGAATGACATGCAGGGCATGGACAAGGGCGAGGGCTACGCTGGAGACTTCGGCACGCCCGAGCAGGAGATCCCGCCGCAAGGGTTGCCCGGAGTCGATTGGGAATCCTGCATGACCATGAACGGCACTTGGGGCTGGCGCACGGACGACAAGAACTGGAAGAGCGCGAACATGCTCATCAGGAATCTCGTTGACTGCGCGAGCAAGGGCGGCAACTACCTCCTGAATGTCGGCCCGACGCCGGAAGGCGAAATTCCGCCGGAGAGCCTCGAGCGCCTCGCGGCCATCGGACGTTGGACGCAGAAATACGGCGAGAGCATTTACGGCACGAAGGCCGGGCCGTTCACGAAACCGCTGGCCTTCGGGCGCTGCACGCAACGCGCGACGGAGGGGGGAACTCGCCTCTACATCCAGGTCTTCGATTGGCCGCAGGACGGCACACTGCTGCTGCCGCGGCTCGCTGCTGAGCCGGTTGCGGCGCGACTGCTCGCGGGCGATGGGAACGTGGGAGTGGCACTGACAGCGGATGGCCTTCGCCTCCCTGTGCCGAAGGTCGCGCCCGATGCCGATGCCAGTGTGATCGTCCTTGATTGCAAGGGGACGGTGAGCGTGCTGCCGTGGCGCGCCACCGCAGGCACTGACGGTTCGATTCTTATGGAAGCAGCGGATGCGACGTTGAAGGGCCCGCAGATCCGCCTCGAGAGCCAACCACCTCACGTGGGCTACTGGCTCGATGCGACAGCCACCGTTTCGTGGCCACTGGAAACGAAGTCCGCAGGGAGCTTTGACGTGGAGGTGACCTACGCAGCTGCTCCCGCGAACGGCGGCGGCACCTTCGCCGTGCAGGCAGGCAGCGCGGCTGCACTGCCTCACACCACCACGCTCACCAAAGGCTGGCTCGATTTCAGGAAGGACATCATCGGCACCGTCACGCTGCTCGCAGGCGCCACGGAACTCCGCGTGAGCATCACCGACAAGCCGCGCGAGGCTGTGCTCAATCTGCGCAGCATCCGCCTCGTGCCGAAGCTCTGAGGAACTGCAACGTCGTCCGCCGCTGCGATTGGATCCCGACCACGGCGCGGCGAGCACCTCAAGCGCGGCGCAGGATGTCAGTACACGCCGTGGACCGTGAAGGTCGTCGACCTGATGTATGGCTCGTTGATCACCAGCCAGACGTTGACCGGGTTCGGGTTGCTGAGCTGAAGGCTGCTGACAATCGCCATGGCGCCTTCGGAAGCGATCGAGACCGATGACCCCGGGACGGGCTCGTTGTTTGCGTCAAGGACAGTCCCTGAAACGAAATCAAGGGTTGATTGGTTGCTGGTCAGCGTGATGCGTGCGCCTTTCATGTCGGAGGTGGAGCTGGCGTTTCTGAGGCCAATGAGGACGCCGGTTCTTACCGTTGGTGCGATGCCGTCCAGTATGTGGTCCGGCTCTTCTCGCGTGAGCGTCGCCAAGCCCAGGATGTCGAAGTGCTTGCCCGTTGAGGCCTGGAGTTCCGAGAAGGCCATCCGGATCTTGAAGTTGTTGGGCTCGACGAAATGATCGACCTGAGCGTCGTAGCTCACGAAGCCACTCTGGTTCACTGCATCGGCCAGGTTGAACACGGACACTCCATCTGTACGCGAAACCAGTGTGGCTGCGTGCGTGGGGTTCGCCTGACTGCTGGGTGCGGTGTCGAGAGCACTCACCGGCCCTTCGCCAGCGGGCGTTGCCAGCTTGTTCCCATCCTTGTCCTCGAACCACATGCGAAGATCCCGCATCTTGTGCACTGAGGACATGTTGTTCCGGATGGTGCCATTCAGCTCGGCGTTGGCGTCCTGTTGTTCTTCAGGACCGGGAAGGTCCATGATGCCGGAGGACATTTCGTTGGACGCAATGGCTCCTGTATCCGACAGCACATGATTCGACAGGATCGGCGTGCCACCATCGCTATCCACGAGGACCGCAATCGCGGCTGCGCCGACGATCCACAAGACGTTCGTCACCAGACTCTTCGCATTCAACATGCTCAATGCTCCTTCATACACATCGCGTCGTGACCAAACTGGCGTGCTGCGTCGCGTGTTGCAGGTTTCTTGTACTCGGCCGCTACCTCACGACCTGCAACGGTTCACCCTGTTTGTTCGCTGCCAGGTGCAAGTGTGACACAAAACCCGTGGGCAGGGCGAGCATGCCAGAGCGCTCAGTTGGTTCCCGACCGCGGCGCGGCGATGATGCGGACGTGAGAGAGCTGCCCTTCACGGCGGATGCGCTGCTCGCGCCCATGGAGGGCGTGACCGATCCCGCGTTCCGTACGGTCATGCTGGCGCTGCACGAACCGCGTCACCTCGGCGGCAGCACCACGGAGTTTGTGCGCGTGGTGGATCACGCAGTGCCGCGGCACATCCTGCGCGATGCACTCGGGCCGGTGCTGAGTCCGATCCCGGTGGGCCTCCAGCTCATGGGCAACGATGCCGCAGCGCTGGCAGCCAGCGCCGCGCGCGTCGAGGAAACCGGGGCCCGGTTCATTGACCTCAACTTCGGTTGTCCCGCGAAGGGAACTCTTGCGGGCTGTGCGGGTGCGGCCCTGCTCAAGGACCCCGCTGCGCTCGAGAAGCTCGTTGCCGCGGTCCGCGCTGCTGCGAACCGGCTGCCCGTGTGCGCAAAGATCCGTGCGGGCTTCGAGCATGCGCGCGACGTGGAGGTGCTCGCACGCGCAGCGGAGGCGGGCGGAGCGGATCTGCTCACGGTGCACTGCCGCACGCGGGCCGAGGGCTACTCGGACACGGTGGACTGGACGCGCATCGCACGCGCGGTGGCCGCGGTACACATTCCGGTCTGCGGCAACGGCGGTGTGTTGCTGCACACCGACATTGCGCGCATGCGGGCCGAGACAGGTTGTCGGTACGTGATGATCGGGCGCGCGGCACTCGCGAACCCGTGGATCTTCAGCGGGCACAAGGCCACTCGGCGCGAGGCCTTCGCGTTCGTCGAGCGGTACATGGCGGTCATGCAGGAGCGCTCAGCCGTCGCACGTCAGCACTACAGCGGTCGCATCAAGCAGATCCTCTCGTACCTGCACGCCGACTTCCTGCCGCAGGAGGAACGCGCGCTGCTGCTGCATGAGGGAGATATCGAGAACCTCGCAGGTCTGATTGCGGCAGCGGCACGTGGCTGAGGTTGGGGCCGCGAGGATCGCTGCCGCGGGCTGATCAGCGCCAAGCGTGATGCGGAGCGCGCTGCTGCAGGCGCGTCAGGCGCGAAGCCAAGTCTCGAATCGGAAGGGATGGGCGTGGCGCTCATCCGCG
>SXUL01000023.1 GCA_005790545.1 Planctomycetia bacterium | reverse complement strand
GTCGATGTCTAGTCCGGCATCATCTCCAAGGCCATCGGCATTCCGGTGAACCTGTTCCCCGTCCTGGGCGCCATCGGCCGTCTGCCCGGCTGGATCGCGCACTGGAAGGAGATGCACGCGGACGGTGAGTCCCGCATCGGCCGCCCACGCCAGATCTACACTGGCGCTCAGTGCCGCGATTACGCAGCCCCCACTGCGCGCTGAATCAGGCGAGCGCGCTCAAGCGCAGCGTGCGCTCCATTTCGTCGAGTTCTTCGCGAAGGATGCGTCGCAGCGGTGCAGCCGAGGCGGGCAGGCCCGCGAGCTGTTGGCGCAGGCGCTCGGCGAGTGCTTCCGAGGCCACGGCGTGAGGCGCCAGCAAGCGGGCGAAGCCACGCGCCAGATACTCGAAGTCCGCGTGCTCCATCACGCGCGGAAGCACATCCACCCACGTCTCTGCGAACGGCGCGAGCACCGCGCGTTGATGCGGTTGGAAAAAGTGCGGCATGGCATGCTTGAGGAGATCGTGAGATTCCTTCGCAGCCACGAAGCGCTCGAACAGCGCGGACTTGTTGCGGCTTTGCGCGGTTTCCGCGCCGAGCACGGCCTTGCGGCCGCGGTCTGAAGGGTCGCGCTCGAGTTCGACGGCCAGCAGGTTCTCAACGCCGTCGAGATCGAAGGCCGCGGCGCGCGCGAGGATGCGCCAGCGCAGTCCTTGGTCGACAGGCACACCTCGTGGTGGAGCCGCAAGCCACTCAAGCAGCAGGCGTGCGTCGGCGCTGCACGTCACGGTCGAGACGAGATGTCGCGTCCAGATGAGGCGTTGTTCGGAGTTCTCTGGAGCGCGCTGCAGTGTGTCGAGTGCCGTGCGGAACGCAGCGCGACCGTGCGTCTCGCGTGCCGCGTCGGAGAGGTATCTGTGCAGGGCCACGGATGCGCGGCGCAAACCGGCTTCGAGGATCTCGCCTTCCGTTTCCATTGCGAGTGCAGCGAGCGACGTGCGCACGAAATGGGCAGGGCTGATCCGCGCGTCGCGCAACATGTCCCACAGGCTTACATGGATGCCCATGCGCGTGAGAGCGTCCGGGATGGATGCGAGCCGCCCTTCGGCCACGGCGAGAGAGTGTGCGTCGAGGTCCACGCGCGCGTAGGCGTGATCGCCGTGATTCGGCCAGACGAGGCGGCCCGGCGCCGGGAGGAACTCGTTCGCGAGAGCAGTGTGTGCTGTTTCAATGCGTGCGCGGACCTGGCGTGGTTCCCCTGTTGCACCATCGCAAGCGGAGAGCACCAGGACATGCGGCCGCAGCGTCGCATCGCCGTTGCCGGGGATTTGTTCGAGGCCCGTGGCCGTGACACGCAGCGTGTTGACGCCACTGGTTTCCAGCCAGAGTCTTGACCAGGAACCGAGGTCTTCTCCGGCCGCGCTGCCGAGGTTCGAGAGAAAATCCTCGAGCGTGGCATTGCCGAAGGCGTGGCGTCGGAAGTGCAGCCGAAGTCCCTCACGGAAGGGAGCGGCACCGATGCGCTCGCGGAGTTGTTTCAGCACCGAGGCGCCCTTGCCGTAGGTGATGCCGTCGAAATTGAGGAAGGTTGCTTCCGTGTCGGCCACCTTGCAGGAGATGGGGTGGGTGGTGGGCTTCTGATCCTCGCCCAGAGCCCAGCCCTTGATGCCCGAAAGGAACGCGAGCCAGCCGCGCTGGAAGCGCGTGGCCTCTGCCATGGCGAGAAACGAGATGTAGGTCGCGAAACTCTCGTTCAGCCAGAGATCCTCCCACCAGCGCATGGTGACGAGGTTGCCGAACCACATGTGCGCGAGTTCATGCAGGATCACTTCGGCGCGCGAGGCGCGTTGCGCCTCGGTGGGAGGATCCCGGAAGATCATCGACTCGTTGAAGGTGACGGCGCCGACGTTTTCCATGGCGCCCGAGTTGAACTCCGGCACAAAGAGCTGGTCGTATTTGCCGAAGGGATAGGCCTGCGCGAACTCGCTGCGGTAGAAATCGAATCCCTGCCCGGTGATCTCGAAGACCTCGGCAGCGTCGAGGTAGCGCGCGAGGCTCTGACGGCAATGGACTCCGAGCGCGATGCCGTCGTGATCATGCCGGACCGAATGCCAGGGCCCGGCACAAATGGCCACCAGATAGGTGCTGAAGGGTGGAAGCTCGGCGAAGGTGTGTGTGAGAAGCCCTGCCCCGGCGGTGGACGAGGATGTGCAGGCGCCATTCGCAATCACCTTCCACGCGGCGGGTGACGTGACCGTGACGGCGTAGCGCGCCTTCAAGTCCGGCTGGTCGAAGCAGGGAAAGAGCCTGTGTGCAGAGAAGGGTTCGAAGTCCGTGTACGCGTACTCAAGGCCATCCTCAGGGTCCAGGAAGCGGTGAAACCCGACACCACCGTGTTCGTGCGGGCTCCGCCATGCCACTTCGAGGACGTTCTCTGCGGCGAGGGCAGTGGCCGGAAGCAGAAGCCGGTGCTTGTCCGCATCGTGGCACAGCACCACTCCGTTCAAGCGCGCTTCTTCCAGCACACCCACGCGCGCGTCCATGAAGGAATCGCCCTGGCCGGAATCCCGGAAGGTGACTCGAGCGCGACCGGAGAACTCCTCGCTCGCCGCCGCCAGTGTGAACGCGAGTTCGTGGCGGATATCGGAGAAGCGTTGAGCGCGTGCAGTGGCTTCAGCGTGCGTGAGTGCGTCGCGCGGCGCACCGTGATGGCATGCGTCGGCCATCACGCGCAGTGGGTGTCGAAGGCGCCCGTGAGCGAGGCCGCGATCATCTCGGGCGAACGTCCTTCGATGTCATGGCGCTGCAGCATGTGCACGAGCTTGCCGTCCTTCAGGAGACCGATCTGCGGGGAACTGGGCTGGTAGGGGAGGAAGTACTCGCGTGCAGCCGCGGTGGCTTCCTTGTCCTGACCGGCGAAAACCGTGTAGGCGTGCGGCGGTTTCTTTGCGTGACGGAGCGCGAGCCCGAGACCTGGCCGTGCACCACCGGCGGCGCAGCCACAAACCGAGTTCACGAACACGAGCACCATGCCTTGTGTTCCAGCGAGGGCGGTTTTCACTTCGGCGGCGGTCTTGAGCTCGGTGCAGCCGAGCTTGACGGCTTCGGCGCGCATGGGATCGACGATGCGTGGGTCGTACATGGGAAACTCCGCGCCCATGCTAGCCGTCGCGGTTCGCCCGGAAAGGGAGCAGGCTCTTCAGAGCAGTGGTTCAAGGGCGCGTCGCGAGAATCCGGTGCGGAAGCGGAGTTCCGGATCGAGGCGGCGCTTCAACGCGAGGAACTGCGCGAGCGAGGCGGCCGGAACGTAGCGGCGCAGTGTTTCGGCCGTCATCACGGAGTCCTTGGCGGGGTAGAAACGCCCGCCCGCAGCCAGCACGACTTCTGTCATGCGTTCCGCGAGAGCGCGGAAACGCGGCCAGTTGGACGGGCCCACCGGGAAATCGAGAGCGAGGGAGAATCCGTCCACGGCATGCGTGAGAAGGAACGGGTCAGGCCGGTGTTTCTTCATCACGCCGAGGAAGGGCTGAATGCCCGCGGCGCGCGCAAGTTGACGGAGCTCTTCAAAGGTCCCTGCGGCTCCTCCGCGTGGCACGAAGCTCTGGAACTGGACGAAGCCTCCCGGGAGATAGGCCTTCCGCCAATTGGGGACATAGTCCAGCAGAAAGGAGAAGCCCACGAGGCTTTGCCGTTCTGGCCCGCGCGCTGCGTGGAGCGTTCCTGACCAGCGCTTGAGAGCGTTGACGGTGCGCATGCCCGGGCGCGTCATGCCGCACCAGAGCATGGGCCAGATCCAGCCCTTCGGGACCACCCCCAGAAGCTTCGTCGGAAGGTCCTGATGTGCTGCGCTCAAGGTGGCCCGGGCATCGCTCGCCGGGGCATCCGCATAACTTGCGCTGTGGATGATGCCGCCGGCGTCGCGCCCGAGCATGTCCACCCAGCCCACCATGTAGTCGCTTGTGTCGGCAAGGCGCTCGAGTGTGGACACCATGTCTGCGATCGAGTGCGTGACATGCGGTGTGACCATGAGCTCACCGCACGCGATGTGTTTCAGCTTCAAGGTGATGGAAGTGAAAACGCCGAGCATGCCGAAGCCGCCGATAGCGGCGTGAAAGATGTCCGCGTTCTCGGTGCGCGAACAGCGGATGTGCTCGCCACTGGCTGTCACGAGTTCGAACGCGAGCACGTGATCGCCGGTGGTGCCGGCCTTGAAGTTGTTCTTGCCGTGCACGTTCATGGCCGCGCAGCCGCCGAGGGTCGGGAACATGGTGCCTGGAACAACGGCCGGCCAGTACCCGTGCTGCAGTCCTGTGCGCCACAGTTGTTCGATGGTGACGCCAGGCTCGATGGTGAGAACTCCGGTCGTCCAATCCGCCGCGCGGATGCGATTCAGGCGGCTGGTGTCGAGCACCACGGCGTTGGCATCCAGTGCCGCATCACCGTAGCTCCGTCCAGCTCCGCGCAACGCGAGCGAGCGTCCTTCGGCGCGCGCAGCGGCCAGCACGGATGCGAGTTCGTCCAGATTGTCGGGCTGGACCTGCGGGACCTCCGCGAAGCTCGAGAGCCCGAATCCCGACAAGGTGCGTGGCGTTGGCCAGAGCATCAGATGTTCATGCGCCTGAAGATGAATGACGGGATGTTGCGAATGACGAGCCCGACGAACGCCCAGCGCGGCAAGACGTAGCGCGTGTGCGCTCCGGCATCCACGGCCTTCACGATCAGGCGTGCTGCTTCTTCGGCCGAGGCCATCCAGAACAGCTTGTCGAGCCCGCGAGTCATTGCCGTCTCCACGAAGCCGGGCTTGATGGTGGTGACCTGCACACCGCGGCGGCTCAGGCGGTTGCGCAGACTCTCCATGTAGGTGTTCGTGGCGGCTTTCGAGGTGCAGTAAGCCGGAAACCCCCGGCGGCCGCGGTCGCCGGCGATGGAGGAGATGGCTGCGAGGTGACCTCGCCCGCGTTCTGCCATGCGTGGCGCCAAGGCATTCATCCAGGCCATGAGTCCGAGCACGTTGGTTTCGATCACGAGGCGATCGAGTCCGGTATCCCACGTCTCGGGCGTGATGCGCGGCATGGCTCCGGCTGCATAGACCAGCGTGTCCACCGGGCCGTGCTCGCTCTCGAGCTTGTCGACGAGCGCGGGTACTGCAGCCGCGTCGCACACATCGTGCACGTACCAAGCGATGCCGCCGCCGAGTTGCTGCAGTTCCTCGCCGCGTCGAGCCAGAGCCACAACGCGCGCGCCTTGTGCCCGCCAAGCCCGGGCCAACGCAGCGCCGATGCCGCTGGATGCACCCACGATGACTACCGTCCTCGGCCCGTCCGTCGTGCTCATGCGGGAGAGGTCTACCCCCAACTGGCGCTGCGCGGAAGGCCTCCTTCTTCCGCGCCCTGCCGGAGTTGGCTCTGACGGATAGCATCGCCGTGGAGGACCTTTCCCATGCGTGTCGGCGTATTGGCGGGCTTTGACGAAGCGCTGGTGGATGCATTGCGTCGCGAGGTGGAGTGCAACCCGTCTGCAACCTGGGTGGATCTGAAGCTCGGTTCCACGGCCTTGGATGAGGTCTCTCCCGTGGATGTCCTGCTCGACAGGGCGAGCCACGAAAACCCCTTCTATGCCGCTTGGCTGCGCTGCGCTGAAGACGCCGGAGTGCGCATCCTGAACGCTCCGGGGCGCAACCGGGCTGGCGCACCCTTTGCCGATCTCGTGCGCGTGCAGCGTGCGGGCCTGCCCGTCGCCCAAGCGGTGCTCTTGCCGACCAAGGAGTATCCGGCGCACCTCGGGGCATCCGCACTCACCAACCTCGACTTCCCTCTGGATTGGGAGGCCGTCTGGGCGCGCGTGGGGCCGCGAGCAAGGCTCTTGCCCGCCATCCCCATGTCCATGCTTGCAGGCGTCGAGGTGCGCGACGTGCAGGGTTTGCTCGCAGCCTATGACCGCAGCGGGCAAACGCCTGCCATGGTGCAGAGCTGCGTGGATGGCCGACGGGCGCGGGCGTTCTGGATCGGCGAGCAGACGGTCGCGGTGCAGTGTTTCGAGAATGATGGTCTGCCCAGGCCTGACGAAAGAGGCGACGAGCCCACCTGCGAGCTTGTGCGCGCGGCCATGCAGAAGGTGGCGGCGGTTCTCGACCTTGCTTGTGCGGCGTGCGACTTCACCGTGACGGCGGACGAGGTTGTGCTCACGGCAGTGGACACGGCCGCACCGGAAATCGATCCAATCCTGATGGGCGAAGAGCGTTTCCTGAGTGTGGTCAAGGCCCTCGCGCAATCGCTCACGGCTGCACCTGCGGCAAAGTCCTCGCCCAAGCAGCAGAAGGCCCGCTCGCAACGCCGCAAAGGTGCATGAATCGGCACGGCCTGCATCGCATAGGATGATTCCATGAACGTGCGCCCGACAGAGATCCCCACCCTTGGCGTCGAACTCGAGTACCAGATCCTCGATCCGGTCACTCGCGAACTGAGTTCGGAGACGCAGACCATTCTCGCGGAAGGTGCAGCCATCTACGGGTCGCACATCCGCCCTGAATTCCACGCACCCATGGTGGAGTGCGTCACGACGGTGTGTCAAAGCGTGCGCGAGATCCGTGAGCAGGTGACCGAGTTGCGTCGGACCGTGGTCGGGCTCGCGCGCAAGCACGGGCTGGCCGTGGCAGCGGCTTCAACCCATCCGATCACCCACTGGACCAGCGTGAAGCTCACGCCTGGTGAGCGCTATCTCCAGATCCAGCACGACCTCGGCGATCTCGCACGCTCGAATCTGATCTACGGCATGCATTGCCACATCGGCATTGCGGACCAGGAAGCCCGCATCGCGGTGATGAACTCGATGCGCTACTTCCTGCCGCACCTCCTGGCGCTCTCCGCTTCATCGCCCTTCTGGCAGGGACGCGATACCGGGCTCGCCACCGCACGGACAGGCATCTTCCGGCGCTTCCCGCGCACTGGCATCCCCGACATCTTCGTGAACTGGTCGGAATTCGAGTCGTACATCCGCACGTTGGTGGCGACGGGTTGCATCGACAACGCCAAGAAGATCTACTGGGATATCCGGCCGCATCCTTTCTATCCCACCATCGAGGTGCGCAACTGCGACGTGCCGACGCGCGTCCACGAGGTCGCGGCGCTGACAGCCTTCATGCAGGTCATCGCGACCAGGCTCTTGAACCTGTGGCACAGGAACATGACCTTCCGTCTCTTCCGGCGCGCGCTCATCAACGAGAATCTCTATCGCGCCATGCGCCATGGCACCGGTGCAGAATTCATCGACCTCGCCACCGAGAAGGTGCTGCCCTTCCGGGATGTGATCGGGCAGTTCCTGGACGAGTTTGCCGACGAGATCCGGCTCCTCGAAGTGGAAGAAGAAATGAGCTGGCTCATGCGCATCGTCGAGGAGGGCAATTCCGCGGCCCGCCAGCGCGCCGTGTTCGCCGAGCGCGGCAGTCTTGAAGCGGTGGTGGACCATCTCGTCCACGAAACCGAGCTCGACCTCGCCTGAGAATCAGATCAAGATCGTGCCGATGCCGCCCTCGTAACGAGGCTGCTTCGGTACGACCACGATGCCGCTCGGAGTGACGGTCCAGTCGTGTCCGGCAGCGCCCGCGCCGCCTCCCACTTCGAGGCCGTCGGCGATGCGGTTGTTCTTGTCCACGATGCAACGTTCGAGCTTTGCACCGCGCCCAATCTCAACGTGGTCGAAGATGATGCAGTCTTTCACTTCGGCGAAGCTGTGGATGCGCACGTTTCTGCCGATGATGGAGTTCCTCACCGTGGCGCCAGAGAGAATGGTGCCTGCACAGACGATGCTGTTGATGGCACGACCCACGCGGTTCTCGGCATCGTGCACGAACTTGGCCGGCGGGTCGTCGTAGCGCGTGGAGCGAATGGGCCAGCCGGGGTTGTAGAGGTTGAAGTCCGGAATCACCGCGCGGAGATCCATGCTCGCGTCGAAGTAGGAATCGATGGTGCCCACGTCACGCCAATACGCATTCGGCAACGACTGCCCCGGGATGCGGTTTTTGGTGAAGTCGTAGCAGTAGATGCGATGGTCCTTCAGTGCGCCGGGAATCACATCCTTGCCGAAGTCATGGGAACTCCGGCTGTCGTCGGCATCGCGCTGGAGCAGATTCACAAGGGCCCGTCCGGAGAAGACGTAGTTGCCCATGCTCACGAGCGCGCGTGTCGGGTCCCCGGGCATCGGCTTCGGTCGCACCGGTTTCTCCTCGAAGCCCGTGATGCAGCCGTCCTCGTCCACTTCCATCACGCCGAACGCGGAGGCTTCCTTGAGCGGCACCGGGATCGCCGCGACCGTGCAATCGGCCACGCGCTCCTCGTGGAAGGCGATCATCTGCGACACATCCATCCTGTAGATGTGGTCGCCGCCGAAGATGCACACGATGTGCGGGCGGGATTCGCGCACGAGATTCAGGTTCTGGAAGATCGCGTCAGCCGTGCCGCGGTACCAGGCGTCGCCGGTCTGCATCTGTGCGGGCACAGGCACCACGAAGTGGTCGCGAAGAATGCTGCCGAAGCCCCACCCGTACTGCAAGTGCTCATTCAGGCTCTGCGATTTGAACTGCGTGAGTACGTAGATCGAATAGATCCCCGAGTTCACGAGGTTCGAGAGCACGAAGTCGATGATGCGGTACTGACCGCCGAAAGGCACCGCGGGTTTGGCCCGGCTGGCGGTGAGGGGGTGCAGTCGCTGGCCGCGACCGCCGGCCATGACCATGGCAAGCACGCTCTTCTGCATGGCGCGCATCATATGCGCGGCGCGGCAGAGCGTGCGAGAGCCAGGACTGCGTCGAGATGGGCTGCGTGGGCCCACGCGAGGGGCATCACTCCCATGGGCGCGCCCGTGAACGGATGGTGTTGTTCGGGAATGTGTCCTGCGGCGCTGCGTGAGAGGAGCCCCAGTTGCAACACACCGCGAGCGCTGTCCATTGCGCCCGCCTCGGCGTGGGCACGCGCCAGCATGAAGGCCGCGAGCGGCCAGGGGTTGCCCGCGATGCCCGTGGAACATTCTGGTGTTCTCAAATAGGAGTCACCCTCATAGCGGGCAAAGCCTCCGAAGGCGGAGTCGACGCGGAGTCTTGCCTCGACCGCACAGCGGATGGCGTGGGCGCGTGCGTCGCCCGGAGGAAGGAGCCCCTCGAGTTGCAACCACAAGAGCGAGACATCCACGCGACGGTCCGCCGCTTCTGCGCAGGGCGTTCCGTCAGAATCCTCGGGCCAGTTGCGCGGTGGCACGAGTGCACCGCCAAGAAGCTCAAGGAAAGCGGCCTGCATGGTTGCGGCGGCATGCGCTGCTTCCGCGATCAGTGCATCATCCTGCGCGAGATGGGCCAGCAGGGGCAGGCTCTGCAAAGCCCTCACGGTGACCGCCACCGTGGCGGAGTGAATCGCGTGGGTTTCCTCCCACAGATCGACGCTTGCGCGGGGCAGTCCGGTGGGGCCGCGATGCGCGAGAAGGAACCCCGTCGCCTCACGCACGAAAGCCGTCATGGATGCGTCGGCGAGTGTCGTGCCGTCGATGCGAGCGCAATGCTCTGCAAGTTTCAGGAGCACGAGGGCCGTTTCGTCTGCTTGGACTGGCAGCGTCGCGCGCCCATCACGCAGCGTCTGCATCCAGCCCGAGGCCACGCTGCCATCCGGGTGATAGCGCTGGCACAGAGCGCCGCCGCGGCGTTCGAGGCGCGCGATCCAACGAAAGAAACGCGTCGCAGAGTCAGCGTCGCCTACGCGCGCGAGGGTGTCGGCGATGAGCGCGCCATCCCGCGGCCAGCAGTAGGCATAGGATTCACGTCCCGGAAAGAGCACATCACTGTCTACCGCGGCCACGATGGCGCCGCCGCTGTCGCAGTGCGCGCGACAGAGTGTGCGAGAGCGCGCCGCCGCATCGGATCGAGTCCCTGTTTCCTCGTGCGTGCCCGCGCTTGCGGTGTCGCTTGAGCTACGGGCGTCCGCGTCAGCAAGAACGGCCGAGGAGCATCGCAGCGCATCGCCAAGGCTCGACGCTGCACTCAGCCGGAACTCGGCCTCTTGCTCTCCGGCATCAAGGTCGAGTTCCACGCCACCGACAGCTTCCACATCACCCACACTCGCGGTGGAACCAGCAAGGGCAGAGGCGTGCGCGAGCACCCCAGCGGGTGTGCCATCCACGGGCAGCGCGTGATGACCGCATTGATACTCATCAAGTCCGCGGCGAGATCCTGCGGCACCTGTGATGAGGATGTGGCGGCTCCTTCTGAAGAAGTGCAGCGCCTTCGGGCCAGGCAGAAACTCCACGCCGTTCAGGGCGTTGGATTCCGAGAGTTCGAAGCTTCCGAGCAGGCGCACACGCACGCGCCCTTGGCTACTGTGGAGAGAGTGAACCTTCACGCGGAGAGCGAGGATGGGCTCGGTGGAGTGCACACGGCCGATCACATCCAGACGCAACCCGAGGCGCGGGACGCTGGCGCTGAAATGCAGGCTTTCGGCGCGCTCCGTGGCGTGGAAGGTGACCGGGGCTCCGGGACCACCGATCACGCAGCCGTCGTTGCCACGGACGACGGCGAGGCGCGTGGCCCGTCCGTGGGCGTGGTTTTCCATGCCCACCATGGGGAAGGTGAGATCGCGGAGCGCACCGGTTGCGTCGAAGGCAACGAGGAAGCGCCCGTTGCTGAGTGTTGCAGCACGCGGCATGTGCGTCTCGAGCCTACCGCGCTTGGAGCTTTCCGGAGCGGGCCGTAGAGTCCGTCACCCGTGAATCAGCGGGCTCGTGGAGATCAACGCATGGCGCGTGCGCTCGCAACCAGGATGCAGAGACTCGGAACCGAAACGGCATTCGAGGTGCTCGCGCGTGCCAAGGCCCTCGAGGCCGAGGGGAAGAGCATCGTGCATCTCGAAATCGGCGAACCCGATTTCGATACGCCGTCAAACATCGTGCGCGCCGGTCAGGCGGCCATGGGCTCCGGGCACACGCACTACGTGCAGGCTTCGGGGATGAAGGACGTCCGCGAGGCCATCGCGAAGGACAGCACCGAGCGACGTGGCGTACGCCATGTGGCGGACGACGTCCTTGTCTGTCCGGGTGCCAAGCCGGTCATGTTCTACATGATCCTCGCCCTCGTGGACGAAGGCGACGAAGTTCTCTATCCGAATCCAGGCTTCCCGATCTACGAGAGCATGATCCGCTTCGTCGGCGGCAAGCCGGTGGCGGTGCCGCTGCTCGAAGAAAACGGTTTCGGATTCGACCTCGCGGCATTCGAGAAGCTGCTGACACCGCGCACCAAGCTCGTGATCCTCAACTCACCCAGCAACCCGACGGGTGGGACGCTTTCTGCGGACCTTCTCCGCGGAATCGCCAAGCTGGCGGTGGAACGCGACTTCTGGGTGCTCACGGACGAGATCTACTCGCGCGTGCTCTACGAAGGCGTGCACAGTTCCATCGCGGCCATGCCCGGCATGTTCGAGCGCACGGTCATTCTCGACGGCTTCTCGAAGATCTACAGCATGACCGGCTGGCGTCTCGGTTACGCCATCGGTCCGCGCGAACTCATCCAGCAGATGACGCGGTTGCAGGTGAACAGCACCTCGTGCACGGCGCCCTTCACGCAACTCGCGGGTGCCGAAGCGCTCACGGGACCGCAAGAAGAACCAGCGCGCATGGTGGAGGTCTTCCGCCAGCGTCGCGACCGCATCGTGGCCGGGCTGAACGCGATTCGCGGCGTGAGTTGCGTCACGCCGACCGGTGCCTTCTACGCTTTCCCGAACATCCGTGGCACAGGCCTGAGTTCGCAGCAGTGCGCCGATGCCTTGTTGAAGGAGGCCGGGGTCGCGGTGCTTCCGGGCACGAGTTTCGGTGCGCACGGCGAGGGTTACATCCGGCTCTCGTACGCCACTTCCATCGAGAACATCAACGAAGCTCTGGTGCGCATGGAACGCCGCTTCGGCGCGCGTTGATCTCGCGTGCACGACTTCAGGAGTGACACCGTCACGCGGCCGACGTCGGCCATGCGCGACGCCATGCGCGACGCGCGCGTGGGAGATGACGTCTTCGGGGATGACCCGACCGTCAGCGAACTCGAACAGCGTGGTGCGGAACTCCTCGGGAAGGATGCGGCGCTCTTTCTTCCTTCGGGCACCATGGCGAACCAGGTTGCAGTGCGGGTGCACACGCGCCCCGGCGATGAAGTACTCCTCGACGAAGGCTGCCACGTCTACCGCTTCGAGCAGGGCGGACTTGCCGCCCTGCACGGCGTGCAAGCCGTGCCGTTGCCCGGCGAGCGCGGCGTCGTGCCGCTCGTGCGGCTGAAGTCCGCAATCCGACCTGACGACGCACACATGCCGCGCACGCGCCTCGTCGTGCTGGAGAACACGCACAATCTCTCGGGAGGCTCGGTGCTGCCGCGGGAACACCTCGCCGAAGTGCGGGCGTTCGCGGACGCCCACGGGCTGGTGCTGCATATGGATGGCGCGCGCCTCGCGAATGCGGCCGCTGCGTGCAAGACGGATCTCGCAACCCTTGCTGCGGCTGCGCACACGACCACGCTGTGTCTTTCGAAGGGGCTCGGTGCGCCTGTTGGATCTCTGCTGGCCGGTCCGGCCGATTTCGTTCGCAGCGCACGCCGGGCGCGCAAGCTTCTCGGTGGCGGGATGCGGCAAGCGGGAATCCTTGCGGCGGCCGGACTTCTCGCACTCGGCAGCGATTGGCGCGAGCGTATGGAACGCGATCACTCCCTCGCATGCACTCTCGCCGCGCGCTGTGCGCAACTGCAGGGTGTGCAGGTGATTGCTCCCGACACGAACCTGGTGGTCATCGAGGTGCAAGGCGCGCTGATCCCGCGCGTGCTGGAATCCTTGCGGGCTTCCGGCGTGCTCGCGGTCGGATTCGGATCGCAGCGCATCCGTTTCGCGCTGCACAGGGACGTGGATGCAACATCCGTGGCGGCTGCCGAAAGCGCTCTCGCCACGGCGCTCGCGAAGGAGTCTCACTGATGGGCGTGTTCAAGGCTTATGACGTGCGCGGTGTTTATCCCGGCGAACTCGACGAGAAGCTGGCGCGCCGTATCGGACTGGCTGCAGTGCGGGTGCTGGAAGCGAAGAGCTTCGTGGTCGGGCGCGACATGCGCTCCATGGCGCCATCCATGGCCGCGGCTCTCATCGAGGGCCTGCGCGCTGGCGGCGCGGATGTCATCGACATCGGGCTTTCCAGTACGCCCATGACCTACTTCGCCATTGGTTCACTTGGCGTCGAGGGCGGCGTGCAGGTGACGGCTTCCCACAACCCGGCGGAATTCATCGGCTTCAAGTTCACGCGCAAGGACTGCGTACCTGTGAGCGGCGAAACGGGCATCAGCGCCATGGGCGTACTGGCCACCTCAGGGGAACTCGCTGAAGCAGCCGCGCCGGGCAAGCTTGAGCGCCGTGACGTGCGCGATGCCTACATTGAACACGTGCTCAAGTTCGCGTCAGGCATTCAACCCATGAAGGTCGTGTTCGACACGGCGAACGGAATGGGTGGGCACATGCTGCCGCGCATCCTCGCGCGCCTGCCACTCGAGGCAAGCGTTCTCTTCCCCGAACTCGATGGCACGTTCCCCAATCATGAGGCCGATCCCATCAAGCCGAAGAATCTCGCGGCCCTCGCAGAGGAGGTGCGTCGGACAGGCGCCGACCTCGGTGTTGCATTCGATGGTGATGCCGACCGCTGCGTGTTCGTGGCGCCGGATGGCAGTCCAGTGCGCGCCGACCACGTGACCGCGATCTTTGCAGAGGACCTCTTGCAGAGGAGCCCGGGCGCCGCGGTGGTCTACGACCTCAGGAGTTCACGCGCGACGCGCGATGCGATCCAAGCCGCAGGCGGGCGACCCATCCGGGACCGTGTGGGCCACTCGTTCATCAAGGGCACCATGCGTCGTGTCGGTGCGGTGCTCGGGGGTGAACTTTCGGGGCACTACTACTTCCGCGACAACTACGTCTCCGATTCCGGCGAGATCGCCATGCTCACCATGCTCTCGATCTTGTCGCGGAAGCGCGTGGGCATTCTCGATCTCACGCGCCGCTTCACGGAATGGCATGCAACGGGCGAAATCAACTTCGAGGTTCACGAGCAGGATGCCGTGCTTGCCAAGGTGCGCGCAGCGCACGCGGACGGCGAGCAGGATGAGCTCGATGGCGTGACGGTGCAGTTCCCCGCGTGGTGGTTCAACCTGCGGAAGAGCAACACCGAGCCATTGCTGCGCCTGAATCTCGAGGCGAACCTGCCGGAGCTGCGGGACGAAAAGCTGGCACTGATCGAGGCGATGCTCGGCCCCCGGCACTGAGCCATGCACCGCGCACGGCGCATACTTGTCATTCACGCCGGCTCCGGTGCGGCGGGGGACATGTTTCTCGGGGCCCTGCTGGACCTCGGGGCCAATCTCGAAGGCCTGCGCCAGAGCCTCGGAACACTCGCCCTCGAGGGTTGGGCGCTGGAAACCGAACGGGTGCAGCGAGCGGGTGTCAGCGCGCTCAAGGCGCATGTCCGCTTGGCCGCCCTGGGCGGCGGCGAGGAACTCCTCGGCATGGCCCATGGCCATGAGCACGGGCAGGGGCGCACAGAGGGCTCAGGGCATACGCATCTTCTGCCCGCGCATGGACCGGCGCGAAGTCTCTCCGAGATTCTCAGGATCATCCAGCAGAGCGACCTTCCCGATGGCGCCAAGTGCCTTGCCGAGCGGGCTTTCCGTCAGCTTGGCGAGGCGGAAGCTCTTGCTCATGACGTCCCGCTGCTGGAGGTCCACTTTCACGAAGTCGGGGCGGTGGACGCACTGATTGATATTTGCGGGACAGCGCTGCTTGTGGATGCGCTCGGGGTCGAGGCGGTCCATCTCGCGGACCTCGCCGTGGGGGGAGGGCACGTGCACTGCTCCCATGGGGAGTTGCCGGTCCCGGCTCCGGCAACGAGGCACCTGCTCGGTCAGATTCCCTGGCGCATGGGTCCGGTTCCGCGGGAGCTGCTGACGCCGACCGGCGCCGCGCTTCTGCGAGCCCTGCGCGCGTCCGACCCTCCACCAGCGTGTGAGGTGCTCTGCGAGGGGCGCGGAGCGGGCACTCTCGATTTCCGCGGGCACGCGAATGTCCTGCTCCTCCAACTCGCCTTGACGCGCTCCTGAAAGCGTCGAGAAGCAGCTCTGGTGCTGGCCGCCACGGAAAGTGCTGCATAGAATGCGCACGGGTTGGCCGGGGGCTCCCGGCAACGTGATCTTCCGCGGCGTGGCGGTTCTCGCCCGGTGGATCTCGGGGAGGACAACATGCTGAAGTTGCTGCTGTGTGTCGCGATGGCAGGAGTGGTCGGGGCGCAAGCTCCGGTGACAACACCAGTTCAGGAACCACCGAAGGGAACGCCTGTGGGCGTGACCGTGCCGCAAGAAACGAAGCCGGCGCAACCCGCGCTGCCATACCACGGCATTGTTGCGGGCGACAAGGTACGCGTGCGTGGCGGCCCGAGTGACGCGCATCCCGTGCTGCGCGAGCTTGCGAAGGGCACACCGCTGCGCGTGAGCGCGCGCGATGGCGATTGGTTGCGCGTCGACGTTCCCGGTGGCGTGCTGGTGCACGTTGCGCGCTCCGCTGCGGGCAAGAACTACGTGCTTGAGAGCAGCCCCGGCGAAGGCGTGGTCGAAGTGGAGGATCTGATGGTGCGTGCTGAAGCCTCGACGGAGAGTCCCTTCATCGGCAAGCTCAACACCGGCGATCGCGTTGTCATCATCGACACCAAGGGTGAATTCCACCGCATTCTCGCCCCGGCTTGCGTGAAGCTCTACGTCTATGCGGCCTACGTGACTCCGGCAGCAGACCAGCCCGCGGCAGAGACAGCCTTCATCGCGGCACACCGCGCGGCCGAGACAGCAATGTTGAAGGAAGGCGAGCTCTCGAGGAATCTCGTGCAGCGCGAGACGGAGCGCAAGGCGTCCGTGGAGACGGCGCGCAAGGCCTTCGACACCTTCGACAACGAGGCCGTGAAACCCGTCGAGAGTCGCGACGTGAAAGCCGTGCGCGCAGCGCTTGTGGCAGCGCGCGATGGTGTGGCGGGTGGAACGGTCGAGCGCGACAAGGCGGAGCAGTTGCTCGGCAAGGTGGATCAGTGGGATCGCACGCGGGCCGGGATCGCTGAGGCCAAACAGAAGCTCGTCGAAGCCGAGCGCATCAGCGCGGCAGGGAAGGCGAAGTACGCGAAGGATCTGGCCGCACTGCGGAAGCTCCGCGAAGAGGAAGAAGCCAAGAGCCGCCTCGGCCAAGGGAATGCGGAGTTCATCGACTCAGGGCACCTGCGCGCGAACATCCAGGGCCTCGGCGCCGCTGGCGGCGGCGATTGGCCTCACGCCCTCTGGCAGGGCGAACTCCGGCGCTCGATTCTTCGCTCCACGCGCTACGACCTCGGCGAATACGACGGGCGGCTCATTGCCATCAAGGCCGGTGATGTGCAGCAGCAGGAACTCGGGCGCGGTGTGCGCAAGGTGGATGTGCTGCGCCTCGAAATCCTGAACTGATCACGCTTCGTCTTCCGGAGTGCTTTCCGTGGCGCTCCGGAAGCGGGCGATGGTCGTGGCGGCGAACGCCTCGAATTCTCCCGCACGGATGGCGGTTCGTGCGCCTTCCATCAGACGCTGCATGAAGCGCAGGTTGTGCGCGGTCATCAGCATGGCCCCGAGGATCTCGTTGGCCATGAGGAGATGCCGGATGTAGGCGCGCGAAAATCCGCGTGCGCACGTGCTGCAATCGCAGCCGGCTTCGAGCACGCCCGCGGCGCGCGCGTGCTGCGTGTTCTTCATGCGCAGCGGACCCGACATGGTGAGCGCCTGGCCGTTGCGTGCATTGCGCGTCGGGAGCACGCAATCGAACATGTCGATGCCGAGCGCGATGGCCGCGAGGATCTCCGGCACCGATCCGACCCCCATGAGGTAGCGCGGCTTCAAGACGGGCATGTGTGGCGTGGTTGCGGCGAGCATGTGCCGGAAGTCATCGGCGCTCTCGCCGACCGAAAGCCCGCCCACAGCGAGGCCATCGAAGGGAAGCCCGGCCAGTTCCTGCATGTGCTCGCGGCGGAGCGTCGCGGAGAGTCCACCTTGGCCGATGCCGAAGAGAGCCCGACCGTCCCGCGGGTGCAATGCGAGGCAGCGTCGTGCCCAGGGCATGGTGCGGAGTTCGATGGAGCGTCGGACATCCTCCTCGCTGCTGTCGTGGGGGAGGCATTCGTCGAAGACCATGAAGATGTCGGCACCGAGAGCGAGTTGGATCTCCGTTGCGCTTTCCGGTGTGAGGCGCATGGCGGTTCCGTCGACCGGCGAACGGAAGCTGACGCCGTCATCATCGACCTCGCGGAGCTTCGCCAGGCTGAAGACCTGGAAGCCGCCGCTGTCCGTGAGGATGGGGCCATCCCAACCCATGAAGGGGTGCAGGCCTCCGAGTTCACGAATGAGCTCCGCACCCGGGCGCAACGCGAGATGGAAGGTGTTGCAGAGGACGATTTCCGAACCGCTCTGGCGGATGGCCACGGGATCGGCGGCTTTCACCGTGGCTGCCGTGCCGACAGGCATGAACGCCGGTGTGGCGGCGCTGCCGTGGGGCGTGGTGAAGTGGCCGAGGCGCGGGCCGGTGCCGCTCTCCCCGTGGTGCAACGTGAACGCGAAGGGACCGCGTTCGCAGGATGAATGAGTCCCTGTGTTCATGGGGTGTAGAGGCGCGCGAGCTCTGCCGTCGGATAGTAGTACGCGAGAATGTCCGCGGCGGACCAGCCACTCCGGGACGCGAGGTGTCCTGCTCCGTGCTGACAGAGGCCGACGCCATGTCCATGGCCACGACCGTTGGCACGGATGAGCGTGCCGTCCATTTCGAGCAGGGTGATCCACGTGCTCCGCGCGGCCGTTCCGAGCGCGCGCTTCATGCGCGATCCGGAGACATCCACCGGACCGCTCTGGCAGTGCACCACCACACTGGCGAGGCGTTCTGTCTGGGTGAAGGTCATGGCACCGAGGCCGAGGATTTCGCCGCAACCGAGTGCTGTCGCGACCTCGGTCCGGTCTCGGCTCGCGCTCCATTCATGAAACGGAGCTGCGCGACAATGTCCGCACTCGCGGCCACTGAGCGGTGGAACCGTCGTGCCTCCGAAGGCTTCACCCGATGAACGTGTCCTGCCTCCGCACACCGCCGAGAACACACCCTCGAGCAGCCGGCCGTTCCACGTGAGCACCAGTCCGCGGGTGAGTTCCACCGCGCGGCGCACCTTGCGTCCCGGCTGCCGATCGCCACGGAGCACCTGCGTGAGCTGCGTGGTGTCCACATCCCAAGCGCGGCTCTTCTGGGTTGCGATCTGGTTGGCTGCATAGGAGCGGCAGGCGATGGCCTGGGCTTCGAGCGCGGCGTCGGCGAAGGTCGGTCCCATTTCGGCCTGCACAACGCCCGCGAGGTATTCCTCGAAGGGCACCCGCAGAATGAGCCGCAGCACCGCACCATCCTGCAGCACTTCGAGTTCGCCCGGCCAGCGGCCATCGCCGAGTTCAAGACGCGTACCAGCTTCAGGAGCAATGCGTGCGGGCAGCCGCAACGCAGCCGTGCCCATGACGAGTTGCTGCCCGTTCCACTCCAGCAGGCTCTCCGGCGCCAGGGTGCCCTGCGAACCTGCAGCACTCACCGCGAGTGGTTTCGATCCGATGCGCAAGCTCTCGCCCGTCTTCAGCACGCGCAAGAGCACGCGGATTTCCGGCTCGGCGGGAAACAGATCGAGCGCGGCTGCGCTGGCGATCGGTGCCCGGCCCGGGGGCGAGTAGAGGAGTGCCGCAAGCGCTGCGATGCAGAGCAGCACCACGATCAGGACAGGCTTCGAGCTCTTTCCGCGCCGCGCCCGCACCAGTGTCAGGCCTCCAGCGGCAATGTGCCTTCGTCGAGAGTGAGGCCTGTGATGGAAGCCCCGAGGGCTGTGAGCACACGGCCGCGAGGCGTCCGCGCAATGAGGCCTTCGCGGATGAGAAAGGGCTCGTGCACATCCTCGATGGTGCGCTCGTCTTCGCCAAGAGCCACGGCCAGAGCCTTCAGGCCGGTGCCAGTCAGCCCCGCACGTCCGAGAATCTCGAGGATGCGCCGGTCTTGCAGCATGAGGCCGCGTTCGTCCAGGCCGAGGCGTTCGAGGGCCTCCGCAGTGAGACGCTCATCAGCAATCGTCGCGCCTGCAACCTGCACATGGTCGCGCACGCGTCTCACGAGGCGGAGCACCATGCGTGGAGTGCCACGGGCGCGCTGCGCGAGCATGCCGGCGGCCGGGGCATCGAGCGCGAGGCCGAGGCGACGTGCCGCTTCGGCAGCGATGGCGGCCAGATCATCGGCCGCATAAAGATCGAGGCGTTCCTGGACGCCGAAACGAGCCCTGAATGGAGCGGAGAGCAGTCCTTCGCGTGTGGTCGCTCCAACGAGCGTGAACGGTGCGAGATCGAGGGGCACCGAGCGGGCGTTGGCGCCCTTGTCGAGCAGGATCACCAAACGGAAATCCTCCATCGCTCCATAGAGGTACTCCTCGACAGCGCGCGGCAGGCGGTGGATCTCGTCGATGAAGAGCACGTCGCGCGGTTGCAAGCTGGTCAGCAGGCCGACGAGGTCTGCGGGGCGATCGAGGGCCGGACCACTCGTGGCGTGAAAGCCGCTGCCAAGTTCATGCGCGAGGATCTGCGCGAGCGTGGTCGTGCCGAGGCCCGGCGGCCCGGAGAGCAGAACGTGGTCGAGTGGTTCGGCGCGCTGCCGCGCCGCGGTCACGGCGGTGGTGAGATTGCAGACGAGGGCCGGCTGGCCCGTGAACTCTGAAAAGCGCTGCGGGCGCAGTGCGGGATCCGGTGCGAGATGTGGGGGTGACTCCGCGACATGTTCGCGGGTCAGAGCCGGGCGAAACTCGATGGCCAATCTCCCGGCGCAGTCTAGCCGCCACGTTTCCTCCTGCCCATGCGGGAAGTAATCTCCGCGCGTGCCTGAGAAGCCGGCTCGTCCTCGTTCGCGCGCACCCGAGAAGCCCGCAGGCTCTCGTGCTGCGGCGTCGTCGAACGCGGCTCGTGCGCGCCCGCGTCCACGCGCCGCGAAGGGGAAGACGGCCTTCGCGCGCTGGTTGACGCAGTACCTGGACGACTCCCGCCGTTGGGATGTCGCAGTATTGCTCACCGCGCCGCTGTTCGCTCTCTATGAACTGTGCCTCTTGCTGTTGACCAGAGGAGAGATCCGCAATGCCGCGGATGTGCGTTTGAAGGAGTGGATGTTGTCGGTGCATCAGCACCTTCCGCTCGTCGTCAACACGCTCCTGCTTCTCGGATTCATCGCGGCTGCGATTTGGCGAGAGAAGCGGCCGCATGTGCCGTGGCTCGCCCCGGCGATGATCCTCGAGTCGTTCGCTTGGGCCTTTGTCCTAGGGCCGATCACACTGCTGTTCATGCGTGGCATGCCGCTCCTCGCCACGGCCTCGGGTGGGGGGGCGATCCTTGAGGTGGCCTTCGGGGTCGGGGCTGGACTCTATGAGGAACTGCTCTTCCGGCTCATGATCGTCGGAGGGCTCTCTTGGCTGCTGACCCGCTTCGGGAAGTTCCCTCCATGGTTTGCCCTGGGAGCACCCGTGGTATTCGGGGCCGCGCTGTTCGCCCTGTTTCATCACGTGGGGCCGCTCGGCGACCCCATGGAGCCGCGGCTCGTCGCCTTCCGGATCGTTGCCGGCCTCATCCTGGGGACCATTTTCGTGACCAGGGGGTTCACCGTCGCGGTCTGGACCCACGCCCTCTACGACGTGATGCTGGCCTTGGACTGAACGTTCGAAAGCGCACGCTGCTGGGTCGGGATTGCATCTCAGGCGCCCACGAACGTCGCCGAAAGCGTGGAAAACCGCAGGTTCCAGAGGTTCTGGACGGCGGCATGGCTCTTGCGTATAACCTCCCATCCCAACGGGGCCTTGCTGGAACAGGGCCCTGCCCCGGCGATCCCTGCCGGTGTCGTTCAAACTTCCAGGAGAAGCTGATGCGCAGCAAGGTGAAGGCCGCCACGTGGTTCTTGGTCGGCATGGTGGTTGTGGGCAGCATGACATTGCCCGGGTGTGGTGGCGGTGGTGAGAGCTCAGGTCCGAGCCTTCCGTCGTTCCTCTCCATGAGCAACACAGTGTTCTTTGGCGCGCGCACAGGCGGCACGTCCGCGCTGTCCGCATTCAGCGCGCTGCCAGCGAACGGCGTTCCGGTTCCTCCCGGTGGCGCAGTCACTGTGGGAGCCTCGGTGTTCGCGCAGGGCGTGACAGGCGGTCAGGATTTCATCCAGATCTCCTTCAACACGCTCCTCGATGCGAACACGATTCTTGCCGGGCCCGGCGGCATTGCAGGCATCGTGCTCTACAACGTCACGCAGGCTGGAGGCGTTCCGATTTCCACGCCTGTGCCACTCTCGCTCGATTCCGTCGGAGCGATTGACGCCAGCAACGCGTTCCCATCAGCCGGTGTGGCACCTGCCACGCTCCGCCTTTATTACAACGCAGACGCCAATCTCGGCACGGCAGAGTTTCTGCCGCTGGGTGATTACGTCCTGACGGTGAACAGCACGCTGCGCACCTTCCAGAACGGTCCCTTCTGCACCGGCACCGGCAGTGCTCAGTGCGTCAATACTTGGCTCCCGCAGATCCCCTTCAGCATTGGCGCTACGGCCAACCCGCTCGTGATGCAGGGTGGCAACGCCAGCGTTCCCGTGATTGGTGAAGCTGCGGCGCCGTTGAACTCGGAAATCGTGCTCAACTTTGCGGCTGCGGTGGACTTCGTTTCCCTCGTGGGCCCTGGCAACGTCACCACGTTGGATCCGTTCATCTCGCGGGCACGCACTTTGCAGCTCCAAATCGACTGCAACGACCCGAACTTCCCCAATGGTCCCCCGACCATTCCGCCGATTCCGACCTTCGGCGCGAATATGGGCAACCTGTACGTGAACATCGTGCGGCCCGTCGACCCGGTGAGTCTGGCGGTGCAACCCTTGCCCGCAAGCCTCGGGTTCGTCGCATACATGCCGGATCCCTATCTCAATCCGACGCAGGTCCGCATCCGGTTCGTGGACACCACGAACCTGATCTCGATCACCAACGCCGGCGCGGGGCAGTACCAGAACTTCTCCAGCGGCAACGCTGCGCTGCCCATCGCCAGTCAGAATCCAGCTCTGCCCGCGGGTACGTTGCTCCAGCGTCCGGCACTCGTGCCGCTGCCTGGTTCGCTGCCCGGCTACAACCCGTCGCTCTACACCGCGGACACCAAGTCCATGGTGGTGGACGTGGTGCTCGTCACGGGCACATCGGCATTCCCTGTGCCACCATTCCCGCCAGTTCCGGCAGGTGGAGCCACCTGCTACACCGCGCAGGGCATTGGTGTTGTGGATCGCCAAGGCAACCAACTCACTCAAGCTGGAACCAATTCGGATTTCTGGCTGCGCTTCGCCTTCGCGCCGGGCCCCTTGCTCGCGCGCAATCCCATGCCGCCTGATGCCACCTTCGTGGGCCGTTACACCATGCACGGCATCGCCACGCTGAACACCGCGAATTCGACCACCAACACGGGTGGGCCGAATACAGCGGTGCCCGTGTGCTACGGGACGCAACCCACCGGCATGATGGGGATGGGCCTCAACCCGCTCAACAATGTGGGCATCCTCGGCACGCCGACGGACATGGAAGTCGGGCACTTCGTGCTGACGCAGACAGTGCCCGCGCAGGCCAACAACAACATGACCAATCCCGGACGCGGATCGGTCATCACGCCGGGTGTGCCGGATTCGCAGTTCGGAACTACGCCCTCAAGCTTGCTCAACATCGTGGCCGGGCCCTATCCGTCGCCAGCGCAACCGTGGGGCAACTTCCTCTACGTGATCGACTCTGACTCACAGTCGCTGAAGGTCTTCAATGGCTACAACTTCCAGCTCATCAGCACCATCACCGGTGTCGGCGCGCCGGGTGGCCTCGGCATCTCGCCGGACCTGAACTTCCTGTACGTCAGCAACGAGAACCAGGGCACTGTGCAGCGCATCTTCGCGAATCCTGCGGTGCCGCAGTTCCACACCATCGCGGGCACAATCACGGGCCTCGGCGCTGGTCCGCGCGCGATCTCGGTGATGCCGGCGAACGAAGACGTCGTCGTCCTCAACTACGCAGGCAACAGTTTCTCCATCATCGACACCGCAACCCAACAGGTGCGTGTCACCTTGAGCGGACCGGGCTCCATCGGTCCTTCCGAGTGCGCGGTGACAGGCCGCATGCTTGGTCAGGGCCTCACCAATGCCTACACGGCCTACATCCTCAACGCCTTCAGCAACGACGTGACCTGCTACGAATCCGACTCGCCATCCGTTCCGGAGAACGGCGCCAACGGTCTCGTGAAGGGCACCAGCACAGGCTTCAGCCTGCCGAAGCGCGGTTCATGGAACTGGCTCTCTTACATCGGCACCACCAACGGGCCTGGCGTGTTCGTCGCGAACACCGGAGGGACCTCCGTCGAGCAACTCTGCCTGACCAATTTCACCCTTGGCCCTCAGCCGAACTTCCCGGGTCCTCCCGGAACGCGCACCTACGTGAAGGCCACGACGCTCAGCGCCTCGACACTGCCGATCATCGGAACTGCTCCGCCTTCGGACGTGACTGTGGACAACCACTCCGGCCTGTACAACGTGAACACCGCCGGCATCACGAACAACAAGGCGGCTTGCGACCCGGCCGCGGGTGGCGGTGTGCCGAGCATCGTGCTGGTCAGCTATCCGTCGGTCGGGCGTGTGGCATCGTTCAGCTATGCCATCGGGGGCACGTTGCTCAGCACCACCCAGGTGCCGGGCTGCGACTTCCTCCAGAGCTACTACGACCAGTGATCGCGGCTGCGGCCGCCTGAGGAAACGCCCGGTGACTTCCAGCGAAGCGCCGGGCGCTTTCATTGATGCGCACGTTCATCCTCACAGCCTTCATCCTCATCTCCTGCAGCGGCAGTGAGCGGGAACCTGTCGATTCCGCGCTCGCGCGCGGGATGGCATGGATCTTGCAACAGGATGCGGCTCCGGATGCGGGCACTCTGCATGCGTGCCTGGAAATAGCGCGCCTGCTCAGTGCACCTGAGCTCCACGCCTGGGTTGTTCGCGGGGCGGGGAAGCGCTCTGCAGACCCGTTCACCAATCTTGTGACAGGAAACCCGGTCTCGTGGCAGAACGATCAGGGGGCCCGCGGCCACGCGCGCATGCATCAGCATCTGCTGGCTTCACTCTCGGCAGGCCGTGATGGCGAAGCAGCGCGTGCACTGGAGTCCTTCCTCGCCGAGGAGCTCCATGGCTACATGCTCACCCACCAGTTGTATGCGGTGCACTGGGCGCGGGAGCGTGGCTGGCGCCCGGGCGCAGTCGTCAATGCAAGAATCGGTGTGTTGTTGAAGAGCCTTGACCGAGAGGCAGAGGCTGTGCCGACGTTCTCGGATCTCCGCGCCGAGCAACTGCAGTTGCTGGCGGCGTTCGGTCGCTCGCTCAACTCCGCGGATGTTGAGTCGGTGCTGCGCGCGCAGACTGAGGCAGGTTCCTTCATGGATGCGACGGAGTGGGAGCTTGCCTACGATGGTGAAGGCGTCGCTATGCGCAGTCATCCGATGCACACCACCGCGCAGGCCTTGCTGCTGCTTGCACGTGTGAAAGCCAGCTGCGGCGGTTGAGTACGCATGAATCGCGGTCTCGAATTTCTGCACCTCGTGCGTTTCTCTCATACGCTCTTCGCTCTGCCATGGGCGGGCACGGGAGTGTTGCTTGCATTGCCCAGCAGTCCATCGCTGCTCACGCTGTTGCTCGTCTTGGCGTGCATGGTTCTCGCGCGCACGGCGGCCATGTGCTTCAACCGTCTCGTGGATCGGCATCTGGATGCCAGCAACCCGCGCACGGCTGGGCGCGCCAGTGTCACCGGACGCATCAGCCCTGGCTTCTTGGTGCTCGCGGTTGGCGCATGTTCCGTGGGGTTTGTCGCGAGTTCCTTCGGGATCAACACATCTTGCGGGTGGCTCTCGCCGGTCGCGCTGCTGGTGGTGCTGGGCTATTCACTCACCAAACGCTGGACACTTCTTTGCCACTGGGTCCTTGGTGCAGGCCTTGGTCTGGCTCCGGTAGGAGCCTTCCTCGCGTTGCGCGGTGCGTTCGATGAGGGGACGCTCGCTGTGGTCTTCATCGGAATGGCGGTCATGTTCTGGACTGCCGGCTTCGACATCCTCTACGCTCTGGCGGACATGGCTCATGACCGCAGCGAGAAACTCCACAGCATCCCGGCGCATCTCGGCGTGCAAGGCGCGCTGAGGGTTGCGCGCTGGAGCCATGCGGCGATGGTTCTCCTGCTCGGTGCGGCCATTCTGGCCGGAGGCTTCGGGATTGCGTTCATTCTGGGCGTGGTTCTCGCTGCCGTCTTGCTCATTCATGAGCACCGCTTGCTCGCTGGAGGAGACCTTTCCAGACTTGAAACGGCTTTCTTCAAGGTCAACGTGGGCCTCGGATTCGTCATGTTTGCGGCGACGGCCGTTGAACGGTGGATGACATGGCCCGCGTGAAGGCAGAAGCATTCCTGAAGCAGGCACCGACGGCGCCGCGCGTCGCCGTGATCAGCGGGGCAGAGATGTGGTTCCGGGATGCTGTGTTGGCGCACATTCTGAGTGCTTTGCCCAGGGATGTCGAAGTCGAGCAGCGTGACGGGAGCGGGGAACAACCGCTCGACGCGGCCGGCTTCTTCGACGACCTGCGCATGGGTTCCCTCTTCGGCGGAGAGCGCGTGATCGTGCTGCAGCGCGCGGACGGATTCCTCAAGGAACACGGGGAGACGTTCGGGCGTTTCATGGACTCGGGCGGCCCTGTTCAGCGCCTCATCATCGTGGGCGAGAGCCTGCTGCCGAAGCCGAAGGCCGAACCCACGAAGAAATGGAACGCCGGCAAGCTTGAGGGCAGTGCGCTGGTGGTCAGTTGCGAGCCTCTCTACGACACCCCGTTTCAGGGGCAGGGCCCCGCGTGGAAGAGCGCGTTGACCAGTTGGGTGGTGGATCGTGCGCGCCTGCGCGGCAAGCGTCTCGGCATGGAGGACGCATGGTTGCTGCACCGACTCACTGGCAACAATCTCGCGGAAATCGAGAATGCCTTCGACAAACTGCTGCTGCGCCTCGGCAAACGCGCGAGCATTACCGCCGACGACATCGAAGCGACAGCGGCGGGCACGCGCTTGGTGCCTGTGTTCGCGCTCGCGGACGCGGCCGTCGCGCGCCAGTTGCCGCTCGCACTCGAATCCAGCGCAATTCTCTTCGAGCGTGGCCTGGTTGAGCCGTCCGGCAAGGTGACGCGCGACGCGCAGGGCATCACAGCGGCTGTTCTTGGAGCGTTGGCCACGAAACTGCGCCGCCTCGGCCGGGTGGCGGAGTTGATGGCGAACGGCATGGATTTCGATGAGGCGGCCGCAGCGATGAAGGAACAGGCGTTTTTCCGAGACCAACTGCGACGCCAGTTGCAGGCCTGCGGCGGAGGCAGCGGTGTGCGCGCCATGCACGCCGGACTTGTCGAACTGGATGCAGCGTTGAAGTCATCTGCAGGCGACGGGCGCGCGCTGCTCGAGCGTTTCCTCATCACCTGTTGCGGAAGGGAAGAGGTCTGACGTGGGGGTGATCCGCCGACTCAGCGAAGCCGTGGCCAATCGTATCGCCGCTGGCGAGGTGGTGGAACGGCCCGCATCGATCCTGAAGGACCTCGTCGAGAACGCCATCGATGCCAGTGCAACGCACATCGAGGTGCACATCGAAGGAGGCGGCCTGCGCCTGCTTTCTGTCAGCGACGACGGCACGGGCATGGAGGCGAGTGATCTGGCTTTGTCGGTGCAGCCTCATGCGACCAGCAAGATCAGCGCGGTGGAGGATCTCTTCCGCATTGCCAGCTACGGGTTTCGCGGCGAGGCACTGCCGAGCATCGCCGCAGTGGCCGATCTCACCGTCACCACACGCCGGAAGAGTGATGCTCACGCTTCCGAACTGCGCGTGCGTTATGGCCGGGCGGAGGCCATCGCTCCGGCGGGCGCGGCCACGGGAACTACGGTGACTGCGCGCGGTCTCTTCGCGGAATTGCCGGCACGGCTCAAGTTCCTGCGTCAGGAGCGTACGGAGCTCGCGCATTGTGTGGACACGCTCACGGAGCTCCTGCTCGCTGAAGCAGACCTTGGTGCGCGGCTCTTCCACGAGGAGCGGCTCCTTCTCGATGTGCCTGCCGGAGAAGGGCGCGCGCAGCGCATCGCTTCGTTGCTCGGGGAAAAGGTGGCCGCGCGCCTGCTGCACTGTCGCAGAGAGCAGGGGAGCCTCACTCTTGAAGCTTTCATCGGAGCGCCGGACTTCGTGAAGCACAATGCAGAACACCAGCATGTGTTCTTGAACGGTCGAGTCATCCGCGATCGCAGCCTCGCCTTCGCCATCAAGGATGCCTGGCGCGGCCTGATCATGCCGAAGGAACATCCCGTGGCCTTGCTGTTCCTCGGCATGGATCCTGCGACGGTGGACGTGAATGTGCACCCACGGAAGCTCGAAGTGCGCTTCCGCGATCGCGATGCCGTGGTGGGCTTCGTGCGTTCGAGGTTGCGCGCGCGTCTTGACGAGCACGCTGCCCCGCGGGCGCTGCGGCTGCCCGAGGGGGCGACTGCGATCCCATCCGCCGGGCAGCGGCATCAAGAGCCGAGATTCTCAGAACTGGTCGCCGAGCGCTGTGATGACAGTGTGCCCGCGTGGCCGAGCGTGCCTGCCAGCACGTCGCGGCCAGACGCACTGTCGGCCGCGCCGCGCGCCGCAGCCCCGTCAACACGGCGACGAGAGGGCGCTGGCCAGCATTGCGGTGCATTGCGTCCCGCTGCGCGCGGCGCCGCGCTCTTCGCGGATGCGGGCAGTGGCCGCTTCCTGCAGGCTCATGCTGCGTGGATTCTGTTGGAGTCGGAGGACGGCATCACCATCCTCGACCAGCATGCGCTGCACGAACGGCGTCTCTACGAGGAAATCCTGGAGCGCTTTCGCCGTGCAGAACCGGAGTCGCAGACGCTCCTCATCCCGGAGAGCGTGGAGTTGAGTGCGACGGAAGCCGCGCGTCTCCTGGCGGCCGAGCAGGAACTGGCCGGGCTTGGTCTCTTGGTGGAAGCCTTCGGGCGCACGAGCGTGGTGGTGCGTTCGGTGCCACTCGCGCTTGCAAGAGCTTCGGCCGCGGATCTCGTCGAAGAAGTCCTCGTCTCGCTGGATGAGGATCGTTGCGATGGCCCGCTTCGCCTTGTCGAGAAGCTGGCTGCCAATCTTGCCTGTCGTGCAGCAGTGCGCTTCGGAGACCGCCTGCCAGACGAGGAGCTCCGGGCACTGATCTCGTGGTGGCGCGCGCATCCCTTGCTCAGGAACTGCCCGCATGGCCGTCCTGTCGCGGCGGTGCTCACTCACGCCGATCTCGAATTGCAGTTCCTGCGCAAGAAGTAGCGCTACTTCGGCGGGCTGAAGGCCGAGGCTGCGATGCCGCCATTCAGGCGCAACGCACTCACGCGGCGCGCATTCGCCTGCAACTTCACGCTGCCATTCTCGATGTACTCGACACGCTGGGGCAGCAGGACCCGCCGGGCCGTTTCATCCTTGCCGACGCGCGTGTGTGCATGGAAGTCGAAGCGGAAACTCTGGCGGACGGTCGCCACAGTGCGTTCAACACCGTAGAGCCGGTGATCGAGGCGGCCGATTTCGAGCACGAGGTCCGCCGCATCTTTCTTCTTGCGCGTGAGCACATCCACGAGGATTTCTGCCGCGGGATCGCCGCGCGAGATCTTTCTCGGCTCGGACGCCAGTTCCCAAGTGACGCCCTCTTCGCGGAGCGCACTCAGCATGAAGGTCTCGAGCAATTCTTCCGTGCGGCGGAGTTCGTCGCGGAGGGTCTTCAGGTCATCCTTCAGCGCCGGGTCACCGAGCAGATCCTGAACCTTGCCGCCTTCCTCCCAGAGCAGCATGCCGAGGCCGTCTGTCGCGAGATGTGTGGTCTTCCCGCCGCTTACAGCGAGTTGGCGGTGATAACGACGGCGCTTGCCATCCTTCTGCCACCACTGATGGCACTTGCCGGTCTTCGGGGGTGCGCCTTCATTCTCGAAGAGACTGACCGCCATCTCGGCCTCGAAGTCGGTGATGGCGGCGATGGCGCCGTCCGGGCACTGGGTGCTCGTGGCGGCGTTGAGCACGGACTCGGCGTCTGCTTGGGCTTGCAGCATGGCCGCAGAGCAGACGAGAAGGATGCAGGAGAATAGTGGCATGGCTATGACCATATCAGCGCCTGTGGTGCTACGTTTCAACGGACCATGAGCAACGGAACTCCACATTCTGTGCCGGACCTTCGTCGCAAGGTGCTCATTCTCACCGGGACCACGGCTTCGGGAAAGGACGCCACGGCTGTCGCGGTGGCCGAGGCCATCGGCGCCGAAATCGTCACTCTCGATTCCATGAAGGTCTACCGCGGCATGGATGTGGGGACGGACAAGCCCACAACGGGCGAACGTCGCGGCGTGCCGCACCATTTGCTGGACTCCCTGTCGCCGTTGGAACCGATGAACCTGCGCCGCTATGTGGATGCTGCGCATGCCGCGGTGGCGGACATCCATGCACGAGGCCGTGAGGCCGTGCTCACGGGCGGCACGGCGCTCTACTTGAAGGGCTTTCTGCACGGCGTCTTCGAAGGGCCTGCGGCAGATCCTGTTTTTCGCGCCGCCCTGCGCGCCGAGTACGCAGAGCTCGGTTCACCGGCGCTCCACGAACGCCTGAAAGTGCTGGATCCAACCGCCGCTCTGCGGCTGCATCCGAACGACAGGAAACGCGTGGAGCGGGCGCTGGAGGTGCACGCCCTCACCGGGAAGTGCCTCACAGAGCAACTCGGCCAATGGCGCTCGGCGGTGCCCGCTTGGGCGGTGGTGAGCGTGCTGACCTGGCCGCGCGAGGTCCTCTACGAACGCATCAACGAGCGGGTGCAGCGCATGTTCGAGGGAGGCATCCTCGAGGAAACTGCGCGCCTGCTCGCCAGTGGCGGGTTCGGTCCTCAAAGCGGCCAGGCCCTTGGTTATGCGGAAGCGCAGGCCGTGCTTGCTGGCTCCATGAGCAAGGGAGACGCCATCGCTCTGGTGCAGCGGCGCACGCGCCTGTTCGCCCGTAAGCAACTCACCTGGTTCCGGAGCCTCGAGAGTGCACACTGGATCGAAGGGGAGGCCGGGCAAGGTGTCCCGGAACTGGCCGAACGTGTGCTCCATGTGTGGCGCATGGCGGGCGGTGCTGCGTAAGCTCCTGCAAGGGGTGTGCGGTGGACGCATGGGGCGTTTCCGCAGGACCTTCGGGAGACTTGAACATGAAGCGCGGAATCGCAGCAGCACTCACCATCGCCGTGGCCGGCGTGGGCTTCACAGGCTGCCAGACATCCACGGGAACAGGTGCGCTCGTCGGCACGGCAGTCGGTGCGGGCATTGGTGCAGCCGTGGGCGGCAACAAGGGGGCCTTCATCGGCGGAGCGCTCGGGCTCATCGCTGGAACGGCCATCGGTCACGAGATTGATCGCCAGCGCCAGGATGCGGCGCGCACCGCGTGGCGCGAGAATCGCGTGGTGGTCCGCGAAGTGGCGGACGATGGTCAGACATATCGGGTGCGTGCGGAACCGCCGGTGGATGGCGGCACGCGCGTCACCACCACGGTCTCGAAGCGGAATCCTCAAACCGGCCAGTGGGAACAGGTGAGCTCCAGCACGCAGAACGTGAACTGAAGTTCTTCCGACGGGGCATCCAAAACGAGAACGGGCGCGGTTCATCACCGCGCCCTGTTCCTTGCGCACTGAGCGACGCCGCTTCAGTTCACGAAGGGGTCATCCCAGTCGAAGTTGAAGAGGAAAGTGTCGAAGGTGTTGTGCATGGTGGTCTTCGAGCGCGCGAGCTGAGTCGGGTACCAGCTGTCGTATGGCCACTGATTGCTGTTCGTGTTGAGCAGCAGATACTTCATGGTGTTGCCAGCGTGCACGAAGCCCTTGCGCATGGCGGCATTGCGGGCCTGCCAGTACGCGAAGAACTTGCCGTTGCCGGGAACGGGAGAGTTGCCGGGGGTGACGTCTTCGCCGATCGGGCTCACCAGCGCGTCCACCGCGTTGATGCCTGGAGCGATGACGTACCAGAGCGGGCCGCCATCTTCGCCGCCCCAGATCTTGCAGTTGTCATCACAGGTGGGGTAGCCAACGAGCGGGATGGCGCGCACCACCGTCACGAAGGCCTTCCACGGGTAGTAGGCGGTGCCGAGGGGAGGTGGCAGCGTGTTCCACGGATCGGTCACCATGCCGAGCCCGACTGGAACGATGTCCGTCGGGTTCAGGTCGTCGGCTTCCTTCTTGTAGGGCGAAGCCCAGAAGGACGACGCAAGGCCCGTGGGCGTATCCACCGCGCTGAGCATCGCTGCGCGCGCATGGTTCACCTCGTCGAACCCCTTGTCCTGAATCCTGCTCGTTGACGTGCAGCCAACGACGAGCGTGAGGGCACAAAGCCCGAGAATGATCCGCATCCTTCTTGTCTCCAATAGCGTGGGCGTTCGCAGCGCCAACGGAATGGGTCGGCAGGTACCGACCGCTTTCCAACGGGGCCCGACAGTACCAGCGGCCCGGAGGGCAGTCAAGCACGGCAACTCCTTGCAGAATCAGCTACTTCGGAGCGTTGCTAGACTCGCTTGGAGAGCCCATGGCCGTCGAAGCACGACTCTACAACGGAACGCGGGATGTGCTCCCAGAAGAGCTCCTTCCGCGAAATGCCCTGCTCAAGAGCCTCGTGGCAACGTTCGAGAGCTTCGGCTTTGCGCCGCTCGAAACGCCGGCCATGGAGTATCTGGACATTCTCCTCGGCAAGTACGGCACCGACGGCGAGAAGCTCATCTACAAGCTCGCCTACAAGGGCGGCGAGGTGCTGGCGCTCCGCTATGACCTGACGGTGCCGCTCTCGCGCATGGTGGCGATGAACCCCGAGTTGCCGCTGCCCTTCAAGCGCTACCAAGTGCAGCCTGTGTGGCGCGCCGACCGGCCGCAGCCTGCGCAGGGGCGTTTCCGCGAATTCATCCAGTGCGACGTGGACACGGTGGGCACGGCGAGTCTCGCGGCCGACGCGGAGAACGTGGCCGTGGTGGCAGCGGGCATTCGCGCTCTCGGGCTCGAACGCTTCGAGGTGCGCATCAACCACCGGCGCCTTCTGCGCGGCATGGTGGAAGCCGCAGGCCTCGCGCGCAGCGACGAAGCCAATGTGCTCCGCGCTGTGGACAAGCTCGACAAGATCGGGCGCGAAGGTGTGCAGAAAGAACTCAGCGAACTCGGCATCGCCGGCGATGCGCAAGCTCGGCTGCTCGCCTGCATGGATGTGTCCGGCGGGCCCGAGGAGATGCTCCGCCGCGCGGAAGAGGATCTCGGATCTTCGGAAGATGCGCGCATCGCCATCCGCGAACTGCGGGAGCTGCTCGACTTCACCGCCGCGCTGGGGGTGGATGCGGAGCGTCTCGCCATCGACTTCCATCTCACGCGCGGCCTCGATTACTACACGGGGCCCATCTACGAAGTGCGTCTGCTCGAACTGGAAAACTTCGGTTCGCTCGGCGGAGGTGGTCGTTATGACGACCTCATGTCCATCTATGGCGGAACCGCGGTTCCTGCCACGGGTGTTTCCATCGGGCTGTCGCGGGTGCTTTCGGCACTCCTCAAGCTGGGTCGTCTCCAGCCGCGCAGCACGCCATCGCAAGCCCTCGTGTTCCGCATGGCGGACACGCCCATGGTCGAAGTGCTGAAACTCTGTTCCGAACTGAGGACCGCGGGCGTTCCCTGCGAACCTTTCTACGAAGCCGAACGCTTGAAGAAGCAGTTCCAGCTCGCCGAACGGAAGGGCATCCCTTGCGCGGTGTTGCTCGGCTCCGACGAAATCGCGCAGGGCACGGCGACACTCAAGCACTTGAAGTCGGGCGTCCAGGAAACCGTGGCGCGCGCGGATCTCGCGCGGCGCATCAGCGAACTCAACCGCGCTTGAGACGGTCTTCGACGCTCTCGGGTACGTAGCCGCGGAGACTCTGTCCGCGCGCAAAGCGCTCGCGCACCATGGTGGAGGAAATATCCACCACCGTGCCCAGCATGAACTGCACGTGGGCACCGGAGAAGAGATCCAGCACCGGCCAGGGGCCTGTGAAGCCCGTGCGCGGGTGGACGAGGAAACTGGTGCGCTGAAGGAGTTCGCCCGCGTCCTTCCACCGGTGCAATTCCGCGAGGGAATCCGTTCCGATCAGGAAGAGGAACTCATCTTGCGGGCGCTCCTTGGCCACGGCTCGCAGCGTGTCGATGCTGTAGCTCACACCGCCACGCCGGACTTCCTGCTCGTCGATGCTGAAGCCGGGAACGCCGGCGATGGCAAGCTGGAGCAGTTCGACGCGAAGAGTCGCAGGGAGAAGTTCCGCGCTGCGCTTGTGGGACGGGGTGGCGTTGGGGATGAAAAGTAGTTCATCCAGCGCCGCCTGTTGCATGGCTTCCTGTGCAAGCACGAGATGCCCGTTGTGTACCGGATTGAAGGTGCCTCCGAAGAGACCGATACGCGCCATGCCGGAATGGTACGGGTTTTCTTGGGCCCGCGAACGACGGGAAGCAGGGCGGGCTCATGCTGCTTGTGAATCCTGCACTCCTGCTCATGACCACGTGCTGGCTGGTTGTCAGTGGTGTTTCAGCCGGGCCACTCTGGTTTGAGGCGCCGGCGCCGTCGGGGCTTCAGGAGGGCG
>SXUL01000128.1 GCA_005790545.1 Planctomycetia bacterium | reverse complement strand
CGCCAATTAAAGTGGTACGCGAGCTGGGTTCAAACCGGCGTGAGCCAGGTTGGTCCCTATCTGGTGTGGGCGCAGGATGATTAAGGAGAGTTGGCCCTAGTACGAGAGGATTGGGCCGGACGAACCTCTGGTGTGTCTGCTGTCGTGCTAACGGCAAGTAGAGTAGCCAAGTTCGGAAAGGATAAGCGCTGAAAGCATATAAGCGCGAAGCCAGCTCCAAGACAAGTCATCCCAGGGCCGTTGAAGACTACAACGTTGATAGGCCGGGTGTGCAAGCAGAGTAATCTGTGCAGCTAACCGGTACTAACCGCCCGTATTGCTTGACTACTATTCTGCGGCGCTCACTATGTGAGCTCCGCCGATCATTGATATCCAGGTGCACTGGTGGCTGCTGCCGCTCTCACACTGTTCTCCCGCCAATAGGCGGAATGCCGTACAACATTATTCCGGTGACAATAGCCGGAGGGCCACACCCGTTCCCATTTCGAACACGGTCGTTAAGCCTCCGACGCCGATGGTAGTGCCAAAAGCGCGAGAGTAGGTCGTTGCCGGGTTCTTATTCAGGGCCGGAGACTGCAAAGTCTCCGGCCTTTTTTGTTTTCCGACGTTGATGGCAATGGTGTTGATTACTGGGTGCGGATGAACCTCTGCGAGAATGGGGCGTCCTTTGGACGAGGGATCCCCATGCGCGTGCTGCTCATCGCAAGCCTGTTGTTGATCTCATGTGTGGCCGCCCAAGACATGGCGGCTCTTGCGGCGGAAGCCCGGCGGGCGGGCGAGTGGGGGCGGGCGGCGGTGCTTTACGACAGCCTGGCTGAAGCCGCGCGTGCGAAAGGTGATGCGCAACGACGGATCAGTGCCTTGGCAGCTGGATACGGATGCCGTGCGAGGACCGGCGCGCTGGATGCAAGCGTGACAGCCCTCGAAGCGCTGGCCGGCGATACGCGGGATGCGTCTTCGCGGCTCCTCATCTTTCATGAACTCGGCGGCGTTCACGCCGTTGCTCCACGCTGGGGCTCACGCAAAGGTGGTGTGTTGCATCGCGGTGAGTTCGTGCAAGGCGGCGAGCACGTTCAACTGGAACCGGTGAATCTGGTCGCGGCGCTCGCCGCGTACGCGAAAGCTCTGGACCACATTGTTGAAGCGCGACGGGCAGGTGGGGACGCTGGCGCCGTGCTCTCCGAGGTGGGATGGTCCTCGGCCATCAGTTTCGCCAGTTGCATCGAGCGCTACGGAAATATGCGCGGCGAAGATGCAGGACCGCTGCCACTCGATCTCGTGCCTCAGTCATGGCGCTCAGTTGATCTGGGCACCCCAACAGCCGTCGACTTGAGTGACCGGGCGTACAGGATTGCCGAGGAACTTGAGGACATCCAACACCCCGGCTTGGCGGCGTTTCTGCGCGGGAACGCCATGTGGCGTGCGGTCCTTGCCAGCGGGGGTGAGATCCTCATTGATGCTTCTGGTAGTTGGTGCGTCACGCGCAGCGGGAAGTCCACGCTCGTATTGCCATCGAGTCCAGCAGCGGCGTTCGAGCGTGCGCGCGACCTGGCAACCGAGACCCTACTCAAGGCTTCCTCGCTGTTGGCCCTCGCGCGCTGTCACGACGCCGCGGGCCGACATGCCGAGGCCGCAGCTCATTGCCGCAGGCTCCTCGATGAGATCCCCAAGTCCATTCTGGCGGATGATGCGCGTTCCTTGTTGGAGACCATCACGCTTCCGCAAATCAGGACGGAGGCCCCCAACGCAGTGCGGCCTGGAGCCGGCGCTTCCTTCGAAGCGCGCTGGCGCAATGTCAGCGCAGTGGAAGTGCGTGTTGTCGCTCTACCCTTCGATGAACTCGTGGATTCCTCGCGCGGTATGCGGGATCCCGATTTCGAGCCCTGCAGTGTGGCCAGCTGTCTCGGGGCGCTCTCTCGGCGTCTGGATGCACTGCCTGCAAAGCACGTCATTTCGTTCACCAGCGATAGTGCGCTCGACCATCGTTGGCAGCGTCAGTTGATTCAATTGCCACCACTATCGGCGGGAACATGGTGCGTGCGTGTGCGTGGAGGAGGTGTTGAGCGTTGCGAGTTGCTCTTCGTCTCGGATCTCGGGCTCATGCGCGTGATGGAGCCGGGGAGGAGCACTCATTTCGTGGCCTCGCACGCGACGGGGCAGGCGGTGCCCGACGCTGTGTTGCATGTGCGAGAGCTCCTTCAACGCAAGGGGCTGTTCGGGCATTATCGATCAGTGCAGTTGGCGCAAGTGGTTTCGGATGCGAAGGGAGTGGCGCTGCACGAGCGAGAGGAATCCGGGAAAGTCCTCTGGTCTTTGTTTGACGCAGTGGTCTTTTCCGGTGCGCACAGCGCTGCCGTGGCGTTCGAGGCCGCGGCTGGTTCACGAGACATCTCCACGGAGCGCGTTGCGTGGTGCGAGCGCGCGCAACCGCTGTGGCGCCCGGGGCAGCGCGTGAGCCTGCTCTTCTTGCTCAGACAGCATCTCGCAGCAGGCGGTTGGGCGCACTGGCCTGAGGAATCGGTGCGCGTGGAACTCGCGGCGGCCGACGGCGAGCGCATCGACCTCGGTCTGAAGCGCATGGACGGCAGCGGGGCTCTCGCGCTGGATTACGACCTTCCTTTCGATGCCGCTCCGGGATCATGGAGTGTCTGGTTCACGGCCGGGCGCTCGCGTTTCTTCGCGGGGCAGTTGCAAGTGGAGGAGTACAGGAAGCCTGACGTGACCGTCGAGTGCACCGGGCCGTTGCAGCCTGTCCGCTTGGGTGATGTCCTCCGTTGCACAGTCAAGGCCCGCTCATTCTCGGGCGAGAGCATGGCCGGCGCAGCTCTGCACTGGAACGCCACGCGTCATGCTGAGTGGCTCGCTGGTACCAGTCATCCCAAAGCAGCTCATGAAAGTCCGGAGCCGGCGGGTAGCGGTTCTCTGGCGCTGGACGCGCGAGGGGTGGGCGTATTCGAAATCGACACGAGGGCATTTGCGGCGCGCGCATCAGCGAGCCGTTTTCGCGTGAGTGTCGATGTTCAGGACCCGACACTGCGCAAGGTCGCGACTGAACTGCAGCACGTGGTGGCACGCACAGCTCTCGTTGCGGGGCTGGATGCAGGGCAGTCTTTCGGGAGTCCCGGCGAGTCGATTCCGTTCCATGTCCACGCCCGTGATGTTCAGGGGCGCGCGATGGTCGGAAAGGGCCGGCTCGAAGTGCGACGCATCCTCTCCGGAAGTGGAGTTTCCGAGCGTCTTGGGCCAGTGCTCGACACTCAGCAAGTGCAGTGCGGACCGGATGGCGAGAGCCTCGCGCATTGGAAGGCACGTGACGCGGGACGCTATCTGGTCCGCGTGCGACTCGAGGATCCGTTGGCCGACGAGGTCGAGGCCAGTGTGCGCATCTGGATCCACGATTCCGCATTCGACTCGCGTGCTTTCGAACTGAAGGGAGTGGAACTGCTCGTTCAGTCCCTGCGCGTCGAGGCGGGAGCGTCGATTCAAGCGCTGGTGAGCACTGAAATCCCGGATGCGGATGTTCTCGTGCTTGCAACTCCTGTGCGAGGACCTGCGCGGGTTTTCGTGGCCAGAGCGCAGGGCCATTTGTTGCGAGTGGATGTGCCCGTGAACTCTGAGGATGTGCCAGGCATTCAACTTGCAGCATTCTCCGCCACTCCTTCGGGCTTCGGCACCGCCAGTGTGGAGGTCGACGTTCCTCCTACGCAGCGCACTCTCGAGGTGCGTCTCAGTGCACTGCCTGCAGAACTGCGGCCGGGTGCAGAGGTTCTTCTCGAAGCGGAAGTGCGCGATGCCAACGGGAAGCCGGTTGCAGCGCGCATCCTCGTGGCGGTTCACGATGCGGCGCTGGACGAGATCGTGAAGGCTGAGCGCGGCGACATCGTGAGCTTCTTTCATCGACGCGAAGGGCTGCACGCAGCGCGCATCAGTTCTTCTGTTGGTGTGCGCACAACAGGGGTGGACAGGCTGCCGACGCCGTGGACGGACGTCGAGCCCATGCATTGGATGCCGGGTGCAGACAACGATGTGGGGCGCATCATGCGTTGGTGGGCATGGAGTGAGGCCGCGCGGGACGACGATGCGGACCGACGCCGGCGTACGGAGTTCGAGGTCCTCTTCGGTCGCGTGCCAGAGCGGCGCCATGGATTGGTGGGTTTCTTCGACGGGATCGGCAGATTGGCGAGCGTCGGCGCGGAAGCGGCAAGGAGTGAGCTCGCACCAGGTACTCGCGATGAAATGAAGGACAGCATCCAGCATGACATGGAGGGTGAGGCTGCCTCAACGTGGGGTGTGGCGGTGCGACGGGACTTCCGTGACAGCGCAGTGTTTGCCCGCGAGATCCAGTGTGACGCCAGCGGGCGTGCGAGTTGTCGCTTCCGCATGCCTGAAGATCTTTCGGAGTGGAAGGGACGCGTTGTGGCTTGGACGGCACTGACCGACGTGGGGGAGTGCCGCTTCGACCTGAAGACGGTCCTGCCAGTGCAGGCCCGCATGATCCTGCCTCGCGCACTGGTTGCCGGCGATCGCATCGACGTTCGGCTCCTTGGAACGCGCACCAGTGGATGCGCCAGTGACGCCAACTGGGACATCACTGCCAACGGCGACTGTCACGTCGGTACGGCCACGCCCGCCATGGTTCATCTGGCCGCCGGGAACACGACGATCGCGACCGCTACCCTGGAAACGCCAGTGGCGGGCAGCCTCGTTTTGAATGCGACGTTGCGTGGGCCCGATGCCGCGAGCAGCGACGGACTCGCGCTCCCGCTCACCGTGCGGCCCGATGGAACGCCTGTTGCGGACGCGCGGCAGTTCGCTGTGGCATCAGGCCAGGAGGCCGAGGTCATCCTGACCCCACCTGTCCAGCATCTGCCGGGTTCGCAACACATGCGCGTGGACGTGCGCGCGAGCATGGTGCTGCAACTCTTCGACTGTCTCCCATTCCTGCTGGACGATCCATGGGAGTGCACCGATCATGTGGTCGCGCGCTTCGTCCCGGCGGCCCTCGTGCGCAGTGCGCTCGAAAAGTCCGGGCTGCGTCTGGAGGAGGTCGCAGATGCGGCGCGTCGTGCACCGCGACCAGCTCATGTTGAGGCACCTCGCGTGCTCGACTCCCGCGAGCTTTCCCGTGTCATCGAGCGTTGCCGCCGCCAGTTGCGTGTTGCTCAGAATGCGGATGGCGGCTTCGGTTGGTGGGAGGACTCTGATTCCAGCGTCACCATGACGGTGCGCGTGCTGGACGGATTGAATCGCGCCTCCGCCGCAGGTGTGGCGGGCCTGGAGAGCATGAGTCGACGTGCGGCGAACTGGCTTTCACGGCACGCCAAGTCCGAACGCGACGCGCGCTTGCTTGCCAGCATGGCCATGGTGCTCGGGCCTCACGGTCAATGCCCCGACGAAGTGCTCGAGGACCTTGTGCTGCGTCAAGCCGAGCTTCCGGCGCTTTCGTTGGCTGAGTTGGCTTCCGCGCTCAAGGCAGCCAAGCGCGACGAACTCGCGGCCCGTGCTGTAGCGGTGCTCGTGGAGCGCGGACAGATGGACGTCGCTGCGGGGACATTTTCGTTCCCCGCAAGCGAACCACGCTGGGCGTGGTGGAACGCGCGCATCGAAACGGCAGCGGCGGCACTGGAAGCGTTCATCGACGTGGCACCAGATCATCCGGCGGTGCCCTTGCTTGCACAGTGGATGCTCAGGAACCGCCGCGCACAGGGTTGGACCAACATGCGGGACACCGCTCGCGCCATTCAGAGTCTCGTTCGTCTCGCGGAGCGCGAAGGCGCACTTGAAGCGGATCTCTCGCTCGAGATCTCCATAGGTGGCGTGGCCTCGCAACTGAGGCTCGATGCTGCGCAGCGAGCTGCACCTCTGATCGTCGACCTCCCCATGGAGCGAAGTTCCCCCATCCCTGTGCGCATCGCCGCGCGTGGCAAGGGCAAGGCTCACGTCCTTGCAACGCTGCATGCTGTTGCAACAGGCGAGGACGTGCGATCCGGTGCGCACGGTCTTGCAGTCACGCGACGCTGGTTGCATGTTGCGGCAGACGGCCGCGCGCTGGGAGAAGTCGTCGCGGGAGAAGTCCTGCAGGCGGGCACCCTGTTGCGCACGGTTCTCGACATCGAAGCAGGCATGGACGCCGAGTACGTATTCGTCTCCGACCCACGCGCCGCGGGATTCGAACCCGTCGCGAGTGGCTCAGGATGGACCACGCAGAACGGGCTGCGCATCCGCCGTGAAGTCCGCGACGACCGCACAGCGTTCTTCATCGAACACCTGCAACAGGGCCGACACACCATCACTCAGGATGTTCGTGTCGAGAGCGCAGGTTCCGTGAAAGCGCTGCCCGCGCGCATCGAGGCTCTCTACGCCCCGGAGTTTTCGGGGCACAGCACGGCGCGCCGATTCGACGTCCGGCTGCCGAGCCGGAATCAGTAGCGGCGCACCACGCCGATCACGACACCCTGAATGGTGACCTCGCGGGCATCGAAGTGCATGGCCTTCAGCGCGGCGTTGCGTGGCTCCAAGCGCACGCGGCTTCCGCCGGCCTCCGGATAGAAGCGCTTCAAAGTCGCTTCCTCGCCATGTACGAGCGCCACCACCGTTTCACCAGGTTGGGCGCGCTGGCGTGGTTCCACCAACACGAAGTCGCCGTCGCGAATTTGATCTTCGATCATCGAGTCGCCGCGCACTTCCAGCATGAAATTCCCGCGTTCGGCGCGGAAGAAGCCGTTCACGTCGAAACACTCGCGGTCCTCGACAGCCTCGATGGGGCGCCCTGCTGCAATGCGTCCCGCCAGAGGCACATCTCGTGCGGCGGTGCCGGGGTGAAGTTTCTTCGGCGACGGTGGCGGCGGTGTGCTGACAGTTTCACGCACGCGCAGCGAGCGAGAGCGGCCGGGCTCGCTTTCGAGCCAACCCTTCTCTTCCAGCGCGCGCACATGCTCGAATACGGTGACGCGGCTCACCCCGAGGCCTTCGCCGATCTCTGCAAGCGTCGGCGCGAGGCCATGTTTCAGGCGGTAACCCGCGATGAAGCGGATGACATCAGCCTGGCGGCGCGTGAGAGCAGGGCGCTCTCCAGCCTGGCGCACGGGATCCTGGCGACGTGCGAGCGGGAACTTCCGGATGGTCTGCGATCGACGAGGACGGTTCATGGATGAGAGCTCACAGGAAGGCCATCAGCACGATGGTGAGAAGTACGGCCACTTGTGCGATCTCGCGACCGATGCGTGCCGAAGGGGTGACTTGTGAGGTGTGCATTCGAGTTCTCCTGCAACCGGCCGCGGGGACATTCCCGCGCGCCAGTGCCGAACGTATACCAAACACAACCGACAGTCCAGTTCTGTTCGGAAATTGTCTGGTTTCGCAGCTGCCGTCGGGTACGCGATAATGGCGACGGATGTAGCGTCGGTGGTCCTGCCTGGCCGCGGCGCGTGAGCGGCTCCGAAAGTCACACATGTCTTTGCCACAACAAGAGATAAGAAGCTGTGATGTTCTTGTCCTTGGTGGCGGTGTCGCAGGACTCAGGGCCGCCCTCGCAGCCGCTGAATCGGCGCGCGTCACGATTCTCACCAAGGACGCGATCAGTGAAAGCAGCACCGCTTACGCCCAGGGTGGTGTCGCGGCCGTGCTGGGGGCGGATGACAGTTTCGAGAGCCACGAAGCCGACACGCTGCGCGTGGGACAGGGCCTCTGCAGCCCGAAGGCGGTGGAGGCGGTGGTTCGCGAAGGACCTGAACGCATCCACGAACTCATGGACTGGGGTGGTGCCTTCGACCATGAAGGTGCGGATCTCAGCCTCGCTCGCGAGGGTGGCCACAGTCGGCGACGCGTGGTGCATGCCCATGGAGACGCAACCGGTTTTGAAGTCATGTCCACATTGCTGGCACGCGTGCGCGCGCATCCATCGATCACGGTCATCGAGCATGCCTTCGCCACGGATCTGGCGCTCAGTGCAGGACGCTGCTCAGGAGCATGCGCGATCACCGCGACAGGAACGCAGCTCGAGTTCGCTGCCGGGAGCACCATCCTCTGCACGGGAGGACTGGGGCAGCTCTACCGCGAGACGACAAATCCTGCGCTCGCCACCGGTGACGGCATCGCCATGGCTTGGCGGGCCGGCGCAGAGTTGGCGGACCTGGAGTTCGTGCAGTTCCACCCCACGAGTCTCTACATCGCTGGCGCGGCGCGTCACCTCATCACAGAAGCGGTGCGAGGCGAAGGTGCGCGGCTCATGGACGGTGCGGGTGAGCGCTTTGTGCAGCGCTTCCATCCTGATGGTGATCTGGCGCCGCGGGACATTGTCTCGCGCGCCATCGTCGAGCACCTCGCCGAGACCGGTGAGAGTTGCGTGTGGCTCGATCTCACGCATCTCGGAGCGCGGGCGCACGAGCGTTTTCCAGGCATCAGTCGCATCACAGGCATGTACGGCATTGACATCGCGAAGGACAGGATTCCTGTGCATCCCGCTGCACACTATGGAGTCGGCGGTGTCGTGGTGGATCTCGACGGCAGGAGCAGTGTGCCCGGGCTGTTCGCCGCCGGAGAAGTGGCGATGAGCGGCCTCCACGGAGCGAACCGGCTGGCGAGCAACTCCCTCTTGGAGGGGCTCGTGTTCGGCCGACGCGCGGGGCTTTGCGCTGCTGCGGAGCGTGAAGCAGCGCCCCACCACGGTGAAGCGGCAACTGAAGGCCGCCTGCTCCCCGCGGCGTCGCTGCACGTGGCTGACCTCAGGAACTCGGTGCAAGCCCTCATGTGGCGCGCGGCCGGCATTCTCCGCAGCGGCGACCGCCTGCGCGCCACGCTGCGCACTCTCGAACGCTGGTACGAATTCATGCAGCGGGTCGAACTCGCCGGGACTCCGGCGCGTGAAGCCCGCAACCTCGTGACCGTGGCGACGCTGGTGGTGCGCGGCGCACTCTGGCGTGCGGAAAGCCGCGGCACGCACTTCAGGACCGATCACCCCGAACGGGATGATCTCCATTTTCTCGTACACGGCGTGCAACGCGCCGGATCGGAGCTCGATGCGCGGCCCATCTGACAGACGGACAGAGCGAGGTCACGCATCCAGCACGCGACGACGCAAGGGTTCGCACCCGCCCGACCTTCCGTCCGGCGAGGAACCCAAGGCGCCGCCGGCTCGCGCCGCGCGGCCCGAGCCAACGGAGGCCGACGAAGAGCGCGCCATTCTCGTCGGGACGGGGCCGGAGGTTCAGCCTGAGGATGGCACGGCACCTGCGCTCGACGAGTTGTCCGAATTGGCGCGCACCGCCGGGGCCCGCGTGTTCGCGCGCCTCTGGCAGCGCCGCGAGCGCCCGGAGGCTGCGAGCTACCTCGGCTCAGGAAAACTCCAGGAACTCCGGCAACTCGCCGGCGAGCTGGGTGCCAATCTCGTCATTGCCGACACGGATCTCACTCCCGCGCAAGTGCGTCACATGGAGGAGGCCTTGAATCTGCGGGTGGTGGACCGCTCGGAACTCATCATCGACATTTTTGCGCAGCATGCACGCACGCGTCAGGCCTCGCTGCAAGTCGAACTCGCTCAACTGCAGTACCAGGCGCCGCGTCTGAAGCGCATGTGGACGCACCTCTCGCGCATTACAGGCGGTGGTGGCATCGGCAGCCGCGGTCCGGGCGAAAAGCAGCTCGAAGTGGACCGGCGTTTGATTCAGAAGCGCATTTTGGTGTTGCGCGAGGAACTCGTGGAACTTGAGAGCCGCCGCGTGCGCCAGGCCGGGTCGCGCACGGATGTGTTCAAGGTGGCGCTGGTCGGCTACACGAACGCCGGCAAGTCGACTCTGATGCATGCGCTGACCGGTGCGGATGTGCTCATTGAAGACAAGCTGTTCGCCACCCTCGACACACGCACACGGCGCTGGGAACTCGGGCGCGGGCTCGAGGTGCTGTTGAGTGACACCGTCGGATTCATCGAGAAGTTGCCGCACCATCTCGTGGCTTCATTTCATGCCACTCTCGAAGAGGTACGCGGCGCGGATCTGCTCATCCATGTGGTGAATGCCGGCGATCCAGATGCGCCACGCCGCTCACAAAGCGTGCGGGACGTGTTGAAGGCCATCGGCGCCGAGTTCATTCCGGAGATGGTGGTGCTGAACAAGGTGGATCTCCTTGAGCCTGCTGAAGCAATGATCCTTGCCGGCAAGGTGTCGGCACGTGTGCTCGTGAGTGCGCGCACGGGGACCGGCATCGAGGACCTTTGCGCTGCAGTGCGCGAACAGGCTGCTGCACGTCTCGAAATCGCCCGCCTTGAAGTCCCCATTGCGGACGGCAGGGCGCTTGCACTCCTCGCGGGCCGGGCGCGCATTCTCGAGCAGCACTTCAGCGACACAAGTTGCACGATGACCGCGGCACTCTCACCGGAGCTGAAGGCGAAGCTCCTTCACTACGTGCTGCCGGAGGAATGAGTCCCGGCATCAGTGGGTGCTGGCGAGTCGCACGGCCCCGAGAGCCAGCACGGGAATACGGTTGCCGCTCTGAAGCAGCAACCACTCACTGCACGGTCGCGGGATCACGGCCAGCGGCATGGCACAAATGAACGGCCTCGCCCGGGCACGATGACCATCCACAACCAGGCGGCCTTCGCTGACACTGAGGATGAAATCTTCGGAGCCCGTCTGGAGTGCGGCCCGTGACGCGAGAACCGTTGTGGCACCCAGCAGGCTGTCACGCATGGACGCGGTGCCGGCTTCGATATGCATGCCTGTCAGGCCTTTGCTCGGCGCTTCATCCGCCGCACCGACCCAGTGTGGCGGCGCCCCATCGAGACACGCAATCTCCGCGAGCGCGGTGCCAGTGCGCTCGATGCCATGCACCAGGCGGCCAGTTGCTGGGTGCCAACCAGCGCGAGCGGTGAGAGGCCGACCGGTGAGTGCGGCGGCCTCCAGCAACTCGGGAAGCATGGGCTCGGCCGCTTCGGGCATCAGCAAGAGGTGGAATTCCTGCGCGACATCCCGCTCGGGATGCGCAAGCCGCGCAGCGATGCGCCGGAGTGTGGCGATGCCTGCGGGCAGCAGGGACTGCACATCCGGAGCATGAAAACTGTCTTCGGCGCGACGTCTGTCGTCCCAGAGGGCGTGCGCGCGCACCTCTCCACGGTGCAATCTCAAGCGCGAGTGGGCGAGCCCGCTGCGGGTCCTGATGCACAACGGCTGCAGCGGAATGCGCTGAGCGCTGTGGCCTGCGTGCCTTCGCCGTGCAGGGGAACGCGGGTTCCCTCGCAGAGGCTGGCAGCGGACTCGTCGAGATCCGTGCTCGCGGCGAGCAGGGTTTGCGTCCAGCGGACGGGGTCAAGAGGCATGCTGCTTCGACCTGTTGCGCGCGCGGATCAGCGCTGGGTTGCCGCGGCCTTGAGCCAGTTCACGACCAGCGGATGCGGACCTGCATTGAGGCGCCCGTGAAACGGGAGAAACGCCGCGGCCACCCAGAAAGGATGGTTCTCCAGACGGTGCAACACCGGTTGGCCGTCGCTGTCGCGCCCGAGCGTGTGGAATCCCGCATGCTCGAACGCCGCGGCGTAATCTGCCGCGAGGCCGTGTTGTGCGTCCGTCCATTCGCTGCCGATGGTATGCCCTCCCGCAGCGGTCGAGGAGGCATCGACGGTCACGCTCAGCGCACTGAGACTGGATCCCGGATCGATCGGTCCCTTGAGTCCGAGGCGGTTCGAGACGACCGCATGCGGGGTTTCCTCGTCATACCAGGTGCTGTTTGCGCCCGCGAGGCCGAGGACATGGCGCGCGAACTCGATGAGCATCAGGCTGTGTGATGCTCCCATGGCAAGTGTGGGGACTCCGCCCTCTCGGGCTTGTTTGAGCGCGTCGAGTTCGGGTTCGGGCAGCAGTTGTGGGCAACGAGGCCCGGGCGGTGGCAGCAAGACACCGGCCGCTTCCATGACGAGATCGGGGTAGAGAACCAGATCGTCTGCACCCACCCAGCGGGTGTTGGCGCGCAGGTGCAGGTCGGCTGCTGCTGCGATGACGGCTTCGCGCGTCTCGCGGTGAGGTGCGTGCTCTGCGTCGTGGTCGCCGATGATGAGAATCTGAAGTGAAGGCATGCTGCGTCCGCCCCGAGTGGAGGTCCGGAACTATACGGCTGACTCCACCCAATGGACGCCACGAAGTCGCTTTGTGCTGGTGCCGACTCCCTTCAGCCCGCGGGACCCGCGCGGCGCCAGCTTCACTTATCGCGCGGAATGGGCGGCGTGATGAGTCGCAATACCGGAACCGTCGCAACCCCGTCACGCTCGCTGACCGGCAGTTTGCCCCAGGCGAGAAAACCGTCCGGCGCGCGTGGATCGAGCAGCAGCAGGACGAGTCGGGCGAGGGGTTGTGCCGTTGGAACCACCAAGGTCCCTTGAGGGAGGATGTGAGTGCCCTGCTCCATGGCGCCTTCAGCGCTCAAGAGGTGGTGTCCCTGGAACGCTCTTGGAGCGCGTTGAAGCGAGGAGATCACGAACGCCTCTGCTTCCGCCGTGGCTGGGGCTTCCAGCAGATGATGGCGGATGCCGTGGTGCAGCAGCAGCTGACGGACTTCCTCCGGGGGGTCGGGGAGGGCGAACGCGAGCGGCACGCGGACGGATTCCAGCCCCGAGAAGTGCACGGCCGTTTCCGAGTGCTGCCACGCGACAATGCCGTCGTGATGGAGTTCGCGCCGCTGCGTTACGGGGTCCACGACGCTCCGCACGCGCGCCACGGGAATCACGGTCGTGCCGGTTGGCTGGAGCGCGCCGTCGAGCTCGATGTGCCCCCCGCGGCAAAGTTCTGCGGCGCGTGCATCAGCCGCGTTGGTGACGGCGACGACGTCCAGGATGCGCAAGTGCACGAAGTCCAGAGCGCACTCGATGAGAGCGCGCGTGGATGCGATGCGTTCCCTGAAGGGGCGGTGGACATAAGCCTCGGACAGGAGGCTGAGTCGATTCCTGAGCCCGATGCCGTTGGTCATGTAGCGCGGGAGATGGTCATAGGTTTCCCACACGCGCCCAGGTTCTTCAGGCCACCAGTTGCCGCGCCAGTTGCCGTAGTCAAAGGTCTGGAAGCCGCGCGCAGCCATGGCTGCGCGGACCTCCGGCAACATGCGCTCGCGCACGAAGCGCAGCAGTTCAGGATCCGTCGCCGGACTGAGGGGACCCGCATAGGTGAGATCGAACCCGTGCCACGATCCATCGGTGGTGTGCCCATCCACGGTGAGCAGGGGATCGAGCAGTCGCAGGATGCGCATCATCGCGCGGCTCTCGCTCGCCTCGAGTTTGGTGAAGTCGCGGTTGAGATCGAGGCCGCGTGAAGTCTCGCGGCGGCCGCACCCATCTGACGGTCCGGCTTGTGTTTCGCGGGAGAGTTCCGTGATGGCGGCGCTGCCGTCAGCGTTCCAGTCCGGCACGAAGGCGACGATGATCTGTCGCAGCCACGGGATGTTCTCTTGCACCGCAAGATCGCGGAGCAGCGCGAGGATGGCTTCCTTCGCTTCGCATTCGCCGGGATGAATGCTGCCAACCACCAGGACCTTCGGGCGCGGGTCGTTGGCTGCGGCGTTCAGGTCGAGCACGGGCGGGTCGGCGAGCATTGCCACCGTGACGGGGCGGCCCTCGCTCGTGAGCCCGGCGAGATCCAGATTCAAGCGCCGGTCGCGGGCCGCAAGAGTCTGAAGAAAGGCCTGCACAGCCTCCGGCGTGGCTGTCCTCCGCCAGGACGATTGCTCCGGAACGGTGGCGAGATCAAGCTCGGAGCCTGGCGTGGCACAAGCGGCAAGCAGGAAGAGGATGGCCCAGCGCTGCATGGCAGCATGATAGAGCCACCCAGAGGGATTGCCGGCCATGGAAAGCGGCCGGAGCTCTCCGTAAGGTCAGCACATCATGAACGCAGCGCGACGCATCGACACATATCTCCGGGAGCTTGTGGATGAGGATCGTTTCGCGTTCTACGAGACGGTGGCGGGGTTCGCGAAGGAACGGGTTGCGCCGCGCATCCTCGCACTTGAACGCGCGCATGAACTCGTCCCTGCCGATCTCATCCAGGAGATGGGCGAGCTCGGACTCTTCGGGCTCCCGATCGCAGCCGAGTACGAAGGGCAGGGGGGCGGGCAACTCGAACTTGTGCTGATGGGGATCGCGCTCAGCTACTGGAGCCAGTCTGTCGCCATCACTCCCGGCGCGGCGACATCCCTCGGGAGCAAGCCTCTGATGCTCTTCGGCAACGAAGCACAGAAGCGCGCACACCTTCCGGATCTCGCTCGCGGACGGCGCATGTTCGTCTTCGGGCTTTCCGAACCCGGGCGCGGCAGTGATGCGGCCAACCCCGAAGTGGTTGCGGTGCGCGAAGGCTCTGGCTGGCGTCTCCGCGGCGAAAAATGCTGGAGCACCAATGCACGCTGGGCGAGCCATGTCGTCGTGCACGCGCTCACGGATTCCGCCGGCCGGCGCGGTCACCGTTCGAGCTGTTTCATCGTGCCCATGAATGCGCCCGGGGTTTCCTACGCCGAGATGGGCGGCAAGTCCGTTTGGCGCATGAGTTCCACAGGTTCCATCGCGTTCGCTGATGTGCGTGTGGAGGCGGATGCACTCCTTGGACAGGAACACGAAGGCTTCAAGGTGATGGCGACGACCTTGAACGGCGGGCGACTGTTCGTCGCTTCCCTGGCGGTGGGCAGCCTCGCCTTTGCGCTGGATCGTGTGCGTTCCTACGCGGAGGAGCGGGAGCAGTTTGATGGCAAGCCCATCGGCCGCTTCCAGCGTGTGCAGGATGTGGTGGTCGATCTCGATATCGCCCTTGAGGAATCCCTCACTTGGCTCATTCATCTCGTGAAGCTCTACGATCAGGAGCGCCTCCCGAGAGAGCAGGCTGCCAAGGTGAAGATCGCCATCTCCGCGCGCGCCTCACGGCTCATGCTGGACGCCATGGAGATCTGCGGCGGCGTCGCCTGTCTCGATGAGTTCGGCCTGATGCGCCATCACGAGGACCTGTTCGTGACGCGCGTTGGCGAAGGCAGCAACCGGGCGCTGCGCACCCAGGTGGCTCAGGATTTGCTGCCCGGCATTCGCACCTTGCTGCAATGATGGATCCGAGGGCGCGCGCGTGAAGCCTGCGCAAGAGCGCGTGCCCATGCCTGACGGGGGCTGGCCCACGGCGGAGGCGGCCGCTGAGAGCAGGCTCTTCGCGCCGCTCACGCTCAGGAGCGGGCTCCAACTCGCCGCGCGCACCTGGGTGCCGGCCATGGTCCCGTGGCGCGCCAGCGCCGAGGGCGAGGTGACGGACGACGTCCTCGACTGGTACGGCCGCTTTGCCGAGGGCGAACCGGCGGTTCTCGTCGTGGAAGCAACGGGTGTGCGCGCTGTGGCGAGCGGGCCCCTGCTCAGGATCCACGAGGACCGCTTTGTCGCTGGCCTCTCCCGCATCGTCGACCGGGTGCGCGCTGCGAGCTGCGGCAGGACGAAGCTCTTCATCCAGCTCATCGACTTTCTCCCGCTCAAGCGTCGCCCGGAGCGCGCCACCTGGTATCGGCGCTTCTTCCGACCTGAGGAACGGCATCGTGCTGCGTTGCGGACCCTCGGCATCGAGCCACCGTCTGACTTGGCGGCGCTCCGCGAAACCATGCTGCAACTCGCTGAGAGTCACGAGCCCGTGCTGTTGTCTCCGCGCGAACTCGAGGACCTCCGTTTCGGCGCGCGCGAGCGCGTCACGGACACATGGAATCCCGTAGTGCGCGACTTGCCGAGGATCCTGCCAGACGCGTTTGCGGCCGCAGCCCGGCGTGCGCAGCGTGCGGGGTTTGATGGCGTCGAGCTCCACTACGCTCATGCCTACACCATGGCGTCCTTTCTCTCGCGCACGAACACGCGAGAGGACGGTTGGGGTGCGTCCGTTGAAGGTCGACTCAAGCTGCCGCTGGCGGTGATCGAGGCTGTACAGCGCACGGTGGGCGGGGCCTTCACGGTGGGAGCGCGCATCCTCGGCGATGAAGCCATCCCGGGCGGGTCGACTCTGGAGGACGCGTGCGAGATCGCCGTGGCACTTGCTCGCACGGGGCTCGACTTCCTGAGCGTGAGCCGGGGTGGCAAGTTTGATGACGCGCGCCAGCCGCGCGTAGGGGAAGCCGTGTACCCCTACACCGGCCAGAGCGGGCTGGCGTGCATGCCCGTCATGCACATGCCCGGCGGTCCCTTCGGACGGAACGTGCATCTCGCAGCGAGGATTCGCTCCACGCTCCGCGCGCAGGGCTTTCAACTCCCGGTGGTCGCGGCCGGCGGGCTCTGCAGCTTCGAGCAGATGGAAGAGATCCTCAGCGGTGGAGAGGCGGATTGCGTGGCTGCCGCACGGCAGTCGCTCGCCGATCCGGACTGGTGGAAGAAGATGCGGAGCGGTCGTGGCCACGAGATCCGGCGCTGCAGCTTCACGAGCTACTGCGAAGGTCTTGATCAACGCCACAAACAGGTGACCTGCCGCCTTTGGGATCGGACCCGGCCCGATGAGTCGACGCGGCGCAGCGACGACGGTCGCAGGCTTGTCGCTCCACCATTCACAGTCTGATCCGCGTCAGTTTTGCGCGCCTTTGCGCCGCGCGACGAGTGTTACAGTCGGCCGCCTTCGGCGGAGTTTGGGGTCTCCGCGAAGCTTCAAAGTCTGCGAGGACGCGATGGGCCAGATGGCGAAGGTCGAATTCGACGGCAAGAAACTGGATCTCCCGGTCATCGTGGGATCCGAAGGTGAATCCGCGCTCGATATTCGCCAGTTGCGGGCGAAGACGGGCATGGTCACCTACGACCCGGGCTACGGGAACACCGGTGCCTGTCTCTCCGCCATCACCTTCATCGATGGTGAGAAGGGGATTCTTCGCTACCGCGGCTACCCCATCGAGCAGCTCGCGGAGCATTCGAGCTTCATCGAAGTCGCGATGCTCTTGCTCAACGGCGAATTGCCGAGGCGCGATGCTCTCGACCAGTTCCGCAATGATGTCACGCGCCACACCCTCATTCACGAGGACATGAAGTGGCTCTACCGCTCGCTGCCGAAGGATGCGCACCCCATGGCGGTGTGCGCGGCCGTGGTCGGAGCGCTCACCACCTTCTATCCGAACCTTCAGACCTGCGCCGATCCGAAGAGCGTGGATGAAGCCGTGGTGCGACTCATTGCGAAGCTGCCGACCATCGCGGCCTGTGCACACAAGCACAGCATCGGACAGCCCTTCATCTTCCCGGACAACAGTCTCGACTACTGCTCGAACTTCCTGAAGATGATGTTCGGCACGCCCTGCGAGCCCTATCTCGCGGATCCGGTCGTTGCGAAGGCTCTCGATGTGCTCCTCATTCTGCATGCGGACCACGAGCAGAACTGCTCTACCAGCACGGTGCGCTTGGTGGGTTCCTCGCAGCCCCCGCTCTACGCAGCGGTGTCGGCAGGCATCAGCGCGCTGTGGGGGCCGCTTCACGGCGGCGCGAACCAGGAAGTCATCGAGATGCTTGAACGCATCGAGCGCGAGGAAGGCAGTGCCGAACGCTTCCTCGACAAGGCCAAGGACCGGAACGATACAACGCGCCTGATGGGCTTCGGCCATCGCGTG
>SXUL01000022.1 GCA_005790545.1 Planctomycetia bacterium | reverse complement strand
TGCTCGCGGGCGCCAGCTTCCTCGAGAAGGACGGGCATTGGGTGAACAGCGCCGGGCGCGTGCAACGCATCGCGAAACCCGCGGGCTGGCGCATCCCCGGCGGCCGTGAAGACGATCTCCAGCTTCTTGCAGGCCTCGGTGCTGCGGATGGGCGCGTCCGCGCTGCGGAAGTGTTCGCGCGTCTCGCAGTGGAAGTGCCCGCGCTCCGCGGTCTCGACTTCGCGAGCAGTGGCAGCCTCGGCGTGCAGGGCGGGGGAGTGGCTGTATGAGCGCGCTGCTCGCACTCTTCCTCGCGGCCGCAGGTTTCATCTTCTGGCAGGGCTTCGGCGCGGAGGCGGCCTTCGGCTGGATGCTCCTCTCGGCGGCCATTCCCTGGCTCTTCGTGCTCAACATGATTCCGCCCATGATCTGGATGGAACGGAAAGGCTGCGCCTACATCCAGGATCGCGTGGGTCCCGAACGCGCCTTCATTCCCGGGCTCGGGCTGCGTATGGCGGGCCTCATCCACAATCTCGCGGATGTGGTGAAGCTCGTCACCAAGGAAGAGCTGCTGCCGAAGCACGTGAACCGCACCTTCTATGTGGCGGCTCCAATGCTCAGCATGGCCGTGGCGCTGCTCGTGGGCGCGGTGGTTCCGTTCTGCCACGAACTCCGCTTCAGTGATGGGTTCGTGTTCCGCGCGCAGGCGCTCGACTTGAATGTCGGCCTGCTCTGGTTCCTCTCCATGAGCAGCATCGGGGTCTACTCGGTGGCGCTCGCGGGCTGGTCCAGCAACAACAAGTACGGGCAACTCGGCGGGCTGCGCGCGAGCGCGTCCATGATCAGCTACGAGACCGTGCTCGGGCTTTCCGTCGCGACGGCGTTCCTCGTCCATGGCAGCACCAGTCTGAATGACATGGTTTCCGGTCAGTACGGCACCTTCCTCGAAGTGCTGCCGCGCTGGGGCATCTGCACCATGCCCGTGGGCTTCGTGCTCTACATGATCGCGGCCCTCGCCGAGACGAACCGCTCGCCCTTCGATCTCGCGGAAGCGGAATCGGAGCTCGTCGCCGGGTTCCACACGGAATACGGCGCCTTCAAGTTCGCGTTGTTCTTCATGGCCGAGTACGTGTCCATCGTGGTGCAGTCGCTGATCATCGTCACGATCTTCCTCGGCGGCTGGCAACCGCTGCCGTGGAACTTGCTGCATCACGACTGGCTCGTCGAGCCCGCGAACGCGGCGCTGGTGCTGCGCTGGCTGCTTGGTGCGACAGCCCTCGGCGCGGGGGCCTTCGGCCTCTGGTGCCTGAAGTGGCACAGGACGAATCGTCTGCGCTGGAAGGACTCGCGCAAGAACGAAGGCATCGTGCTCGCAATGATGCTCGGCTTCGGGCCCGCTCTCGCAGCACTGCTCGCAGTGCTGCTCTGGGGTGGCCCCACGTCGGCGGATGGTGGTGTCTTCACCGCAGCGGTGGTGGAGTTTTCCGCGCTTGCCGGCAAGACACTCTTCCTCTGCTGGGTGTTCGTCTGGATCCGCTGGACCGTGCCGCGCTTCCGCTACGACCAGCTCATGCACCTCGCGTGGAAGCTGCTGATTCCTCTCGGCCTCGTGAATCTCATCGGCACGGCTGTGCTGGTGAAGACGGGAGTGATCTGAGATGGCGAACACTCCTCTGAAGCAGCGTGGCATTGCCCGTGAGGGCGGCTACCTCCTCGAAATCGTGAAGGGGATGGGAGTCACCTTCTCGCACCTCTGGAAGAACATCCGCCAGCCGGAGAACCGGCGCACGGTGGCCTATCCCGAGATCCGGAACCCCTTCCCGCCGCGTTTCCGTTCCGTGCACCGCCTCACCCGGCACGCAGATGGAGCGCCGCGTTGCACGGCTTGCATGTGTTGCGCGACGGGCTGCCCCGCGGGCTGCATTCACATCGTGGCTGCCGAATACCCGGACCGGCCCATCGAGAAGTACCCCGCGCGCTTTGACATCGACATGCTGAAGTGCGTCGAATGCGGGCTGTGCGTCGAATCCTGCCCCTGCGATGCGATTCGCATGGATACCGGCATGGTGCCGATGCCTGCGTTCACGCGCGAGGATTTCATCTACACCAAGGAGCGCCTGCTCTCGCACGAGCCGCAGGTGGCGCCGAACGGCTATCGCCCGCGTCGGGGGGATCTCTGATGCACGACGCGCTGTTCTGGTTCTGCGCGTCCATTGCCGTGGGCGGCGCGTTGCTGGCGATGCTCCGCCGCGAGCCCCTGAAGTGCGCGCTCTCGCTGATCGCGAGCTTTGTGGCCCTCGCGGGGCTTTACTTCCTGCTGAAATCGCCGTTCCCGGCGGTGTTGCAGATCCTTCTCTACGCAGGCGCCATCATGGTGCTGATCGTGTTCGTCATCATGTTCCTGAATGATGAGAGCGGCGCGCCGGGGAAGGGCGACATCTCCCGCGGCGGCCTCGTGCTGGCAGTGCTGATCCTCGTGCCGCTCGGCTGGATCCTCATCCGCGCCATCTGGAATGCAGACCTGCCCATGATGCCTGCAGCGCCGGAGGACTTCGGCACCGTGCCCGCCATGGGAGAGAAACTCTTCACCACCTGGCTCTATCCCTTCGAGGTGCTTTCGCTCCTCCTGCTCGCCGCCATGGCTGGCGCTGTCCTGCTCGCGAAGAAGAGGCTCGACTGACATGGATCCACGTCCATATCTCACCGTTGCCGTGATCCTCTTCCTCCTCGGGGCAGCAGGCTTCCTCGTGCGACGGAATCTCCTCGTGCTCTTCCTCGCCGTGGAACTGATGCTCAACGGTGCGGGCTTGGCTCTCATCACCTTTGCGCGCATGCACCTCAGCATGGATGGCGAAGCGCTGTTCTTCATCATGCTGGCGCTCGCTGCGGCGGAATCCGCCGTGGGGCTCGCCATGGTCATCGCCATTTATCGCAACAGGCACCACCTCGACGCGGACAAGCTGGACGACTTGAAGGGCTGATGCCATGGATGCCCTGACCCTCATACCTGTCGCACTTCTCGCTGGCGCCGCGTTGAACGGCATTTTCTCGCTGGCGTCACTGCGCGGGCGGCGCATCCCGGAAGTGCTGGTGGCATTGGTCGCCATCGCCGCGCCGGTGGTGGCTCTGGCCGCGTCACTGCATGTGTTCGGCGACGTGCGTCAACCGGGCGTCGGTCGCGTGGAAGTCGAGCTCTTCGACTGGATCGCGGCGGGCAATCTCAACATCGACATGACGCTGGTGGCGGACAACCTCACCTGCGTGATGTTGCTCGTCATTACCGGGATCGGATCGCTGATCCACATCTACGCCACGGCGTACATGCACGGCGACGAGGCCTATCCGCGCTTCTTTGCCTGCCTCAACCTCTTCACCTTCTTCATGGCCATGCTGGTGCTCGGCTCATCTCTGCCGGTGCTCTTCCTCGGCTGGGAAGGCGTGGGGCTCTGCTCGTACCTCTTGATCGGCTTCTGGTGGAAGGACGCGAAGAACGCCAGCGCCGGCATGAAAGCCTTCGTGGTGAATCGCATCGGCGATGCGGGCTTCCTGCTCGGGATGTTCCTGCTCTGGCAGACCGCGGGCACGCTTGAGTTCGATGGCCTGCGCCAATTTGCTGAAGGCGCGGGTGGTGCCGGAGCTTTCGGAGCAGATAGCGGCGTCTTCGGTGCGAGTGTTGCGACACTCGCGTGCCTGCTTCTCTTTGTCGGCGCCACCGGCAAGTCCGCGCAGATCCCGCTCTTCGTTTGGCTGCCAGACGCCATGGCCGGCCCCACTCCCGTCTCCGCGCTCAGTCACGCGGCCACCATGGTGACGGCGGGCGTCTATCTCGTGGCGCGGCTGGCGTTCCTCTTCAGCTTCTCCGCCACCGCCCTCGCGACCGTCATGGTCATCGGTGGCGCTACCTGTTTCTTCGCCGGCCTGATGGCCGTGCGTCAGAACGACATCAAGAAGGTGCTCGCCTACAGCACCATCTCGCAAATCGGCTACATGATGATCGGCGTCGGCACGGGCTGGCCGAATGTCGGACTCTTCCACGTGGTGACGCACGCCTTCTTCAAGGCGGCACTGTTCCTCGGTGCAGGCTCGGTGATTCACGCCTGCCATCACGAGCAGGACATGCGCCACATGGGCGGGCTCGTGAAGAAGATGCCACTCACCGCCATCGCCATGACGCTCGCAGCAGCGGCCATGGCGGGTGTGCCGCCACTCGCCGGCTTTTTCTCGAAGGATGAAGTGCTCTGGCGCGCGTTCGAGAGTGGCACGGCTGCCGGGCGCTTTGCGTGGGTGTGCGGCATGCTCGGCGCCGCATGCACCGGCTTCTACATGTTCCGGCTCATCTTCATGACCTTCGGTGGCAAGTATCGCGGCCATGGCGAAGCGCATGAAGTGCCCGCGCGCATGTGGGTGACGCAGGGTCTGCTCGCGCTCGGCGCGGTGGGTGTCGGCTTCCTCGCGGTGCCGCACATCCTCGGCGGGCACGACCTCTTTGGCGTATTCGTGAACAAGACTCTGCCGCTGTGGGCAGCGCCCGCGGCGCACCACGCGGACGCCTCTACTGAGTGGCTGCTCATGGGCACATCGACGGCCCTCGGGCTCGCAGGCATCTTCGCGGCGTGGCTCTGCTATCTCCGCAATCCGCGCATCCCCGAAGCCTGCGCACGAACGTTCCCGCGCACGGCGAAGCTCCTCGAAGGCAAGTTCTTCGTGGACGAGGCCTATGAAGCCGGCATCGTGCGGCCGGTGGAGAAGGCTGCGAGCGGCTTCTTCCACCGCATCCTCGATCGCGGGATCATCGAAGGCATCGTGAATGGCAGCGCGGCGGCGGCCACCTTCGTCGCGCGCACGTTGCGTCACAGTCAGACAGGCCTCGTGCGCGCCGGCATCGGACTCATGCTCGCCGCGGTTGCGGTGCTGCTGTTCATCCTCCTCGGCTGAAAGGAACACCATGCACCAATTCATGCTGATTCCTCTCGCCGGAGCCCTCGCCACAGTGCTGTTCGGGCGCAGCGCGCGTGCGGGCTTCTGGATCGCGCTCGCGACGAGCCTCGGCTTGCTCTATGGCGCGGGCATGTGGGCCCTCATGTGGGGCTTCAACACCAGCGGTGCGCCGCAGCTCGAAACCCACGCGTGGCTGCCTGTCCTCGGCGCGCGCTTTGCCTACCAGCTCGACGGCATCAGCCTCGTACTGATCACGCTCACGGCCTTCCTCGCGCCGCTGACGGCCCTCGGCGCGAAGAGTGCCATCACGGAACGCCACGGCCAATTCTGGTTCTGGTTCCACATCCTGCATGCCGCGATGCTCGGCGCGCTGCTTGCGCGCGACCTCTTCTTCTTCTTCGTGTGCTGGGAACTGATGCTCATTCCCATGTACCTGATGATCGGCGTGTGGGGCGGCAAGAACCGGCGTTACGCGGCCACCAAGTTCTTCCTCTACACGGCGCTTGCTTCATTGCCGATGCTGGCTGCCATCATCTGGCTGGGGCTGAAGACGCGCGACCTTGCGGGGAGTGGTGGCGCCATCAGCTTCCTGCTCGAAGACGTGGCGAGGCTCGCGCTTTCGCCGACAGAGCAAGCCTGGTGCTTCGCGGCCTTCGCTCTCGCATTCGTGGTGAAGGTGCCGCTCTGGCCGCTGCACACATGGCTGCCAGACGCACACACCGAAGCGCCGACGCCGGGCTCGGTGATCCTCGCAGGAGTGCTGCTGAAGATGGGCGGCTACGGCCTCATCCGCTACGCCATTCCGCTCTTCCCGTTGGCGGCGCACGACGCGGCGCCACTCATGATGACCCTCGGCACCATCGCCATCATCGCGGGTTCACTCTGCGCCATGGTGCAGACGGACATCAAGCGCCTTGTCGCCTATTCGTCCGTGGCGCACATGGGGGCCGTGGTCCTCGGGCTCTTCAGCCTCAACATTGAGGGCGCCTCCGGAGCGGTGTTTCAGATGCTCGCGCACGGCATCAGCACCGGCGCGCTCTTCCTGCTCGTGGGATTCCTCTACGAACGCCGCCACACGCGCGAATTCGCCGCCTTCGGCGGCATTGCGAAGCCGATGCCGCTGTTCGCGATATTCTTCGTGATCACGGCCATGAGCAGCATCGCGCTGCCGGGAACCAACGGTTTTGCCGGTGAGCTCCTCATTCTTGCGGGCGCATTCAAAGCCTCACCCGTGCTCGCATCCTTCGCGGTGCTCGGTGCCATTCTCGGCGCTTGGTACATGCTCGGCGCAGTGAAGAAGACCTTCTTCGGTCCGTTGACTCTCGCAGAGAACAAGACGCTGGTGGATCTCGGCGCGCGCGAGGTGCTCATCATGGTGCCGCTGGTCATCGCCATCTTCTGGATGGGCCTCAGCGCTGACGGCATCATCGACCTGTTCGAGAAGCCCATCACGACGGCCATCGCGGCCGCCAGCGGAGTGGGGAAGTGAACATGCTCCACAACCCCGCCATCTGGACGCTGCTTCTTCTCGCCGCAGGCTGCGTGACAGTGCTGCTCTTCGGGCATGGGACCGCATTGCGTCCCGGGCGCGGCGGAGCCATTGCGAACATCACGCTGCTGCTGGTGCTCAGTGTGTGGTGGGTTCATGCGTTTCACGGCCACGGCGAAGGCTTCGACGGCATGTTCTTGCTCGATCGCATGGGCATGCTCGCCGCGGCGGGCTCTGCCTTCGCGGGCTTTGTCACAACGGTGATGCTCACGGGTTGGCTGCGGCGCCAGGGCCGCGAGTGCGCCGAGGTGCACGCGCTCATGCTCCTCGCAGTCGCGGGCATGCAGGTGATGGTGCAAACGCGCCATCTTGCGGTGCTCTTCCTCGGTCTCGAAACCATGTCCGTGGCGCTCTATGCCATGTGCGCTGCGCTGCGCGAGCGCCGCGCGGCGGTCGAATCGGGCTTCAAGTACTTCCTCACCGGCGCCTTCGCCTCCGCGTTGTTGCTCCTCGCCATTGCGATCATCTTCGGGCTCACGGGCTCGTTCCATCTCGATGGAGCGGAAACGAAGCTCGCCCATGCTGGCGAGCTGGGCGTGATTGCACTGGTCCTGTTCCTTGCCGCCTTCGGCTTCAAACTCTCGCTGGTGCCGTTCCATCAATGGGCACCGGATGTCTACGAAGGAGCGCCGACTCCGGTGACAGGTTTCATGGCCACTGCCGTGAAGCTCACCGGCTTCATGACCCTGCTCCGGCTCGTGCCCGCACTCGGTGCGCTTTCGCAGCACCTCCTGCTGATTCTCGCGGTGCTCGCCATTGCCACCATGCTGGTCGGCAATCTTGGAGCTCTCGTGCAGACGCGCGTGAAGCGCATGCTGGCCTATTCGAGCATCGCTCACGCCGGATATCTCCTCGCGGCACTCTGTGTTGTTCTGGCCGCACCGGCCGGTTCTGCTGCGGCTGAGGGCGCTTCGGTTGCACTCAGCTTCTATCTGGTCGTCTATGTGCTGATGAATCTCCTCGCCTTCGGTGTGCTCGCGCTCAATGAGCGCGCCGGCGATGAACCGCTCCTGCTCAATGATCTCGCGGGCTTGCGCAATCGGCGCCCTTGGATGGCCGCAGCCATGCTCGCCGCCATGCTGTCCCTCGCGGGCATTCCGCTCACGGGAGGCTTCATCGCGAAGTGGCAGGTCTTCACGGCGCTGCTCGGCGAGTGCGGCGGCGCACACGGCACCCTCATGACAGTGCTCGCGTCCAGCGTGGCTCTCTGCAGCGTGATCGGCCTCGCGTATTACCTGCGCGTGGTGATGACCATGTATGTCGAGAAGGGTGAGGACGCGAAGCCTCTACCTGTGGTGCCCTTTGCGCCCATGCTGTTGGTCATGCTGCTCGCGGGCCTCGTGCTCTGGGTGGGCATCGTTCCGGACGGCCTTGCCCTCGGTTCCGAGGCCATCAGCGGCTTCCTGCGCACGCTCTTCTGAGGCATTGCGCGCGTTGGCCGCGTGCTTCGCCGCGCTTCAAGCGCGGGCTGTTCGCCGCGCAACCCTGCGGCTCAGTGTTGCGCTTGTCCCCACGAGAGCACGCTCGCGAGGAAGCCGCAGGCGCCGACGAGCCCAAGCATGATGAGCGCATTGAGGAAACCTGACATGCGCACCGCGTGGTCGTAGCTGCCGCGGTAATCGTGATTCCATTCCGTACCAGCGGAGGACTGCATGCGCTCGCGGAGCCGCGATGCGCGCGGCGCCATCACAAGCCCGAGAAAGAGCTCGATCAACAATGCGAAGCCGGTGCAGGCGAAGAAGCCGATGGCGGGCGTGCGCAAGCGTTCAATCCAGAGGATGCCGCCTGAACCGAGCATCATCAGGGCGGCGCAGACGAAGGCGAGCCAGTGCTGTCGCGGTGCGAGTTGATTCAACATTTCGCGGGCCTGCGACGGTTGCAATTGGCGATTCACCAGCGGCGCCACCACGAACGAACCGAAGACCGCTGAGCCCATCCACACGGCGAGCCCGAGTGTGGTGACGAAAAGGGCGAGCACGCTCAAACCCTCTTCAAGAGTCTGCGGTGTGAGTGAACCTGATTGCAGCGCTTCCATGACGTGCGCGGATCGTAGCAGCAGAAAGCGAGCGACCGGCGCTGCGATGGCAGCACCGGCCGCGGTCGGGACAGGATCGGCGCGCTATGGCGCCGAGAGTTCCCGGAGTTCTCAGGAGCCAGCGTCGACGTTGATGCCAGCGCCGAAGAGATCCTGTTGCTTGTTCGTGGCAGCAGGTGCCGCAGTCGTGACCGCAGCAATGTTCGTCACAGGCGCCTTGGCGGGTGCTGCAACGCTCTTCTTCGCAGAGGCCTTCGGGGCAGAAGCCTTCTTGGCTGGAGCCTTGGTTGCCGCGGGCTTCACGCTCTTCTTGAGCATGGGCTTCGTCGCAACCTTCTTTGCCTTTGCAGGCTTCGTCGCCTTCTTTGCAGGCTTCTTCACCGCGGAGGCCTTTGCCGGCGTCTTCGCCGCAGACTTCTTCGCACCCTTCGCCTTGGCCTTCACAGCTTTCGCCGGTTTCTTCGCAGTCTTCTTCTTGGCAACCATGCGCCACCTCCCTTTTGTTCAAACTCGACGGCGCGGCCACGCAACATGCGCAGACCCCGTCACGTCAAGCAACATCGTATGGACACGGCCCCGTTGCCGCAAACGCCCCCGCTGATGATCATCAAACCGGTGCGAAAGCCCCCTGGCGAGGGGTAACCCACCTGACTGGAGGGGGAAGGGGACAACATTGAAATGGAGGCCTCATACGCGTCGGACGGTGGGGCACGGCCGACTCACTGCTTGGCTTCAACGAGCCGCGCTGCACGGCGCTCATGACCGCGACAATCCAGGGCCGTCCTGCGTCCCCATGGCCGTGTCGTGACAGAGTGGCTGACATTTCGCACCGTCGGACCCGGACAGTCCATCACCATCCTGTACATGGCCATGACAGCGGCAGCAGTGTGAAGGCCGAAGGCGCGATGGAGCAAGAGCTTGATCCAGTTGTTCATGCCCTCGGATTGAGCTCTGTTGAGGCCTCCCCAGCGGATGAAGCCCAGCACCCCATTCATGTGACTCCGGATCGTCCGCGCAAACCGCTGCATCGGCGCCAGCCGCGACCGCAGCGCCGCTCGCGTCAATCGCGTGTGCTTCAGATCGCTGTGCTCAAGAGCAATCAAGAGTGCTTCATGTTTCAGATGACCAGAAGTCAGACAGCCTGGCGGCGTTTTTCAGACAGTTCACAGATCAGGAGCGACAGAAGATCGAGGTCGCCTCCATGGACACGCACGAGCCGTACGTGAAGGCCACACGTGAGGCGGTCCCGGACGCTGACCAGAAGATCGCCTTCGACAAGTCGAAGCACCTGGGCGATGCGGTCGACAAAGTCCGCCGTCAGGAGCATGCGGCACTGAAGGAATGCGCATTGGGACTGTGGAAGTTTGTTCGCAGAGGAGCAGCAAGGAAGGCGTGGGAGAGTTGGCTCTCATGGGCCATTTGCAGCAGACTTGAGCCGGTCACAAGAGTGGTGGGGACGATCCGCCGTCACCTGTGGGGAATCGTCAATGCGATCTACTTCAACATTGGCGGCCTCGACCTCTACCAGCCCGTTGAAGAATGGAGGTTGTGCAGCTCAAGCGACCTGACAGCACGAAGCGCTACCGCCACTCGCGTGGGTGTGACATCTGCGTGCATTTCGAGCGACCGAGCGCCGGGTGGGCTTCCAGAGACGAATGTGCGCCACTACAGCGCACCAAATGGCCGCGCACGCGGCGGCAAACCGCCGCGGGGTAGCGAATCCGCAGAGCTTTCGCATCACCAAGCCCACGTCGAAGGAGCCCACCTGCACGAGGTGGCTTCTCTCGTTGGTCTCTCGTCCGCGTAGATGCGTGCGCCGATCCTTCGTCCGCGTGATCTTCGCTTCGGAATCAGTCACTGAAGTCCAGTCCGTATTCGATGTCGTACGGCCTTCGCGGTTCTTGTCGAATGACGCTTGCGTCGCACGATCCGGAGCCTGCTCGCCAGCGACCTTCGCGAGACCTTGGACGTAATCCGCGTAACTCTCCTCGGTGTCCTTCCGCACGATCGAGCGCATCGCCGCATTCGCATCCATCGTCGAAGCGTCCAGTGCCAGC
>SXUL01000127.1 GCA_005790545.1 Planctomycetia bacterium | reverse complement strand
GCCCTGGCCATCGGTGAGCCGACCGTCATCGAGAACCTGCAGCAGGGTGTGGAACACATCCGGGTGCGCCTTCTCGACCTCATCGAGCAACACCACTGCGTAGGGCCTGCGCCGCACGAGTTCGGTGAGCTGTCCACCTTCCTCGTAACCGACGTAGCCGGGAGGCGCGCCGACCAACCGCGCCACCGAGTGCTTCTCCTGGTACTCGCTCATGTCGATGCGGATCATGGCGCGTTCGTCGTCGAACAGGTTTTCGGCCAGCGCGCGGGCGCGAGGAGGTGCTCGCCGATGTGCGCAGGCACTTCCCGCCGGAGTTCCTGAATCGACTGGATGAGATCCTGGTCTTCAGGAGCCTCGCCCGTGAGGACATGGCGGCCATCCTCGACATCCAGTTGAAGCCCCTTGTCTTGAAGCTCGCCGCACGCGGCATCCAACTGCACGTGGACGAAAGTGCGCGTGCAACTCTGGCGCAGATCGGATTCGACCCGATCTACGGCGCGCGGCCGCTGAAGAAGGCCCTCAAGCGTGAACTTGTGGACCGGGTGGCGCGGATGATCCTGGAAGGAAGCGTGGGGGACGGGTCCGCCCTGCATGCTTCCGGACAAGGCGCCAATATCGACGTCAAGGTCGGGAAAAGCGCAGAAAACGCAAAGCAGAAATAGCGTTGAACGGGTCCTCCCCGGCGGAATATGATGCACACGCCGGGGGAGACTCCGGCCGCATGCATCTGCCGACCCGTCGACAGGCCCTCCAAGGGGGGCTCGCTCTGCTGCTCCTCATGCTCTGCGCCAGCCATCTGGCTGCTCAGGGGATGCGGAGCTCCGTCAGCAGCCCAGCTCGTCCGGGCGGAAGTGTGACGGTGACCGCGAGCGGTGTCTCCAACATGTCTGTCGTGGCAGACTTGAATGGCGTGCCGCTGCCAGCGTCCTGCTACGGCCCCATTCGCGAGGTTGAAGGCAAGCTCGTGCAGGTCATCACTTTGCCGACCAACGCGACAGGAACGCTGAACGTCACGGTCAGCTCGTCGAACGGCGACGTGCAGACTCATACCCAGCCTGTCTCAGCCGCGGATGGCTGATGCGTCACCGGGGCTTCGTCTGCCCCGGGCCCTGCTTCTGTTCGCGGTTGTTCTTTGCTTCGGCAGCGCTGTCGGTTTCAAGCTCACGTACGACTCTGTCGCCATCGTGGGGATGGACCGGCGCATCGCGGAGGGAGATGCAGGCGCACTTCTTGCGGGCGATTGGTGGGATCGACAGACGACGGCTGAAGCTCTCGATGTCAAGCCGAGCCTCTGGCGCCCGCTGACGAAGCTCTGGTTCATGGCACTGCATCCGCGCGATGGGCGCTTGCGCGGTCCAGGGGATGCGCTGCCGTTTGTCATGGCGGGCGGGCTTCTCTTGCAATGTTGCACGGCATTGCTGCGCTTCGAGATCCTCCGACGGGTGTTGCCCGCCACGCGTGCTGGTGTGTGGGCGGCGACGCTCGCCAGCGCGCTCACTGTGCTGCACCCCCTGAATGCGGAGGTGCTCGGCACCGCGGTTGGCAGCGCGGATGCGCTGGCGACGGTCCTCTCATCGGCGGCGTTGCTCATGGCGCTCAGCGCGGGAAGGGTCGGTGCGGCATGTGGTGTGCTGCTGGCCACATTCCTTGCGCTGACGGCCAAGGAATCCGCCATCGTGACGCCACTGTTCGTCGGCGTGCTGGTGGCGCTGCGTGCCTCGGGCGATTGGCGGATCGTCGCCGTCATGGCTGGAGCATCCGCCGCGGGTGCGCTCGCGTTCCTTCTCGTGCGCAGGGCCGTCCTCGGCGAGTTCCTCGGCGTGGGAGATCCGGTCTTCCAGCTCTTCGCATCCATCGATCGCGTCGCCACGGCACTCGCGGTGATCGCCACCTTTGATGTGCCGGCGCTGCTGTTCCCGCTCTCCATTCATCCGAATCTCGGGCTCGTGGATGTGCCTCCGGCAACCACGGGTGATGGGCGGGCGCTTCTCGGTCTTGGCGTTGTGCTGGTCTTGCTCGTCGGCCTTGTCTGGCTCTGGCGTCGTCAGCGCCATCTCGCGGCAGCAGGGCTCTTGCTGCTGCTGGCCGGGCTGTTTCCGGTCTCGAATCTCCTCTTCAGCATTGGCGCCATGGGTGCGGCACGCTTCTTTCATCTGCCGCTCTTCGGGCTCGCGCTGATGCTCGCCGCTGGGTTGCTGCCGCACTGCACCCGCCCGGGCAGGGTCGTCTTTGTGGCCGCGGGTGTGCTTCTGCTTGGTGCGCTGGCGCACCGCGAACTCGGTCGCTGGGAGAGCGATGAGCGTCTGTTCAGTTCCATGGTGCAGGAGCAGCGCGGCAGTCCGACGGGTCACTACAACCTCGGCGTGCTGGAACAGCAACGCGGACAGCCTGCGCGCGCACTCGAACATTTTCTGGTTGCGTCGAGCATCGCCTTGCCGCGCATACCCGGTGTGGATGTCATTCAGGAGGATCTGCTCGAACTGCGCTTTCAGGCGGCGATGAATGCAGGCGGTCTGGCGACCATGGGATCCAAGGACGCTCCCGCCCTGCTGAACTGCGCGCAGCAGCAGTTGGCGCTCGCGCTTGAGGTGAGTGCCGAAGGGCTGAAGAGTGCGGCTTTCGGAGCACGCGACACGAACTGGGCTTTTCTGCGTGCCGAGGCATTCACGGTGGCTGCGCGCGTGGATTCCATGCGCACGCACCCCGGTCCGGCCACGCGTGCTCTGGAACTGCTGGCGGAAGCTCGCGCGTTGGTGCCCGGACACACGGGCGCGGATCTCGCGGAGGCAGGCATCCATGAGTCGCGCGGCGACATGGCCCGGGCGCTGTTGCTCTCGACGGCGGCGGTTGAGCGGACGAGAGCGTTCTGGTCACGGGACGCGCGCGCGCGGAACGAGGCGCGCGATCACATCGAACGCTTGCGTCGCGCACGTCGCGAGCAGGAAGCGGCGAGCCTCGGGCTCGATATTGCTCTCGCGGGGGCGGGCGAGGACGATCCCGTGGCGCTCTTCGACGCGGCCACGGCGGCGTTGCGTCTCGGCCATCCCGATTTGCGTCCGCGCGTGGTCGCGGCGTACCGGGAGTTCCTGAAGCAGGCTCCCGCGGCGGATGTCACGCGTCGTGCGCGCGCCACGGCCGAGCTGCAACGCCTCGGCGGTTGAGGCTCACGGTTTCTTGAACTTCATGCGCCAGCGTCCTGCTTCGCGCACGAGTTCGACCACATCGGCATGCTCCGCGGTGCGTGCAGGAACCAGCGCCACGTCTCCCTCAATGGAGGCGCTTCCGAACCAGTCGTGTGAGCTCGGCGTTCGCTCGGGAGTTGTCAGTGTGAGCCCGAAACTCATCATGGCGGCGAACGTCGAGGCGCCCGTGGTGTCGCCGGGAGCGCGGCCCATCAGTCGTTCCAGACCGGCATTCCGGCCGCGCCAATTGGTGGCCATCTGCTCGTACCACTGTTGCGAATTGGCGTCGAGGAGCACGTAGGCGTCGTTCCAGTTGCGCAATTCCAGGCTGCGTTCGAAGGCGCGTGCGGTGTCCTCGGGCGAGAGTTCCGCGGAACAGGCCATCCAGGACATCAGCATGACGAACAAGAGAGGTGTGCGCAGCATGGACGCGAGAGTAGTCCGCTGCGCTGGCGCTTGCAATGCTGGAGACGGGTTGACGAAGCTCCTCAAGGGAACTTGAGGGCGACGCGCCAACGACCCGAGGTGCGCGTGAGCGCGAAGGCGTGTGTGCCGGTGAGGCCGCGCACGGCGACCTCCGCGCGGTCGCCGCTGATGCGCGCGCTGCCGACGCGGTCGCCGTGATCCGCCGGAAGGTCTGGCAGGCGTCCCTGCGTGTGCAAGATGGCCTCGAGGAGCGCCGTGCCATCCGCATCTTCCGGAGCCGCGCCGAATGAGCTCACGCTGTTCTCATCGCCAGAACGCCACTGTTCTGCCATGTCTTCGAGCCGCTGTCGGGTTGCGTCATCGAGGAGGGCGAAGGCGGCCTTGGCATCACCGATGGAGAGAGACTCGAACCATGCACGCACCGTGTCCTCCGGCGGAAGGTCCGCCGAGCAGGCTGGGGCGAGCAGAAGGAGAATGGCCGCGAGGGCGTTGCGCACGCGGTGGAGCGTAGGACCGCACGCCGGCACCGGCAAGGATCAGAAAGAGGGCCCCACTCCGGTAACATGCAGGCCTTCCAGGAGATCGTCGCTCATGAAGCCAGTGGTTCTGCTTTTCACCTTCGCACTCGCGCTGCTGGCGCAGGACGGAACGCCGCGCGCGGTGGTAGCCCTTCCGGTCTGGAAGTTCGGTTCGCTGCCGCAGTTCTCGCAGGCGAAACACGACTTCATCATCAAGAACGAAGGCACGGCGCCGCTCAAGATCACGCAGGTGGTGCCCTCTTGCTCCTGCGCCGCGGCAGTGCCGGAAAAGAACGAAATTGCCCCCGGGGACCAGACCGCCGTGCAGGTCGCCCTCGACACCAAGACCTTCATGGGAGCGCTCACGAAGATCGTGACCGTGATGTGCAATGATCCGCGCCAGCCCCAGATCGTGCTGACCATCACCGGCGAAGTGCAACCGCCCTATTCCGTGCTGCCTCGCGAGGTGAACCTCGGGCGCGTGCCGCGGGCGACTCCGGGTGAGGGCAGCGAATTCGCGGTCCATCTCACGCGCGGTGTGGAAGTGAAGATCAAGGACGTGAGCTGCGGGAACCCGCTGGTCGAGATCGTGAAGATCGGGGAACTGGAACCGCAGCCGGACGGATCGAGCCGACAGAAATATCGTGCGCGCCTGAAAGCGGGCGTGCCGGTGGGACTTCTGCGCGAGAACATCACCGTCCTGACCGACTTCGGCAACCTCCAGCGCACCACGATCACGCTGGCTGCCACGGTCGAAGGCGAAGTCACGGTCACGCCAACGTCCTTCAGCCTCGGACGTCCGAAGATCGGGGAGGGCGCGACCAAGGAGATTCTTGTCAGCAAGGGCGGCCCGAGCGGCATGCACGTCCAGGGTGTGGATGCGACCCCGAAGGAGATCTTCACGGCGGACGTGCAGGAGGAAGAGGCCGGGCGCCGCTGGCGCGTGCAGGTGCACGTCGCCAAGGGGGCACCGAAGGGGTATCACCGTGGCACCATCATCATTCGCACGGATGTCCAAGGCGAACTGCAACTGCGCGCCTTCCCCTATGTCTACGTGGTGGAGTAGAGCAGCAGCACTGGCGTTGTTCGCGCTCGCTGGCTACGCGTGCGTCGAGCCGGTGATTGCTCCAGAACCAGCGCTCATCCTGAGCGGAAACGACCTCGGGTTCATCCGTCCGTGCGGCTGCTCCAAGCCAGTGCTGGGCGGGATTGCACGTCGCGGCGGGCGGATCGCCGCTTTGCGGGCCACGCAGAAGGCTCTGGCTTTTTCGACGGGCAATCTCGTCGCCGAAACAGGACGGCAACAGGAGCTGAAACTCGAATCCTTGCTGCTCGCCATGAATGTCATGGGATACAGCGGCTTCGCGCCCGGCGCCGGTGAATTCGCGCTCGGTCTCGAGTACTTGAGACAGGTCCGGGAGCTGGCGAACTTCGCGTTCGTGTGCGCGAACGTCTTGGTGGATGACGCGCTCGTGTTCCCGTCGTCCGTGACGCTGCCTGACGGCAGTTGGACTTTCACGGGCCTCGTGCCGGCGGACTTGTCTGTCCAAGGGGCGCGGGTTGTTGATCCGGTCCGGGCGCTGGCAGCGGTGGCTGCAGCGACGGCAGCAACAGGCCAGTTGCTCGTGCTCTGGAATGGCCCGGAAGACCAGCTCGAACAGCTCAGTGCGGCGCTGTCCCTGGAGGCGCGCAAGCGTGTGCTCTTCGCCGTGGCCTGTGTCGGAGACGCACCGCGTCCGCTTCCCGGCAGTGCGCGGGCTGTCGCTGTCGGCAGCAAGGGACGCGATCTTGTGGTCGTGCACACGGAGGCCGAGCCCTTCTGGACTTCCGTACGTCTTGAGGAAAGCGGGCCAGTGGACGCGGAGTGCGATGCCATCCTTGCGAGCTATCGCGAGGCGGTGCGGGCCGAGGAGTTGATCAACACGACACCACGCTCGCCGGCGGCAAGCTATGCCGGTGGCAAGGCCTGTGCCGAGTGCCACGAGGATTGCACGACCGCGCTCGCGTCCTCGGCACACATGCGAGCGCTCCGCACTCTCGAACTCACGCACGATGAGCGCGACCCGGAGTGCGTGCGCTGCCATGTGGTGGGCTTCAACGACACCACGGGCTGGACGCTGGAAAGGCCGGAACTCGCGAACGTGGATTGCGAAGCCTGTCACGGGCCGAGCGAGGAACATGCCCAGACTGAGTCGAGACATCCGAAGCCCCACCCGCGCTCCCGGGACTGCATGCAGTGCCACGATCCCGACAACTCCCCGCAGTTTGACTACAAGGTGTATTGGAGGAAGGTCCGGCACGGCCACTGACAGCCAGCGTCAGGTTTCGGACGCTGTGTGGCGGTGATGGAACGTTGAGGAGGCTCTGCACTGCTGAATCTCCCGTGACTTTCCTGCGGCCGCGGATTTGCGAAGTGCTTCGCACCTCTGAAGGAGCCTTCCATGCTGAAACAACTGTCAGCCCTTTCTCTGCTGTTTCTGGTCCTCCTGCCCGGGCAGGACAGGAAAGTCGTGGTCTACGTCAGTCTCGATGAAGAGTATGCCCGCGGCATCCTCAAGGAATTCGAGGCCGCCACCGGGATCAAGGTGGAATCCGCGTTTGACACCGAGGACAACAAGACGGTCGGAATGGTGGGGCGCCTCATCGCGGAGAAGGCGAGCCCGGTCGCGGATGTGTACTGGAACAACGAGTGCGCGCAGACCATCCGCCTGAAAAACATGGGGCTCTTGCAGCCCTACAAATCGCCGTCAGCCGAGGGCATCCCCGCGAAGTTCAAGGACCCGGACGGTTTCTGGACCGGCTTCGCCGCGCGCGCGCGGGTGCTCGTGTACAACACGACCATGATCAGCGCCGCCGAGATCCCGACCAGCACGGCGGATCTGACACGTGCGCAATGGAAGGGGAAGATCGCTCATGCGCGCCCGCTCACGGGCACGACCCTCACCAATGCCGGAGTCATCTACGCACAACGGGGGGCGGAGGTGGCCGAGAAGCACTATCGCGACCTCATCGCCAATGATGTGCGCTTCGAGCGCGGCAATGGCCAGGTGGCGCGCCTCGTCTCGGAAGGAGTCATCCCTTGCGGCATGACCGACACGGATGATGTGAGCGTGCGCCAGAAAGAAGGCAAGCCCGTGGCGATGCAACTCCTCGACCAGAAGGCCGGGGGCGCGTTGCTCATTCCCAACTCCGTGGCGCTGATCAAAGGTGCACCACACCTCGCCGAGGCGAAGGCGCTGGCGGACTACCTCTTGTCGCCTGCGGTTGAATCCGCGCTCGCAGCGGGCGTGAGCGCGCAGATCCCGCTGCACGCGGGCATGGCGCCACCGGCCGGATTGCCTGCAGATTTCCGCAGCATGGAAGTGGACTTTGGTGAAGCCGCCACGGCCATCGAGAAGCACAAGCTGGATCTCGAGCGCATGTTCGGCGGTGCTGCGCCACGGGCCAATACGGAGCCGGCGGCCGAGGACAACATGGTGCTTTGGGTTGCGCTCGGCTGTCTCGCGATTGCGGCGCTGCTGCTCGTGCGCGCGTTCAGGAAAAAGCCTGCCGCATGACGTTCCGCGCCCGCCTTGTGCTCGCTGTCGTCGTGGCGCTGCTCATCCTGCAGCCCCTTGTCGTGCTGGGCGAGCGCGGTGTCGGCGCCTTGCTGGATGGGACTCTCGAAAGCGTGCTCACCGGGGCGCAGGTGGGCACGCTCTTCGCGAACAGCATCTTCCTCGCTCTCCTCACGACACTCTTTGCCTGTCTGCTGGCGCTACCCGCCATCTGGGTCCTGGGCCTGTTCAGCGTGCGTGGCGAGGGATTCTTCACGGCGTTGCTGGCGGTGCCGCTCATCATCCCGCCGCACATTCACACCATCGCCTGGACGCGTGTTCTCGGTGACAAGGGCTGGCTCAGTGTCTGGCTCTCGGAGCAAGGCCTGGACGTGAACGTGCGTTTGCCTCTCGCCTCCGGCGAGGGCCTGCTCGCTCACATCTACCCCGGTCCCGCTTGGGTGATGGCGGCGGCGTTCTTTCCGTTGGTGGCGCTGCCCGTCATCATGACGCTGCGACGCATGGACCGTGACGGTTGGGACGCCTTGCGCTTGTTCATGCCCGGTCGCAGAGCGCTCGTCGCGCGTGCGCTGGCGGAGGCAGCGCCAGCTTTCGCGGCAGGTCTGGTTGCCGTGTTCGCACTCTCGCTCATGACCTATCCCGTCGTGAGTTTGCTCGATACTCCGGTGCTGGTCCAGAAAGTCCATTTCGTCTTTTCGCAGGTGGATCAATCCGCGGGTGCTCTGCTGGCGCTGCCTCTCGTCGTGATCGGAGTCCTTGCCGTGCTGATCCTCGCGCGTCTCGAAGGCAGCCTGATGGCTGGCCTTTCCGGGACGCTGCGCCCGCGTGAGCGCGCTGGAGGATTGCCCATGGCCGTCCTGCTTGTCGCACTGGTGCTGGGCGCCGGACTCCCACTCGGTTCCCTGCTGCGCGAGGCAGGTCCCTTGGCACTCGGCGCTGGCGTCGACAACTATCAGAGTGTGTTTGCGCGCACGCAGGAGGCGTTCCGTGATACCGGATTGCTCCTTCTCGTCGCCATGCCGGTGATGCTGATCCTCGCGCTCGCGGGCGGGCGACTCATGGCGCGCGGGAAAGTGGGAGTGATCGACGCGCTGGCTGCGTTGCCCTTCGCGCTGCCGCCGGTCGCTGTCGGAGTGGCCCTGCTCCTCAATGTGAGCGCCATGGATGCGGGTGAAGCTGCGTGGGCCTCCGTGCTGGCGGGCATTCTCGCGGGCCTGTGTGCGGGAGGGAGCGTGCGAGAACGCCTGCTCATCGCGGGCAGCGCCGCGCTGGCGGGATTCCTGCTGCAGGAAGTTCTTGGCGCGAGCGGGTTGGCGCGCGGCCTGTTCGTCGAGGGGCCTGTGCTGCCAGTCCTCGGCTGGCTTGCGTTGTACTTGCCGCTGGCGGCGCGCCTGCTCCGGTTCGCATTTCTGCGAGTGGATCAGGATGCGGTCGATGCAGCGCGTTTGATGGGGGCGAGCAGTTTCGCGCGCTTCCGTCTCGCCGAGTGGCCTCATGTGCGTGGCACACTCGCCGCAGTGGCGCTGCTCACTCTCATCCTCTGCATGACCGAATTGTCCGCGACGTTGCTCTTGCTCCGTCCTGGTTGGCAGTTCCTGCAAGTGCGCATATTCAACATGGTGCACTACCAATCTGCAGGTGAAGTGGCGGCTCTGTGCGTGCTCGTCCTGTTGGCGACCCTGCTGCCGCTGCTGGTTGTGCGTCTTGCCTTCCGGGAGAAACGCTCATGAGTTCGGGATTCAGTCTGCAAGAGGTGCGCTGCACTCTCGGGGAGACGCTGGTTCTCAAGGGCGTGCAGGCGGCGGTTGAGCGCGGGCACTACGCCTGCATTCTGGGCGCTTCCGGCGCCGGGAAATCAACGCTGCTCCGCTGCATCGCAGGACTGGTCGCGTGCGCAGGCCGCATCGTGCATGGCGAGCGGGTGCTGCAGGATGGCCGACGCGGTCTTCCGCCCCACGAGCGAGGGATCGGATTCCTCTTTCAGGGGCACGGGCTCTGGCCGGAGTTGACGGTGGAAGAGCATCTCCTGCAAGTGCTCGCCGCGCGGGGCGTGCGAGGGAGTGAAGCCGCCAAACGTGCTGCTGACGAGCTGGTGGAGCTTGGCCTCGCGGTCTTGCGTGCACGCCGGCCTGCACAACTGAGTGGCGGGGAACGACAGCGTCTTGGGCTTGCACGCGCCACAGTGCTCCGTCCGGAGTTGCTGCTTCTCGATGAGCCCACCAGCAGTGTGGATCAGGCTCTGAAACGCGAAGTCCGTGCGCTGCTCTTCGAGCTCAGTCGCCGACACGGGGCGACGGTGCTGCACGTCACGCACGATCACGAAGAGGCGTTCGAGCTTGCCGACCATCTCATCTGCATGGACCGCGGAGTTGTGGTGCAGGAAGGCAGCCCTGCACGCGTGCACGCAGCGCCGGCCAGTGTTGCGGTCGCCGGACTTCTCGGCGAAGGCACGCTGGTGCCGGTCAGCGCCGATGGCGACGGGATGGCTGACACGCCCCTGGGGCGGGCGCGGGTGAGTGGTCGTTCGCTTGCGGGTGCGGCCTGGGCGCTCGTGCGTCCCGAGCATCTTGAACTTGTCCGGAAAGGTGAGGGCGTTCCGGCAACCGTGCGGCGGAGGGTTTTTCGTGGCGCTGCGGAGGAGTTGGAGTTTGACGTGGGTGGGCAGATCTGTCGCGTGAAGGGGACTGCCGCCGAGGGCTGCGAGATCTGGGTGCGCCTTGTCGGAGCTCCACCACTCGTCCAGGAAAGGAGCGCGTGAACATGCGCAGCGCATTGCTCATTGCGGTTGTTCTGTTTCTTGCGTGGCTCATCTGGCATCTCGCGAGCGGCGATACCGCCACTGTCGCGAACACGGGCGCCGGAGGCGAAGAGCTCCGGGTGATGGCCACGCCGCTGCGCATGTCTTCCAGCCTGGAGTGCGCGGCCTGTCATGCGGAAGTGGTGGCGGAGTGGAAGGCCTCGTGGCACGCGCAGGCCTACACGGATCCCGAAGTGCAGAGGCTCTCCCGCGGTTTCGAGGACAAGGACTGTCTGCCTTGTCACTTGCCGCGCCCCGTGCTCGAGACGGGGCTCGCCAACCGTCCGCTGGAACGCGACCGCCGCCATGACGAGGGCGTGGATTGCTTCACCTGTCACTTCGCCCCCCACACTGCCAGCATGGTGGGGAAGGGCCCCCTCACAGCCGCCGCCGCGCTGGCGCCCTGCCAACCGCAAGTGTCAAACGCCATCAGCAGCATGGGCCTCTGCGCGCCATGCCACAACCAGCACAAGGTTCATGAAGAATGGAAGCAGACGAGCTATGCACAGCCCGGACCAAACGCCAAGGACTGCAACGGATGTCACATGCCCGTTGTCCAGCGCGCTGGAGGCCGGCCGGGGAGGTCGCATTTGTTCCCGGCCAGTCATGATGCAGTGATGTTGCGTTCGGGAGTCACGCTGGAAGGCCGGGTGACGGGTCCCGGCGGTATCGAGATCGCTGTCACCAATTCCGGCACGGGCCACAATTTTCCGACGGACGAGCGCCACCGCGCCGTGGATCTCGAAGCGACGTTCACGCTGAAGGATGGGAGCCGGGTCTCGCGACGCATCGATCGCTACCGCAATCCTTATCGCACCGAGTTCGAGATCAAGAACTTGCTGCGCACTCCGGGTTCGAGTCGTGACGCTGCGCTCAGTCTCGGCGCCAGCGGCGAGGTGACGCTGCATATCGTGCGCGAGGAGGCGCGCGGGCATCCGCCGCAGACCATCGTCGCGTATCCGGAAACTACCCAGATCCCGGCCGGAGAAACCCGCCGCTATGTGGCGGCTCTGCCACCCTCGGTGCAAGCGGTGCAGCTCAGCCTGTACTATCGACTCCAGCCCTATCAGCCCGACCACGAGGCCACGCTGCTCCATGAACTCACGCTCTCACTGCATTGATCTCGCGCTGTTGGCGCTGCTCGTCACCGCTTGCGCACGCGAGGTGGCGCCAGGCCCCGTGCGGGATGTCGAGCCGGAGTTGCTGCGCACGCTGGAGGGCAAGGGAGCCCTTGAGCGTTCGGAGCTCATCCTGCAAGCCGTTGAATCCGGCGCTGTGCGCCATGGTGAAGCGCTGCTCCGGCTCATGAAAGACCGGTCGCAAGTCGCTTTTCTCGCGGAACCCGACAGCTCCCGGCCCTTCGGTTGGAAGGCGGTGGAATTCAAGGACACGGGACCGGATGCGCGGGCCATGGAGCGCGTCACGGCGATCGCGGGTCTCGGACGCCTTGGTTGCCGCACGGCGCTTCCGGACCTGCTGCTGGCGCTCGATGACCGGCATCCGGTAGTGATCAATCACGCCGCCGCGGTGCTGGTGCAGTTCGGATCGCGGGCCGGTGTTCCCATGCTGCTCATGCACCTGGAAGGCCGGAACCCGACCACAGGGGAATTCATGGCATCACCCGCGTTTGCCGGTGAGACGGCGAACGAGCTCTTGCGCGGGCTCACGCGGAAGGATGCTGGATACAACGTGGATGCAGGAGCGAAGGCCAAGGCAGAGGCTGTGGCGCGCTGGCGTGCCATCCTCGCCGCCATGGAGCAGTCGGGCGAGCGTTTCGACGGCGAGGGGCGCGTGCTTCAGCCCGGCGAGGATGCTGCATTGGATCGGCGCATTCGCTTTCACGTGGACGTGCTCGGTGAGATGCAGTTTCTCTATCACGAGCAGGCGCGACGTCTCTTGCAGCGCTTCGGTATCGCGGCACTGCCCTACCTGCGTGAGGGCATCGAGCGCATGACCTCGGCTGGAAACGCCACCGGACTCGCCGGTATCGCGCAGGTCCTCGGTGCGATCGCGCATCCCAACTCCGAAGACTTGCTGCTGGCGCTCCTGCAGAGCCGCCACGGCACCGTGGCGTCGCGCGCGGCGGAGTCTCTCGGGAAGCTCGCCACCTCTGGCGCCATTGCCGCGCTCGGCGAGGCGCTCGCGCGCGAAGATCTGCGTCTGGCTGCGCTCGCGGCCCTCGGGCGCTCCGGTGACGAAGGCGCGCGCGTGCTCCGCGACTTCAATTCCGTGGACAGCGAGGCCATGAAGCTCAGGAGTCTCGCACTCTTCGAAGCGACCGCTGGTCGCGAAGCGCGCGCTGAGTCCATGGCGCTGCTCATGAGCGTGTCCGTGGCCGACAGGAATCGCAGCCTTGAGGTGGTGAGGCGCGTGCTCGGCTCGGACGAAGGGTTCACGGCTCTCGCGCCGGAAGAGGAGCGCGCTCGCGCGCTGGAGCGCCTGAAGAAACGCCTGCCATGAAGGCGTTGCTCCTGCCCGCCCTGCTCCTTCTCGGCCATGTGTTGCCGGGACAGACAGTGGTGGCTCAAGGGCGCGACCTTGCGGCCCTCTGGCCCACGGAAGCTGGAGTGACCGTGCAATTCGGGCGCGTACTCAAAGACCTCACCCTGCGTGCCGGTGTGGTGCAGGCGCTGGAAGTGACAACTCTGCCGGCGGACACGCTGCTCTTTGACCGTCAACGCGAGCTGGTGCGTGTGTCTGCTGCGGAGGTGGTGTTCGGGACGCGTGTTCTGCCTCTCACGCAGAGTCCCTGCCGTTTCGGCGTTCCCGAGTGGCCCTTGCGCGTCGCCCTCATGCACGGACCCGCCGTGGTCGTCCCTGATGGAGAAGAACTGCTCTGGGTCGAGGGCGAGCGCGTGGTGCGTGTCGCTGCGGGCGGCGTGCACGAGGAACATCTCGGGTACGGGCTTGCAGACGTGTTGCGTTGCGTGCGCGTGGTCCCGCAGGCGCTCCGCCTTTCCGCCGACGCTCTTGTGAGCATCGCCTGGCCTCGTCTCGCGGTGCACAAGCCCGAGAGCAAGACTGTTGCGCTCGAAATCCCGCTGGAAGGCGCCGACCATCTGGCGGAGTTCCGCTGGTGGCTTGCGCCGCTCGGATTGGAGGATGGGGTGCTGGTCGGTGATGCGTCACGAGGCCGCCTGTTGCATTACAAGGACCCGGCTTCCAGTGTGCGGCCGGATCAAGTGCTGCTATTGGATGGCGGTGTGCTGGCCTTGAAGTGCGCTGGCGCTGGCGCGCTGCGGAAGCTCCTCGTGTTGCGCACCCGGCATCTCGGCATCGTGGATCAACTGGATGTCTTGCGTACTGGGCGGCTCGCCGTCGAACAACTTGTTTACGGATTTCCGGTGGGCGGCTCCATCGCGCGCAGTCCTGCGCAGCGTTTCCGGGGGAGCCTTGCGATCACTGTCTCGCTCAGCAATGACAGGCGCGACGTGCGTCCGCGCGGAGCCGTGCTGATGGATCCGGATGCGCTTGTCGTCGTGGAGCCGGACGGGCGCGTGCTGCGCTCCGGCAAGGAACGCGGCCCTGCCATGGAAGTCTGCCAGGTGCCGGTCGGGGAGTGCACCGGGTCACTGGATCAGGTTCTGCTCGGCGGTCTGCATCTGGTGCCGTGGCAGCGCGCCGATGGTGAGTGGCTCGTGCTCAGCTTCGACATCCCGAAGCTCTGATCAGCGCTTCTTGCCGGGCCTGGCCAGAAGGAAAGCCGCCGGTTGCCGGAACACCAACGCGCGCTCCTTGCCGCATTGCGTGCTGCTCATCGAGTGCAGCGGACCTGATACCAGCCGTGTGGATTCGCCGGTCTTCTGGAAGCGCGCGCCCTTGTCGCGTGTTTGCAACCACGTTGTGATGCACCACGCCTCATCCTTGCGAGCGAGGCTCGCGAGATCGAGAAGCCCGTCGCCGTTCTGATCCGGCCCGACAAGCAGGCGGTGTCTGAGCCCCCAGCGTTCGAGGCTCGGCGGATCAAGCGTGTCTGTCCACGTGAAGTCGGGGGAGCGGCCCCACGGCATGGCGCCCTTGTCGTGGAACCAGATGTGCCATGTCACGGGGAGCCGACCCGAGAGCTTCTGCAACTCGCCCGCGACACCGGCCGGAACGAGCGCGAGCAAGAGGTCCTTGTCGCCGTCACCGTCGAGATCGACAAGCTCTGGACCTGCCGACAGCAGGCCGGCGAGCAGGAGCACACCTGCCGGTTCGCGTGCACCTTGACGGTAGAGCAACAGTTCCGTGCGTGGTTCTGGAATGCGTGCTTCATCCACGCGCGTGCGCGCCACGAGCACGGCGTCCGTGCCGGAACCGTCCAGATCCTCCACGCTGCATTCGACGCGCTCGAGTTGTCCGAAGGCCTTCGACGGTGCTCCCGGGAAGATGAAGACCGGCTCCATCGCATCGCCTGCGGGCAGGAGACGGGCGAGGCCTTGCGCATCGAGGACGATGGCCAGCGCTGCGCGTTGTGCGCCGGTTGCAAGGAGCTCGGCCCGCGGGAATTCGAGACGTTCGGAGAACAGGCCGCCACCTCCGCGGGTGTGAACCACGCGCGGGCGCGGCCCGATGCGCTGCAGTCCTGAAGGCTTCCCATCTGCGCCCCAGAGGACCACCATCTCGCCCTCCGGCGTGGGCAGGAGGATCTCCTCGTGACCATCGCCCGTGACATCACGGCCCCAACCGAGGCAGGGGCAGCCATCGCGGAGGGTTCCTGTGAAAGCGAGTGGCGCAGCGAGCCATGGGCGCGGCGAGCCGGTGCAGCCGGCAAGAACCAGCACGCCACCGGCATGGAGCAGCAACAGATCCTCTCCGGGCGGGTCCACGACTTCCGCAAACTGGAAGGCGCGCATCTCCGTCGGGAGATTGCAGAGCAACGGTGCCTCAGTGAAGGGAAAGAGTTGCAACGCGCAGCGTGCACCCGCGGGATCCATCCACAGGATGTCCTTTTCCCCGTCACCATTTGCGTCGACGAGGAACCAGTCGTCCACACGGAAGCCCTGCGGATCGGGAATCTCCTGCACCGACCAGGTCTGTGCGTGCAGAACGACGGGCAACGCGAGAAGCGCTGCGAGTCTCATCCAGTTCATGCGCGCTCCGAGCTCCGGAAGATGACACTTGCGGCTGCGAGCAAGACAGCGGTGCTGCCAATCTGCAGCAGGATGTGATGCGTGAGGTAGCCGGGTGCCATTGCGGTCGCCTCCAGTTCAGTACGTCCACAGCCCAGCTCTTCGAGGGTGTGCAGCGCATGACGTGCCAGAGCGAAGCTCGCATGTGGGACGGCATCGGGCACCGTGAAGAACACCGGCACGAAGAGGAGCGCGCCACCGAGGAGAAAAGCGATGAGTCCGTCTTCCAGCAGGGTGGAGGCGAGGGCCCCCATGCTGACAGCGGCTGGCAGGGCGAGGAAGAACAGTGGAGCGAGGCGCCAGACCTGCTGGTTGATGACGACGGATTCCGTGATGAAAAATCCGTCTGGCGCCACATCTCCGAAGGCGCGCGTGGCGAGAATGCGCAGAGCAGCGCTGAGGCCCGCGAGCAGCGCCACCGAGAGTGCCATGAGCGTGGCCGCGGCAGCGCAGCCGAGGAGGATCGCGAGGCGCGATTGCGGCGTCAGCAGGAGGCTCCGCAGCGAATCTTCACCGCGCTCACCGCGGAGTGCGGCGGTGCCGAGCGCAAGGCCTGCGAGCATGAGCCCGGGGAGCAGGATCCCCAGCGCATCCGCGAGACCACGGGCTCCTTCCGTCGGAGAACCTTCCGCGATCACCGCAGCAGCGAAGCCCGCGACAGGTGCGCCGAGCAACAGGATGCGTGGCATCAAGCGCGCACACTGGGTCGCGAGGGCAAAGCGGAGGACTCGCGTGAAGCCTCTCATGAGCTCTGAGAATCATCCTGTTGAAGGAGCACTGTTTCCAGCACGCGTGCGCGCGCAAAGTGCGTGAGTTCCAGACCGGCGCCGACGAGCGTCTGCAACACTTTCTCCGCGGGCTCGTCGCAGTTGGTGATGAGGCAGCCGTCAGGCTGGGCCTCCACCCGCGCGCGCGGCCATGCGCGAGTTGCCACGCGCTGCAGGGCCTCTGCATCGCGGGCCGCAACTCTCCAGCCGGCGCGTTGCTGCAACTCGCGCAGCGGCGCCTCGACGCTGACATGCCCGGCCCGCAGGATGCCGACATGCGTGCAACAGTGCTCGACCTCATCGAGCAGATGTGAAGACAGCAGGATGGTCACGCCGCGCTCTGCTGCGAGGCGTGGCAGCAGCGCGCGCAATGCAGCCATGCCCGCGGGATCGAGTCCGTTGGCCGGTTCATCGAGGATCAGCAAGCGAGGATGAGTGGCCAGCGCCATGGCGAGAGCCAGGCGTTGCTTCATGCCGAGGGAGTAGCTGCGTACCGCGCGGCGGTCGCCGGGGTCGAGGCCGAGGCTCAGGAGTTCCGCCTCGGCATCGCAGCCGGACTGCCCGTGGAGGCGCGCATGGCCCTTCACGTTGTCCTTGGCTGAAAGTGCGGGGACGAAACTGGGTGCGTCCACGACGGCGGCGAGCCCGGCGCGAGCGCTGGCCCCGGCAAGCGGTCGGCCTTCGAGCTCCACGCGTCCACGGTCAGCCCGGAGAAGCCCCGTGAGGATTCGGAGGGTCGTGGTTTTTCCTGAACCGTTGAGTCCGAGCAGCCCGTAGACACTGCCCGCGGGCACATTCAGGCACAGCCCTTGGAGCACGGCGCGTCCGCGAAAGGACTTTGCGAGATCCAGCGCACGCAGCAGCGGCTCCATGCTCGGCAGCTTCGGGCTTTGCGGTTCCGCTGTCAAACGTGCGGGGTTCTCAAGGAGCGCCCGGCAGGATGTCGATAGGGACGCAGCAGCCTGTCTCTGTCAGGAAGGTGCATTGGCAAGGGTGACGGAGAAGGGCATTCGCATTCGTGGGAAGCACCGGGGTTGTGTTCGGCACGTAGAACTCTCAGCAATTCCCTCTTCAATCCCTTTTCCTTCTTCTCGTGAGAGTTTCCCCGGGACTTCCCTTTGCGGGCACCTTTGGCCGATAAAGGAAGCATGCCCACAACCACCCTCGATGACGCGAGACTTCGTGTCGCGCATGTGATCGCTCCTGTCGCCGCCGGCGGCAGCCTCTCGGCAGATGTCCGGCGCGCTCTCGAATTCGCGCGTCAAAGAGCCGTGCGCCTGACGCTCATCTACTGCGCAGAGCCTTCGCTGCAGCAACTCGACTCAGCCATGCGCAGGCTCGCGGTTCTGGTGGGAAACCGGGAGTGCGCCGACCTCCATGTCCGAGTACTGGTGCGTCATGGGAGGGTCGAGGGCGCGCTCCGCGACGTCACGCAGCACGATCCCGGTTATGTCTTTGCGGGCTCATTCGTGAACCTCGACAGCGTCTTCGACTGCGTTATCTGAACGCCACTGCGCGGCTCGGCCGCGCCAATAATCGGCGTAGGATGGGGCCGCCATGGCTGCGCCCGTCCAACTTGAAGCGCTCTTGAAGCGTACGGAAGGCCTCGAGCGACGCGCGCAGTTCGCGCGCGCCTTCGGCAAGTCGTTCGCCTGCACCCTGCTGACCCTGCCCGTTGCTGCGGTATGCACACGGCTTGGTGGCCTCTCGTTCCTGCTCACAGGTGGCCTGACTGCACTGCTTGCGGCGGGCGTGGCGTGGTTCCTCGCTCTGCGTCGTTTGGCGCGGTTCGATCCGCGCACCCTGCGCGCCGCGGCGGATGCGCGCCTCGGCGGTCACGGCGTGTTGTTGGCACTCGGTGCAGCGCACGCATCCTCGCGCTGGCAAGCCTTGGTCGAGGAGTCCGCGCACGGTTTGATCGCCATGGACCCCGGCCCGAGATTCCCGCGTCCAGCGGGGCGTTGTCTGCAGGGCAGTGTCGCCGTCCTCCTGCTGGCCTTGCTCTTCGCCTTCTGGCCAGTGGGCGAGCAGGCGTTCTCCGGCAGCCATGAGTCCGTCGCGCCGAACAGCGAGAACCTGACTGCACCCGTGCCCCAGTCGGAGCATGCGCTCCCGGCGAGCCCGCAGCCCAAGGGCGAGTTCGCGCTCACGATCAATCCCTTGAAGGTGCTCCCGGGCGCCGACGCGCTCGTGACCTGGGCTTGGACGCCGCGACAGAAGAGTCTGGTGCCGTGCTTGCTGCACTGCGTGGCGCTCGTTCGTGATCCGGAAGGAACCGAGGATCTCGGGTTTGGACCGGGTGTTCGCCCCTTGCCCTTGGATGTGGACCTCGAGCTCGGCCCGGACGCCCAAGAGACTGGTGAGCGGCACGAGGATTCGCTGCGGCGCTGGCTCGCTGGTGCTGGCGTGCAAGGTGGAGGCTCTTTCGTGCTGTGCGTCCTCGGCGTCGCCCGGCGCGCGAACGGTGCCGAGATCGAATTCAGGAGCCCCGAGGTGCGCGTTGAGGTCGATGCGCTGCCTGTTGCGAGTGCCGCTTCTCCGTCGATGTCCGCGGCGCTCGAGGCGGTGCCCAGCGAAGCGCCTGCTGGCAAGGACAAGCCCCGCCGCGGTGTGGGTGGGGATGGTCGAGAGATCAACCTCGGGGACGCAGAGGAACTCGGGCGTGCGCGCCTGGTTGCGAAGGCCGTGAAGCCCTTGCTTGCTGGCTCGGCAACACGCCGGAAGGAAGTGGAAGTCTTCGAACGTGCGGCCGGAGAGCGTGCTCCGCGCGCAAGTCCGCCGAGGGTGAGCGCGCCCAGCGAGAGACGGCCCGTGCTGGAGGTGGCAGCCCGACGCGGCTTGCGGGCGCTTCACGCAGCCGACGAGTTGCGACTCATCGACGAGTATTTCCGGACCAGCGCGGCCAACGGCCGCTGAGGCATGCCCCATGGGATCCCCGGCCCGGGATGGTGAATGGCTGGCGCGCCTTGAGCGCCTCGACATTGCGGTGCGCCGTCTCGCGCACGGCTCGGCAGGTGGCGATGAGGCGACGCCGCGCCGCGGCACAGGACTCCACTTCAAGGATCACAGGAGCTACAGCCCCGGCGACGACCCGCGGCGACTCGATTGGAACGCATGGATGCGCCTCGGGGAGTTGCTCATCCGTGAAACCGAGGCCGAGGAAACCCCGCGCCTGCTCTTGTTGCCGGACTTCAGTGCCAGCATGTCGGCTGGTGATTCCGTGAAGGGGGAGTGTGCGAGAGAGCTCGCCCTCTGCCTTGGCGCTGTGGCCCTGCTGCGCCAGATGGAGGTGGTGTTGCAGCCACTCGGTCGGCGCGAGGTCTCGGCTCCGTTGCGCGGGCGTCATCAACTGGCTGCGTGGGTGGCCATGCTGGAGGGTACTGACCTGCCGTCACGGGAGAAATCCGTGCGCTCACAGCGCCCGGGGCTCGCGGTCCTCATCACCGATCTCTTCGGGCGCGAGGTCGTGGACGAAGTGCGGCGTCTTGCGCGCGAGAAGGCGGAAGTGCAGGTGATTCACCTGCGTGATCCTGAGGACCTCGATCCTCCCGGTGGCGAGCGAGTGATTCTCGTGGATGCGGAGGAAGGTGCGCGCATCGAGGCGCGCATCGATGCAGCCACGCGCAGGAGCTGGTGTCGGGTGGTGGAGGAGCAGTTCGAGAGCCTTGCTCACGAGCTGCGTGCGCTCGGTGCGCTGGTGACCACCTTCAATGCCCGCGACGGAGCCGAGGAAATCCTGCTCGAACTGGCGCGCCGCGGCGCGCTGGTCAGGCGTTGAGCATGACCGGCCTCGACACCTGGTTTGGCAGCGGCTTCGCACATCCGCAGAGGCTCTGGATTCTCCTCCTCGTGCCGCTGATTCTCTTCGTGCTCGCGCGCTTGCGCCAGCGTGCACGCACGTTGAGCGTCCCGTCGCTCGCGCTCTGGCAGAGGGCGCTCTTCGGAGCCATCACACGCGATCTGCGCTGGTTGCGGCGCCTCAGGTTTCTGCTGCAGGTGTTGTTGTTGGCAGGTCTGGTACTGCTGCTCGCCGGTCCGCAGCATGAGTGGCAGGAAGCGGGCCCACGTGATGCCATCCTGATTGTTGATTGCAGTGCAGCCACCGCGTTCCCGGGAACGGACGGGAGGCCGCTCTCGGCTTCTGTTGAGGACGCAGCACGGGCGTTGGTGGCTGAACTCGGACGCGAGCAGAGGACCGGACTCGCGGCAGCAGGTGATGGTCTCAGGACCCTGCTCGTGCGTGCGGAAGAAGAGGCGGTGCTGCGGGCGCTTTCCGATCTTCCTGCGCCGCGAGGAGGCGTCAATGCCGACGCGCTGGTGCAAGTGGCGCGTCTGGCGGGGCCGGACGTACCGGTGTTTTTCCTGGGGCCTTTTGCGCCGGACGCTGAATCGGAGGCACGCCTCGCAGCGGCGGGTGTGCATTGTCGGCGGGCCGGAACACCGGCCGTGGAGGCTGGACTCGTGCGCGTCGAACGCACTAGCGGGGAGAGCCTGAAGGTCACGGTGGCCGGTGCGGGGGAGCGCAAGCTTGTTCTGGAGAGCGCCGGTGCGGAGTTGTGGTCACGAGTGATTCAGCCGGAACGCGCGGGGCTGGTGGTGGATGTTCCGCTCGGGCCGGAATGCGGCGAGCTCTTGAACATGCGTCTCGAGCCCGCGGATTCGTGGCCCGGGGATGATCAAGCGTTGCTCGTGTTGCCGGAGCGGCGCACGCTGACGGTGCTTCTGGTCAGCGATCTCGATGCGCCGCACATCGAAGCGGCTCTCGCGGCTTCACGCCGTGTGAACCGGGAAACGAGCGGCAAGCTCAGTGTGCGCGACGCCGAGGTCGGAGGCGTGCAGGCGGACGTCTTGATCCTGCATGGTGTGGACTGGAAGGGCACGCTGCCCGCCACCCGCGCCCTGCTCTTTGACGCAACTCTGGCCGGGACATCCCTCGCCATCGCACGCGAGCAGCGGATGAGCGCGGCATTGCAGCCGCCACGCCAGGAACACGCACTGCTGGATGGCCTCGCGCTGGAGGACCTCGAACTCGCCAGTGTGCCCCTCAGCAGCGCCGGGGAGGGGCTCGAGGTGTTGCTGGCCAGCAGTGCTGGCCCGCTGCTCGTCCGTGGTCGTGCCGGAGACACGAAGATCCTGGCGCTGACTCTTGATCCGGAAGCCTCCGGGCACAACCTCGCGGCACTTCCACTCTTCCCACTGCTGGTCGAGCGCGCCCTCGCCACCTTGGTTCCGGAGCCAAGTCTGCCGCTGCCCCCTGTCACCGGGTGTGACGATGCGCTGTTGCTTCTGCCGGGCGAGGGGGCCAGCCTCAGTTCGGTGTCAACGGGAGCGATGGTCGAGGTGAAGGCGCGAGCGGATGAGCGGGGCTTGACGGCCCCCCCAGCCGGCTTGTGGCGCACCCAAGAGGGCCGCCTTGTCAGCGTGGCTGCACTGCGGCCCCTGTTGCGCGAGGTGCCGCTGGTTGGCAGCGCCGAGGCACCAGCGTTGGAGTTCCTGCAGCGGACGAAGAGCGCACGCTCGGAATGGTGTTTCCTGCTCTTCGTGCTGGCGGCGCTCGACTGGGCGCTCTGGATCGTGATTCTCCGGCGTTCCCAGTCTTGAAGCACCGGGTGCGGGGGCTAGGCTTCCCCTTCACCGCCGGGTGCGCGGCTGGGCGCGCCCCTCGGGCCGGAGCGCGCGCATGATCGAGGACAAAGTTCCTCTCGGCGTCACCTACGACGATCTCCTTCTGCTCCCCGAGTGGAGCGAAGTGCTGCCCACAGAGATCGAAACGACCACGCGGGTCACGCGCCGGATCGCGCTGCGCATCCCGATTCTCTCCGCGGCCATGGACACGGTCACCGAATCGCGCCTCGCCATCGCGCTCGCGAAGGAAGGCGGCAGCGGCATCATCAACAAGAACTGCACGCCCGAGGTGCAGGCGCGGGAAGTGGACAAGGTGAAACGCTCGGCTCACGGCGTGATCACGGACCCCGTGACCCTGCCGCCCACGGCCACCGTGCGCACCGCGCGAGAGATCATGGCTGCGCACAACATCTCCGGCGTGCCGGTGGTGGAAGGGCGCCGCGTGGTGGGCATCCTCACCAAGCGTGACCTCCGCTTCCAGACGGAGGAGGATGTGCCCATCACGAGGCTCATGACCTCGTCCCCGCTGGTGATGGCAAGTCCGGACACGACGCTCGAAGAGGCGCGTGCGGTCCTGCACAAGAACAAGGTGGAGAAGCTCCTGCTCGTGGATGGAGAGCGAAACCTCCGGGGCATGATCACCATCCGCGATATCAACCTGCAGGAGCGTTTCCCGCACTCCTGCAAGGATGCGCGCGGCCGTCTGCGTGTGGGGGCAGCCACGGGCGTGAACGACCTCGCGCGTGTGGAAGCACTCGTCTCTGCCGGTGCGGATCTCATCGTGGTGGACACGGCGCACGGTCACAGCAAGAACGTGGTCACCACGGTTGCAGACATCAAGCGGCGCTACGACGTGGATGTCGTGGCCGGGAACGTGGCCACGGCTGAGGGCACCAAGGCGCTCATCGATGCCGGCGCGGATGCGGTCAAGGTCGG
>SXUL01000126.1 GCA_005790545.1 Planctomycetia bacterium | reverse complement strand
TGCTCGGTGTCGAGATCGCAGAAGGTGTTCAGGATTCCGCTGTTGTCGAAGCCGTGGCGGCCCCTGAAGCTGATGACCGGCATGGCAAGGGAGCCAGTGCTGCCCGTGAAGAGCGGCATGTAATAAACCGGACCCGTCAGCCGCGACGGCTGAAGCACGTAGAGCCGGGTGGTGTTGTCCGGATCGCCGGGAGGCGTCGCGTCGAGGATGGGGGACAGCACGACCTGCGCGGGCATGAGTGCCGCGCAAAAAGCGACTGCCACCAAGAGAGCGGATCGGGCCATGATGGCTCTCCATGCCGGAGCCGCTCGCACCCACAGGGACTTCCACCCCGCGGGGGCGGGATGTGCCAGAAGTCCTTGACGGAGAGGAGCGGAACCAAGCAAGGTTGGGGGTTTGCTCATGAACCTATCACCCCATAGCGGGGGGAGCGCAAACATTATCCGACCTGACGGAAATGCCTCCCGGGCCGGGCGATGCGCTGCGGGCGGAATCAGCTCCCGGGCCAGAGGTGGGTGAGCGGAGATCCGGTTGGGCAAGTCGGGGCCGGGAGGACAAGCCCCTGGCTCCAGAGCGCCGCGAGTCGGAGGGCGAGGTCTGGTGCGTGGGGGGAATTGTCGCGGATCGCGAAGCGAAGGCGGCCGAAACCACCAAAGGCTGCCGGTCCGGAGAGCGCACCTGCTTGCGCGGGCACAGTAGTGCCACCGTTGGCGAGACAGAAGGGTGAGGTCAGCGTGACAACCGGTGCGGTCGGCGCACAGGCCGTCGGCCCCGCACCCGGAAGACAGATGTGCGCGAGGGCGCAAACGAGGATGGTCCCGCCCGAACCGCCGCCGCCCGTGCCGGGGATGCAGACGGGCAACACCGGCCCCGCGCCCGCAACCGGGAACACGTCGAGTCCGATCTGCCCCGCTTCACCATTGCAGCGCAGCACAGCGCCCGCGCTCAACTCCATCACGCAATTCGCGAGCAGCACCAGCGCGCCGCCGCCGTTGCCGCCGCGCCCGCCCATGGATTGCGCTGGCACGAACAACGCCGTGGCTCCGCCGCCGCCGCCACCACCGGAACCGCCGAAGAGCTTGCCCGTGCCGATGCCGTCGCCGCCACCGAGGGATGCGAAATCCGCAGCGGTGCTGCCATAGATGAAACAATCGAGAATAGGCGTGCCAGCCACAATCGGACTCGGAGTGCTGTTGCCGAAGTAGCTGCCGCCGCCGCCACCAGGCACAGATGCGCTGAGACCATTCGCGCCGACGCTGGCATAGCCACCACCACCACCACCGCCACTCTGGAACCCGAAGGGCGCAGCAGCAGTGCCGCCGAAACCCTGAGTCGCCAAAGCCGGGAGAATCGTGACGCGATCCGCCGGCACATCGCCTGCATAGCCCGCGAGGGCTGTCGCGAGCAGCGCGAAGGCTGGAGCCGGAAGCGTGAGCTGAGCCGGAGGACCAGGGCGTCCGCCTCGTCCGCCGCGTCCGGCACCCGCAGGTGCGAAGGTCTGCTCCACGCGAGTCCGCCAAGGCTGCGAGGATTGCAGCGCTTCGGGCACCAATGCACCGCCATCGAGATTCATGAGCGCCGCGCTCGCGAAGCGGTCATGCGACGCGAGCACCAGAGCGTGATTACCCACGGGCTCGAATACGAAGCGCCCACCCGCATCGCGACTGAAGCCAGCAGCCTTCACGATCACACGCAGTGGCACGTTGGCCGGAACCACGCGTGTCAAACCCGCAGGTTGGGTGGCATCGAGCGCCGGATCAGCGACGAGCCCTGGATACGGCAGCGTGAATGTGGCCGGGAGGTCGATCTCTTCGAAGAAGAATTGCCGTGCCGTGCCATCGCCGTTGCGCGTGTTGAAGAGCAGGATGAACTCGTAATTCGTATTGGCGGGAAGCGTGCTCGCAAAGGTGTCCGCAAATCGATCCGCCTGCGGTGCGGGATTGGCAACCAGAGCCAAGGCGGGTGCATCGCCTGGATTCACGCCGGGCAAAACCATGCCGGTGGCGAGCAGTTGCAATGCCACCTCATCGAGTTGCGGCAGGCTGGCCGGAGCAGTGATGACTGAGGTGTCCACGAAATCCGGTGCAACCGTGAGCTGGCCGAGAACGGTGGCGTCGCGTCCATCCGGATTGAAGACCTGCACGGTGAACGGCGTGCTGGTACTCACAACCTGCGCCGGAGCTTCGACAAGCAACTCCGTTTCTGAAACCAGCGTGACGCGAGGCGCGAAGCGGTCGCCGAAGAGCACGGCCGGAATGCGCATGTTCGCGAGGGACAGCGTATTGATGACGCCCGCCCCATTGGCGCAGCCGGAGTAATCCGCCGTCGTGGTGCCGTACTCCGTCGAGAAGAAGTTGCTGCCGAAGATGCGCAGCTCGCGGCACCCCGACGCGGGAATGATGCGCGGGAAGAGGCTCGTGACCACCGGCGGCTGATCGTCGCGCACCAGCACCGAGCAGATCGCCAATGATGTGCTGCAGGGCGTGCCCGGCGCGCAGGGCGCGCTGGTGATGGGTGTGACATTCCCATTGGCAACACACGGCGGGTTCTCAAGGCTGAGAGTGCGCACACCATTCTCGGGACGCACCAAGCCGCTGGAGACATGCCCCGGCCACGCACCCAGCATCACTCCCGCCGAGATCGGCGCAACAGCCGTGATCTGCACGCCCTCAAGCAGCGCTCGCGTGGGATAGAAAGTCCCGGGTGGCACGGTGGCGGCCGTCGCAAGCGGACTCGTCGCGGTGAGATAGCCACTGCCGCTGAGAGTCAATGGATGGCTCACCTCGTTGAGCACCAAGTGCGCGCCTCCGCCGAGTGCGGGTGACAGAGTCGTGAGTGGCCCGCCGCCGGAAAGCACGGGCGGCTGCTCCCACACATTCACGACCAGTGGCAGGCTCACTACCTCGTCCACATTGGTGACGCGCACTTCCACAGGACCGGAGCAGAAGGTCGGCCACACAAAAGTGATCGTGGTGCCCCCGGCGCCGACATTTCCGGGCGCAACCACTTGGGTCCATGTGAGCGATGGATTGGACGCACTGCGAATGTTGACGCTCGCACCGTTCAAGAAACCGCTGCCTTGCAGCGTGCGCCAGACGCCACCGACGGGCGGCAGAAACAAATCGTTGATGCCAACGACAACCGGCGTCACTCCCGAGAGATAGAGGTATTGCATCGGCGCCGGATGCAGAGAACCCGCGGGCGAGATGCTGTTGTGATTGCGGTACGTCACATCCACGAGGCCGGCCGTGGTGAAAGGCGGATTGGTCGGCTGCGGGCGCGGCGGGGCAAGAACCATCAACGAATTCGCGGAGAGGACCTGCATCACGGTCACGGGAACGCCGCCAAAGAGAATCTCCGGCGGATGACTGATCCATGTGGATTGCGGCAGGAAGTTCGTGCCGCTGAGCGTGACCACGCTGCCACCAGTCTCCGGGCCGGAGGGCCGCACGACTCCCGTGCCTGACGCGAATTGAGGCGACAGGTTGCTCAGCGAAGGCTCGAAGCCCGCCGCTGCGGGATCGATCACATTCAAGCGCACCGCATTGCTGATGAGCAACGGGTTGCCGGGAATGTCGTCGCAATAGCCCTGCAAGACGAGCGTAGGGAGCGGCACTCCCCACAACGGGCCGAACAGATGCGCGCCGAGGTTGAGAGGGATGGTGCTCGTGCTGCCCGGCACGCCACTGAACATGGGTGCCCATGGCATGCTGAAGGAATCAAAGAGAAGCGTGGCTGGTGGCGTGCCTCCGAGTGCGAGGAACACAGGGCCTTCGGGGAACAGGGTGGGCGCCACAGCTTCGGCGCCGATCCAGAGCG
>SXUL01000021.1 GCA_005790545.1 Planctomycetia bacterium | reverse complement strand
GCGCGCGCGTATTCCTCGATGACCCAGCCCACGGCCTTCACGGTCTTCAGACGACCGGGCGTGCAGAGCGTGCGCCCTTGAGTGTCCTTCAGCAGCTTTCCGTCGGCACCACGCTGCGGGCGCCCCTGCTCACGCACGGCATTCGCCACTTCCGTCGCGAGTTTCTTCTGGCGCGTGTTCAGATTCACATTGAAAGCAATGAGGAACGGGCGGGCACCGATGACCGTGGCGCCGCTGCGTGCGCAGAATTTCGCCGGACCGTAATCGGGCTTCCATGCGGGCTGCAGGATTTTCTCTGCCAGCCCCTCGTATTCACCCGCGCGCACATCCGCGAGGTTCCGCCGCTCCGGCGTACGGGCCGCGGATTCGTAGAGGTAGACAGGAATCCCGAGTTCCGTGCCCACGCGCTGCCCGAGGCGCCGGGCAAGTTCTGCGCACTCCTCCATGCTCACGCCGCTCACCGGAATGAAGGGACACACATCCGTGGCGCCGATACGCGCATGAGCACCCTTGTGGCGGCTCATGTCGATCAGTTCCGCTGCGAGCTGGATGCCGCGGAAGGCCGCCTCCAGCACGGATTCAGGATTGCCGACCAGCGTGATGACCGTGCGATTGGTGGCAGCGCCGGGGTCCACATCCAGCACTTGCGCGCCACTCACCGATCCGAGCGCCCGCGCAATGGCATCAATGACGGCGCGGTCCCGGCCTTCGGAAAAATTCGGTACGCACTCGACGATGCGCTCGGTGTTCATGGACACTCCTTTCACCGCGACAACGTAGCGCCCGACCGGGAGAGCGCCAATCCAGAGTTCGAATCAGGCGTTTCCACCCTTCAAGCGCTGGCGAATGCTCTCGGCCCACGACTTCGCCCCGGCAGAATCGAGCGGCTCGCTGCGATCATCCTCCGCAGTTTCGACGAGGTCGTCGCCAACCTCGGCAAGAAACCGGCTTGGTTCGCGCAGATCCGTTCGCCCACGTCGACAGCGCGTCGCAGCCCAGCTCAGATAGAGCGTGCGCCGAGCACGGGTCATGCCCACGTAGAACAGTCGACGCTCCTCCTCGATGGCGTTGCTCGTGCGTCCCGGATTCTCTTCGAGCGCCTCTTCTTCTTCCACCACTGTGCGGCCATGCGGCAGCAGGCCCTCCTCAAGTCCGATGAGGAACACCACCGGGAATTCAAGTCCCTTGGCGGCGTGCATGGTGAGCAATGTGACCCCGCGCGGTTTCTCGTCCTTGGGTTTGCGGATGTCGTCATCGCCCAACGCGAGAGAATCGAGAAAGGGGCCGAGCCCACCCATGCCATGCCCGCGCGCCATCTCGACCAGATCATCCACGACCTGATCGCGCTGAAGGAGTTCGCGCGCGTCCTCCGTCACCATTTTCAGATGATGACGATAGCCCGTCTGCTCAAGCAGGTGGTCAAATGCAGCGCCCATGCCGCGTTCCGCAAGCGTGGCCTGCAAGCTGTCGAGCAACGCAAGAAACTCACGCGCGCCTTCGCGAGCCGTGCCCGTGAGGTTCGCACTCTCTGCACGCAGCCCATCCAGAAGTCCCGTATGTGCGGCTGCCGCCGCACCGCTCGCCTTCTCCACCGTGCCGCGCCCGATACCACGCGCGGGAGTATTCACCACACGCAGGAACGCCGAGTCGTCACGCGGATTCGCCAGCAACCGGAAATAGCCGAGGAGGTCGCGCACCTCGCGCCGGTCGAAGAACGATCGCGTCCCCACGATCTGGTACGGGATCTGCCGTTCGCGCAGCGCCAGTTCGAGTGGTCGGCACTGGGAATTGGCCCGAAAAAGCACGGAGAGGTCTTCGAATTTCTGGCCCGCCTTCAGGAGCTTCTGGATGCGACTCGCCACGAAGTCCATTTCGTCTTTGTCATCTTCGGCACGATAGAGCTGTGGTTTCGTGCCCGCTCCGGCAGCACTCCACAAGCGCTTCTCTTGACGTCTTGTGTTGTTCAGGATGAGCGCATTCGCCGCATCCAGGATTGCTCCTGTCGAGCGGTAGTTCTGCTCAAGTGCGATCAGTTGCGCGCCGGGGAAGTCCTTCTTGAAGGCGAGGATGCGCTCGGCATCAGCGCCACGCCAGCCATAGATGGACTGGTCGTCGTCACCCACGACGCACAGGTTCCGCTTCTCGCCCGCGAGATGTTTCAGGATGCGGGCCTGACAGGCATTGGTGTCCTGATACTCGTCCACCAGAATCCAGCCGAAGCGTTCCTGCATCTGCCCCCTGAACTTGGGGTCGCTGTCGAGCAGGTGCAGCGGCTTGAGGATGAGATCATCGAAATCCACCAGCCGGCGCCTGGCGAGGAGATCTTCGTAGCGTTCGAATGCTCGCGCAGCACCTTCGCTCTCCTCATCATCCGCGTCCTCAAGGGCGGCATCCGGCATGATGGCCGCGTTCTTCCACAACGAGATCTTGAAGCGTGCGAAACGCGGATGCACGACTTCTCGGCGCAGACCGCACTCGCGCAACGCATCCGTGGTGAGCTCCATCTGATCCGCGGCATCGGCAATTTCAAGCACGTCAGAACCGCTGGCGCGTTGTCGTTCGCGCAGCAGTCGCAAGCCGAAGCTGTGGAACGTGCTGATGATCATGCCGTCGAGGTCGCGCCCGCGCAGGACGGCGCGCACTCGTTCTTTCATCTCGCGCGCCGCCTGGTTGGTGAAGGTGACCGCGAGGATCTCGCGCGGCCGCGCACCCTGTTCGAGAAGTTCCGCAATGCGAGACGTGACCACGCGTGTCTTCCCCGTGCCGGCGCCAGCCAGCACGAGCAACGGCCCGCGCGTCTTCAGCACGGCTGCAAGCTGTTGAGGATTGAGGCCTTCTCGGTGTGTTTCAGCCATGACTCTTCACGGGCGGCGACGTTATCCTCGCAGCGTGAACCAGCCCAGCGCGCGACAAGTGATTCCTCCCGCATGTCCACCCGGACAGCGCCTCGAGCGCGGAGCACTGCTCGGGTTCGGCCGCGTCGTTGGAATCGCTGGAACGGGCAGCAATGCCGGCAAGACCACGTTCGCGGAGTCGTTGATCGCGCGGCTCTCCGCGCGGGGCCTCCGCGTGGGAGCACTCAAGGTGACGCGCGCGCACTCGGGCGAGTGCCCCGTTGGTGATGCGCACTGCCTCGTCTGTGGCAGTGCAGGCACGACCTTTCGCATCGTGAATCATGGACCGACGCTGTCCCAGCCGGGCAAGGACACTGGGCGCTACGTCGCGGCTGGCGCCACGCATGTGCTCTGGCTCATCACGTCCCCGGAATCCGTACGCGACGGCCTTGCGGCCATTCTCTCGCGTTTTCCTGCGCTGGACGTCCTCGTGGCCGAGGGCAACTCGTTTTGCGATTATGTGAGTGGTGATGTTCTCGTGCTCGTGGCTGGCACCGGCAAGCCCAAACCCTCCGTGGCCCCACTGCTCCCGCGCGTGACGCACGTCATCGCCACGAATGAGAGTCATGACGCGCTCACGCAGCGCGGGCTCTCCGTTCCGGGGCATGTGAGCATCGCGTCCGCCGCGAAATGTCTTGATGCAGTTGCGGCCTTCATCGCCGGCTGACGGCAAGCGCACCATGGCGGCCCTGAACGCGGCACGGCCCGCACAGGTTCATCCTGCACGGGCCGTACTTTCCCGGCACCCAGTGCCGGTCAACTCAAGCTGCGCTCAGTTGCCCAGCCAGCTGTAGCCACCACCCACCAACGCGGTGAACCAGATGTTGTTCGCACCGCCACCGAGGGCGGGTGAACCCGTGCCGATGTTGTAGAGCATGTCCGTCGTGGGAGTGAGGGTCGTGAAGGGACCGCCGAGCGCAAACGCTGTGGCGCCAGGATCGGTGGCGAGGCCACCGCCCTGACTGAGCACGATGCCCGTGCCGGTTGGATCCGTGCCGAGGCCAGTGATGCCTTCGATGCGCGGGCCGAGCGCGTCAAGACCGACATTGTAGGTGCTGGTCACTGCGGTGCCCCAGTAGGGCACGTTGGTATAGGTCACATCAACGCCGCCATAGAGGCCTGAACCATTCACCACAATGCTGGCCGCAGGATTTGCGTTCGACTCCCAGTCAGACCAGATGCCGACGCTGCCCGGGTTGGACATGGCCGCTGCAACACTCGGAGTCCAGCCAGTCACACCCAATGTTCCGGGCGACACGACCCCGTTGGTGCTCACACTGATCTGGGTGTAAGTAGTGCCATAGAAGGGCACTCCCGTCGCACGGCAGAGGGGTGCAGCGGTGAGGTCCACCATGTAGCTCACGTCGTCGGCGTTCAGAAGAGTCAGCGAACCGCCTGTGATGCCGTTCACTTGCGAGGCCTGCGAGAGCGTCACGCCACCGGTGGCGGTGGGATCAATCACCACCAACTGAGCCGAGAGGCTGCCCATTGGCGCTCCAAACATCACGGGGCAGGTGCCCATGGCCGGCCCGAGTGGCAGCCATGCGCCAAATACTGGCAGCATGCCGGCCGCGAGATTGAGGTTGACGATGTTCGCACCGAAGGTCAGGCCGCCGGCAGACAGCGGGACCACTGGTGCCGCGTTGATGAACACGTCGCAGAAATTGCCGAAGCCGTTGATGCACGCGGTCACGGGAGATCCCGCGCACGAGCCGCTCACAGCAGCGGTGTAAGCGCTCGCAAGGACGCCGTCGAAATCGAGCGCGGCGGTCGGACCGTTCAGCTGATATTCGGGTGGCAAGGTCGCGCCTGTGGCGGCTGAGTAATCCTCCACGTTGCCGAAGCCGGCATTGGCGCACGACGCGGGGACAGGCCATCCAAAGTAAACCAGGCGCACGCGCAGGCGCGTCAGGCCGCCAAGGGTGCTCGGCGGGACAACGAAGGTCCCCGTGACGGTCGCCGAGGCCGCATTGGCAACCGGTCCATTCAGCGTGACCAATGTGTCGTTCACATCCTCGAATGAGAAGTTCTGATCGGTGTCGAGCCAGAGGCGGACCATGTCGGTGCCCCACCAGTTACCCACGGTCACTGAGACGTTGTAGGTCGCTCCGGGAATCAGCGCCACGGGAGCGACCGTGGCGGTGAAATCCTCGTAGGCCGGCGGCCCAATGCAAGCCGAAGTGTTGTTGAGCACAGCGACCGCGGACGCGTCCGTGATCGTGACATTCGAGATGTACTCGTCGAATCCGCAGGTGAGAGCGGTGGATTGGGGAATGCAGTATTGAGCCGTGAGCGGCGCAAGGCCGAACACGACGACTGCGAACGTGAAAGAGATGGCTTTCAACACGAGGTGACTCCTTGATGGCAAGAGACAGGAACGGGAACGCTTCGAACGACGCACGCGAGCCTATGCAAGACGGGGGGGCCGTCGCGCGGCAGTATTCGCCACGCTCCGCCCGAAAACTCAGCGTGACGTAATGGCTCGACGACTCGTGCAGTGTGTGTGCCTTTGACACAACAGCGCGCTCCATGAGATCGCGTACCCAAGACACCTTTTGCCCGCGCCACTGGAACCCGTACATGCGCCGCTGTACCGTGCTCGTGATGCGTTGCGTCGCCCCGGACAGGATTCATGTCGCGCTGCTGTTGCTGGCGTTGTTGCACGCAGGGTGCGGTGGAGATGCACGCGCCGGCAACACCGCAACGCCCGAACCAGGCGCCGATCCCGCTGCGGTCGTGCGCGCCGCAGTTGAGGCCCATGGCGGCACACAGGCACTCCGCGCCGTGACCATGCTGCACGTGCAATCCAGGCTCGATTGCGGCGGGATTTCCTATGCCTCCGAGCTGCATCTCGGCGGGCCAGACCGCTTTCGGCAGGTGGTGGACGCCGGTGACGCCCGCATGACGCACGGTTGCGACGGCCAAACAACCTTCGCGCTGCTTGATGATCTTCCCGTCGAACTCTCGGATGCGGAGCGCCGCGAACTTGCGCAGCAACCACAATTCATGCGCCCTGATCTGCTGCTCGAGTTGCTCGACCCCGCGCGTTTCGAACTTGAAGGTGGTCAGCCCGACCCCGCGGGTGCAAGAGAAATTCTCGTGCGCGCGACTGCGCGTGCAGGCGGTGCCGAACTCCTTCTCCGCTTCGCCGCGGACACACACATCCTTGTCGCCATGTCGCGCGAGGATGGCCCCGCGCCGCGCACGCTCAACTTCTCGGATTGGCGCCAAGTCCGTGGTGTGTTGATGCCGTGGTGCGCGCGCTGGATGAACCCGGGCCCGCTGCACGTGGTGAACACATTTGTGCGCGTGGAAACACCGCTGTCCCTGCCGGAGACACTCTTCCGCGCGCCACCCGCCGCGGCGGTCGATGCAGCGCCACCCGTGAAAGCCATCAGTCCGGCGGCGCTCGTCATCCGCGTGGCATGCACGAACTGGGATGACGGACGCAAGACTCTGGAAAACCACCTCCAAACCGCAGGCCTGCAACGATCCGGACCCTTTGCAGGCGAAATCATTGACGGGCAGCTGGCCTTCATGACCCTCCCCATCGCCGCTCGGCCTGAGTTCGAACCCACAGGGCCGTTGCCCGAAACTGCCGTGGCCGTGGTGGATCGGGCCGCCCAGTCGCATGTGCGGCGAGCCGTGCGCGCCGACAACTTCAAGGACGCGCTGGCGGAACTGCTCCCATTCGCTGCGGCCGCGAGGAAGACAGCTCTTCCCGCAACAGCCCTGCGGCTCGTACAGTGGAACCAGACGCACTGGATCCTTCAGCTCGGCATGGAGCACTGACATGGACGCGCAGAAGACCTGTCTCATCGTGGCGCCAACCCCGGAAGCGGCGCGTGACCTCGCACTCGAAGGCACCGCCCACGGCGATCACGTGTTTTTCGCACTGCCGGATTCCGCAATGGCAGCGGAGTTGGCTGATGAGTTTCGTGCCCGCGACCCCTTCGCGGCCTCGGCCTCTCACGAGAACGGCGCGCTGGCTCTCGTGAATCTCGTTGTGATGGCCCATGGCGGCATCGACCAGTTGCTCGTGACGGTGGAGGCCTCGACCGCGGGCGTACTCGACTCCGATCCCGCGGATGTGCTGTACGCTCACATCCAGTTCCCGTGGGAAATCCTGCGCGCAGCGGTGCCGTTCCTTCGACGCCGCAAGGGGCTCGTACGCGTTGTCGTGCGCGGCAACGGGCCACTCGCGAACTGCACCGCGGATGCGCTCGGCTCCGTCGCGCGCGAAGCCAGCGCCGCCACGGGAATCGTCATCACCTGCACGCGCGGCTGATCACCCCCACCACGGCGCAACGACCAGTGCTCCGTAGAGAACGAGCAGCAGCACCGCGGCGAGGTCCAGCTTCCAGCCGCAACTCAGCATCGCGCGCATGGGCACGAGACCCGTCGAGTGAACGATGGCATTGGGCGGCGTCCCGGCCGGCAGCATGAAGTCGCAAGAGCTTCCGAAGCAGGCTGTGAAATGCAGCGGCAAGCGCGCGGGAAGAACGCCCGATAGCAAGGTGATGGTGGCGGTGTTGCTGGCGATGGCGGAAAGAAAAACGGCAGTGACTGCCACAATCGCCGTATCCAGCCACACGCTGCCATCAAGGATTTGCGTCAACCCCGTCGCGGCGAAGCGCGTGAGCCCCGAGGCCTCCAACCCCGCCGCCATGCTGAAACTGCCTCCGAGGAGCAGCAGCGCCGAGAACGGCATGGCCCGGAGGTGCTTCCAGCGGCAGCAGCCGGAGAGCAGCACAGCGCTGGCGGCGAGCGCCGACACAAGCGCTTCATAGTGCCGCGACGCCAGGGTGAGGCCCATCAACGCCTGCAGTTCAGGGCGCAACACATCTCCGAGCATCCAGAGGAGCACCGCAACCGTGAAGACCACGGCTGTCCTGGCCTCGCGTGCGGCGAGCGGCCCGAGGGTCGCGAGCTCCCTCTCCAGCGCATCCCGTGGCGCTGTTGCGGGGAACCGATCCCGTCGCGCGTAGCCCGCAAGAACGCGCCACACCACGCCGAGCAGCAGGAGCGTGAACGGCAGTGCCAGCAGGCTGTAGTCGAGGAACGGCAGGGGCGCCCCGGTGCGTTGTTCCCAAGCGCCTGCCGCGATGGAATTGGTCGCCGAGCCGATCTTGGTGGCGATGCCGCCGACACTGCTGCCGTAGGCCACGGCCAGCAGCAGGGCCGCGTGCAGTCGCGGTGTGTCGGCGCCGCCCCGCTCCGAAATCTCGCGGCAGAGTGCCAACGCAATGGGCAGCATCATCACCGTTGTGGCGGTGTTGGAGATCCAGGCGCTCACGAGAGCCGTGGCGAGCAGCAAGCCGAGGATGAGGCGTTGCGGAGTCGCCCCGACCAACTTCAGGACATGCAGCGCGATGCGGCGATGAAGCCCGGTGGACTCCAGCGCGACGCCGAGCACCATTCCGCCGAGATACAACACGCTGTAGGCATCCGCATAGGGACTCGCGGCCAGCACGATGTCCGCCGGGAGTCCGTGCTCAGTGAGCCCGAGCAGCGGCCATGCGAGCAGCGGGATGCAGGAGGTGACCCAGAGAGGCAGTACCGCCGCGGACCACCACACCACCATGAGCAACGCCACCATGCCTGCGTCGATGGCGCGAAGAAGCTCGGCATCAGCGCCAACGAACCGCGCGCCCACTGATCCCGAGCCTGCGGCCAACAAGCCGACCCAGATCCAACGCGAAACCCTCCATCTCACTTGGCCTGCAGTCATCTCGCGGCGGATCGTAGCTTGCAGCTGTCAAGTTGATCTTGATCGGGGGCGGGAGCGGCTTGCTAAGCTCAGCCACCCACACTGCCGAGTTCGACCGCTGGATTCTACGTGCACGGTTCTTCAAGAAGTCTGGTCCTCGCAGGAGTGATCTCGGGCATCGCTGCATCTGCAGCGGTGGCCACGATCCACTTGAACCTCGCCCACTCGGGCTCGTGGGCAGCCATGCTCGGTCTCGGTGCAGGCGCGGGGCTCGTTGCGGGAGTCGCGTTGCGCCTCGGCGAGGTCCTGACGCGGAACCTCGCGGCGGACGCCGCGCTTCCCATCTGGCGGCAACCCCGGTTGCTCGCGCGTGCGGCACTGCTCTGGGCGCCCTTTGCCTTGGCGAACCTCGACACCTTCAGCGGCGCCTGGATCAGCCAGCGTGGTTATGCGCCGCTCTTGCAGGCCGGATTCCACAGCGTGGGCCTCGCGGGTGCACTCGCTCTCCTCGGACATGCTGCAACCCTTGGCGTTACGCCGCTGCGCCGCTGGGCCACCGCAACGGCGGCACTGCTGATCGCCGTGACGGCGACGGTACTCGACTCCCGCATCCTGGTTGGTCTCTACCCCGGGCTGCACGCAAGTCTCGGACTGGCGGGCATCCTCTCCTTCACACTCGCCGCATGGAGCCTCCTGCCGCGAACCGGCCCACTTCCGCGACGCATGGCCGTCGCATGCGCCCTTGTTGCAGGCATCTCGGCAGCCATCGTCGTGCACGGCGATGGCGTGATGCGCACACGCCTCGCCGGGACGAACCCGGTGCAGGTGCAGACTCTCGCGTGGCTCACGCCGGCGGATGCACTCGACGCGTGGCGTGGCAAGGAGACGGCAGCCCGGACCTTCCTCGCCCGCAGAACGCCACACATCGAAGCCGGATCGCCCGCGGCGCTCGCTCTCGACCAGCGTTTGCCCGGCCGCCGCGCCATGAACCTCCTCCTCGTGAGTGTGGACACGATGCGTGCGGACCGCCTGCAAGCCTGCGGCGCCACACAGAGCGTCACTCCCTTCATCGACGGCCTCGCGCAACGCAGTGCGGTATTCACGCGGGCCTACACGAGTTACCCCACGAGCAGCCCGGCCTACTCATCGATGTTCACGGCGCTGATGCCGAGTCTCTGCCCGGCTGGCGTCATCAACCGCGCGGAAAAACCCGTGTGGGATGGAAAGCTCGCGCTGGCAGATCTCCTCGCGGGCGCGGGCTTCCACTGCCTCGCCTGGAGTGCCTTCAATGCCGAGACCATCGCTCGTGAAAACGTGATGGGACACCTGACGGCCGGCTTCGCGGAATTCACACCGGAGCGACGCATCATTGCCTGGGATGGAGCGGATCTCGTGGATGCCGCACGAGCCTCACTCCAGCGACTCGCCGGCCGACGCAACTTCCTGTGGTTGCACCTCCTCGATGCCCACGCGCCGTACAAGGAGCGCGCAGGTCACATCCGGGGCAACGGCGTCATCGCTGCCTATGACAGCGAGCTCAGCTACGTCGATGAGCAACTGCGCCGGTTGTTCGAGGATCTCGACGCGAAGGGTTCGCTGAAGAACACCATCGTGGTGGTCATGGGAGACCATGGCGAGGCCTTCGGCGAACACGGACACCGCTTCCATGCGACCTCGCTCTACGAAGAGCAGATGCGCGTGCCGCTCATCATTCATGTGCCGGGGCTTCCGGCGACACGCATCGATGAACCGGTCAGCATCATGGACATCTTCCCGACGGTGACGGACCTGCTCGACGTGCGCGATGCGAAAGAACGCGACGGCAACTCTCTTGTGCCCGCGCTGCTCGGCCTCGCCCCTGTCCCCGGCTATGCCTGCGGCGAACTGTTCGCTTCTCAACACACGAGCCAAGGCGGAAAGCGCATGGTCGTGGCGGAGGGCTTCAAGCTCATCGTGGACGATGCCCTCGGGACCACGGAGCTCTACGATCTCCGGCGCGATCGCGAGGAACTCACGAACATCGCCAGCAGCGAGCCCGCACGGAAGAACTTCCTGCTCGCGCTGCTGAACGTGGTGCAGGGCGAACGCCGTGGGTCTTCACAGCTCGAGGCTTTGGACGCAGCGCTCGCGTTGATGCGCTCGGACGACCCCGAGGAGCGTCAACGCGGCGCGTGGGAACTGCATCGGCGCGCCATGGACCCACTCTTCGGGCTCAGCCGCGGTTGCAAGGAACTGCTGCAGGGGGCTCTCCGCAAGCGTGCCCTGCAGGCTCTCACCGAGTGCATCAGGAATGGTCCGGTCGAGGCGGGCAGGCCGGCGCTCACCGTCGGATGCCAGATCGATGCCGCTGCCCTCCTCGAGATGCTCGAGGGGCTGGAACCCGTTCAAGATGCCGGCTGGAAGCTCGAATACACACTGCTGCGCGCTGCCGCGGGCGACAAAGGCGTGAGCCAAGACATCCTCACCGGACTGGCGCTGGACGGCACACCGGAAATGCCGCGTGTCGCTCTGCATGCACTGCATCTGGACCTTCCAGTAGCTCCCGATCTCCTCCTCGCCTCCGTGCGCAGTCCCTATGTGCACGAAGCCTCGCAGCTCCTGCGCGAAGTCATCCGCCGCGGCCGCCAGCAGGATGTGCTCCCGCTGCTTCTCGACCTCGAGGCCCACCCGCACTGGGAGCTCTACGCGCCCATCCGCACAGCTGCCACGGATGTTCTGCTCGGCACTCCGGACACGGAGATCACGCGCCATCTGCTCGCGCGTCTCGCCCGCGATGACGACACGGAACTTGCCGCCCGCGCCCTCGCGGGGCTCTCGCGCCTCGCCGGTGCCGCAACGCGTCGCTGGATGGATGCGGCGGACCTCGGCCTGCGCGCATGGGAGAGTCTCGTGCACCGCGACGCCAATGCAGCACTTCTCCGGCTGGCGGATGCGGTGGCTCTCTGTCCCGAGAATTCGCTGACGCAACTCGAACTCGCACGCCTCGAGCAGCTCTACGGCCGTTCCGCAAGCGCCGAAGAAAGGTTGCGCTCCCTCACGACGCGGGGAGACTTCGTCGCCAGCGAGGCCAAACGACGGATCTGTCACCCGGAAAACGTTCCCGCATGGACCGAAGGCCCGCTCGAATTGGCGCTCTCAAACCTCAGCTTCCCCACCCAGGCACTCTGCCAGACCATCGCCTGCGGTTCCTTCGATGTGCGCAACGCGTCTTCTGTTTCCCTCCCGGGTGGACTCCTGCCCGTGCAAACATGTTTGAAGGTGACGCTGGTGGGCAAGGACGGCCTTGCTCAGGACGCTCTCGCCTCCGAGTTCCACCTCGGCAGCCTCGATCTGGCTCCGGGCGAGACACGCCGCATCCATGGTGCGCTGTTCGTGCCCGACGCCTTCGGCACGTGGCGCGTCGTCATCGAAGGCCGCTTGACGCTCCCGTCAGGCGAAGTGAGGGTGATTCCGGTGACGGGTGCCGAGGGCCTCACGATCACCATCGACGAGCGTGGGCTGGAACCGTCGCGGATCAGGCGTTGAAGCGCCAGCGCGGACCGCTGGCCGTGTCTTCAAGCACCACACCACGCGCCGCGATTTCCTTGCGCAGCCAGTCTGCAAGATCGAAGGCCTTCGCCGCCTTGAGACGTTGACGCGTTTCGATGAGCAGATCCACGTAGCGCGCTGCATCGCCACCGGCCGGCGCAGCACTGGCGGCATCCAGGACGCCGAGAACCTCTCCGCCCAGCGCGAGGAAGCGTGCACGTCCCGTTTCCAGCGCTGCCCGTGAGAGCCCGCCGCGTGCCACGCCCGTGTTGAGCACTCGCGCCAGGTCAAAGAGAGCACCGAGAGCAAGTGGCGTGTTGAAGTCGTCGTTCATGGCCGCCGTGAATGCGGCTTCCGCCGTGGCGACCTCCGCAAGGAACGCTGCGTCAGTTGTCGCTGCTGGCGTGGCTGCCGCCGTGACGGCCTCCGACACAGAGCGCAGCGCAGCGCGCAGACGTTCGAGCGCTCCCTTGAGCGCGTCAAGGCCCTGTACCGAGTAGTCCACCTGCGAGCGATAGTGCGTCGAGAGGACCCAGAGGCGCACGAGGTCCGCCTCGTTCTTCTCCAGCGCCTGCGTGATGCTCGTGAAGTTGCCGAGCGACTTGCTCATCTTGCGACCTTCGACGGTCACGAGGTTGTTGTGCATCCACGTGTTCGCGAAACCGTGACCGGCGCCGCGGCTCTGCGCGATCTCGCATTCGTGGTGCGGGAATTGGTTGTCGAGACCTCCGCCATGAATGTCGAAGCTCTCGCCGAGATAACGGCAAGACATCGCCGAGCACTCGATGTGCCAACCGGGGAAACCCGAGCCCCAGGGCGATTCCCAGCGCAGGATGTGGCCGCCCTCGGCGCGCTTCCAGAGCGCGAAGTCCCTCGGATCGCGCTTCTCGCCGCGCACCGCCACGCGGTGTCCGACTTCGCCCTCTTCGGTGTCACGGCCGGAGAGCCGGCCATACTCGGGAAAGCTCGCCACCGAGTAATAGACGGAGCCGTTCACTTCGTAGGCGTGGCCGCGCGCAAGCAATTCGCGGATGAGAGCCTGTTGTTCAAGGATGTGCCCTGTCGCACGCGGCGAGATGTCCGGCCGCACCACTCCGAGTGCGTCCATGTCGCTGAAGAACAGGCGCGCATACTTCTCCGCGAGTTCGAGCGGATGAACCTCGGAGAGTCGCGCCGTGCGGATCAGCTTGTCTTCGCCATCATCCGAGTTGTCGACAAGATGCCCGACATCGGTGATGTTCTCCACGTGCCGCACACGCAAACCGGTGAAGCGCAGCCAGCGCACCACCACATCGAACGAGACGTAGCTCTTCGCATGGCCGAGGTGCGTATCCGAGTAGACGGTCGGCCCGCAGACATAGATGCCCACGTGGCCCGGCGTGATCGGCACGAAGGGACGCTTCGTGCGCGAGAACGAATCGTGGATGACGAGATCGGTTGCGGCGTCGCTCATGCGTTCTCTGCGCGGCTCATTTTTCAGCCGGAAAGTCCTTCTCTGTCAGGCCGGTATCCGGCTTGTACTCGCTGAATCCGAGGATGGTCCGGTCGATCCCGTGCTCGATGATGATGCTCTGCGGGAACTGGAAGCCCTTCACTTCGCACCATGCGTAGCGCACCGTGGATTCGCTGTCGGGCTGGCCTTCGCGACGGGCCTTGGCGGTGACACTCTGCACGCGGAAGAGTTCGTCCTTCTTCACGGTTTCAAAGGCCGTCTGCATTTCCAGCACGGAACCATCCGTGCGTCTGGAGATCGAAGTCACCGGCAATCCGCGGAGGTCGAAGGTCACCTTGTGTTCGCTGAACTGCGCCGCGGCGCGCGGCGATTGCGGCACAATACGCACCAAGCGCTCGGAGACGAGTGAGACTTCCGCATCCGCGTGGATTTCGCGTTGCTTTCGCCCCACCACGGTTCCGAGCATTTCCACGACTTGCTGGCGGAGGCGCTTGTCCAGTGAAGCGGCAATGGCCTTCACATGTTGCGGCGCATCCTCGGCAACCATGACACGCAAGGTCGTGCGCGCCGGGGCCATCCACTTCACTTCGATCTTCACGCCTTCATACTGCGAGAAGGTCTGGATGAAGATGAGGTCCTTCAAGCCTGCCGCGCGGGCGGACTTGGTGAGCGCATCCGCCCTGTCCAGCAAGTCCCAGGCCTTCGGATCCTGCAACGGTGCCCGCACGTCGGCCTGCGCCGGTAGTGCAACCAAGCACGCGCAAAGAATGAGGATGGGCTTCATCGGTGGTTTCCTCGGAGCGACCTCGCCGCCCACGAGCATCGTAACGAAGCGCCAGACAGCTGTTCCGGGCTCGTCCCCGCGGCGGCGTCGGCCTCGCTAGCATTGGCTCATGCGGACCATCCTCTGCGCGCTGTTGCCCTTGCTCCTGACGACCGCCTTCCTCTCTGGCTGCGGCGGAGAAGACGCTCCGGAATTCCCGGAGCAGACGCCGCGCCTGCCGGACCTCGCGAACGCCGGTACGGCAAGCGGAACCATCCGCTTCGAGGGCACCCCGCCGAAGCGCTTCGAACTCGGCATGTCCAGCGATGCATGGTGCAACGGGAAGAGTTCCGCTCCCGCGCTGAGTGAAGAAGTCGTCGTGAGCGAGGGCGCACTCCGGGACGTCCTCGTGTACGTGGAGAAAGGCCTCGAGGGTTTCGTCTGGCCGTGGGTTCAGGAACCTGCCGTCATGGCCAACCGCAACTGCCGCTACGAGCCCCATGTGCTCGCCGTGCGGGCGCGCCAACCCTTGCGCTTCCTCTCCGCGGACGGCACCGCCCATAACGTGAACACCTCCGCCAGTGCGCAGGGCTCCAACTTCACGCTGCAGACCGCGGGACACGAGAAGGTCCTGCAGTTCAAGGAGCCCGAGCTTTCCATTGCGGCACGCTGCAATCTGCATCCGTGGATGCTGGGCTGGATTCACGTGCTGCCGCATCCGTTCTTCGTCGTCACCGCCGAGGACGGACGCTTCACATTGCCACCGCTCCCCCCCGGTCGCTACACCCTTGCTGCACTGCATCCGATCCTCGGAACACAGCGTCAGGAAATGGAAGTGGCGGCCAAGGGGGCCGCCACTCTCGACTTCACCTTCAAGGCACGCTGAGCGCGACGGTCAGACGGGCTTGCCCACGCCGCCACTCGCCTTGATGGCGAGGTGAATGACGAGCAAGGGCACCACAAACGCAACCACGTGGCCTGTGAGATCAAGGCCGCCGCCGTGAGGCGCCGCGATCATCAGGAACAACATCGGTCCCGAGCTGTAGCAGTTGAAGCGACTGGCCATGAGCGCACGCTTCGCGCACTCCGGCGGCGCGGCGTTGCCGGAAAGCATGCCCGCGATGATCTTCTTCTGGTTCGGCCAGATGATGAACCAGACGTTGAACCACATGACGAGAGCGAGCGTCATGGCGATCATGATGGAATTGGCGCGTTGGGAGAGGCCCTCCTTGCCGACCTCGCGCATGAGTCCGCCGTCCTCGGGCTTCTTCATGTAGAGCGCAATGAAGAGGTAGAGCCCGATGAGCATGGTCAGCATGGCTGCCCAGCGGAACCACCACAGCGCACGAGAGAGCATCTGTGGATTGACCACCTTCTTGGTAGCCGGGTCGATGGTGCCTTGGAAGGGCACATTCACGAAGTTGAAGAAGTAGAGCAGGCCGATCCAACAGATGCCTGCGAGCACGTGAGCCCAACGCAATGAGACTTCAAGCAGTGGATCCATGATTTGGTCCTCAAGATGGTTGGAGGTGCACCGCATTGCCCGCACCGGCAATGAGAAACACCCGTGGCACCAAGAGCGTGCGCACTTTCGGGTGATCTGTCAACCCGGCCGCCTTGGCCTCCTGCGCTGACGGAGGTCGGGCGCAACACGCGGGTTCAGCCGAGCGTGCGCAACACGGCTCGCACCGGCGAAGCATCAGCGCCCTGGATGCGCAACGGGAACGCGAACAGTTCGTAGCGTCCCGGCGCTACATGGTCGAGGCAAAGACTCTCGAGGATGGCCACTCCCCGCGCGGCGAGGAGCTTGTGGGCAGCGAGGGTCTTCGAGGTCATCGGATCCACGCTCGGGGTGTCGAGGCCCACGAGCCGCGCGCCGCCTTCGGCGAGCAGCGCTGCCGCCTCCGGTGCAAGAAACGCGAAGTCATCACACCATTCATCATCGCGGAGCGCGCGTGGAGTCCTGAAGAGGATGCGCTCCTCGGTCCGGATGTCGATGCCGACGAGATCCTCCGGACGCACGCAACGAGGATCGCTGGCGGCCACCACGAGGCAGCGCCCGACGTACGGATCCAGCGCGCTGGCGGCAGAATCCACGCCCTGCGCAAGAAAGTGCCGGGGACTGTCCGCATGGGTGCCCGTATGCGCCGAGAAGGTGAAGGTGTTCACGTCGCAGGAGCAGCCCGCGGACATGGCCATCACTGCGCGACGCGAAAACGTCGTATCGCCCGGCCAGACGGCGGTGGACTCGTTGATGACGCGCGAAATGTCGATGAGCCGCGGCTCAGGCATCGGGCAACGCCTTCAGGATTTCCGCCGCTTGGCGCACGACGGTCCGGCACTCGTCTTCTGTGTTGTAGAAGTGCGGGCTCACACGCACGCCCGACTTCGGCCGGTAGTCCACCACGATTTCGCGCTTCAGGAGCTCCTGACAGAGACGTTCGGCCTGCCGCGGCGCAAGGGCCACCGTGCCGCCGCGCTCCTCTTTCCGCTGCGGGCAACACACCGGAATGCGCGCCTCGGCAGCTTCCGCCAGCAGCAAGTCCGTGAGGTGCAGCGAGCGCTCGCGAATCTTCTGCGTGCCGATGGAGCGAATGATCTTGTAGCCCTCTTGCGCGGCGTAGAGCGCGGGGATGTGAGGCGTGCCGTTGAGAAAGCGGTATTCCGGATCGCCCCAACTCATGGCGCCAGCCTCGAAGGCGAAGGGCCGCGCGTGCGCTTGCCAGCCTGTGAAAGCAGGCTGAAGATCACGTGCGAGATCCGGACGCACGTAGAGATAGCCCGCACCCGGACCGCCGCAGAGCCACTTCACCGACCCGCCGACGGCGAAGTCCACGTTGAGCGCCACGAGATCCACCGGCACCGTGCCCGCGCCCTGATAGATGTCGAGGATGACCCGCGCTCCCACCGCATGAGCCCGCTCAACGATGCGACGCGCATCCTGGATGAAGGCCGAGCGGAAGAGCACATGGGACACCGGAACAAGCAGCGTTTCCTCGTCGATGGCGGCGAGAAGGCGTTCGATGGGCACACCAATGCCGTCGTCCGTGCCCGGCACTTCCACGATGCGCGCGCCGCGGCGCTTCTGCTCCTCCATGATGTACATCACCGAGGGAAAGTTGAGCGCTTCGTAGACGATCTTGTTGCGGCGGCCCGTGAACTCGAAGCTGGAAAGCAACACCGCCTCGGCAATGGTCACGTTCTGATGCATGCTGATGCTGCCGTGAGGCGCATGCAGGATGTCGCAGAGGAGATTGCCCGTGGTGACCGGCATCTCCCACCAGCCTTCGTGCCAGGCGCGGACACCCCGCGTCGCCCAAGTGCTGGCAAACGACTCCATGGCATTGAACACACCCCGCGGCATGGCGCCGAGGCTGTTCGAGTTCATGTAGACGCTGCGCTCGAGGATCGGGAACTGGCCACGCAATGCAAGGAGATCCTCGTGCATCAGGGCACCTGTTCGCCCGCGGCGGCGAGCAGCGTGCGCACGCGTTGCACGCGCACGTCATCCTCGCGTCCCATGTGCAGGCGATGCAGATTGCGCAGCGTGCGCTTCAAAAGCTCCTTGTCCGGGACCGTGGCAAGGAACTCATCCTTGAATTCGATACGGAAGCCCGCGAGGAGCGCCCGGCAGGCGGCCCGCGTAAGCAGCTTGCCGCTGCACGCATCAAGCACATGCTGCCGGGACCCATCGCCAATCTGCACGAGGAAATGGCCCGGCGTGCCGATGCCCGCCATGCTGAGCCCACAGCGTCGTCCGACCAGCATCGCCACGGCAGCGAGGCTCACCGGGATGCCACGGCGCGTCCGCAACACCTCATCGATGAGGCTGCTCTCGATCTGTTCCAATTCGGCCGCGCGCCCACTGAACCCGCGCACTGCGAAGAGCTCGTGCACGAGCGCGTGCACGCTCGCCTCCGGGCCATTCATGGCACGTTTCGCGACGTTCACGCCATGCGCGAGTTCATCGAGCGCGGCACCGACCTCATCGGCGCGCAGGATGGGATGCTCCGTTTGCGCCAGCAGGACGAGCGCGGTTTCGAGGTCCGGCTCGCCTGTGGCGAGAAGCGCGGCCAGATCCTCGGTGGCCACCGTGGTGCGCACGACATCGAGCAGCTGTCGGGCACGCAGGCGCAGGCGCGGACCATCTGCAGATGCGGCCGCTTCGATGGCCTCAAGGGCCGTGCGCCCGGCGCGCATCAGCTCCGTGCGAGCGGCGCGGGCCACAGCCGTGTTCTCGTCGCCGAGAAGATCAATGAGGGCAATGATGCGGGTGTTGCTCAAAGGGAACGCGGGACCGTTGTCCCGCCGGATCATGTTGTAGGTGGGTCCATGTCCGGCTCAAGCTCGAGCCCCAGCCCGTCCGCCACGCGATTGATGTAGTTGAAGTAGCCAATGACCTGCACTGCATCGTGGATGGCACGGTCGTCCAAGCCCTGCGCCCGCAATGGAGCGAGGTCCGCTGCGCACATCGCACCGGGCTCCAGAGTGAGCTGTTCAGCAAACGCTGCGAGCACGCTCTCCCGGGCGGCCAGTCCGGCGTTCCGCCACCCGTGCTGCACCTTGCCCACCATGGCCGCGTCCATGCCCTCCGACCGGAGGTCGTCACTGTGCGCCAGCATTCAATAGCGACACTCATTGGACGCGGACACGACCACGGCCAGCAGTTCGCGCTCCCGTCGCGACAGAGGCGACGGACCCTTCATGAGCTTCATGTAGAAGGCCATGCTGGCGTCCAGCACGTCAGGGTTCGGACTCATGAGCCGCACAATGCCGTAGACCCTGCCCGCCCTGTGCCGCGCCGCCGCGTAGCTCGCTGCCACTCGTCCTTCAGCCGCTGCTTCGCTCACAAGACCGATCCATGCCATGGGGTGTACCTCGCGCAGCTGGAGGCTACCCGCGCTCCGTGTCCGGAACTCGCGGATAGCATCGCGGCATGAGCGAGATCCGCTTTGTGAATCTGCCCGGTGCAACTCCCCCAAGGGGATACTCCGATGCCGCTCTTGTGACGGGAGGGAGGCGCCTCGTGCTCGGGGGCCATGTGGCCTTTGATGAACAGCGACGCATCGTCTCACCCGGCGAACTGCTGCCGCAGATCCGGCAGACGCTCAAAAACCTGCGCGGCACTCTCGGTGCAGCGGGCTTCACCCCTGTGGATCTCGTGAAACTCAAGATTCATGTGACGGATGTCGCCGCGTACCAGACGCAACTCAAAGCCATCGGCGCAATCTGGCAGCAGGAACTCGGTCCGGTCTATCCCGCCATGATCCTCATCGGTGTGACCGGCCTGTTCGAGCCCGGTTCCGTCATCGAGATCGACGGCGAAGCTGTGCACTGATCGTGGCGCCTCGCGCGGAAAAAAGAACCGCGGGGGGCGCTGGCAGCACCTCCCGCGGGATGAATGGCGCCAGCGAATGGGAGGCTGGCGCCGCACACCAGGTAAGCGATCAGGCTGCCGGAGCGATGCTCTCGGCAGCGGGCTGAGCAGCGCAGAAGGCGGTGCTCGCGAGTCCGAGTATAGGTCGGCCGTAGCGGCTGCGGCAAGCAGAAAAGTGCGGGAAACCCGCGGGATCAGCGAGGAATGAACAGGACCCAGAACCATGCTCCGCTGACAAGCAGTTTCGTTGCCATTCCTGCCGCGGTGCCCTCGCTCTAACCCATGGCCCCGAGGGACCTTGGCTCCGCTCAGCGTGCCGAACCGTCCACGGCGAACCCGAGATCGTTGGCCATCTGCCAAGTGAGCGCGAGGGCGGCCTCTGAGCCTGAAGCCACGCAGGGCGGAAGATCCGTGCGCTGCGCGAGGTGGAGCAGGCGTGCGTGCACATCGAGGAGTTCCGCTTCCATGGCCGTCGCGGGCCGGCCCAGCATGTCCTTCATTTCCGTCATGACTTCTTCCTCTGGTCCACAACACGACGTGCCTTCAGTTCGAAGCGCGGCAAACTGCCATCCGCCGCTCGCTCCACATTGAAGCGCAGCATTTCGTGCGCCTCCTTGAGATCGAAGTGCAGCTGTTTCTCGAGCGCGGGCCAGCCATCAGCAGTGCCCGGCTTCAACTCCACACGCAGCGTGATCTCGTCAATGTCGTTTGCCTTCGCCACCACGATCTGGAACTCGTCGATTTCCGGATGCGAGCGCACGATGCTCTCGATGGCGCGCGGATACACGTTGGTGCCGCGAATGAGCAACATGTCATCCACGCGACCGAGAATGCCGCCGGCGTAGATGTCATAAACGCGACCGCAGCCACAGCGCGCGGCAGGCACCCGTTCCACCAGATCCCGCGTGCGGTAGCGAAGCACCGGAATCATCTCGCGCCCGAAGGATGTGACGACGCGCTCACCACGTTCGCCGTACGCGACCGGCATGCCCGTCTCGGGATCGAGCACTTCTTCAAGGAAGTGATCCTCGATGATGTGCATGCCGCCCGGCTGATGGCTGCACTCGAACATGCAGATGGTGCCGAGTTCCGTCATGCCCGCGGTGTCCGCCACCTTTGCGCCCCAAGCTTCCTCGATCAGCCGTTTCGTCTCCGGGATGCTGCCCGCCGGCTCGCCGCTCACGATCACCTTGTTCACCGCGCTGCCCTTGATGTCGAGCCCCTGTTCCGCAGCGGATTGCGCGAGTCGCAGCGCGTAAGTGGGCGTGGCGCAAACCGTGGTCACGCCCATCTCGAGGATCTGACGCACACGCATGTCCGTCGGCATGTTGCCGGAGGCCAGCGTGAGCGCGCCGATCTTCTCGCAGGCGTAGTGCGCACCCCAGAACCCGATGAACGAGCCATAGCTGAAGGCGAAGAAGACCGTATCCGCCGGACGCACGCCGAAACCCCAGAAGCCGACCGCCCAGCACTCGGCGATCCACTGCCAGTCGCGACGCGAGTCGAGCACGCGCAGCGGGTTCTTGCCGCTGGTGCCGCTGGTGAGGTGATAGCGGATGGCCTTCTCGCGCGGGTGCGCGAGAAGGTCTCCGAAGAGCGGCGTCGATGCCTGGCAACTCATCCACTCCTCGCGCGTTGTGAATGGAATGCGCCGCAAGTCCGCGAGGCTCCTGATGCACTCCCCTGTCACGCCCGCCGCCTCGAGCTTCCGCCGGTGAAACGGGCTGCGTTCCACGGCATGGCGCACAGCCCGTCTGAGCTTCGCTACCTGCAGTGCGTCAAGCTCCGGACGTGTGAGACTCTCGACCTTGGGATTCCAGAACGGACTCGGATTCATGGGAGTGCGCACTCCAGCCGCACGAGCCACGATTGTAGTGCGAGCTGCAATCAATCGCCGCCCGCTCCGCTCCCGAAGGCTTCCGCGCGGCAGGCCCGCGCGACGCGAATGCGTCTACATGGACGACGCAGAACGCCGCTGCGGACATGGCCCGAGAAATGGCAGCAAGAGACGCTGCGTGCGATCAGCGAAGCACGGCGGCAGGACATGAGCGCATGGTGCCGTGCGTGTCAGTTGTGGTGACAGCTAGAGGCGCTGGCCGCCCGGGTTCCGGATCAGTCTCTTCTGCATCCGCAGCACTTCGCACCCACCGGAACTTTGAGAACCCTTTGCGTTCCGGCGGAAACGTCGCACTTCAGATCCAGAAGAGGCCTCACCCGATTCCCGGGCGGCCCCTCCTGCCACCACCATTAGAACGGCGCGCCGTTTCCTGACAAGAAAAGTGGTGGATTTCCGGCAGCGAACTCGGGTTTTACGGATTCTGGTGGTGTTGCGGCAAAACCTCTTGTGCCGCTTGAACCTAGGGCGTCAAGCCATTCTTGCTCACGCGTTCACAGCGTCCTGGACCGACGCGACCTCTGCATCCTCTTCCCGTCCTCGCCTCAATACCCATCAGCGTCGCGCCAATGCACCCAGAACATCGACGCAGCGGCGTTCGATCTCAGGCCGGGTCTCGCCGGGATGTCGCTCGGCCATCACCTGCAGAAGCGCGGCCTTGAAGTCTTTTCGCGCGCGGCTGAGCAACGGGTAGACAGCCTCTGGTTCAAGACCAAGCCGCGCGGCCACCTCGCGGCTGGGCAGGCTCTCCTCGTACATAAGTTCGAGGGCCTTCAGGCGTGTCGCCGCAGCGCTGTCCGTGACGGCCCACACGGACATGAGGTAGCGCGCTTCTCTCGTGATTGCCTCTGCAAAGGCACGGTCGAACGTCTGCGAGGGGGAAATCTCGGAGTCTGCACGCTCCGGCGCATCCTCCTCCGGCTGTGTTTCATGCGTCCCGCGGCGACGCAGACTGCCAGCAACATTCCGCGTGACGCCATAGAGATAGGCGCGAAAGCCCCCCGCCCGCCGCTGCTCTGCCGACCCCAGCGCGCCACCCTCCTTGAAGCACTGCAGGAAGACCTCGTTCACCGCATCCAGCACTTCTTCGTGCTGCGGGGGCTTGCGCCAGCGGGCCGAGAGGTAGGCGGAGATCACATGGCCATAAACGCGGGCAAAAGCCTCACGACTACCGGCCTCCCCGGCCGCCGCGCGCCCCACCAGGGTCCAGCTCGTGTGGTCCTCGCGTTCCATGACGCGGCCATGCTATCCCGCGCGCGCTCATAGAATCCGCCCCCATGAACCTCTTCCGCAGGAAGTCCATGGACGCTGCGCTCCGCGAAAGCGGACACGGCACGGGCCTCAAGAAGACTCTTGGCGCCTTCGACCTCACCATGCTCGGCGTCGGCGCCATCATCGGTGCGGGTCTCTTCTCCTCCATCAAGGAGATGATCACCGGGCGCACGCTCGGCGATGGTTCGCTCTTCGTCGGCGCCGGACCCGCGGTGAGCTTGAGCTTCGCGCTCACGGCGGTGGCCTGCGGCTTCGCGGCGCTCTGCTACGCCGAGATCGCGGCCATGTTTCCCGTGGCCGGCAGCGCCTACTCCTATTCGTACGTCGCGTTCGGAGAACTCATCGCCTGGATCATCGGCTGGGATCTCCTCGTCGAGTACGCCATCGGCAACGTGTATGTGGCGCAAGCTTGGGCCGACTACTTCAATGCGTTGCTGCGAGGACTGAGTGACGGGGCGTGGCACGTTCCGGACTGGCTCTGCACCAACTTTCAGACGGCAACAGCGCGGGTGGCGGAGGCAACCAGCACTCTCGCCGACCCCGCCGCTGCGGCAGACCTCGTGGCCAAGGCAACGGGTGCACGTCCCGATCCAGCCGCTCTGGCAACTTCTGCTCGCCAAGTGCTTGATGCCTTTGCCGCCGCGCCGCGCGTGACCCTGCCCTTCTTTGGCGCTGCGGTGTTGGGGGTGAATCTGCCGGCCATGGCGATCACGCTCTTGCTCACGGTGCTGCTGGTGCGCGGCATCCGCGAGAGCGCACGCATGAACACCGCCATGGTGGTGCTGAAAGTGCTGTTGGTCGGCGTCTTCATCGCCCTCGGTTTCGGGCATGTGGATCCGAAGAACTGGCAGCCCTTCATGCCCAACGGCTTCACCGGGGTCTGGCATGGTGCGGCGCTCGGGTTCTTCGCCTACATCGGCTTCGATGCCGTGAGCACATCCGCCGAAGAGTGCCGCAATCCGCAGAAGGATCTGCCGCGCGGCATGATCTGGTCGCTCGTTCTTTGCACCGTGCTCTACATCGCCGCGGCACTGGTGCTGACCGGCATCGTTCCGTGGGACAAACTCGAAGGCAACGATCCGCTGGCCATGGCGTTCGAGCACATCGGCATGACCGGTGCATCGACGGCCATGGCCTTTGGCGCGGTGGTTGCAATGGCTGCGGTGCTGCTCGTCTTCCAACTCGGTCAGACGCGCATTTTCTACGTAATGGCCCGCGATGGCTTGCTGCCGAAGAAGTTCGCGAGCGTTCATCCGCGCTTCCAGACGCCGGCCTTCAACACCTGGGTGACGGGCATTGTGGTGGCTCTGAGTTGTTCGCTGCTCACACCGGATCAGGCCATCGGGCTCACCAACATCGGCACGCTCTTCGCGTTCGTGCTGGTGTCCATCGGTGTGATCGTGCTGCGTCAGCGTGATCCTGATCGCCCGCGCCCCTTCCGCGTGCCGGGCTACCCCTTCACACCCATCATCTCGGCCCTCGCCTGTATCGGCCTCATCTTCGGGCTCGAGTCCTCCAACTGGCTGCGCTTCGTCATCTGGCTCGCCATCGGCGTCTTCGTCTATCTCATCTACGGCATCCGGAAGAGTCGGCTGGCTTGAGCCGATCCGGTTCGTGCCAAATCGAAACTCGTCATCTCGACCGCTGCCGTAAGTGCCCGCCGCGCAACCCGCGCTGGGCGTACGGGTTCGCTCCGACAGGGCGATTCCAGGTTGTAAAATCCAAATTTTCGCTGTTTGCGGAAGAGGTGCCAGCAGTCATGATGGGGGCTAGAGGCTGCCTTTGTCACCCAGGCAGTCTGACTCTCCATCAGGCCATGAGAAGTCCAACTCTGATCATCATGTTTGCGCTTGCGGCCATGGGGCTCGCCCAGCAGCCGAACTCTCCCGAAGCCCGCTTGCTCGTGAACGGGCTCGGCACCAGCGGTCCTTTTCCCGTCGCGGTGGGTATCAACCCGGCGGGAGGTCTCGGCACGGTCGTGATCAGCACCAATCAGGTTGCCGCGGTGCCCTTTGCGCTCGCGGTAGGGCACGTGGCTGTCGGCGCACACACGTTTGGCGCACAGACACTGGATCTCGCCACCACGGGCTGTGGCTTCGCACTGGTGCTGAACGGGTTCGATCCGACGAGTCCCTTCAGTGGTCTCTCGATCCTCGCCCCTCAATTCGCGGTCACCGTCTGGTTCCCGAACAGCTTCGGCGGACCGGTGGCGCTGCAAGCCTGTGTCGGTAATCCCTCCGCACCGCTGGGATTCACACTCACCGCCGCAGCGGATCTCTTCAGTGGCGGGCCAGTGCTCGCGACAGTGGCACCTGCGACGGGGCCGACGGGCGGCGGACTCGCACTGGTCATCACGGGCAACAACTTCCAGTGTGATGCACCCAACGTGCTCATCGGCGGCGTGCCCGCAGCGGGCGCCGTGGTCCTCTCGGACCAGGTGATCCACTGCACCGCGCCGGCGCTTCCCGCAGGCGTGCACGATGTAACTCTCAACCAGTCACATGGTTCATCGACACTGAGCGCAGCTTTCACGGCGCAGGTCGGCAGCCCGCTCTTCACCACCGACGAGAACTTCAACGACCAGCTCGGGCGCGACGCCACCTTCATGGCGCAGTTCAGCCCGGCTTTGTGGAACGCTCCGGCGCAGGCGGGGATGCTCGCGGGGCTGCCGCTCACTGGTTCGCCACTCGCAACCTGGCAGGGGAATCCCGCCGGACTCGGCACACGCTGGCAGGTGACGGTGCAACCCGTCCCCATCTGGACTGGCGGCGTGTATTCGCCCTTCGACACACCCACGAACAATCTGGGACCCGGCATCAATCCCAACGGTGGCAGCCGCATCATGCATCTCTATGAGGCGGTAGATCTCGGGCTTCCGCGCGCTGCGCTGGAACTTGTCGAGTGGGGCCCCTTCGCCAACACCGTGCTCGGCGCCAACTACCCGGGCTTCACCATGTGGTGCGGGCAGACCCTTGCGCAAGCATCCATGATCCCGAACAGCTCCATCGGCATGAGTGCGGTCTACAACTACAACTACGACCAACCGACATGGCAGGCACCTGATCCCGCCAACATGAATCCCTTGGGCGGGACAGGTGGCGTGCGCGTCGTGAACACGAGTATCTACAGCACCACATCGACCTTCAGCAACTTCTTTCCGTTTCCGGTGCTCAATCCATGTTTCGACTACATGGGTGTGGGAGGCGGCGCAGGCAACCTCGTGCTCGAACAGCGCACCGCACCGAACACGGTGAGCGCGTTGAACATGAACCGCTTGCTCGCAACGTCCTTCAATCCCGTGCGCCGCCTGATTGGCGGACCCGCCGCAACGGTCGCAGCGTCGGCAGGCCTTGAGGTCTATCACATGCGCTTCACGTTCATGAATCTCGAGGCGTCAGCGCGCTCGTTGTTCAGGGACTGCGGCGTGCCTGCGCCCCATGCACCGATCTACCTCTCCTTCGCGACCACACCCGCACTGAATGCGCAGCCGGCGGGTGCCTCCGTTCGCATCGAGGTCGAAGGCGCCAGCGCTCTCTTGAATCCGACGACGCCTCTGGGCGCCACGACGGGAATGATCACCTTCGCGCAGGGCCTGTCTCCGAACATCACCACCACGCCGCAGGCGCTGCACAATCCGATGTTCCCCACGACACCGCAGCTCTCCGGCCGCCGCTACTTCCGCACGCGCACAACTCTCCGCGGCAATCACCTCACCAACCAAAGCCCCGCCTTCGACAGCTTCAGCGTCCTCGCGACGTACTGACACCCCAGCAGTGCCGCGTGACGCCGACCCCCGGTCACCCGCACCGCTACGCTTGCCACTTGCGCCTCGTCTGTCGCCCGCGAAGCGCGTGGGGTCCCGCCGAGCAGAGCCTTCGAGTGCCTCCGAGCGGCTCTGCGAGGCGGGATCACCCCCAAGCGCAGCGGGCGGTAGCGCGCCCGCTGCGGTCACTCGCGGCCGATGAGGTGGCGGCCGATGAGGAGGCTCTGGATCTGGGCGGTGCCTTCGTAGATCTGCAAACCCTTCGCATCGCGGAGATAGCGGCCAACGGACGCGGTTGTGCTGTAGCCGCGCGAACCGAAGAGCAGCACGGCGGCATCTGCGCTTTTCACTGCCGCTTCGCAGGCTGCATACTTCGCCACCGAGACCTCGTGGCGGTTGTCGCCTCCGGCATCGCGCGTGGCCGCAGCACGGAGCGTGAGCAGCCGCGTCGCTTCGAGGCGTACGTGCATGTCTGCCAACTCTTTTTGCAGGAGCTGGAAATCCCCGAGGCGTTGGCCGAACTGGCGCCGCGTGCGCAGGAACTCCCGCACAGCGCGGAAGCAGCCGAGTTGGATGCCGACGGCGCCGGATGCGACTCCGAGACGGCCGTGCTCAAGCCCCGACATCGCCACCTTGAAGCCGTCGTTCAATGGGCCGACCAGATCTGCGGCTGTGGCGCGGACATCCTTCAAACGGAGTCGTGCATGGTCGGCACCACGATGCCCGAGATGCTCACCCTCCATGCGCGAGCTGGTGAGCCCGGCTGCATCGCCCCGCACGGCGAAGCAGGAGACGCCACGCTTGCCGGCTGCGCGATCCGTGGTCGCAAAGACGAGGATCACATCCGCAATGCCGCCGTTGGTGATCCAGATCTTCTCTCCGTTGAGGCGCCAACCGTCGCCGTCGCGGACTGCTTCCGTTGCGAGCGCTGTCACATCACTTCCAGACTCCGGCTCCGTGAGGGCGTAGGCAAAGATGCGCTTGCCTGCAGCGAGATCGGGCAGCCATGCTTGCTGCTGCGCGGGCGTGGCGTTGGCGAGAAGGAGTTGCCCACAGAGCGCGCTCTGCACAGTACCGAAGCCGCGCCAGGAGGAATCCACGGCCCCGAGTTCGATCATGCTGAGCGCGAACTGGAGGTGGCTCAGACCAGCGCCCCCGAGCGCGCGCGGAATCTGTGCGCCAAGCAATCCGGATGCACCATAAAGCGCGAGCACCTCGCGGTCGAAGCAGGCCTGTTCGTCGGCGGCACGCGCCCGGGGTTCCAACACTTCGCGCGCGAAGTGCTCTGCGCGGAGGCGCAGCGCTTCATCCGCTGGTGCGAGTGTGAAATCCATCTCAGCGACCCTCGAAACGCGGCGGCCGTTTGCCCATGAAGGCTTCAAAGAACTCCGTGTGATCGCGGCCCAGCATGAGCAATGCCTGGGCCTGCGCCTCCGACTCGATGGCGGAATCGAGGTCCATGTTCCACTCGTTGTTGAGCATGCGCTTGGTGACGCGCAATGCGAGCGGCGGCAGTGCGAGGAGTTTCTCCGCGAGACGCCACGATGCAGCGAGCACTTCGGCGGCGGGCGCAGTTTCGTTCACGAGCCCCATGTCCAGCGCGCGTGCGGCATCCACCTTCTCGCCGAGCATGAGGATCTCGGTTGCGCGCGCCTGACCAATGAGCCTTGGCAGGAGCCACGCGGCGCCCATGTCAGCACCGGTAAGCCCGACCTTCGAGAAGAGGAAACTGATGCCTGCACCTTCCGCGAGAATGCGGAAGTCCGACGCGGCCGCGATGACTGCTCCCGCTCCGGCGCAGGCGCCGTTGATGGCGGCAATGATCGGCTTGTCGCAGCGGCGCATGTTGCGAATGAGTTCGCCTGTCAGCCACGCGAACTCGAGCGTGGTGCGCATGTCCGCACCACGCAACGCGCCGATGATCTCCTTCACATCGCCGCCGCTGCAGAAGGCCTTGCCTGAACCAGTGACGATGATGGCTCGCGTGGCGTCGTTCGCGCCTTCGGCGACGAAGAAGTCCGCGAGGGCGCGGTAACTGCCGAAAGTGAGGGCGTTCAGACGCTCGGGCCGCGTGAGCGTCACCGTCACGAGGCCGCCGTCGCGAGTCACCACCACCGCAGGATCGGTGTTCATGGACCGCAGTCTAGCCGCGAACTCAATGCGACTTCAGTGCGTCGAGCGCGAGCGCCGTCATGGCGCGCACGCCTGTCTGGATGGTGGGTGCGGGCAGCGGCGCGTAACGCGGGCTGTGGATGGAGGGCAACGCGGGGCCACCCGCCTCTGCGGCCGCGACGGAATCGGGTGCCACGCTTCCCAGCCGGAACATGAGCAGCCTCGCCGCTGGCACGGCGCGTCCGAACTCCGCGAAGTCCTCGGCACCCATCTCTGGCGCCTGACGCACGACATCTTTGGCCCCGCCTGGCAGCGCCTTTTCGAGCACCCCGCGCGCATGCTCCGCATACTCAGGTGTATTCACGAGCGCGCCGAGGCTTTCCTCCTTCCGCACATGCACAACCGGAAGGCGATCCTCCGGCATGCCTGCTGCGCGCGCCGTGTGCTCGGCGATGCGCTGGATGGCTGCAAGAATCTTCGCGCGCACCTCTTCGCGGTAGCAGCGCACCGTGAGTTGCAACCTCACTTCTTCGCCGATGATGTTGTGCTTGGTTCCGCCATGAATGGAGCCCACCGTGACCACCGCGGGATCGAGAGGCGAGTTCTCCCGCGAAACAATGGTCTGGAACTGGAGAATCATGTTGGCCGCGAGCACCACCGGGTCGCGCGTCTTGTGTGGATAAGCGCCGTGGCCGCCCACACCGCGCACGGTGATGTCCACACTGTCCACGCAGGCGAAGATCGGCCCCGGTGTGATGCTCACGCGGCCGGCAGCAAGAGCTGCGTCCACATGTTCAGCGAGAATCGTCGCGGGCACGGGCACGCGCGCGAGAAGTCCGTCCGCCAGCATGGCGCGCGCTCCGGCCACGAGTTCCTCGGCAGGCTGCATGATGAACACCACCGTGCCGCTCCACGCGGATTTCAGGCGCATGAGTTCCGCAGCGGTGCCCACGGCAACCGCCATGTGAACGTCGTGACCACAGGCATGCATGACACCACTTTCCACGCCCGCCTGCGAGAGGGCGCGCACTTTGCTCGCGTAGGCGAGCCCCGTCTCTTCAGTGACCGGGAGCGCATCCATGTCGCTGCGAATCCAGATCGCCGGGCCGTCGCCATTGGCGAGCACCGCAAGGACACCGTTGCCTCCCACCTTCTCCGTGACGCTGTAACCGAGAGCGCGCAATTCCTGCGCCATGCGCGCCGACGTCGCCGTCTCTTGCAGCGAAAGTTCCGGCTTGGCGTGCAGTTCCTTGTAGAGCTTCACGAGGTACGCATCGTTCACCGCGTTCTGCGCCTGCAGCGGGCTGGAGGCAATGAGCAGCAGCACGAACATGCCACAGCTTGTCGCACTCGCACGGTTGACCTTGTGCTTGTCGTTGCCGTTCATCATGGCTTCTCCACTTCCGTGCCAAGGAGGCACAAGAGTCCCATCGCGGTGCCGTAGCTCTTTCCGAGTTCGTGGCTGTCCACGAAACCAAGGTCGATCTCCGGCAGCGCAAGCACGAGCTGCCGCAAGCGCGCCTTCGCGGCCGCACGTGTGCTCGCATCCGTGAGCGCCTCGATGGCTGTCAGCCGACCTTGCAGTGCGTACCAGAAGAAGAATCCGCCGTTGCCAAAGCGGTCCGCGTGATCGTCGTACTTGCGCACACGCTCGAGATTCTGGTGATGCTGTTCCGCCAACTGGATCGCCGCCAGGAGCCGCTTCTGATCCGAGAATCCAGTGGCGAGCAACGCCGCTTCACAGATGGGGCTCCTGCCCGCACTGAACTCCGGAGCACTGCCCCCCTTGCGCCCGGAGTTGTAGGCGAAGGTCCCATCCGCACCGCGCGTGGCCGCGAGTTTCTCTGCGGACCCACGCAACACATCCTTCGGGACATGTGCGCCCGCTGCCTTCAGGTGTTCAAGGGCGAGCAAGGCCGAAGCTGTTGCGAATGGGTTCGGGTATTCATGCCGGAAGCCTCCGCCCTTCAACTCCTGATTGAGCAGAGCCTGCACAGCACCGCGCAGGGCTGCGTCCTTCACACCCGCCGTGGAGCTTCCACGCAACGCCACGAGCGCTTCCGCGTGCCATGAGTGCGCCCAGAGGATCTCGTCCTTGTCGTCCAGCGCGTAGTGCGCGGGATTGCCCAGCCACGCGAGAGCCTTTGCGACCGCCGCATCGCAGCGTGCGGGATCAATGGCGCGCGCACGATGGAGCGCCATGGCCGCGATAGCCGTGCCCGCGGCATACACGTTTGGCAACGAATCCGTGCCACCGAAGTCGTAGTTGCTGTCGTCCCAGCAGCCATCCGCGCGCTGGGTGCGGAGCAGCAGTTCCACAGAGGCGCGCGCGAGCAGTGGGGCGTCTGCTTCCGTGCACGGCACGCGCGTGCCATCCAGCGCACTCCTCATGGCTTGCGCAGGCAGACGCTGAAACACCTCGAAACCGCGGGTGAAGGGGCCCAGGCGCTCTGCCTCTGCGGCGGCCTTGCGCGTCCAGCGATCCTCGGGCGTCGCCGCGGCAAGGGCTGTGAACGCCTCCATGGCAAGGGCATCGCGGCCCAGCGTGCGCAAGACCACGGCGCCGAGCAACGTGCACTCGTGCGCAGCGGCTGTGCCCGGGAGCGTGGCGACACTGCGCGCTTGCATGGCCGCACCGAGCACCGCGGCCGGGTCTCCGCGCAGCAGTGCGTGGCGCAGGGAGAGCGCGGTCCATTCCGTCGCCGTGGCTGCGTCCTTCGTTGAGAGCGTGAGCGCAGCGCTCGCCTCATCGTCGCGGCCGAGCTCCATCAGCGCGCGCCCGAAGAGGAGCGCGCACGCGCTGCTCGCGGGCGCCTTCCCCAACGGAGCAAGTGCTTCCGCAAACGCTCCCTCCTCCACCAGCGCGCGGCCGTGTGCCAGGGCGTCGCCCTGAGCCGCCGCTTCCGTCACTTCGCGTGCTGCAGGTGCCTTGCAACGCAGAAGAAGCTCACGCAACTGCAGCACCAGCCAGCCTTCATGAAACGTGCTGAGCTTCTGCACGAGACCGACCAGCGAGCCATCCGGGTTCAGCACCACGAAGCCTGGCTCGACGAACTCGAGCGGCTTCAGGCCCAGCCTCGCGGCGACTTCACCCTTCGCAACCGCCTTCACCGCGATGCAGCGCCGCGCGATCAGCGTGCTGAAAGTCGGCATCGAAAAGGGCCCGCTCAGCATGTACATGTCGAGGACGGGCTTCCTGTCCATGCGGCTGCCTGCCACCGTGGGCACGTACCAGAAGACGGGCCTGCCTGTGCTCTTCGCCTCGGCGAGCGCGGCGTCCAGGTCCGAACGCCAACCCACTTCCGCTCCGCAGCGCGCTGCCGCTTCAGGCACCGGTGGACGGATCTTCTGCCCCTGCACCGCGGCCACCATGAGCAACGCGAACACAACAGATTTCCATCCCGTTTCACACTTCATGAGCAGGCCTCCGTCGGCGTGCGCGCATTATGCCCGGAAGGCTGCAGGCGGTTGCAGCGTTCAGCATGCAGTCTAGAGTGCTTCCGCAGCCGTCTCGTTCGCCAGTACGGCACGCCGAAAGTGATTGTGCACGTGGTCGCTCTCAACTCCGATGAACAGCGTCGCTGAAGACACATCGCGCGTGATCCTGTGCATGAAATGGGGCACCAAGTACGGCCCCGAGTATGTGAACCGGCTCTATGGCATGGTGGCGCGCCACTTGCCGGGACCGTTCCGCTTCGTGTGCCTCACCGACTGCGGCGCCGGCGTTCGCAGCGAAGTCGAGATCTTCCCCATTCCATCGCTCCAGTTGCCCGTCGGCATTCCCGAGCGGGGCTGGACCAAGCTGACCACCTTCACGGCACACCAGTACGGCCTGCAGGGAACGGCGCTGTTCCTCGATCTTGATGTCGTGATCACGGGAGCGCTCACACCATTCTTCGAGGCGCCCGGCGAGTTCCTGATCATCCATGATTGGAAGCGGCCATGGCGTGTAACCGGCAATTCTTCGGTCTATCGCTGGCGCCTCGGAGCTTACGTGGATGTGCTGGAGAAGTTCCGACGCGAGCACGAGGCCGTCCGGCAGCGTTTTCGCAACGAACAGACCTACTTGTCCCACGAGATTCACAGCTTGGGCCAACTTGCGTACTGGGACCGCGCCTGGTGTGCCAGCTACAAGTACCACTGCATCCCGACCTGGCCCCTGAGCTACTGGCGCACGCCCGCCATCCCTCCCGGCGCGCGCATCCTGATCTTCCACGGCGTGATGAACCCACCCGATGCCCTCGCCGGTCGCAGCAACGGCAACTGGCGCAAGGCCCTGCCTGCTCCCTGGATCGCTGAACATTGGCGTGAATGAGTCCGCGACCTGAGTCGGAAGACGCCGCGTCTCATTGCGATTGATGCAACCCTGCCAGCTTTGGCCACTGTGGCCATCCTGCGTATCGTGACCCGACGAACCGTCACCAGAACTGCCATGCCCTTCACCGAGTTGATCTCCGGCAACAGAAATTGGCTTTCGCCAAAGCTCTATTGCCTGCTCACAAATCTGGAAAACCTCATCCGGAGCAAGGCACACCGGTTCCATCCGACCAACCACAAAGGCGTCTACGTCGTCAGCGACCCGACCGCCAAGCTCCACATCTGCCGACGCAGACGCCACAACCGCTCCAAGCGAGGCATCATGCGCGGTGTCGGAAAACTCGCCTCCGACTATTCCCTGAATCGCCTGGGACAGGTTTCTGGAGGGATTCTTGTCGACCGCGGCGCCAACGTCGGCGAATTGGGTTTGTGGGCGCGGTCGTCCGGAATGAATTACATCGCATTCGAGCCAGAGGATCTGGAAGCCACCTGCTGTGACTTGAACAACTTCAGCTCCTACACGACTGTGGCCGAGGGGCGCACAACGCACAGGCTTGCCCTCTGGCACACGTCGACAACTCTTGAGTTCTATTCCAAGCCGGCCTCAGCGGACAGCTCGCTGATCCAGATGGCCGCGTTTGTGTCCGTCAAGAAGATCAAGGCTGTCCGGCTTGATGAGATGCTCACCGCAGAGGACTTGGTGAGCAGGCCCGCGGTATTCAAGGTGGAAGCGGAGGGCGCAGAACCCGAAGTTCTCCGCGGTGCCGGAGAGCTGCTCAAGTGTTTCGACTACGTTGCCGTGGACTGCGGTCCCGAGCGTGGCATCGAGAAGCGCCATACCTTCATTGAGACCCATGCGATTCTGATTGAGGCGGGCTTCATGCCGGTTGCTGCGAACTTCCATCGCGTGACCATTCTCTGGCGGAACAACCGCAGCACGCATCACTTTGAGGCGTGACCACACGCGAGCCGGCAACCGATCCGTTGTCAACTCTGCCCACGAACGACCGTGGGCTCCGCCATGCACCGCTGCCCCAGGACTTTCATGAACGCGCTGGTCACACTGTCCTTTGAGAACTGCCTTGCCAGCGTCTCAGCGCCGCCAAGCGCGATCTGCTGAGTCAGGGAAGGAGACGATTGGAGTCGAGTGACCGCGGTTTGCAGGCCCGCAACATCCTCAATGTCGAAAAGCAGACCATCGCGTTCATTTTTCATGAACCATGACGGTCCTTTGGATCGTGAGGCAATCACAGGTTTCCCGACCGCCCATGCTTCAAGGATGACGTTGCCAAGAGTCTCGTGCGTGCTTGGCAGACAGACGACATCGCAAGCCGCCATGTAGGCAGCCGGGTTCTTGTGCCAGCCCAGGAACCGGACCCGATCCAGCACGCCCAACTCCTCAGCCTGTCTGCAGAGGTTGGCGCGCTCTTCGCCATCTCCCAGCAACCACACCATGGCGCCCGGCAGCCCGGGAAGCGCCTCGATCATCGTGTGGAACCCCTTGATCCTCACGAAACGCCCGACGCCAAGCAGCACAAATGCGCTTTCCGGCGTCGTCACGCTCGCGCGCGATACCGGCGGAGCCATCTTGATCGTCGTGAAGTTGGAGATGACGTCGATCGGCTTGTCGCACCCGAGCCCTCTGAGGCGCTCCACGATGCCGGGTGTGTTGCAAATGATGCGGTCGATATTCGTGAAGTAGTCCAGTCTTGGAGGATAGTCCCCGAGGCGCGCAATGCGCGGACAGTGCGGCCATGCGGGCATGAACCGACACGCGCGCGGCATCCAAGCCATGATGGCATCCGGACGCTTGGCCTCCAGCAAGCGGCGAAATCGTGCCGCAAGGAAAAAGCGCGAAAGGGATATCCGGCGGAACACACCCTCGTGCACTTCGACACCCGGATCGATGGCGGCTCGCCAGGCTCTGCGCGGCCTGATGAGCACCGCTTGCTCGACGCCATTCCGATGAAGCTCGTTGACCAGGTTGACGAAGAAACGCTCCGAGCCTCCATCCGTGCCGAAGTGGACCTGCACCACTCTCATGGCTTCTGCCCGTCCATGTTGTCTCGTGATGGCCGCTTCAGCTCCGCGTGCCGTTGATAGATTTTCGCCTCGGTCAGGAATGAGTAGATACTGCCTGTGGCGGCCTGAATGAAACCCGGAAAGCCGCACAGGAAAAGGCGATGACACAGATACAAGCGGAAGAAATAGACGACTGGATTGAACACCAAGCGCAGGCAGCGCGGCCCCTTGCCTGAGTCGACGATCTGCTGCGCCTTGAGGCTCGAATACTTGTTCTCCTTGAGGATCTGGTCGTCGATACGCAACGGACGATAGTGCAGCAGGCTGCCTTGCGGTGCATCCTTGACCCTGCCGGACGGAACGATGCCCTCATGCACGCGCTGATTGAGGTCGTAACTTCCACGGCCCTTCCGTACCAAGCGCAGATTCGAGCGCTCGCTGACATGCTTGGGTGTGTATCCGTTGCCGATCAGATAGGGCCGCCGTCGAATGCGCCAACCGACCAGATCCTGTGGCGCGTCGAGCAGCTTCGGCATGATTTCCCTGAAGTCCTCATCGAGGCGTTCATCCGCATCGATATTGAGCAACCATGGCTGCGTACAGTGATTCATCGCGCACTGCTTTTGCGCGGCGTAGCCCAGCCACTTCTGCTGGTGGAACTGGATCGGCCAGCCATTGGCTTGATACTCACGAATCAGCGCAATTGTCCCGTCCGTCGAGCCGGAGTCGACAATCACAATCTCGCTGCATTCGCGCAGGCTGAGGATGCAGTGCCCGAGGTACATCGCCTCGTCCTGGCAGATGATGAACGCGCTGATCGGGAGGCGCTCTTGGTCCATCATGGCGCTTGGAATCGCGAGCTCTGTCCTTCAAGACTCGAGAGAGCTGTTCCCTGCAGGCAGCAACACGATGCGCGTCTCATGCTTGCTTGGCAGTATCCCACGCCCCTCTGGTGCTGCAACACCAACCGCACCGAGCCGTTGCGTGTGCTGATGAAGACCGAGATGGGGAGCCTCTCCATGGCGCGCATGGTACGGCCTCGCGGCAGGCAACGGGCGCCGTAGCTATGATGGCCCCGGAACTTCGATCCATGGCCACCTCGACTCCCGCCTATCACCACGTGCAACAGGGTTGGCTCATGCCTGTCGCACTCTTTGGTGGCGCGGCTTTCTCGGCACTGATCCTATGCATCGCGGGAACCGAGGAGGATCTGCCTCTTGCGCTCTGGCTCGTCCCGGCACTGATCCTCGCCTGCGGGTTCGTCTTCTCGGGACTCGGCGTGAGCGTGGATGCGCGCGGCGTGCACGTGCGCTGGGGCTTCGGCTGGCCGAGCAAGCACTTCGCGTGGCACGAGATCGAATCCTTCGAATCCTGCGAGCACGGCTGGTGGTACGGATACGGTCTGCGCTGGACACCGCGCGGCTGGCTCTGGAACATCCAAGGCCCTTGGGCCGTACGCCTCAAGCTGCGGAACGGGAAGTGCTTCCACATCGGCACGGATGATCTTGATGGTCTCCTTGCAGCAATGGGCGCCAGCCAGGCGGACACGCATTCCGCGACCAGCGCCGACTGAGCCGCGCGTGACGCCATTCAATCCGCCGCGTCTCGCTCCGCAGATTCCACTGCCGCCATACGCCTACCGACCTGGCCGTCATCCCCATCCGAAGCGCCACCGTGACGGTCACATGCACGACAGCGTGGAGTTGCGCCCGCAACTTCCGCTGCCCGATGCTTGGCCGCGCGAACTTGGCCACCTCCACGCGATCGACCTCTTCAACCACGGCTATTGGTGGGAAGCGCACGAGGCTTGGGAGAGCTACTGGCACGCGGCTGTCGTGGGCACGCCCGAACATCACACCTTGCAGGCGCTGATCCAGTTCGCCGCGCTGCTGCTCAAACTCGAATCCGATTCCAACCAGGCGGCCGAAGCGCTGCGCAGCAACGCCCTCATGAACCTTGAGGCCGCACTCTCCCACCCGCGCGCGCGCGGCGGCCGAGTGCTCGGATTCGATCTCGTGCATCTCGCCACCCTCGCCAGCTCGGCCACCGCCACGACTGCCGCTCAAACCCGCCTGCCCGCACCGCTCCCGCCCTCGCCGCCTGCGCCGCCCGCGCCGTGAGTGGGGTCCCGCGGAGCAGAGCCTTCGAGTGCATCCGAGCGGCTCTGTGCAGCGGGATCACCCCCGAAGAGAACAGGCGGCTCGCTCCCCGCCGCCTGCCGCAACCGCGCCGGAATCAGCTCGACTTTTCGTTCTTCACGATGAGCGTGCGGGTCGGGAAGGCCATCTCGATACCAGCGGCTTCGAGGCGCGCCTTGAGATCGAGATTGATGTCCTGCATGGCGCGCACATGGAGATCGGCCGCGATTTCCTTCGACCAGTGCAGCACGCGCACGTTGAGTGTGGATTCCGCGAAATGACTGAAACCCGCGGTTGCTTCCTTGGTGGTGGGGTGCGCGCGGCAGACTTCCTCAATGATCTTCACCGCCTGCTTCACCTGTTCGGTGGTGGTGCTGGTCACCAGCCCGATGTTCATGTCCGTGCGGACGGCGGGACGGGCGGTCATGTTGATGACCGTCGAGTTTCCGACCACGCGGTTCGGAATTGATACCAGCGCACCATCCAGCGCGCGCACGCGCGTGCTGCGCATTCCGATGGCTTCCACCGTGCCGTCCACCTTGTCCACCTGGATGCGATCTCCGATGCGGAAGGGCTTGTCCGTGAAGATCGTGACCGCACCGAAGATGTTCGCCAGCGAATCCTGCGCGGCGAGGCCGATGGCGAGACCGCCGACCGACACCGACGCCAAAAGGCCCGAGATCTCGAAGCCCAGGTTCTGCCCCGTGACGATGACGGCGATCACGAGGATGATGATCTTGATGATGCGGCCGAGCATCGGGAGCAGTTGCGCCGCCATGGCCTTGTCCTGTTCGCGGACCGTACGCTCCTTCACTTGATTGAGGCCGAAATCCACGGCCTTCATGAGCATCCATGTGATCGATCCCGCCACGGCCAGCTTGAGGCCGAGAGACATGTAGGTCTCGATCCACTCCGGCCAGTGGAAGACGTGCAGGCCCACATGCAGCAGGAACACGAAACTCACAACCCGCACAGGCCCGTGCAGCAACTCAAGCAGCATGTCGTCGAGGTTTGTCTCGGTCTTCTGCGTCAGGCGCTTGATGTAGACGCGCACGAACCAGTCAATGAGGCGCGCGAGCCACATGGACGCGATGATGTAGATGACACTCGCTACATACTGCCACAGCGGAATGTCAAAGAGCTCGTGCCGCAGAACTTCGATGCGATCGAGTCCGAACGTGAGGTACGGCACCTTGTCCGCGGCGGCGAAGCGCGCGGGCTCGCTCGCCGCTTCCACTACGGCAGGCGCACCACTCGCGGGCGGCGTGACGGCGCCCGCGGACTCCGGCGGAGTCTGGGCAACCATGGTGACGGAAAGAAGAAGCAAGGCACTGGCAAGTTGAAGCATTCGCATGAGAGGCGCTCCCGGGTCTGCGGGAAAATATGACGCTCCGCGCTTGATGCAATGGCAGTACCGGGAGCACCCGCGCCGCCTGCGACGTGAGTGAGGTCCCGCTGAGCAGAGCCAACGAGCGCATCCGAGCGGCTCTGCGCAGCGGGATCACCCCCGAACAGAGCAGGCGGCACAAGCTGGTGAACCCCGCCAGCGCTCCGAGTCATGGACTGTTCACCGATTGACGATGGGGCGCCAGTCCGGGAGCTTCGGATCGCGCTTGCGGCCAAGGGCGGACCAAGCGTCCGCTTCGGCGACGCGGCCAAGGCGCCCGAGCATGACGGAGCTCCAGAAAGCCGGGCGCGCATCGCCACGACCGGGCTCGTCGGGGCCCGTTTCGGCATGCAAGCGTGCGAGGTCCAACAGTGCTTCCTCGGCACGACCTGATGATTCGAGCACCTGTGCGCGCTGCACGCGGAGATGCGTGTCGAATGCGTGCGCCTTGCCCCATTCTTCAAGCAACGCCAGGGCGCCCGGCGTATCGCCATTGGACATGCGCGCTTCCGTGAGAGCCGAAACGAGCACCAGATCGTCAGGCGAGATGCGGCGTGCCTCTTCAAGCACCGTGATCGCTTGCGCCAGAAAACCGCCGGCGTAGAGATCGTTGGCGAGATGCGGCAGCGCCGCGCGCATGAATGCATCGTCCGGAGCGCCCTTCACCGCAGCGAGAAACTCCGGCATGGCCTCGAGGAGCGCGCCCGACAGCACGAGCAGCCGCGCACGGTCGAAGCGCAGCCGCTGTCGCTGCGGATGCTCCGAGAGCACGCGAGCCATGCGCTCTGCTGCCACGGCATGCTTCCCCTCCAGCGCCTCGAACCACGCGAGGCCTTCCTCGATACGACGATCACCAACGAGCCCGATGGCACCGGCAAACTCGAAAGCCGCACGACCAGCTTCGCGCTCGTCAGACATTTTCTTCGCCGCGGCTGCAAGGGCGTCTCTGTCACCGCTCCAGAGTGAATCCGCGAGGGTGGCTGTGGCGCTCACCGCAAGTTCTCCTTGCAGCATCGCCACCTGAACCACGGCGGAATGCGCGAAAAACGCGCACCAGAGCAGGAACAGCAGCGCCACCACGCGCCCGCCCGCGCTCAGGCGCCCCCCAGACTTCAACACGCGGCCGAAAAGCTGCACGTCCTTTCGACGCAACAGGCGTGCAGTGAGAAAGAGCACGAAGGCCGTGAGGGCGGCGAGCCCGACACCGAGCAGCAGCGCAATCTCGCCGTAGAGATTCCCCGCCTCGGGAAGGGTGTTGTCCGGCAAACCGCGGAAGACGAGCAGGGCCACGATGAACAGCGCGCCGAGGATGAGATCCTCAGCGAAACTGAAACTCCACGGCGTGCACGCGGGATTGTCGCGCCGCGCGCGCGTCAGGACCGCCGGGCTGGTGAAGGAGAAGGAGAGCGCGTTCTCCGGGCAAACACTCACACAGTCAAGGCACTTCATGCATCCCGGATCGACGACCTTCCCGTAGTCGCGCACCTCTGCGTGCACGAGAACATTGGAAGTGCACACCGCACTGCAATGCCCGCAACCCTTGCAGGCATCGTTCACGACGATGCGTCCGGGAGCGAAACGATCCATCACTCCGAAGAGCCCACCGTAGGGACAGGCGTAAGTGCAGAAACCCTTCGCGCCCAATACCCAGACCATCGCCACGCCGCAAACGACAAACGTGATGAGCGAGAGCCAGAGCCCCGGGAAGGTGTCCCAGAACTCCGTCTCGGTGAAGCCCGCGCGCCACTCCGGCGCACTGCCCCCGGCCCACCAACGCACGAGCAAGGGCCAGCCGAAGAGATAAAGCCCGGCTCCGAGTGGCACCAGCATCAGCCAGCGCGAGCGCAAGGGCCGCGGCCGCAGGTGCAGCTTCTTGAGGATCCACGCGCAGCCATCCTGCACCGCCACGAGATGGCAGGCCCAGCCACAGAAGAAGCGCCCGAAAACCAGCGTGAGGAGGAGCGATCCGAGCATCACGAGGGCGCCGGCATTCACCACTCCGTCCACCAGGGTGTATATGGCCTCGCTCGGTTCGAGCGGCGTAAGCGTCCGGCCTTCGAGCTTCCACTGCAGGATGTGAGCAAAGGCCAGCACGTGCACCGCAATCAGGACGAACGCGCGCCGACGCCCCATGCGCGACGGGCGGACCTTGCCCGTGCGCACGTGTTCTGTGGCGATGGATGAATCTGGAAGATGTGTCGCCGCGTCGCTGCCGCAACGCGCGTGCGGTTCGTGTTTGCTCATGCCGTAGACGGGATTCTAGCGGTGCTTCAGCAATGACAGCGGCCCGCCGCTGCGCGAGGCAGCGACGGGCCGCTCATGCACTCAGGAACTCACTGCACGTTCATGATCACCGCGTTGCCCACGGCAAGCCCCGTGGCATTCGTGGGATCGACCTGCACCACCTGCAAGGTCAACTGAGCCGCGCTGGGCATTCCCGATGGGAAGGACAGCACGAAGGGCGGCGCCGGAACGGTGCCCGGGATGATCGCCCCACCGACTCCGAGGCCATCCGCGAGCGTGAACAAGAACGGATTCGCAGGAGCGAGCAGAGCAGGCGGGAAGACCATGGTTCCCATGCTGCCCGGCAGCGGGGTGACGTCCGCCGCACTCGGCACGCCGATGTAGCCGCACACGATGAAGGGGCACGGCACGGCAGTGAATGCCGGCTGATCAACAGAGAGGGTGATGGCCGAACTCACCGGCACATCCACGCGGTGCAGTCCGCCACCGTCGCTGCCATTGACGAGCAAGGTCGCGAAGGGACCTCCGACGGCCTGACCAAGGATTCCCGAAGCGAGTGGCAGCAGGAATGCGCCAGTGGGACAGACCTCGATTTTCACGTCATCGATGGCCGCTTCCACCGTATGTGCCGGCGCAAGATCGGACGCGATGAAGCGCAGCCGCATATTGCTGCTGAAGTTCGCCAGTGACTGGCCGAGTCGCACACTGCGAACAGTCCACTGTGCGACAGTGCTCACCTGGTCGACGGTGGTCCATGTCGTGCCGCCGTCGATGCTCGCTTGCACGCGGAAGACATCATTGCTGCCGGCAACGTTGTCGTTGTCGTACCAGAGCGTGTAACGCAGCCGCGCGTCGGGATAGCCGGCGAGGTTGAAGCTCGGAGATGCGAGGCGCGTTTCATCGCCATCCACGTCGCTCGCAGCGGCGAGGTTCTTGGTCATGAAGCACTTGCCTGCTCCGCCGCTGGCGGCCACCGGGGCCGGGCCTGTGGGTGCAGCAACCGGAACCTGCGCTGTGGCGTCCCAAGCGCCATCAGTCAACAGGGCTCCATTCGCGATGCTCCAGCCGGGGAGTCCGCCCGTCTCGAAGTTGTCCGTGAACACTGTGATGAGCGTCGCCGGTTCGGCAAACGTCACGAACGCGCCGGACTGGCCGGCCGCGGGCCACGTGATGGTCTGTGAGCCCGTCGAGTTCTGCATGCTCATGTACCAGCTCGCCGTGTGGAAGCAGCTGAGCGCGGGCAGCGTGCCGCGGAACGTATTCGGTGCCACCTGGATCATGGCCTGCTGGCTGAAGCCTGCACCATCAATGGAGACGTGCAGCGTCGCAGTAGTGTTGTTTGCAGAACCGGTGAGCGGAATCACCTGCAAATCCACGGCCGTCGGAGTGCTCGGCGGCATGGTGGCCGGCGGCGTTCCAACCGGTGCCAGCGCGAAGGCGGGCATCGTGCTCGGCGCGGTCACCGTGGTCGGCGTGCCGGGGCGGAAAAGTTCGATCACCATGTCGCCCGGGAAGCCGTTGCTCTCGAAGCGGAAGTTGTAGGTGGTGCCCCAGCGAATCGCATTGGCGCGCTGATTGGTGGCGTAGCTCTCGGTCTGCCAGACCACAGCGCCGCCGACGACCTGTCCTGCCCAGTCAGCACCGGTGTAGGTGCCGCTCTGTCCAGTGAAAGGCTCGTTGCTGTGGTACGGAACATCGTGGAAACCGATGTTCGTGATCACAGTGCTCATGTTCACCGGGATGGTGATGCCGCGCACCGAGCGATGCGAGTTCAGGTTCTGGATGGCGTATTCGTACTGGTAGTTGCCGTTGGCGAGCGCCGTCTGCTTGAAGCCGACGATGATGCGCCCGTCATTGACCACGTCCACATTGGTGAGCGTGACGTTGGGGTCGAGATCGCGCCATGCCAACACAGCAGACTTCTGACGCACGGTGGGGTTGGCCGCGCTGAAACCGAGCTGGTAGGGATTGGTCGTGCCCTGGGTCACCGTCGTGCGGCGATAGCTCGCGTTGTTGTTCTTGTTGCCTGCGGCCGCGTCATCCGGCGTGATGTACTGGGCTTCGGCCACGTAGATCGCGCCAGGATTGAGCGCCGGATCCAAGTCCGCGTGCGCCACCTGCAAGCGGCGTGCGATGTTCCCCGAATACGCGGGATTCGCTGGCGGATACGGGAAAGCACCGGTAGCGGCATTCACCTCGGACTTCGGCCCGAGCCCGGACTGCGATCCGTTCAAGCTCGCGGAGTAGGGATCAGAACAATTCACGCCGAGAAGTGAGCCGGTGCCCGGGTTCTGGCAAGTATTGCAGAGACTCTGGGCGAGAGCGGTGAAGCCGTGCTTCAGCCAGCTTTGGCCGACCTGCTCGAAGCGACCGTCCTTCATGCGATACAGCGTCTGCCCGATGACCGGGTGATTGCTGTTGTTCGCCTGCCAGAGCAAGGTCTGCGTCCCGATGTTGCAGCTGGTGGTGCCGATGGCGAATGCGGCGATGTTGCCCGAGCTGCCGTAGTTCGCCGGTGTCATCAGATCACCGACGATGACGTCCGGACCGGTTCCGCCGGCCTGAGCAGCCAGCGTCCCCACAAAAAGCGTCGCGCACGCGATCGCTGCCGCGATGTTGAAGAGCTTCATGAACGTGTTGCCTCCGCGAATGAATCCGCTGCAAGTGTGGAGTCGAGAACCGAGCTTGAGAGTACCCGACTGCCACCCTCCGCTCCAAGCTCCCGAACTCCTTGCCCGTACACAGGTTGCACCGGGGCTCGCAACAACCCGTAGCTCTAGTGGGCGGTGGGCTTGCGCACCCATGGGTGCAGAGGGCTCCCCTCGATCACCATGCCGCGTGCGGCATAGAACTCGCGGATGTCCTTCCACGCTTCCTCTGCCGTGTCCGCGTACGTGAAGAGCCCCACGTCTTGAGGTGCAATGAGCCCATCTTCGACCAGCGCTTCAAAGTTGATGATGCGCCGCCACCACGTGGAGCCGAACAACACCACAGGAACGCGTTCCATCACGCCGGTCTGGATGAGGGTGAGCGTCTCGAAGAGCTCGTCCATGGTGCCGTAGCCGCCGGGGAAGGCGACCAGCGCGCGGGCGCGCACGAGGAAGTTGATCTTCCGGATCGCGAAGTAGTGGAACTGCAGGCAGAGTTCCGGCGAGATCCACGGGTTGGGTTCCTGCTCGTGAGGCAGTGTGATGTTCAGCCCCATGCAGCGACCGCCCGCTTCGCGCGCGCCACGACTGGCCGCCTCCATCGCGCCCGGCCCGCCGCCCGTGGTGATGACGAACTCGGGGCATTTGCCCGAGGCACAATCCGCGGCCACGATGCGCCCGAACTTGAGCGCTTCGTCGTAGTAGCGGCTGAGTTCCACGCGGCGCGCTGCGAGTTGCGCCACCGCCTGCAACTGCGTGTTGCCGGGGCTGCGTTGCAGAGCTTCCCGCGCTTCCGCGAGCATCACGTCCGCACGCGCCCGCTGGATAAGCCGCGTGCCTCCGAAAACCACGATCGTGGCAACGATGTTCTCTTTCTGCTGCACCGCCTCGGCCTTCATCATCTCCATGGCCACGCGCATGGGGCGCAACTCCGGGCTCTTGATGAAGGCCGCGTCGTCCTCCGCCATGCTGTAGGTCGGTGACTGTCTGATGAGCGCCCGGTTGGCGATGGGGTCCACGGTCATGCGCGCTGCTCCTCTCCGCGCGGGGGTGCCCCCGGTCACGGCGGCCCATTATGGCCGTGGATTGGCCCACGACCACTCGACAGTCGGGGTTCGGCGCCTTTACACTCGCTCTCCCCTGACCCTGTGAGGAGCTGCAGCATGAGAATCACATCGTTCGCGCTCCTGATGCTCTTCGTGGCCCCGTTCCTGGCACAGGAACCGGCGGACATGGAGACGAAGTATCAGGAGAAGCTGAAGAAAGAGTTCATCTCCAAGGTGCCATGGGAGATGAAGCTGGATGACGCCATGGCCAAGGCGCGGGAGCAGAAGAAGCTGATCATCGGCTACTTCACACGCTCCTACGCTCCTTGACCCCCCTGCAACCAGTTGGAGGGCGGGCCCCTCCTTCAAGACTGGTGGACGGCGGAATCCAAGAACTTTGTGCTCTATCTGAACATCACTTCCAAGGTGGACACCCACCCGGATCAGGGGATGTTGCAGAAAAAGGGCGGCAATGGCTTCCCCTATGTGGTGATGATGGACTCTGGTGGCGAAGTCCTCACGACCTTCCGGCCGAATGCCGCGACGGACGTGCAGGCCGCCGCGGCCAAGGCCAACGACTTCGTCTCTGCGCGCGATGCGAGCGCGAAGAACCCGAAGGACGATGACGCCAAGGCGCGCTACCTGATGGTCAAGCTCACCATGAAGCCGGACGAAGCCGAGCGCAAGGCGCTCGACGTCGCCATGAAGGGCAAGGTCAGCAAGGCCACCAAGGAGAAGTTCGACGGCTTCGTCGCGGGTGAGCGGATCAAGTCCTGGGAACAGGGCTTCAGAACCACCATGCGCGCCGCCAAGCCTGAGGAACGCGAAGCAACGCAAGCCGCTGAGGCAGTGAAAGCCTACGAGGCCTGGAAGGGCGGCATGAAGCCACCTACCGATGACGTGGCTTGGCTCAACTACGCGATGATCTGTTGTGGTGGCGCCATCAAGTCCGGCGACAAGGCCGGAGCCGAGGGCATCGTCACGTGGATCGAGACCTTCTCCGTGAAGTTCCCCCAGCTGAAGGACACGGTCAAGAAGATGCGCGAAGACATCGCGAACATCGGCAAGACCGAAACGCCCAAGGAAGCCAAGGAAGCGAAGTGAGCCGCTGATCCGACGCCGCCTGCGCCGTATCGGCGCGTAGCGCATGGGGTCCCGCTGAGCAGAGCCTTCGAGTGCATCCGAGCGGCTCTGTGAAGCGGGATCACCCCCGAACAGAGCAGGCGGCGCACACGCTTGGCCCGCGCGGGCGCGCGGGCTCAGTTCACGCGCCGCAGCTTGGTCACGCGCCCGAGCGCGAGCCAGTCCATGATGTAGAGGTTCCCGTCGCTGTCGAAGGAGAGCCCGTGCGGCGCGAGGAATTCGCCATCCTTCCACTTCGCCTGCGGCACGCCGTTGTGCGCGCGCAGTGACTCGTCTGGTTGATCGCCAAGGTGCGTGACAAGTTTGCCGTCCTTGTCGAGAATGGTGACCCGGCCTGCGAGGTCGGCAATCGCGATGTCGCTTCCGTGGAGGCTCATCTTGCAGGGCCGGCGCAGGTCTCCGCTGATGACGCTCATGAACTTCCCTTCGAGGTCGAAGCGCTGCAGGCGATGATTCTCGCGGTCCGCGACAAGCAACGTGGGTGGCGTCGTGCGCGTGTCGAGCAGCAGCCCGTGAGGCGTTTGCATGCGTCCCGGTTCCGTACCGGGACCGCCGAAGGCGGAGAGCCACTGGCCGGCGGCGCTGTAACGATGCACCCATGAGCGGCCGTAGCCGTCAGCCACGAAGATGCTGCCGTCCGGTGCCACAGCAACACTCGTCGGATTGAACTCTTCCTTCTTCGCGTAGTGCCCGCTTGCTTCCGGCCACGTGAGCGTGGCCAGCACCTTGCCCGCGCCGTCCAGCTTCAGCACCTCATGCCGCCCGGTGTGCGCAAGCCACAGGATCTCGGAATCATTCTCGCGCGTGGTCACCATGCCGTGCGCGCCCCCCGCGCATTCTGCGGCCAAGGAACGGAGGAACTTCCCTCCACGCTCGAATGCCATCACCGCGTGCCGCGAATCGGTGTTGAACAGCACCTCACCGGCTTCATTCACCAACACGGCGCCATGGGTGTTGCCGAGCTTCATGTCAGCGGGCAATTGGCACCAACCGGAAACCCACTCGTAGGTGTGACGCCCGCTGCCGAGACGGATGGGGTCCGCAGCCGTGCGCTGCGCAAGTGGCAGCGCCGCGATGAACGCAAGAAACGCTTCGGCGTTCGGGCTCAGTGCATGAGCGTGGTGTTCATCCTGAGCGTGATGCGCTTCCTCTGCGGCGACAAGGAGCTCCTCCAGTTCCGCACGTGAACGCGGCGCAACAAAGTGCCCCGCCGTTGTGGCACCAACATCGTGATGATGATGCGAGTGGGCCTCGCTGCCATGTTCGTGCACATGCTGCGCTGGCAGAGCATCCTCGCGCACACAGACCCAAGCCGCCAACAGGCACGCCACCACTGCCGCAATTGCTTTCATGGGCGCGATTGTCGCACACGATGCGGCGGCTTGCGCGCTCAGCGCTTGGCGAGGCGTTGGCGAGCCAGCATCACTGCCGCTTCCGAGGACGGGATGTGGCGCTCGCGAGCGAGGGCGAGCACCGCCGTCACGCTCGCGCCGATGCGATCGACTTTTTCGTGCGCGCGGGATTCGGAATAGCCGGTCGGCTCGAACTCGACCCCGATGTTCACGATGCCGCCGGCGTTGATCACGAAATCCGGTGCGTAAACCGTCCCCTTCTCAAGGAGCATCTGGCCGTGGCGCGGTTCGAGCAGTTGATTGTTGGCAGCGCCGGCGATGACGGGGCACTGCAGGCGCGCAATGGTTTCATCATTCAGCACGCCGCCGAGCGCGCAGGGCGCGAACACGTCCGCGGGCACGTCATGGATGCGCGCTGGCTCCACAAAGCGCGCGCCGAAGGCCTCGATCGCGCGGCGCACGTGCGCCTCGTGGATGTCCGCGACCATGAGCTTCGCGCCGGCTGCGTGCAACTGCTCCGCGACGCTCATGCCCACATTGCCAAGGCCCTGAATGGCCACGGTGCGGCCCTTCAAGGAGGAACTGCCGAAGCGCTCGGCCACTGCTGCTTCAATGCCGAGGAACACCCCGCGCGCCGTGAAGGGCGACGGGTCGCCGCTGCCACCGAGATGCCGCGGGAGCCCGCAGACCCAGCGCGTCTCTGTGCGCACCTGTTCGATATCGGCAGTGCTCGTGCCCACGTCTTCCGCGCCGTAGTAGCGGCCATCGAAGGCGTTGATGAAACGGCCCATGGCCGCAAGGAGCGCAGGCGTC
>SXUL01000125.1 GCA_005790545.1 Planctomycetia bacterium | reverse complement strand
GAAGACCTCCGCCCCGGTGGCATCGTGCTCTTCCGCCGCAACATCCAGTCCCTTCCGCAGTGTCGCGCGCTTGTCACGGCGCTGCGCGAGGTGCTGGGCAACGGGCTGCATGTGGCGGTGGATCAGGAAGGCGGGTTGGTGGAGCGTTTCCACGGGATGCTGCCTTCGTTCCCGGGCAACATGGCGCTGGGCGCCATCGGTGCGCGCGACGCCGCCATGGCGGCGCACCTCGCGCGCGAACAAGGGCGACTGCTCGGTCTGCTGCTGCGCGACCTTGGCATCGACGTGAACTTCGCGCCAGCTCTCGATCTTGCGGTCACGGGCGCAAATCCCTCCACGGGACTGCGTTCCTTCGGCCGCCATGCGGAACTCACGGGCCAGCTCGGTGCGGCCTTCATCGAGGGGCAACGCAGCGCAGGTGTGCTGCCGTGCGCGAAGCACTTCCCCGGGCTTGGTTCCGCGACCCTCGATTCGCATCTCGATCTGCCGACAGTGCGGGCGGAATCGCAAGATGCTGCACTGGTGCCCATGCGCGCGGCCATCGCAGCAGAGGTGCCTCTCATCATGACGAGCCACGTGATCTACGAAGGCCTCGATCCCGGAGCGCCTGCGACCTTCTCGCGCAACATCGTGAGCGAACTGTTGCGCGGCACGCTCGGCTTCCGTGGCGTCACCGTCACCGACGACCTCGAAATGGGTGCGATGCAACGGCGCTTCGAGTTTCCGGAAGTGGTACGGCGCGCGGCCTTGCAGCACGACGTGCTCACCATTTGCAGCGACCGCGGGTTGCAGTGCTGCGCGCGGGATCGGTTGCGGCTGGGGTTGGAGGATGACGCCTTCCGCGCGGCGCATGAGTCGGCCTTGCTGCGCATTGCAGCGCTGAGTGCGCGCCCGGCGGCGCGGGGCCTCGACACGGTCGCGCTTGCACGCGAGGCGGAGGCTGTCGCGGAGGCCATCGCGGGTCGTGCCATCACGGTAGTGAGGGATGAATCACGTCTGCTTCCGCTCACCGGTGCTATCGACGTGATACTCCCAGTGCGTGATGCCGGCACGCCAGTGGAAGATCCGCTGCGCGGCGAATCCCACGCGGCCGAACTCGCGGCTGCGCTGGGCAACGGAGTGAGTGTTCTGGAAGTCGCAGCGCGACCGGGTGCGTCGGACATTGCAGCGGCAGTCGAGCGCGCGGGCAGTGCTTCAACCCTTGTGCTCGTGCTCACCGCAGCAGTGCAGCGCGTTGAACAGCGCGAGCTCTTGCAAGCAGTGTTGGCTCGGAAACCGGACACGGTGATCGTGGCGTTGCGTTCGCCATTCGATCTCGCGCTGGCTGCTGAGTATCGCAATGCCACACTGGTTGCGAGTCACGGTTTTCGGCCGGTGCAGTTGCACGCCCTCGCGCGCGTGCTGCGCGGGACCACGAAGAGTTTCGGGCGTCTCGCCATTGACCTCGGGGGTGCTCCATGAGTCTTGTTCTTCGTATCGAAGCCCTTGGCGCTGAAGGTGAGGGCATTACTCGGCATGAGGGCAAGGTTGTCTTCGTTCCTGGAGCCCTGCCCGGCGAGTTGGTCGAACTGGAACTCGCCGCGTGCGGCGCGCGCTTCGACCGCGGAGAGATTCTTCGCATCGTGGAACCAGTGGCCGCGCGCGTGCCTTCGCCCTGCATTCATGAGGTGCGCGACGGCTGTGGTGGTTGCGCGCTGCTGCACTGTGAGGCCCGTGCGGCCGCAAATTGGAAGCGCGATGTTCTCAGCGAGCTGTTGCTGCACGCGGGTCTGGATGCGGCGTGCGTCGAAGAACCGCGGATCGCCGGCGGAGGGCTGCCGGGCTCACGCACTCACGCGCGCTGGGTTCCGGACCGCGCCGGGCGACTGCCGTGGATTGGCCGCGCACCGGCAGCCGGGCGTGGAGAACGTGCGCCCGTGTTGGTGGATGCGTGTCTCGCGTTGCATCCGCGCCTCGAAGAGCTCCGGCTCATGCTCGATGGCCAAGTCAAGGGCCTCGCGGCGGTGGACATTCGCGTGGCACCCACGACCAACGAAGCACTCGTCATTCTTGAAGGAGAAGCGGTGCCTCGTGCTCTTGCTGCACACGATCTCCCGGCCAGCGTGGTGCTGCGCACGAAGTCCGGCGACCGGCCACTCCGCGGGCATCCGTTCATCCACGAAGTCGTGCGCGGGGTGCGCTTCCGCATCAGCGCCGGGGCTTTCTTCCAGAGCCACAAGGATGGCCCGAGGCTGCTCTCGGAGATCGTGGGGGAGTGCATCGGAGATGCGCAGCCTATCACGCGAGCCATTGATCTCTGCGCCGGCGTCGGCCTCTTCGCGCTCACATCACTCGCGGCAGCGCAGCGCGTGCTCGCCGTGGAGAGCGATCCCGTGGCGGCGGCAGATCTGCGCGTGAATCTCGGCAAGCGTGCGGGCGGCGCCGTGATCGAGGAAACGGCGGAAGCGGCGCTCAACGAACTTGGGGATGCGCGCGGAGCGGCGGACCTTCTCGTCGCGGACCCGCCGCGCTCGGGGCTCGGACGCCAAGCCCTCAATGCCCTCGTGCGCATGGCCCCTGCGCGCATTGTGCTCGTCTCCTGTGCGCCGCGTCACTTCGCGGCCGAAGCCGCAACACTCGTGCGCGCTGGCTGGACGCTTGAACGCTGCATTCCCGTGGACCAATTCCCGGGCACTCCGCATCTCGAAGTCGTGGGTCTGCTCGCGCGCTGAGCGCGTCGGCCTGAGCGCCGCCGTGCCGATGTCTCGTGGTTGCGCGCGGCGACGCGCCGGCGTGCGGGCCCTCAGGCGAAGATCGTCTTGAGAGCGCGTGCGAGGCGCTCGTACTCGGCGAGCGCGTTGTAGGGCATGGCACTGACGCGAACCATCTGGTGTGGCCAGTCGGGGAAGCCCGTGATGGGCACCTCGATCTTGTGATCCTTCATCAGCCGTGCGCCGAGCGTTGCCGTGGCGGGGCTGTCCGGGAGCTGGATTGCGGCCATGGTGCCAATCATGTCGTCCGGCGCGAGGGTGCTGGCACCCAGTGTCTCCTGAATGATCAGGCGCGCGGCGAGCGCCTTCGCGTGATTCGCTTCCATCACCGCTGCATGACCACCAGGCATGAGCTTGTCGAGGAAGTCGAGTGCGACAGGCAGCGTGGCCCAGCCGGTGTAGTCGTCAGTGCCGGTCCAGTCGAATTCCTGCAGGAACCGACTCTCTGCACCCGGGGCAGCGTTCATGCCATGGCTTGTCACCACCGGCCGCGCCGAATCGATGAGATCCGGCCTCACGCGCAGGAATGCGGTGCCCTTCGGTGCGCATATCCACTTGTGGCAATTACCGGTGTAGTACGCAGCTCCGAGTTTCGCAAGGGAGAGCTGGACCATTCCAGGTGCGTGTGCGCCGTCGATGATGCACTCGACGCCGCGCGCCTTCAGCGCAGGCACGATGTCTTCCACCGGCAGTACAAGGCCACTCGGGCTGGTCACATGGTCGAGGAGCAGAAGCCGCGTCTTGGAGGTGACGGCCGCGAGAATCGCCGCGGTGATCT
>SXUL01000124.1 GCA_005790545.1 Planctomycetia bacterium | reverse complement strand
GCGCGCATCAACCTCGCCATCGCCCTGCATCATCAATCGAAGCCCGCGGACACGCTGAAGGTGGCCGAGGAAGCGGTCCGGAAAGACCCCAGCAGTCCTCACGCCCACTTTCTTGTCGGCTTGGCAGCGCGTCAGACCGGCGACGTGGAGAAAGCCAACGCGGCCTTTGCCGCCGTTCTCGCACGCGACCCTCTGGATACAACCTCTGCCATTCACCTTGCGCGGCTCTTGATCGAGAAGGGCCAACTCGACAAGGCGGTGGAACTGCTCCGCCCGGCTGTGGAACGCGAGCCCTTCAACACCACAGCGCTCTACTCCCTCGCGACGACGTTGCAGCGCATGGGACAGCGCGACGAAGCGCGGCCTCTGCTCCAGAAATTCCAGGGCCTGCGCAACAGTGGCTACGCCACAAGCCTCGGAACGCAGTATCTCGAAGCGGGACGCTACGCCCACGCCGTCTCCGCCGGCGCGGCCACGCAGTCTTTCAACACGAACGCACCACCGCTGTTGTTCGAAGGCCCGGTGGAGTCCATCCCGGAATTCCTTCCGACGCGCCTCGCAGCCATCGCACAACTCGCAGCGAGCCCGCGCGACGAAGTGTTGAAACGCTGGCCGAGTTCCCTCTGCCTTGCGGATCTCGATGCGGACGGAGACAGCGATGCTCTCACTGGTGGGCCGTCGGGCCTCATCCAGTGGCAGAACGATGCGGGGCAATTCATGAAGGTGCGCGCACTCGCGTCCGGGCCGTGCACGGGCGTACTCGCGGCCGACATGACCGGCGATGGCAAGACCGATGTGGTTGCTCTCGGCGCAGGCGGCATCCAGATCCACGTGCTCGACAAGGAACAGGTGGAAACTCTCGCAATCCCGCTCGGCGCTTCCCTGCCCCTCAGCCTGACTGCCCTCGATATCGATCATGACGGAGATCTCGATCTCCTCGCAGGCACGACTGGTGCCACACACCTCTGGCGTCAACAGGACGCGCGTCGCTTCGAGGACCAGACCGCAACCCTCGCTGCGACGCTGCCGAATGAGGTTCATCTCTCGGCTGCCTCGGACATCGACCTCGGTCGGGACGTGGATCTGGTGCTGGGTACCGCGAAGAAAGGATTGCAGATCTTCCGCAATCTTCGCGACGGGACGTTCCGCGACGTGAGTGCCGCGAACGGCTTGGCGCCATTCGCAGGTCTCACCGCGTTCACGCTCGCGGACTTCAACAAGGACGGCTTCGAGGATCTGGTTGTCAGCGCGCAAGGGGGCACATCCTTCTTCGGGAGCGCGAAGGGCCGGTTCGGTGCCACTGCCCTCACGCTCCCCGCTGCGCTGGATTCCCTGCTGGCCGCGGACCTGGATGCGGACGGCTGGTTGGATCTCGCCGGACTGAAACAGGGAGTGCTCTGCGCTCAGCGTGGCACACCGCACGGCCTCGTGCCCTTCGCAGAGTTCACGACGCAGGGCGGCCCCACGCCACACGCGGCCCTCGCCGTCGCTGACGTGGATCTCGATGGCGACATCGATCTCGTCACCATGCGCCCGGATGGTTCACCTTCCGTGCAGCGGAATCAGATGAAGGGAGCGCACTCAGTCAGCGTGGCGCTTTCAGGGCGTGCTTCCAACCGCAGCGGCATGGGCACGCGCGTGGATTTCCGCGCTGGCAGCCTCGTCCAGAAACTCGAGTCGGGAGTGAGTTCACCCGCGACGCGCGCCGCGACCCTCTTGGTTGGACTCGGCGCGCGGACAGAGCCCGATGCGGTACGCCTGCTCTGGCCGTCCGGCAATGTGCAGGCGGAGATTCCGGGCACCGGCGCGAAACCTGGCGCGCCCTGGCGCATCGAAGAGATCGATCGCAAACCCTCCTCGTGCCCGAACGTGTATGCGTGGGATGGCACGCAGCACCGCTTCCTCACGGATTTCCTCGGCGGCGGCGAAATGGGTTCTTGGGTGGCGGAAGGCGTGCGGAACACTCCCGATCCCGTCGAGTATCTGCGCATCCCGGCGAACGCACTGGTGGCGCAGAACGGCGCCTATGACATCCGCATCACGAACGAGCTCGAAGAAGCCCTCTTCCTCGATCACGTGTCTCTCATGGCTGTGGATCATCCGGCTGACGTCGAAGTGCAGCCCAACGAAGGCCTGACTTTCACGCATCCGCGCCCATGGCGTCTGCACGCTCTCCGTGACGCACGCCTCCCTGATCGCGCCGCGGACGAGACGGGACGGGACCAGAGTGAGGCTTTGGCCGCGGCCGATGGCCGCGCAGCCGATGGTTTCACGCGCAACGACATTCGCGGTTTTGCAGCACCGCACCAACTCGTGCTGGAGTGGAAGCGCACACCCGAGCAGCCTGTGCTGCTCCTCACCGGTTGGACGGAATACGCATGGAGCAGCGATACGCGCCGGGCCGAGCAGCAAGGACTCCTCTTCGAGATCCCGCGTTTGGAGCGGCGCAATGCGGACGGAAGCTGGTCGCTGCTCACGGAGGATCTCGGGATACCGGTCGGGCACCCGCAGACCATGGCTGTCGCGCTTGATGGCACCGCGACGGAAGCGCCGCTCATACTCCGCATCCGCACCAACATGCGCGTCTGCTACGACACCATCCGCCTCGCTGCAGGTGTGCCCGATGCAGCGCTCCACATGGTGCGCCAACTACCGGGCACCGCAAACCTGCGCTGGCGCGGATACAGCGCAAAGGTCACGCATCCGGGGTCCGCCATCGAGGACTTCGACTACGAACGGGTCAGCGCCGCCAACCCGTGGAAGACCTTTGCCGGGCGCTACACGCGCTGCGGAGATGTCCGCTCGCTGGTCGCCGGCGTGGATGATCTCATGGTGGTCGCCACCAGCGGCGATGAGATCCAGCTCTCCTTCCCCGTGGACGGGTTCCCTGCCCTGCGGCCCGGCTGGCAGCGCACCTTCTTGCTGCATGCGCACGGTTGGTCCAAGGAAATGGACCCCAACTCGGCGACACCCGACGCGCAACTCCCGCTGCCGTTTACAGCCATGAGCCGCTATCCCTACGCATTGGAGGAAGCGCGTCCGGCGACAGAGTTCTGGCACGCGGTGATGGACGCAACCCGCACACGCGTGATCCAGGGGCGCATCCCCTTCACGCCGCTCGCCGAAGGACGCTGAGTTCAACTCTCGAAGCTGTGCTCGGGCCCGGGGAAGCGACCGGCCACCACATCATCGTGATAGGCACGCAGTGCCAGGCGCATCTGCCCCGCGACATCCGTGTAGCGCTTCGAGTGCTTGGGCATGAACTCCTCGTAAATGCCGAGGATGTCGTGCAGCACCTGGATCTGGCCGTCACAACCGATGCCCGCGCCAATCCCGATGGTGGGAATCGTCAACTGGGAAGAGATGTGCTGTGCGAGCGGCGCCGGCACGAGTTCGAGGACGACCGCAAATGCTCCAGCCTGCTCCAGAGCCTGGGCAGCGGCGAGCAGTCGGTCCGCAGCCGCGGTCCCGCGCCCCTGCACGCGATAGCCACCAATCATGTGGATGGACTGCGGTGTCAATCCGATGTGCCCCATCACGGGGATGCCCGAGGCAACCAGCGCGCCCACCACCGGCGCCATGCGCCGTCCACCCTCCACCTTCACGGCGGTGGCGCCACCCTCCTGCATCGCGCGGCGAGCCGTTTCGAGACTCGTCCGCAGATCGGACGCCGAGTAGGTCGCAAACGGCAGATCGATCACGATCAGGCAGTTCTTCGCTCCGCGCGCGACGGCCGCGCAGTGCATGATCATCATGTCGAGGGTGACACGCAGGGTCGAATCGAACCCGTGCACCACCATGCCGAGGGAATCGCCAACGAGCACGGCCGGAAAGCCTGTCTCGTCTGCCACCCGTGCCGTCGGATAGTCGTAGCAGGTCACCATGGGGATGCGCTGCCGCTTCTCCTTCATGGCGCGGAGATCGTGGATGGTGGTTCTGCGACCGGGGTGGCTCATTTCACTCCCATTCTATGGTCGCGGGCGGCTTGCTGGAAATGTCGTACACCACGCGGTTGATGCCGCGCACTTCATTGACGATGCGCCGCGAAATCGTTGCGAGAACGTCGTAGGGCAGACGCGCCCATTCGGCGGTCATGGCGTCCACCGATGTGACCGCGCGCACGGCGCAGGTGAGATCGTAGGTGCGCCCATCGCCCATCACGCCGACGGATTGGACCGGCAACAGCACGGCAAACGACTGCCAAAGTTCGCGTTCCAGACCCGCGCGCACGATCTCCTCGCGCACCACGAGATCCGCACGGCGCAGCAGGTCGAGACGTTCCTCGGTGATCGCACCGAGGAGACGCACAGCAAGACCCGGTCCCGGGAAGGGCTGACGCCAGACGAGATGGTCCGGGATGCCGAGCTCGTGTCCGAGCGCGCGCACCTCATCCTTGAAGAGATCACGGAGCGGCTCCAGCAACCGGAACCCGAGGTCCTTCGGCAGCCCACCCACGTTGTGGTGGGTCTTGATGGTGGCCGTGGGACCACCGAAAGCCGACTGCGATTCGATCACGTCCGGGTACAGCGTCCCCTGCACGAGAAACTCCGCGCCATGCTGCTGAGCACGCTGCTGCTCGGCACGGAATACCTCCACGAACACGCGTCCGATGATCTTGCGCTTCTGCTCGGGATCAGTCACTCCCGCCAGACTGGAGATGAAGCGCTCGCGCGCATCCACCCGCAGAAAGTTCATGTGAAAGCTGTCCTTGAAGAAGGACACCACTTCATCGGATTCTCCCGCGCGCAAGAGCCCGTTGTCCACGAACACACAATCCAGCCTGTCGCCGATGGCACGATGCACCAGCACTGCGGCCACCGTCGAATCAACGCCACCGCTCACACCACACAAGACCCGCTTGCCCTTGGTGAGCTCCTGGATGCGCTGCGTCCAGTCCTCGATAAACGAACTCATCTTCCAGTCGCAACGCGCGCCACAGATTTCCGTGAGGAAGTTCGCGATGACGCGCGTGCCATGGGCTGAGTGCACAACCTCCGGATGAAACTGCAGTCCATACAGACGCCGGGTCCCGCTCCTGAAGCGTACGGCGGCTGCCGGGCAGCTCGCAGTCGCGGCGAGCACCTCGAACAGGCCGGCCTTGTCCTCCACTTGATCCCCGTGGCTCATCCAGACCACCTGGGAATCCGGGGTACCGGCGAAGAGGCCGTGATCCAGAGCGCCACTGCGCTCGATGGTGCGATGACCGAATTCTCGATGTTCCGCCGGCTGCACCTTGGCACCGAGCAGATGTGAGATGAGCTGCATGCCGTAGCAGATACCGAGCACCGGCACACCGAGATCGAGGATGCCAGCGTCGAGACTCGGTGCACCCTGTTCGTAAACCGAGTTCGGGCCGCCCGAGAGGATCACACCGATAGGCTGCAAAGCGCGCAGTTCCTCGGCCGTGACCTTGGGCGTCTTGATGGTGCAGAACACCTTCGCCTCGCGCACACGCCGCGCGATGAGTTGCGCGTACTGCGAGCCGTAGTCGATGATGACGATTTCCTGGTGCTGCATGCCCCCCACTCAATCCCCCCGTTCCATGCCGTAGTTCGGCGCTTCCTTGGTGATCTCCACGTCGTGCGGATGGCTTTCACGCAGACCCGCGGCGGAGACGCGCACAAAACGGGCCTTGGCCCGCAACTCCTCGACACTGCGCGCGCCGAGATAGCCCATGCCGGCTCGCACGCCGCCGACCAGTTGATAAACAAACGCGCCGAGCGGCCCCTTGCAGGGCACGCGCCCTTCGATGCCCTCTGGCACCAGTTTCTGTTGGTCGCGCACGTCCTGCTGGCCGTAGCGATCCTTTGAGCCGCGCACCATGGCGCCCAGCGAACCCATGCCGCGCACTTCCTTCCACGCGCGCCCCTTGAGGATCACCACCTCGCCCGGGCTCTCGTCGGTGCCCGCAAGCAGCGAGCCCAGCATCACGCAACTCGCACCGAGCGCGAGCGCCTTGGTGATGTCCCCGCTCCACTTGATGCCGCCGTCCGCGATGATCGGGATGTTTGCGGCCAGCGCCACACGGGCGCACGCGGCCACCGCGGTCGCCTGCGGCACGCCGACACCCGCGACAATGCGCGTG
>SXUL01000003.1 GCA_005790545.1 Planctomycetia bacterium | reverse complement strand
TCCTTGACGGAATTGCGCATGTCCGCCACAGGCGAGTTGAACTCCGCCTGATAGAACTCCGGCGCGAAGGGCAGCGGATGCACGAGATCGCCGGTGTCGCGTCCGCAGGTGACCGCGAGGGCTTCGAGGCCCGCGCGATTCGAGACCACCGCCGCGTGGCGCAGCCCCGTGGCGACGAGTTGCGCACCGGTGAGCGTGGCGACATCGATGATGACGTCGGCTTCGAGTTCCCGCGCAGCCCAGCTCACTCCGTCAGCGAGCAAGAGGCGCCCTTCGGCATCCGTGTTGTTGATTTCCACGGTGTGGCCTGAGTGCATCGTCAGGATGTCGTCGTTCCTGTAGCTGCGCGAGCCGATGGCATTCTCTGCAAGCGGTGCGAGCGCGAAGAGATGCTCCTTGCAGCCGCTCCGCACCAGTACGTCGAAGGCAGCCACGACTGCAGCTGCGCCACCCATGTCACCCTTCATGCTGCACATGTTGGCGGTGGGCTTGAGCGACAGGCCGCCCGTGTCATAGACCACACCTTTGCCGACCAGCGCCACCTTCCGGCGCGCCTTCTTCGGCGAGTGTTCGAGGATGAGCATGCGCGGCGGCGTGATGGCCGCGCGGCCGACGGCGTGAATGCCCCCAAGCCCTTTCTTGAGGAGAGCCTCGCCTTCGATCACCGTGATCTTCACACCCTTCAGATCCTTCAGCAGTGTGCGCGCACGGGCCACGAAGGTGTCTGTGTGCAATTCAGCCGTGGGTGTGTCCACCAGTTCGGCAGCCCAGCGACTGCCGCGCACGATGGCTTGGGTTCTCTCATCGAAGGCGAGCGCGCGGCCCTTCGGGTCTGTCGCAGCAATATCAACTTCCGTCGGCTTCGCGTTGCCGGTCTTGCGATCAAACTCCGGGAAAGCACGCCCGATGGCGACCGCGACCGCTTCATCGTGCGCAGGGACGTCAAGCGCGCTGACGATGAGCACGCGGCCCTTCGCTCTCACGCCGCGCAGCATGCCCAGCACAGTTTCGTGGCGGGCAGGGCCGTTGTGTCGCGACACGCGGTCGGGCAGAACAATGCTGACGACGCGCCGTCCATCGACGCGCGTCTCGGCTGATGCGCCGCCTGTCCCGCTCTCCAGGCCTGCAGCCGCCGCGCGCGCCGCTTCCGCGACATCCTTCGGCAGCGCCGAACCCGGCCAACCGCCGTTCCAGGTCTTCCGCGGCGCCAACAGCACGACGCATTCAGCAGCCTTCGAAGCCTTCGTCACATCCACATTGAATCGCAGGTCGCTCATGCACTCTCCGTGCCCGCTCGCGGGATGTCGATCATAGCCGCGCACCGGACGCTTCGCACCGCAGTGAGTACTCAGCCCGGGAACCACTGGTAGAGCATGAAGTAGATGATGACGCCGGTCACCGAGACATAGAACCACACCGGCAACGCGATGCGCGCGACGCGCATGTGCTTCGGGCGATTGTCCCGGAGCCCGTGACGAATGGTGAGGATGATGAAGGGCAGCACGGCGACAGCGAGAATCGTGTGCGAGATGAGGATGGCGTAGTAGACGGTGCGCGCGGTCGGGTGGGATTCAGGGAAGCGCGTCACTTCGCCGCCGCGCAGTGCGTGGTAGGTGAGGTAGCAGACGAGGAATGCTGCGGAGGTGGCGAAGGCCGCGAGCATCGCGCGGCGGTGGCCGTCGATATTGCGGCGCTTGATGCGCACGAATCCGACGAGGAGCAGCAACGCGGCTGCGGCGTTGAGCGATGCATTGATGGGCGGGAAAAATGCGAAGGTCCCGGTACCTGTGCCGCGCGACGGTCCCGTCAACGTTGCAAGGTCTGCACGCAAGCGCGCCATGTCCGCAGGGTCCGCATGGTCGTAGATGCCGTGCATCACGAGTCCGCGGTCCACCAGCACGAAGCGGGTGCTGTGATTCACAGGATCGCCCGGGTCACCGAGCTTGAACCCGTTGCGCACGAGGTTCGCGGTGTCTTCTGGTGTTGCCCGCACGAAGGCCCAGTGCGCGGGGTCGGCGCCATGCTGGCGTGCGTAAGTTGCCAGCGCCTCGCGGGTGTCGCGCACGGGATCGACGGTGAAGGTCACGAGACGCACGGGCAAGCCTGCGATCAGATCGCTTTGCAGCGCCGCCAGAGCGGATGTCATGGCCGGGCACGGTCCGCTGCAATAGGTGTAGATGAAATCAGCCACCCAGACCGCGTCCTTCAGATCCGTCGAGGTGAGCCGCGTGCCATCCTCGCGCTCGACATCAAAGGGCGGCAACTGGATCCCGAGTCGTGGATGCGTGGCGTCCTGCGCCGGCAGCACGGCAGAGAGCGAGGCGAAGAGAAGGAGCGTACAGCGGAACATGTTCATGGGCATTCGAGGCGCTTGGCCGGATTCAATGTAGCCGCAGCGCGCGCCGGCGCGTGTGCGCAACGGAGCCTCAGCCCGTTACGCCTCAGCCCTGCGGCGGGTTGCTGGCGCGATCCGCCTTGCGGATGAGGTGCACCACCCAGAGGGCGAGGGACATCACCCCGCCGATCATGAACAGAATGCTGTAGTTCCAGGCTGCAGAGAGGTAATCGTTGGTGTCGTTGGCAGCGACCGCCGCCTTGCAGTTCGGTCAGGCGTAGCCCGTCGCTTCGAGGAGCGGCAGGATCAGGAGTGCGAGGAGGAATGTCGGGATCTGGCGCATGTGGCAACGCGGGGATGAGCGCATCATCCCCGCCGATTCCAAGTCATCAGATGATGGCATTATCCCACAGCAGCACGAAGGACATGATGCTCGCGCACACGAGCGGTGCGCAGGCGATCAGCCCGAGGATCTTTGCGTCGAACTTGAGGTGCATGAAGTACCTCGCGATGGTGAGGATCTTCACCACCGAGATGACAAGCAGCAGCGTCGTCGCGAGGCCCTTGCTGCCGGTCATCGTGAAGGGAATAGCCACTTCCACGATGGTCAAAAAGACCAGGAAGAAGAAGACCTTCATGTAGGGGGGATGTGCGTGCGCCGCTGCCGGCGATGTCGCGTGAGCAGAAACATGAGCGTCGTTGTGGGACATGGTCGTCAGTCTCCCGTGGTCAGAGCAGATAGATGAGCAAGAACAGCAGCACCCAGACAAGGTCCACGAAGTGCCAGTAGAGCCCTGCCACTTCGATGATGCTGGAGTTCCCGCGGTGATAAGCACCCTGCATGGCGCGGATGAGGGTGATGCCGAGGTAGATCACGCCGACGAGGACGTGCAGGCCGTGGAAGCCTGTGAGCACGAAGAAGGTGGAGCAGAAGTTGTTGGCGATACGCGCGCCTTCTTTCCTGTGATTCTCCATGATGGCGCCACGAGCCGCGGGCTCGGCGCTTTCCAGTTCCTCACGCAGTTCCGCACCCGTGCGGCCCTTGGGCAGCGCCGTGGTTCCGGGGACGCCGTACGCGGCATGCTGAATCGCACCAGCCTTCACTGGGCGGAGATCAACCCCGTCGAGATTGGTGACTTCGAGTTCGAGGAAGAGGTAGTCGCCATCGGTGAAGTTGCCGTTCGTGAAATCGGCTGCTGTTTTTCCCGCGGGCAGGGCGACGGGAGCATCCGGTGTGCCGCCCTCGAAGCGACGCTTGCCGTAGAGATCCTCGGCGAGAGCGAGCTTGGAGGTGAAGCGGCCGGCTTCTTTCGCGCGCTCCTCTCCCGTGGCGAGGTCCGTCACCTTCAGTCCCTGAATGGTGATGCCTTCGTGAACGAAGTGCGTCCATTCGTAGTACTGGAAGCTCACGAAGAAGGTGCCGCCGAGCATGGTGAGGAGGAGGTACTTCTTCAGGCCTCCGAGGTTGCCGTCTTGCAGCGCGGCGAGCGCCTTCACCATGGTCAC
>SXUL01000123.1 GCA_005790545.1 Planctomycetia bacterium | reverse complement strand
GCTGCAGGAGCGGCTCGCGAAGCTCTCCGGCGGTGTGGCGCAGATCAACGTCGGTGCCGCCACCGAAGTGGAGATGAAGGAGAAGAAGGCGCGCGTTGAAGACGCGCTCCACGCAACGCGCGCAGCAGTGGAGGAAGGCATCCTCCCCGGCGGCGGCGTGGCGCTCCTCCGCGCAAGCGCGGCCATCAACATGAAGGATGCCGAGGGCGATGAATCCATCGGCATGAACATCGTGAAGCGCGCGCTCACAGCGCCTCTCCGCCAGATTTCCGAGAACGCCGGTTTCGAAGGCAGCGTGGTCGTACAGGAAGTCTTGAAGAACGCGAATCGCGACTTCGGCTTCAACGCGGCCAAGGGCGAATACGAGGACCTCGCGAAGGCGGGCGTCATCGACCCCACGAAGGTCGTGCGCACCTCGCTCCAGAATGCGGCTTCAGTCGCCAGCCTGCTCCTCACCACGGAAGCCCTCATCTCCGAGATCCCGGAGAAGAAGAAGGCCGCAGCCCCGGGTGGCGGCGGCAGGGGGGGACTGGGCGGCATGGGAGGTATGGGTGGCATGGGCGGACTGGGCGGCATGGATTTCTGATCCGGACGCACTGGTTCCACACCGCGCAGGGCGAGCGCATCCACGGGATGCCTCGCCCTGTTGGCGTTTTGCTCCCACCACGCGAGTCCAATCCGTCCACGAAAAACCGGCGCTCGCGCTGCCCCTCGGCCTGCGCGCTGCTCGTGGCGGGGGATCGCTCCACGCGGCACTGCGCGCTCGCCCGACGCCGCTTCCGAAGTGCACGGTGCCCGAGAGCTCGCTTCGCTGATCGAGCCGAAGCTCCGCTTCACCCCCGCCACGCTCAGCGCTCCGGCTCACCGTGCGCGACGCCTGGACTGCCGCCTGCGCCGCCTGCGCCGTGAGTAGGGTCCCGCGGAGCAGAGCCTTCGAGTGCATCCGAGCGGCTCTGTGCAGCGGGATCACCCCCGAACAGAGCAGGCGGCGTGTTCGCGTGCCTCGCGTAGGTCCCGCAGAGCAGCCCTGGGCCAGCCCCCTGCCAGCAGCGGTCGAAACGATGGGTCCCGGCCGCTAACATGCCACCCCATGCGCCGCCCCCTCATCGCCGGAAACTGGAAGATGAACCTCGGGCTCGGGGACTCTGTGCGCCTTGCGGAAGCACTCCGCACGGGGCTCGGGTCCGTGCCGGACAGGGATGTGGCCATTTTTCCGGGCTTTGTGAGCGTGGCGGCCGTCGCTCGTGCCGTGGACGGTTCGCCCATCAAGACGGGCGGACAGGACTGCGCGAGCGAGCTGGACGGTGCCTTCACCGGGGCCGTGAGCGCGACCATGCTCAAGAGCACCAGCGCCAGCATGGTCATCCTTGGACACTCCGAGCGTCGGCACGTCTTCGGCGAAGGCGACGCCGTGCACGCGAAGAAGCTCCAGCGGGCGCTCGATGCCGGCCTCTTGCCCATCCTCTGCGTCGGCGAGACCCAGGCCGAACGCGACAGTGGCGCCACCAGCGCCGTGGTGCTTCGCCAGCTCCAGGCCTTTCTGGATGCTGTCCCGACGCTCGCGTTCCCGAAGCTCACCCTCGCCTACGAGCCGGTTTGGGCCATCGGCACCGGCCGTACCGCCAGTGTGGAACAGGCCGCAGAAGTACATGCCCTCCTGCGACGTGCGTTCCGCGAGCGCGCGGGAGCCGTAGCGGAGGACGCGCGCATTCTCTACGGGGGCAGCGTCAAGTCATCGAACATTGCGGCACTCATGGCGGCCCCGGACATTGACGGAGCCCTCGTAGGTGGCGCCTCGTTGCAGGCGGACGAATTCCTGCGCATCATCCACTTCCAACGGAACTGAAGAGAGCCGCCTCGGCGGCTGGAGCGAGTCATGGACATCGTCGGCACAATCCTCAACGTTCTCTTTGTGCTCGGTTGCATCATCCTCATCGCCATCGTGCTGCTGCAAGAAGGCAAGGGTGGCGGCCTCGGGAGCGCCTTCGGTGGCGCGGGCGGCGAGGCCTTCGGCCATTCCGTGGGCGGCATCAACCGCTTCACCGCATGGGTCGCAGGCATCGTCATGCTGATCGCGCTCGCCCTCGCGCTCCTTGGCAGCACTCCTGCAGGCTGATCCATGAGCGCCGTCCTCGACACTTTCCGCCGCCACGAAGCGCTTCTCGAAGGCCACTTCCAGTTGAGCAGCGGCTTGCACAGCAACCGCTACCTCCAGTGCGCACTCGTGCTCGCGCATCCCGAGGTTGCTGCCACACTCTGCAGCGATCTCGCTGCACGCTGGACGGGTGAGAAGCCGGATGTTGTCATCGGACCTGCCATGGGCGGGATCACGCTCGCCTACGAACTCGGCCGCGCTTTCAATGTGCGCGCACTTTTCGCCGAACGCGAGAATGGCGCTTTCAATCTGCGGCGCGGGTTCCGTCTCCTTCCCGGTGAGAAAGTCCTTGTCGCCGAAGATGTGGTGACAACGGGCGGCTCTGTGCAGGAAGTCATCCGCCTTGTGGAACAGCTCGGCGCCACCGTCGTGGGTGTCATGTCGCTCATCCAGAGGACGGATGCGAGCCCGTTCAAGGTGCCGTATGTGGCCCTCGAAAAGGTGATTCCTCCGACGTGGAAGCCTGAGGCGTGCCCCTTGTGTGCGGAAGGCTTCACGGCTGTGAAGCCGGGCAGTCGGCCCGGGGCGGCGGCGCCGAAGCCGTGATCCGCTCCATGACGGGGCTCGGCAGTGCGGCCCGCTCCCGGGACGACGCTGTCGTGCGCGTGGAAGTACGCTCCGTCAACCATCGCTGGCTGAAGCTGAATCTGAAGCTGCCGCGCGATCTCGCGGCACTGGAGCCTGTGATCGAGGCGCGCACACAGCAGGCACTCCGCCGCGGCGCCGTGGCGATGACCATCGTCTGCACAAGAACACAGACACCGCCTTCTTCACTGTTGGATCGCCAGGCACTCGCCGCCTGGCAACGCGAACTCGCAGGCGCTGCAGAAGAGCTCGCGCTCAAGCACCGGGAGCTCGCGCTCGGCGATCTGCTCGCTCTCCCTGGCGTTCTCTCAAGCACGGATGCCGCCGCGAACACGGTCGTGGCCGAGGCCCTGCAAGCACTGGTTCTCGAAACGGTGGACGCCAGCCTCGCCGATCTCCTGCGTGCGCGCGAAGAAGAAGGGCGCGCCCTCGTGGATGTGTTGCTGCGCGAACTCGACGCAGCCCTCCTTCATCTCGCCAGTGTGCGTGCACGTGCAGCAGCCGTGCCAGCTGCTGCGCGTGAGCGTCTGCTCCAGCGCCTCCGTGATCTGGTCACTGGTCTCCCGGAAGGCTCGCGACCGGACGAACGCGAACTCGCCCGCGAGGTGTTGTTCACCGCCGACCGCGGCGACATCACGGAAGAACTGGATCGCTTCGACGGACATGCGCAACGCATGCGCACGCTGCTTGCGAACGGTGGCGAGGCGGGCCGCAAACTGGATTTCCTGTTGCAAGAGATGCTGCGCGAGGCGAACACCATCGGCTCGAAATCGCAGGACGCGGCACTCACCCACGAAGTGGTGGAGTTGAAGTGCCGCATCGAACGCATGAAGGAACAGGTCCAGAACCTCGAGTGACGATGCTCACGGTGCTCAGCGGTCCATCCGGGTGCGGCAAGACCACCATCTTGAGAAAGGTGCTGGAGGACGCGCGCGTGCGCCGGGTGGTCACTGCCACCACACGCTCCCCCCGCCCAGGGGAAGTCCACGGGCGGGACTACTGGTTCTTCTCGGATGCGGGGTTCGAATCCCTGCGGGCGGCAGGTGGGCTCCTCGAATCGGCTGACAACTACGGCTGTTCCTACGGCACGCCGCGAAGCGAGGTGGAGCGTCCAGACGATCCCCGCCAGGTGGTGCTGGATATCGACCCCCAGGGCTTTCGGGCGCTGCGCAAGACAGGGACGCCAGTGTTTGGTATTTTCGTGGCTCCCCCGTCCTTGGAGGCGCTGAAAGCGCGACTTCTGGCCCGGGGGACCGAAACGCCGGACCAATTGGACCGCCGCATCGCCCGCGCCGCAGCCGACCTCGAAGCTGCACGCGAGTACGACGCCGTGGTCGTGAACGATCGCCTCGAAGCGGCCGTGAGTGCCGTGAAGAAACTCATGGGCCTCGAGGCCTGAACAAGCAAGGGACGCGCCAATGATTCCTCCAGCAAAGCTCGACACTCAGTACCAGAAGGTTGGGGGCGTCTTCCGCACGACCGTGCTCATTCAGAAGCGGCTGCGCGAACTGAACCGCGGCGCCAAGCGCATGGTGGAAGAGCAGCCGAAGAACCCCATCGAGCTGGTGCTGGCTGAAATGGCCAGCGAGCGCATCGAACTCGTCACCGATGACGACGGAAACCGTGAGAAGGCTCGCGCTGAAGTCGAGCGCATGCCTGGCGGCGGCCAGACCTCGGTGGATGTGCCCGAGAACATCAGCACCGCGGAACTTGAAAGCCGCCTGTTCAGCGGGCTCTTGAAGAAGGACGGCTGACGCACCATGGCGGGCGGAGTGGTCCTCCTCGCCGTTTCCGCCAGCGTCGCCATCCATCGCGCTCTCGATCTCACATCGGAGCTGAAGAAACGCGGGCGGCGCGTGCGCGTCCTCATGACGCATCGTTCCACCGCGCTCATCTCGCCGCTGCAGTTCCGCGCCCTCTCCGGCGAGCCTGTGATTCACGACCTGTTCGAGCCCACCGGTGACGCGGCCTACCAGCACCTGGAATCCGCCCGCGAAGCTTCCGTGTTCGTGGCCGCGCCGGCGACAGCGGATCTCATCGCGCGCTTCGCAGCAGGCATCGCGGACGATGCGGTCACCACCGCCGCCCTCGCCTTCGAAGGACCGAGGCTCCTTTGCCCCGCAATGAACTGGCGCATGTGGATGAACCCACTCACGCAAAGGAACGTCGCCACCCTCGAAGCGCTCGGCTGGAAGCGCCTTGGACCGGACGCCGGTGAGCTTGGATGTGGCGAAACGGGCGAAGGCCGGCTGGCCGAGGTTTCCCGCATCGTAGCGGGCATCGAGAGCCTCGACTGCTAACCCAAGTCAACGCGGCGCAATGACTTGCATGAATCGGCCGCTCAGGTTTCTTGTCAGCGCCGGCCCTACACACGAGCCCATCGACGCGGTGCGCTACATCGCGAATCGGAGCTCGGGGACTCTCGGGCTCGCCCTCGCAACAGAGATCCTTCGCCGCGGACACCAACTGACTCTCGTCCTTGGCCCGACGCATCTGACTCCGCCGCCGAGTGCCTCGCTCGAACGCGTCGAGACCGCGACCGAGATGCTCGCAGCCTTGCAGCGTCACTTCCCCTCAGCGGACGTGTTGATCATGGCTGCGGCAGTCGCCGACGTGCGCCCGAAGCAACGCGCGCTCGGCAAACTCAAGAAGGACGAACTCGGACTCCAACTGCCGCTGAAGAAAAACCCTGACATCCTGAGCGCATTGGGTAGAATCCGCAGCCATCAGGTCGTGGTCGGTTTTGCGCTTGAGTCGCTTGGGGGCGACGCGGCGCTCGCGGAAGCGGCGCGCAAGGCGCGGGACCATGGCTGCGATCTGGTTGTCCTCAACGGTGCCGGATCCATGGGCGGTGACGGTGCCGAGGATGTGAGCTTCGTGCGTCCGGATGGGACACACGCAGCATTCGGGACTCTTCTGAAGTCCGTGCTCGCACAGCGCCTCGTGGACTGGTGCGAACGCGAGGGGAGATCGACGTCGTGAAGCCAGGTGAGGGAAACTCAGTGCGCATCGCCATCAGCCGCGTTGCCGGCGCGGAAGATCTTCCGTTGCCTCTTTACGCAACGAGCGGCTCCGCCGGCGCCGATCTGCATGCGGCCGTGACGGAGCCCGTCACTGTGCGCATGGGTGAAGTGAAAGCGATTCCCACGGGCCTCATGCTCGCGATTCCCGGTGGATTCGAAGGTCAGGTGCGCCCGCGCAGCGGACTTGCACTCAAGGCCGGACTGACGCTCGTGAACACTCCAGGCACCATCGACAGCGACTATCGCGGCGAGATCAGAGTGCTCGTCACCTGCGTGACGATGAAGCCTTGCGTCATCAAGCGCGGCGACCGGATTGCACAAATCATCTTCGCGCCCGTGGCACGGGCGGAGTTTGTTGAAGCTGAGGAACTGCCCACGACCGCTCGCGGAGAGCGCGGCTTCGGCCACACGGGCGTGAGGAGTTCCGCGGCAGAAGTTTGATGTGATCGCGTTGGCGCGGCTGGCGGGCCGCGGTTCCTGGGGAGGAACGATGAGCTTGTTTGTGCGTGGAGTCGCTTGGCTCTGCTTCGGGGTCGCCGTCTGGCTGGCCCTCGCCTTCACAACCTACGACCCGTTCGAAGGCACGGGCACACTCGCGCGCATGAGCAATCTCGGCGGCGCGCCCGGACGCATCGTGGCCCTCGTGTTTGTCGAGGGCTTTGGCGTCGGTGCGTTCCTCCTCTGCTTTCATTTCATGCTCACGGGTCTCGAGTTGCTCGTGACAGGAGCCACGCACCAGAAGCCCCTGCGCCTCATCGGGCTCTTTCTTTCCATGTTCGCGTTCGGCGCTCTCTGGCAGGGACTTCTTCCGCGTCACGCCTTTCCCGGCGGGTCCGTGCCCGTAGGCGGCATCCTCGGCGACACTGGCTTCGCCTTCATGAGTTCCGGCCTCGGCCGCGGCTGGGCCGTGCTGTTCATGCTCGTGGCTCTCACCGGCAGCGCTCTGCTCTCGTCCGACGGAGCGCTCGCTTTGCTCGCGGCGCGCCCCTCGAAGCGCGCACCCAAGGTGAAGTCCGGCCCCATCGCGCGCTTCTTCCTCGCGGCGGCCGCCCCCTTCCGCGCTCTCATGGCACGCTTCCAGAGTCCGGCACCGGAAGTGGCCCTTGCTGGCGGCGCCACGGCCACCCTTGAGGAAGATGATCCAGAAACCGTGACCTCCGGCAGCGCGGCCGAGACTGACGGCGAGGACGACTCACCGGCGGCGCGTCGCAAGAAGGCGCGTGCAGCAGCAGCCGCGGAAGCTGATGACGATGCGCCGACGCTGGCGGTGGCCAAGAAACCAGCAGTGGCCGCAACGGATGCGGAAGACGATGCGGACGCCGTCATCGCGGCGCGCACCGATCCCGTGCCTGTGCGCAACAACGCCCCGGTGCAACTCCCACGCCGCGCAGAGAGCATTGAGGTGATCCGCTTGAACGCGGGGCGCTCCGGCAAGGAGCCCTATCCTCTGCCTCCTCTCGATCTGTTGCAACAGATCAAGGTCCAAGGTGGCGCCGAGAGCGACGGTACCTTGCGCGAGAAAGCTCGCGCCCTTGAGCAGGCACTGCTCGATTTCAAGATTGAATCCGAGGTGGTGGAGATCGTGCGTGGTCCCGTGGTGACACGCTTCGACGTGCGCGTGAAGCCTGGCACCAAGATCTCGCAGGTTGTCAGCGTGAGCGACGATGTCGCCATGAGTCTCGGTGCACAGAAGGTGCGCATCGCGCCTGTGCAGGACAAGAAGGTGCTCGGTGTCGAGATCCCGAATGCCACGCGCGCCATGGTCGGTTTGCGTGAAGTGATGGAGTCCGTTGACCTCTCGCGCAAGAAGCCGCGCATCCCGGTCTACCTTGGGCGGGACGCCAGTGGCAATCCGGTGGTGGAAGACATCACCACCATGCCGCACATGCTCATCGGCGGACGCACGGGCGCAGGCAAGTCGGTGTTCATCAACAACATCGTGCTCTCGATCCTGCTCACGCGCTACCCCGAGGACGTGCGCCTCGTGATGGTGGACCCGAAGAAGGTCGAGCTCGCGCCGTACCACGAGATCCCGCATCTGTTCGTGCCCGTGGCCACCGACCCGAAGAAGGCCACCAAGGTGCTCGAGTGGCTCGTGGTGCAGATGGAGTGGCGCTACGAAATCCTCGAGGCCTGCAAGGTCCGGAAGATCGACTCCTACAACGAGCTCACGAAGAAGGCGCGCCAGGAACTGCTCACGGCGCGCTACGGCCCCGAGGATCTCGCGCGCATTCCGGAGCGCATGCCCTACCTCGTCATCATTCTCGACGAGCTTGCGGATCTCATGCAGTCCACCGGCAAGGAAGTGGAAAGCGCCATCTGCCGCATCGCGCAAAAAGCTCGCGCTGTCGGCATGCACCTCATCGTCGCGACGCAACGCCCGAGCGTGGATGTGGTCACCGGGCTCATCCGCAGCAACCTGCCGTCGCGTGTCGCATTCCAGACCAAGTCCGGCATCGACAGCCGCACGATCCTCGACAGCATTGGCGCCGAGACGTTGCTCGATCGCGGCGACATGCTCTTCGGCTCCGCCACAGCGGAAGGCATCCGCCGTTTCCAGACCCCTTTCGTTGGCGACGACGAAGTGGAACGTGTCGTCGCGTACCTGAAGGAACATGCGAGCCCGAGGTACACCACCGCCGTTGAGCAGGTGAATTCGGGCCCCATGGAAGGCGTGAATGCCTTCGAAGAGGATGGATTCCTCGACGCGCTGGAAGCGGTGATGACCACCGGGCAGGCCAGCGCCTCCATGATCCAGACACGTTGCAGCATGGGCTATGCCCGCGCGCGACGCATGGTGGAACTGATGGAACAGTCGGGCTTCGTCGGACCGGCGCGCGGTGCCAAGCCGCGCGAGGTGCTGCTGTCGCCCGATCAGTGGGAGAAGATCCGTGCACAGTCGGGCCCTGGGGCTCGCGGTGCCGGAACACAGGGCGTGTGAAGTGTGAAGGCCCCACGAAGGGGCCGAGGAGAGTCGGACATGCGCAAGCTCGGTGATGGAACCAGTGGGTTCCTTGCTTCGAAGATGCTGCCCGTGGCACTGCTGTTCGTTTCGGTTGCAGCCGTGGTGCGCGTGCTGCAGGAATCGGGACAGGCTCCCGTGAGCCGCCTCATCGGGGCGTTCCTCGGGCCTTGGGCGACCATCGCCGTACTGCTCGGCATGTGCGCCGTGGGTGCGGTCTGGTTCCTCAAGGGCGACATCTCCAATCCGTTCAGAAAGATCCTCGCGCTTGCTCTCGTGGGCCTTCCGGTCGCGTTGCTCTTCGGCGTCCTGCAGCCGCCGCAACTGCGTGCCCACTGGGGCGGCATCGCGGGCTCTCATCTCGGACGCGCCGTCGCGGCGCTGCCCGACACTCTCTCGGCAGGTGTCGCGGTGCTCGTCCTCGTCGCCTGCGCCTGGCTCGCGTGGAAGCTCGCGTTCGGTGCTCCCACCGGCGGCCAATCACCCGCACTCGCCTTCGCCGGCATCGCGGCAGCGTCGGCGGCACGACAGCACAGTCTTGTCGAGCCCATGTCCGCGACGGCAACGCTCGAACTGGAAGACGGCATCGAAGTGGCAGAGCCTGAGATCCTCGCAGGCTCGCCGCGGCAATCCACTCTCTTCGACACCCTTGGCACTGCCGAGGAAGCCGTGGCGGCCGCCGAGGCCATTGCCAACGCACCTGTGGATTCTGAAGTGGAGGATCAGGAAAACGCGCTGCACGTACCGCCATGGCTGCATGCCGAGGCTGATCGCGATGCAGCAACGGCTGCTGCACCACGTCAGGAACTCGCCGAGGCGCATGCACCTCTCGGGGCCGACAGCGACTGTCTGGCCTCAGCCGAGAGCGCCACACTGAGTGATACCGCAGCGCCGGACAATGTGAATGCGCTGCTCGCATCCGAGAGCGACCTCGAACCTCTCGTTGGGGAACTGGAACTCCCGGCGTTGGAAGATGACTCCGATATTCCTGCGCCGATGGCCGTCGCTCCCGCACTCCTTGAAGAACTCGAAGATGAGGAACTGGCCGCAGAAGATGCAGCCGCCGATTACACCGTCGACGATGACATCTCCGCCGAACTGGACGACTCCATCCTCGCGGCTGTGCCACTGCCCCGTCTCTCCGTAGCGGCTGAGTCCATGGATGACGACGAATTCAGCGTGGCTGCCGAAGGCCTCGCAGCCGTGACGCCCGTCGAGGAAGTTGTGGCCTCTGCTCAGCCAGCGTTGCCGGCACCGACCACCTGCATTCCCGTTGCACCGGCTTCGGAGTGCGAGCCCGCGCTCACCGCAATGGCGCTCGCGCTGGATCCGTCCGCGTCAGCGGCCGACGCCTTCGCGGCTGCAGCTTCCACCGAGTCTGTTCCGCCTCACGTCCGCGCCGCGCATGCCGTGATGGAGGCCCCGCCTGCCGATGAGCCGGCGCTGTTCATGCACCCGGCCTTGCTGGCGCTCTCCAGCACCGCCTCGACCACGCTCGCCGCACCGGAGCCCGTTGCCGAAGTGCAGGCGGCGTCCGACACGCTTGCCGCTGTCGAGCCGGATTGCAGCCTCGCGACTGGTGACTTCGAACTCACCTTTGATGAAGCTGAGGACGAATCGCTGCTGCCGAAGCCCATGCTCGTCACCACACCTGACTGGCAAGGCGAACTCGACGAGCTCGATGCCCTCGAAATCGAGGAGGCCACAGATCTCGCCGCCGACGAGGAACCCTGCGAGATCGTTGCTGAAGAAGCAGTGCTCGACAGCGCACCGCTCTTCGAATCAACCGAGGTCGCAACGGACGAGACTCCTGCCGCGTTGGATGAGGCCCCCGAGGATGTCTTCGGTGCCGGCATCGAAGAGGTCCATGCAGAAGAGCCGGATCCCGTCCCGACAACAGCGCACATCGAGCCCGTCGCGACGAGCCCTGAAGCCACCGTCACCTTCGTACCGCCGATGCCGACGGAAGACGTGGATGAACGCCCGCAGTTCACACTGCTCCGCGGCGGACCGGAGGCGACGCCAGCCCCCGAGCCCTTGCCTCACCACCTCGCCGCCGCGTCGTTGGAACAGGCGCCGGTGGACGTACCCTCCTCCTCCCCAGCTCCGCGCAAGCGCAAGTCGCGGTCGAAGGAGAGTTCCGGGTGGGCCGATTGGGAGGAATCCCCGCGGCGCGCCAAACGCAACGCCGCCTCAGCGGACGATGCCGGACAAGCGCTCCTGTTCGCAGGTGGCACTGAACTCGACCCAGACCTTGTCCGCCGCGCGGAAGAGCTCGTGGTGGCGGAATCCCGCTGCACCGAGCTCATGCTGCAACGGAAACTGGAACTCTCGTGGGCCGAGGCCAGCCGGATCATCGAACGCCTTGAAGCGAAGGGCGTGGTGAGTCCGGCCGATCCCTCAGGGCGTCGCAACGTCCTCAGCCGTGAGCGTTCCGCTGATGCGGACAACGGCTTTTGAACCCGACCAGACGCAGCGTCGCCTTCATCTCCCTCGGATGCCCGAAGAACCTCGTGGACAGCGAGGGGCTGGTTTCGGGTATGGCCTCGCGGGGTTTCCGTGTGCTCACGGACCCCGCGCAGGCCGACGTCGTGGTGGTCAACACTTGCGGATTCCTCGAAGCCTCCCGGGATGAGTCCCTCGGGGCCATCCGTGATGCGGTCGCGCTGAAAACGCGCGGCGTCAGCGCCGTGCTCGTCGCGGGCTGCATGGTTGGCAACTACCGTCCCTTGCTCGAACAGGGTGCGCCCGGAGTCGACCGTTACGTGCCGTTCTCCGACTACGCACGCATTGCCGACATCGCAGGCGAATGCGTGGGCGGCATGCCGGAAGCGGGATTCACGGTGGATCGCTTGCGTTCGGATGTGGCGCTCACACCGGCGCACTACTCATGGCTGAAGATCAGCGAGGGCTGCAACCACACCTGCAGCTTCTGCGTCATCCCCGACATCCGGGGACGCATGCGCTCGTTCCCGGCCGATGATCTCGTCCAGCGCGCCCGAGCTCTTGCAGCACGTGGGGTGAAGGAAGTCGTGCTCGTAGCCCAGGACAGCACGGTCTACGGCACGGACATCTACGGCGAGAACCGGTTGGTGCGACTCCTCGAACGCGTGCAGGCCGTCGAAGGACTCCGCTGGGTGCGGCTCATGTACGCCTATCCGACCGAAGTGCGCGCAGACCTCGCGGACACGCTCGCCAGCGGATTGCCGCTGCTGCCGTACCTCGATGTGCCCATCCAGCATGCGAGCGATGCCGTGCTGCGACGCATGAAGCGCGGGTACGGGCGCGCAGAGCTTGAACGCATGGTCAGCCTGCTGCGCGCGCGCGGCATCGCCCTCAGGACCACGGTCATCACAGGCTTTCCCGGCGAGACGGAAGCCGATTTCCGTGAGCTCCTCGATTTCCTGCGCGCGGCACGCTTTGAGCGCCTCGGCGCCTTCCCCTACAGCCGCGAGCCCGGAAGCAGCGCGGACAGCCTCGATGGCCACCTGCCGGAATCGGTCCGCAAGGAGCGCATGCAGGAACTCATGCTCATGCAGCAGGAGATCGCCTTCGAGGCGGCACGCGCGCGCATCGGTTCCGTGGAGGAAGTGCTCGTGGATCGTGCAGCTTCCGGATCCGAACCGGCGCTGGCACGCACCCGCCGCGACTCTCCCGAGGTCGACGCGCACGTGCGTCTTCTGGACAGCGCTGTCTGCGCCGGAGACCTCGTGGAGGTGACGATCACGGGCAGCCACGGATACGATCTCGACGGTCGCGTGCTTTCCCACGGCACGGCCGTCTGAACTCCGCTTGCGCATCCTCAACCTGCCCAATCAAGTCACCCTCGCACGCCTGCTGCTTTCGGCGGTGCTGTTCACGCTTCTCGCCCTGGCCGGCACAGATCGGGTGGTCATTGCAGGCACGACAGGCTGGGTTGCGTTCGGACTCTTCGTGCTCGCCAGCGCGACCGATTGGTTGGACGGGTATCTGGCGCGCAAGCTCTCGCTCGTCACTCCCTTCGGCCGCATCATGGACCCTTTCGTCGACAAGGTGTCCACCTGCGGAACCTTCGTCTTCCTCGCCGTCATTGATCCGACCATCACTCCCGCATGGATTGTGGTGGCCATCCTCGGACGCGAGTTTTTCGTGCAAGCCATCCGCTCGTATCTGGAATCTCGCGGCGTGGCCTTCGCGGCCGAGATGCACGGCAAGGTGAAATACGTCTTGCAGTGTTGCGCCATCGGCGCGCTGATCATGCAGCACGCAGGCACAAGCGAGATGCCCTCCTGGTGGACGCTCTTTGCCAAGATCCTCTTGTGGATCGCGCTCGCGAGCACGGTCTGGTCCGGCTGGGTCTATCTCCGAAAGGCTCTCGCGCACCTCCGCTCCGTGGAGGGCTGAGCCCATGCCCCTCGCGCCTCGCGAACTCCTGCCGCGCGCGCGCCACCGCTGGCTCGCCACAGCGGGAGGTGCCGGGCTCGTGCCGCTCCTCCCTGGCACTGCCGGTTCCCTCGTCGCTGTCGGATTGGCCCTGCTGATGCCTGCCACGCTGTGGCCATGGGCACCGCTTGCAGGCGCGCTCCTCGCGACGCTCTTCTGTCAGCGCATCGCGCGCAGTTTCCCGCAGCGCGGCAAGGAAGGCGATCCAGGCTGGTTCGTGCTGGACGAAGTTGCGGGCCAGTGGCTGGCCCTCGCACTGGTACCGCCGCGCGATGCACTCACCGTGTTGGTGCCCTTCGTTCTCTTCCGGCTCTTCGACATGACCAAGCCCTTCCCGCTCCGCCGCTTGGAGACCCTTCCGCGTGGTTGGGGCATCGTCGCGGATGACCTCGGAGCCGGACTGTATGCTCTGCTGCTCGGATGGCCGTTGCTGGCGTGGCTGCGCCCGGCCTGATGCATGGCGAATTCCCACTCACACGCAAGCGCTTCGAAACCCGCGACGGAGATCGCGTCTCTCCGCACTGTGCGCGTCGGCCTCGCACTCAAGCTCACGCTCCGCGTAGCCATCGTCGCAGCCGCATCCATCGCCATCGTGGGTTGGGTGGCTTGGCAAGCCGCCGTGGACGGGCTCGAGGCAGATCTGAATCGTCAAGGTGCGTTGGCGGCGCGCATTGCCGCGGCAGCACCGATCGAGGCTTGGAAGGACCGGAACTCCCATCTCGACGCCGTTCTCAAGGGAGTCGGTGCTCTGGATGTGTGGATCGTGCGCGGCACGTCCGAGACAGTCGCCAGCGCCTCGGGCGGCATCAAGTTCCGCTACACGGACCCTGATTCGATCCGGCACGATGCGGACCGCGAGGTGGTCATCCGTCGCGGCCGCTACGGCGCTGGCGAGGGCGACCCGAAGGAGCCGGCCAGATTCTTCACGCACGCGCTGCGCGACAGGAACCGGAATGATGCCGCCATCGGTCAGGCCACCGTGGTGGTGTCCGAGCGGGGCATCGAAACGGCGCGCGATGATCTCCGCGGCAGCATCCTGCTCGCCTGCTTCTTCGGACTCGGCACCACCCTCGCCGTCATCTTTCTCGCTGCCCGCTGGCTCTTGCAGCCTCTCCAGCATCTCGTGAAGGATGTGGAAACCGTGTCGGCGGGCCATCTGAACCACAAGACCATCGTCCGCTCCGATGACGAGCTCGGAGTGCTGGCAGACACCTTCAACCGCATGACCCGCAATCTCGCGGAGACTGCCGCGCTGCGCGCGGAGCTCAGCGGACGGACGGAGGAAGCGGACATGGTGCGTGACCTCCAGCAGCGTCTGCGCCCGACGGAGATTCCGGAGGTGGCCTCGCTTTCCTTCTCGGCGGCCAGCCACGCGAGCGACGCCATCTCGAGCGATCTCTACGACCAACTCGTGTTTCCGGATGGGCGCGTCGCCGTGCTGATGATGACAGCCTCGGAACGCGGCGTGCCTGCGGCCACCATTCTCAGCATGGCCCGCACGGCCTTCCGCACGGCCGCACGCAGCTCGGGCACTCCCCGCGCGTTGCTTGAGATCCTCAATGCGCAACTCGCACCGGATCTGAAGCGCGGCATGTTCGTGGCGGCTCTGCTCGCGGTCATCGATCCTGCTTCCGGAAACGTGGGTTTGAGTTCCGCAGGACACCGCGTGCCAGCACTGCATCGTTTGGCCGCCAAAGGCGGACTGGCACGCCGCCAGACCTCCGGCTTCGCCATCGGACTCGACGCGGGGCCGCTCTTCGCTTCCAACCTCGAGGAGATCTCGTTTGATCTCGCTCCCGGCGATTCGCTCATCCTGGTCTCGGAGGGTGCCTTTGACGGCATCTCCCGCGAAGACGCGGACGAGGGTGAAAAAAGGGTGTTCCTCGCCGTGAGCGCTGCTGCCCGCAGCGGACGCGACGCGACCGAACTCCTCCATGACCTCGTGCAGCTGCGGGCCACGCGCGCGGGCAAGAGCGACATCAGTGTGCTTGCCGTGCGCCGCGCCGACGCATGACGCGCGGCGCCGTCCTTTTCGATCTCGATGGCACGCTGCTCGACAGCCTCGCAGGCATTCACGCAGCGCTGCTGAACACCGCAGAAGAACTCCAACTCGCGCCTCCCGCAGAAGCACGCACCCGGGCTTCCATCGGCGACGGCGTCGAGAACCTCCTGCTGCGGGCCTTTGACGCACCCGCGGATCTGCCGCGACTGCATGCCGTCTACGACCGACACTACAGCAGCACATCCATCGCAGCGGCGCGCGCATTCACCGGCATCGAGCCCCTGCTGCGGGCCCTCGATCCAGCGCGCACCGCCGTGCTCTCCAACAAGCCTGAGCGCCATTGCCGCCGCCTCCTCAGAGCCCTCGACTTGGAGCAGTGTTTCGCGCACATCGCGGGCGGCGACACTTTCCCTGAGAAGAAGCCATCTGCCCTGCCGGTGCTCCGGCTCCTCGCGCAACTCGGCGCCGACGCAGCAGACGCGGTCCTCGTCGGCGACGGACCGCAGGACATCCGCGCGGCACGCAATGCCGGTGTGAAGTCCATCGCTGTCCTGTGGGGTTTTTCCGAACGGTCAAAACTCGCCGGCCTCGGACCGGACCTCGTGGTGGAGGACGTCGCCGCGCTCATGCACGCGCTGGCAACACACGCGCGCCGCCACTCACCCGACGGGCTCAGCTCGCGCTGATCACCTCTCCCTCCGGCGGCGTCACCCATGTGCGCTCCGGCAGGCCGAGGAAATGGAGCACCGCCGTCAGATCGCCGTGCGTGATGCGATCCGGCACGACCGCCTCCACCGCCGGCTTCGCATGGAACGCGATGCCCGAGCCGGCTGCCATGAGCATCGGGATGTCGTTCGCTCCGTCACCGATGGCGAGCCCTGCCGCGAGGCCCAGCGCTGCGGTCTCTGCCTGCAGCGCCGCGAGCTTCGCTTCGCGTCCGAGGATGGGGTCACACACCGCGGCGATGCGCTCTCCCGCGAACTGGAAACGATTGCAATGCCAGGCATGAAACCCGAGCGTGTTGGCAACGGGCGCCACGAAATCCTCGAAGCCTCCGCTCACGAGAATGCAGCGCACCCCGTGCGCGCGAAGCGTCGCGACCAGCGTGCGTGCTCCAGCTTGGAGATGGATGCGTTCCCGCAGCGTGCGCTGGATGAGGCCGCGATCCACACCGACTTCCGCAAGCATGGCGATGCGCGCCCGGAGCGCCGTGCCGAAGTCCATTCCACCCGACATGGCTGCAGCCGTGAGCTCCGCAACACGCGCACCGACACCGGACAGAGCCGCCAGTTCATCCAGACACTCCTCACGCACAAGGGTGGCGTCCATGTCGGCAATGAAGACGCGCGGCAGGGAATCCTCGCGCACGCACAAATCGAGAGTCCTCGGCCAGACCGCCCGGAGTGCCGCACGCGCCAGCACGGCATCTCCGTCGAACAGACACTGCACGCCGCGCTCCTCGGCGCACGCCACACACGCACGCACAAGCAATCCCGCTGAACTGAGCGCCGTGCAGACGGCAGCGGCGAACCCTCGTTCCGGTTCCGGAAGCAGCGCCGTCAGGCGGAGCCCGGTCATCACACCACCTCGAACACAGGTGGCACGCGCTCGACAATGCGCTCCACGAGGGCATCACGTCCGCTGAGCAACACCTCGCAGGCATGTTCGGCCAGCACCGGCACGAGCAGTGCACTCACATGCGCGGCAAGCGCAGCGTCCGTCCCCGGCGCGAGAGCAACCGCAAGCACAAGCCTGCCGGAATCCGCATCGGAATCCCCGAGCCGAACCGCAAGATGCGCGCTTCTCACCACGGGCAGACTGGCGAGCACCGCGCGCAGAGATTCCACCGTTGCATCCGGAATGTTGCCCGCAGGCGCGAAGAACACCCCCTCCTCCACCTCCATCACTTGCTGACGCAGCTCTTCCAGCTCGTCGGGAATGAAGACCTTCTCGTGGCCACTGCCCGGATTGAGGGCGACGTGAATGTCCCCGGCGGGAGCCAGCGCCAGTGCGAGAGCCATGCCGGTCATGCTGGTGTGGGGAATCAGGGAGCCCGCCCAGTCAGAGAGGCGCTCTTCGCGATCGAACACCGCGAGGTACTGGATGCCATCCAACTCGGTGAGCAAGGGCGTGAATTCGTCCTCGTGCTCGATCCTCGGAGAACCATCGGTCTCGAGCACCTCGTCGAGAGGCACGATCAGAAGCGTGTTGGCAAACGCCGAGTAGAACCGGTCGGCTGCTTCTGCGGATGCTTCTGCCCCCGCGAGAGCTTGATCCAGCTCCGAGGCGACTGAGGGCCGCGCGAGCGCCTGCTCCAGCTCGTCCACCAGCCGGATGATGCGCTCATGCGTCGCAGCCGCACCGAGGGCTGTCCGCGCCGCGGCGCCGAGGCCATCCACGGGCTCCGGGCGTTCCGTGGCCGCAAGTGAGGTAGCGATGCGAGGCAGGAGGACAAGTTCCATCCAGGCCGCGAACTCACGCGCAGAGCCATCGAGCTGTCCGGCGCGGATGCGCTCCACGTCGCCCGGAGCCGCACCACCCCACAGCTCGCACTCCTTGAGTGCAAGCACCGTCTCACCGATGAGTTCCCGCACGCGTGTTGCTTCCATGCTGGTGACCGCCGCCGTGAGCCTAGCCGGAGGAATTGGCTGCGAAAGCCGTGCTGTCGCACTCTGTCGCTATGATCCCATCACGCTGCGGAGGACCCATGCAAAACGACACAGGAGTGCGCGAGTTCCAACTGCTCATCGAGGAGACCTTCGGTGAGAAGGATCGCGCTCGGGGGCTCCCGGGAACCTTCATGTGGTTCACGGAGGAAGTGGGTGAACTGGCGCGCGCACTGAAGCGAGGCGAGGTGGACCGCGAGAATCTGGTCACCGAATTCGGAGATGTCCTCGCCTGGCTTACCACGCTTGCGAGCATGGCAGGCGTCGACATGCGTGAAGCAGCGGCGCGTTACATGGCGGGCTGCCCGCGCTGCAAGGGCATCCCCTGCACCTGCGGCGAGAAGACACGTTTCGTCTCCGGGGCCTGAGGCCGATGCGGGACGAGGGCGGACTGTTCGCCGGAGTCCTTCCGGAGGAAGAGCCACTCTGCGGCCTCGTGGCCGAGGTGGCGCTCGACCTTCCTCTCGACAAGCCGCTCTCCTATCTCGTACCGGAACATCTGGTGGCTCAGGCGCGCCCGGGACTGCGTGTGCGCGTCAGTGTCGGCCGTCGCGCAGTGACCGGCTTCGTTCTTTCCGTCAAGCAGCGGGCGTACCGCGCACCCCTCAAACCCGTCGAAAGCGCCCTCGAAGCCCATCCGGCCCTCACACCTGCCACCCTCGAACTCGGGTTGTGGATGGCACGGCACTATGGAGCAGCACCGGGTGAGACCCTCGCCGCGCTCGTCCCGGCGGCGGTGCGCCGCGGCGCAGGCAGCCGCACCGAACAACAGCTTGCCATCGCCGATGCCGCCCGCGTGGAGGAGTATCTGCGCACGCATGCGGACAGGAAGTCGGCGGCTGCGCGTGTGCGCATTCTGAGACAACTCCTCGCTGCGTCGGCACCGCTCGGTCTCGCTGCGCTCCTCCGCGCCAGCGAGAGCACGAAGAGCCCGGTTGACACTCTGCTTCGCGAAGGACTCTTGAGTGCGCAGGCTGTCACCATCGCGCGCGATCCGTTCGCACTTCTCAGGCCGGAACGAGGCGTCGTTCCGGAATTGAACGAGGATCAGGCCCGCGCCCTCGAGGTGCTGCTGCCTGCATTGGAGGCTCCGACGTCGCAGGGTTTTCTGCTGCATGGCGTCACCGGCAGCGGCAAGACGGAGGTCTACCTCAGGCTGCTGGAACGCACGCTCGCTCTCGGCAAGGGCGCGATCCTGCTCATCCCCGAAATCAGCCTCACACCGCAGACCGTTGAACGCATTCTGGGTCGACTCACGGGCGTCGCCGTGCTGCACTCGCACCTGACGGATGCGGAGCGCGCGACAGAATGGCAGCGCCTCGCGCGGGGCGATGCGCGCATCGCCGTGGGGCCGCGCAGCGCGCTCTTCGCGCCAGTGCAGAAGCTGGGGCTGATTGTCATCGATGAAGAGCACGAGACGACCTTCAAGCAGCAGCAGTCTCCGCGCTACCACGCACGCAACGCAGCCTGCGAGCGCGCTCGCATCGAGAACGCCATGCTCGTGCTTGGTTCGGCAACCCCGAGCCTTGAAGCAGAATCCCTCGCGCGCACGGGCGTCATTCAGCGCCTCTCGCTCCCCCGCCGCGTGCGCGGACGCCCGCTCCCGGAAGTCCACATCGTGGATATGCGCTCCGAGCATGTGGTGGGTCAGGGAGGCATTTTCTCCCGTCGCCTCGTGGTGGCCATCGAACGCACGCTGGCGCAGAAAGAGCAGGTGCTGCTCTTCCTCAATCGGCGCGGGTTTTCCACCACGGTCATCTGCCGCACCTGCACCTGGAAGGCCACCTGCCGGAACTGCGCCATCCAGCTCACACATTATCGCGATGACGCGCGCCTGCTCTGCCATCACTGTGGCCATGAGAGCCCTGCACCCAGAGCCTGCCCGGAATGCCGCCAGCCAACGCTGCGTTTTCGCGGCTTCGGGACGGAACGCGTGGCGGCTGCGGCCGCCTCTCTCTTTCCGTCGGCTCGGATCATGCGCCGCGACGGCGATGCTCTGCGCGCGCGCGGTGCGCCGGAAGAGCTCTACAACAGTCTCCGCGACGGCAAGGTGGACATTCTGATCGGCACGCAGGTGCTGGCGAAGGGCTTCGACATCCCCGCCATCACGCTGGTGGGCGTGATCTCCGCGGACACCGCACTGCTCATCCCCGAATTTCGCTCGGCTGAACGCACCTACCAGTTGCTCGCACAGGTCTCGGGACGCGCTGGCCGCGGCGAGCAACCCGGTCGGGTGCTGGTGCAGACGAACATGCCCGAGCACTTCGCCATCGCCGCCGCGGCGCGCCACGACCACGAGGGGTTTGTGCGGCGCGAACTCGACGCCCGACGCGTGGCGGGCTACCCACCCACCGGCCACTTGCTCCGCATTGTCGTCTCCGCTCCGGACGAGCTCCTCGCTCGCGAAGAAGCAGCCGCCATGGCGCGCGAGCTGAAGGCACTCCCGGAGCTCGGCGGCGGCGGAACGGAGATCCTCGGCCCCGCGCCGTGCCCCATCGCGGTTCTGCAGGGCGAACACCGCCAGCACATCCTGCTCCGCAGCAATCTCAGCAGCACCTTGACGGAGCTGCTCCCGCTCATCCGGCGCAAAGGTGCGCGCGGGACGAAGATTCTTCTCGATCGCGACCCCGTGAACTTGATGTGATTCCGGGCCATACTGTCAGCACGCGCCGGCTGCCCGCGCGGACCGCCCCTTGACGCAGAGAGGGATTCAGGTCATGAAGCGGCGCCAACCGAAGGAGCCCGGATGAACTGCACGCCCAAGAGAAACCTCGCCTGGCCGCTCTTCGTGCTCTCGGCAGCGGTCCTCGCACAGGAACTTCTGCTCGTGCGGCTCATCGCGGTGCCGCTCTGGCATCACATCACCTACATGGTGGTGACGTCCGCGCTGCTCGCCTTCGGCGTGGCGGGAACAGCTCTGGTGCTCTTCCCGCGCCTTGGCGGGAGCGGCGCGGATGGCGGGCGGGGTGCCTTCGCGGGCCATGCGCTCGGTTTCGCCGCCAGCACGCTGCTCTCCGGAGCCGTCATTCAGCGCGCCTCCATCGATACGGTGGATCTGCTGCGGGAGCCGGCGCTGCTCCTGCCGCTCTTCGGGCTCTACCTGGTCGCGGGCTTGCCGCTCTTTTTCGGCGGCCTCGCCGTGGCTGCGGCGCTCAAGCACGCGGGCGACGGACTCGCGCGTGCGTACTTCGCCAATCTCCTCGGCAGCGGCCTCGGCTGCGCGCTGTTCCTGCTCCTCCTTGGCCCTCTGACAGGGCCGCAACTCCTGCTCTTCACGGCCGCCCTCGCCGTGTTTGCTGCATTCACGTCTTCAACAACGCGCGCGACGCTCCTCACAGGCGCGGGGCTGCTGGTCTTGCTCCTCCTCGCAGCGCTGCCCGGTCCCGTTGCAAGGATGCTGCTGCCCGAGGCACGCTTCGTGCAGAGCAAGGAGATTCATCACTACCAGAAGGACCTCGGGCATGTGGTGGAGAAGACGCTCTGGAACCCGCTCTGTCGCATCGACATCTCCAATCCGCCGGCCTCGGAGCCTGACCGCACCAAGATGATCTTCCAGGACGGCGACGCTCCGACCTTCCTGTTCCCCGAGAACCACGCTCCCGCCGCGGAAACCATGGTGCCGTACACCATGCGTCCCGGACTTGAATCACTGCTGGTCATCGGCGCAGGCGGCGGCCGCGAACTGGATCTCGCATCACGCCATGGCGTGGATCGCATCGTCGGCCTTGAGATCAACGCCACGACAGCCTCCTTGATCACGGACCACTACCGGGACTTCACTGGCAACATCCCCGCGAAGCCCGGCGTGGAGTTGGTGAATGCGGAGGGCCGCGCGTGGCTCGCACGCAATCAGGAAAGCTTCGACTGGATCCAGATGACCGGCGTCGACACCTACGCCGCTCTCAACAGCGGCGCCTATGTCGCGTCCGAGTCCTACCTCTACACCTCGGATGCGTTTGACGCCTACTTGAGCCACCTGAAACCCGGCGGGTACTTCAGCATCATCCGGCTCTTCTTCGAGCCTGATCGCGAGACGTTGCGGCTCTATGTGATGGCCCTCGACGCGCTGAAGCGCCTCGGCGTGAAAGACCCCGGACGCCATGCGCTGGTTCTGAAGAGCGGTCCCTGGGGCATCCTCGTCATCGGTCGCGACCCGGTGCCTGCCCCGCGCATGGAAGAAGTGCGCAACATCGTCGCGGCGAGTGCCGGGAAGATCAGCCTGCACCACGATTCCGAGCACGATCTCGGTACACCGTTCTCCGCCTATGCCAGCGCCGCAAGAAATGGCACGGAGTCTGCGTTCTTCGCTGCCTATCCCTTCGACGTCTCGCCTGTCGATGACGACAGTCCGTTCTTCTATCTGCAGTTCCACTGGGGCACCGTGCTCGGCCGCCTCTTCGGTTTCGAAGAAGAGGACCAGCCTCGCGGGATGCACAAGACCGTCCTGGGCAGCGCAGATCCATGGCTCGCGAACACCGGCCAGATCCCCACAGGGCAGCTCGTGCTGCTCGGTCTCCTCGCGCAAGCGATTCTGTTCGGAGTGCTGCTCGTGCTCGGGCCACTCTGGGTGATGAAGCGGCGCGCGCTCGCCGTACCCGGCGCCGGCAGATCGATCACCTACTTCGCCTGTCTCGGTCTCGGCTTCATGCTCTTCGAGATCGCTCTCGCCCAGAAGCTCGCGCTCTTCCTCGGGCATCCAACCTGGTCGCTCGCCATCGTCATCGGCGGCATGCTGCTCGCCAGCGGCCTCGGCGCACTCTGGTCCGGACGGAAGGACGCGCAGCGGCTGACAGCACGCGCCCCGCTCGCCGTGATGATCGCCGCGATCGCACTCGCTTTGTTGCTGCCGATCGCCACGTCTGCATGGCTCGGATTCCCGCACATCGCGCGCTGCGCACTGGCGCTTGTGCTCATCGGACCGGCCGCGTTCCTCATGGGCATGCCCATGCCGAGCGGGTTGCGCCTCCTGGCTGGCCAGAGCACGGAACTGGTGCCGTGGGCCTGGGGCGTGAATGGCGTCGCTTCGGTGGCGGGCTCCATCCTCGCCATCATCCTCGCCATGGAGTGTGGCTTCACCGTGGTGCTGCTGATCGCGGGCGGGCTTTATGCCGTCGCCGCTCTCGCTCGCCCTTTCAGAACTTGACACCTCGACGTGCAGCCAGCTCGCGCCAGAAGACGGGGTCTTCTGAGCGCGAGGCTGGCTCGCCGAGGATCTGCGCCAGCGCACGCATGGCCGCGTGCTTCAACTGAGACGCTGCCCCCGCTCTGGCCAGTACTTCGATGAGGTAGGGCGCCGCGTCGAGTTTGCCGAGCAGGCCAAGTGCGATGGCCGCACGCACCTGCACGAGTGGTGTGTCGTCCGAGAGTGCCTTCACGAACTGGGGATAGGCCTCGGCTGCGCGCATGGCGCTGAGCGCCGCGATGGCGTGCAAGCGCACTCTGGGCTGCGCATCCTCGGCGACTGCGAGCAGTGCCAGCAGCACAGGCTTCGCGGTCGCAGGAGTCACGATGCGGGCGAGCGCGAGGGCCGTATTGGAACGAACTTCAGGTCGGGGGTGCGTGAGGTAGTTCACGAGCTTCTCGGGCTGCACGGCATGCACGGCGGCCCGCGCCGCCTCGCTGCTCCCCGGACCTCCGAGGTGATAGAGGGAAAACAGTGCGTGCATCACCACTTCGTAGTACTGCTCTTCCAGTGCCATGAGGAGTGGCTGGACGGCCTCCGCGCGCGCGCTGAAGCCGAGGGCGGCGGCCATCACACGCTTGTGGCGCGGGCTGCCGTTCTGGAGGTCATCCAGCACGCCGGCGAATTCGCGGTTCGTGTTGTCGCGCAGGAGGAGGTCGAGACTGGCCATGCGCGCGAACTCTTGTTCGGTCCATGCGGAGTACCACTGATCGCATGCATGTTCGAAGCGGAGCAAGCGCTGGCGCCGCGCCTCCGGGTTCAGGCCCTCGCTGCCCGAGAGCGACGGCGGATTGGCCGGGGCCGCGGGGCCTGTCGTTGTTGGCCCCTCGGCCAGCGGCGTCTGGCTGTCACGGCAGGAGGTCACCAACACCAGCAAAGCAAGAACGATGACGGGGCGCATGATCATGAGTCAGCTCCAGAAGCTCCGGACGGAGCGGGCCGCGCGACGAATCCAGGCGTGGCGTCATTCCCGACCGCCGATGCAGCCAGCAGGGCCGCCTTGAGATGCCGAGGAAACGGGCGCACCTTGCCGCCGCCATCCACACAGGCCACGCGCACCACGGCCTCGGTGAGGAGTTGCGTGCCGCGCAGAATGCGCTGGGCAAATCGCGCCGACGCCCCTTCGACATTTTGCAGACCGGATTCGATGACGAGTTCCTCGTCGTAACGGGAAGGTGCCAGATACTTCAGCTCGATGCCGGCCACGGTGAGAAAAAGCTGTTCCTCCACCTCGAAACGTGCGTAGTCGATGCCATGGGCCCGCAGGAGTTCGCAGCGCGCCACTTCAAGCCACGCGATGTAGCTCCCGTGCCAGGCCACACCAGCCTTGTCGGTTTCTCCGTAGCGGACCCTCAGTGTCGTGCGATGCATGAACCGCGCATTCCCGTCGTGCAAGCACGCTACCAGCGTCACCCACGAGGGTCCACGACACGCGCGCATGCCTTCCCGGCACGGCCGGTCGCTGCTATGAAAGGCCGCTCATGCTCGGACCGCTGGCCCTGAAGCTTCTCCCCGTTCTCGCAGGCATCGGATTCCTGTGGCTCATCCTCAGCGCGAATCCACTGCAAAGGAAGGCTTTGCTCGGCGCGTGGCTGGTTCCCGGCCTCGGCCACTGGATCCTCGGACGGAAGGACCGGGCGCTGTTCTTTGCGCTCACGCTGGTACCGACGTTCGTCGCGGGCCTCATCCTCGGCGACTTCGCCACGGTCTCTCCGTTTGATCGCCACCCCATCTGGGGACTTGCGCAATTCCCCGGCGGGCTCATGACCGCCATCACGGCGCTCCTCACCAAGGGTGCAAGCATCGAAGCTGCGGACATCTTCTACTCGACGGCGCAGCTCTACACTGGCGCTGCGTGCCTCCTGAACATCCTTGCGATGTGCGACGTCCACGACCTCGCGCGTTCCCCGCAAGCCGAGGCACCGGAGGCCCGCGCATGAGCCTCCTCACCTCACTCGCACTGTTCCTGCCGCTCTTCGTTGTGGTGAACCTCGTCGCCAGCGTTCCCGGCCGGGACGACCTGCGCGCCGCCTTGCGCATCGGTCTCCGCCACACTCTGAAGGGCCTCCTGATCTTCGTCGCGGCCACTGTCGCACTGCACTTCGTGCTGGATCTCGGCATCGACCACGGCCCGCTGTTCTGACGCGCCACGCACGCTGAACGCGCCCCAGTCATCCCGCTGAACGGCTCCGGCCATTTCGAGCCCGAGCACCGCCGCCAGCACGCTCCCCGGTGGTTCGCAAGACACGCGCACGAGCGCATCGAGATCCAGGGCCTCCGCTCCGAGGATGCCGAGCAGGCGCTGTTGCACCGCCGAGAATGACTTTGACCCGTGCGGGACGACCGCGCCACTGACTCCGCCCGCGACACTGAGGGCCTCGAGAATGTGCTCTGCTTCCGTGACGGCCGTGGCACCCTCACGGAGCAGTTGCACCGGCCCTTCGCTCTGGGGCGCATCCGCGGGGCCGGGCAGCACGAGCATCTCGCGCCCGAGATCCGCGGCCCAGCGCACAGATGTGAACGATCCAGAGCGCAGGCGGCTCTCGACGAGCAGCAGGGCCTTGCCCAAGGCCACGAGCAGCCGGTTCCTGCGCGGGAAGTGATGCGGCAAAGGCGGAGTGCCCGGCGGCCACTCGCTCACCGCAGCTCCCGTCTCGATGATGCGCTCCAGCAGCGCCGCATGTTCCGGCGGATAGCACTCATCCAGACCAGAACCGAGCACCGCCACCGTCACGCCTCCGCATTCGAGCGCCGCCGCATGAGCCGCCGCGTCGATGCCACGCGCGAGACCTGAGACGATGGGGACACCTGCAGCCGCGACGGCTCCACACAGCCGTCGTGTGTTGCGCAGACCATGATGTGAGGCCGCACGTGCACCAACCACCGAGAGTCTGGGCGCCGTTCCCAGTTGACCACGGAGGAACACGAGCAACGGCGGTTGGGGCAAGGCGGCGAACTCGGGCACATCCTCACACATCAGCACCGTGATGCCGCGCGCTCTGCAGAGTGTCATCCATTCCTCCGCTCTGCGCAGCGCTGCGGGCGAAGCGGCCGCTGCGAGCCGTGGTGGACCGGCCACCGTTTCCACGAGCAGCGTTTCTAGCGGCAATCCAAAGCTCCGTTCAAGCTCCGCGAGGTCCGTGGATTCCCCGCCCGCCGACATCCAGCGCAGCAGAGCCATGAGGCGACGTTCGTTCACCACGCGTGCAACTCCTCGCTGGCCGTCGTGAGGATGCAACCGCTCTGCGGATCGAAAAGCGAGGCACGCACACGGCCCGGCAATCCCGGCGCACTGGCCAGCAGCAGCCAGCCATCGCCAGCCGGGTCGAGTGTTCCCACCGTGGAACTCACCCACGCGGCGGGCGGCACGAGAAAGCCAGGGAATCGCACGCCACACTCCGCATGAATCCAGAAGATGCTGCAACCATGTTGTGGCGACGCCAGATGAAGCAGCGGTCCTGTCTGCTGGAGCACGAAGGGCCTCGAAGAAGCCGCGCCAGGGTCTGTGCCCTCACGCAGTTCGAGTGCGGTAGTGAATCCATCTCCGTCGGCGTCATGTTCCAGTGCGGCCCCGCGCCCATGGCGCAGTCCTGCCCCGTCGCTGAAATCGAGCGCTCCCGGCGCCCAGCCAAACCAGCTCAAGCCCTCTCGTTCCACCCGATGGGCAGTTCCAGAACCCAGCTCGCGTACGAGCGCTCCCCCACCCGGCAACGCTTCGAGTCGCATCGGGGAGCCCACAGGCAGTTGATCGCTCGGACCCGAGGCACGCCGCATCCAGAGCGTGTGTCCAGGTTCGAGCAGTCCGCAGAGCGCGTTTCCTCCACACGGCATGACCTCGACCAATCCGGCCGGCGCTGCCTCGATGCGCGTCGTCCGGAGGCCGCTCTGCTCGACATACTCGACCGCGCCGCCTGCATCGGGAACAAGAAGCAGGCCCTCGTCATTGAAGGTCAGTTCTCTCAGATGGCCGCGCAGCAGGCGTGTGGCGCGCAAGGACCCGTCCGCGTCATCCCGCACTTCAAGGTGGTGCCTCCCGGAAGTGTCGCGCACGAGCAGCAGAAGACCGCGTGCGCACGCTGCGATCCTGAGCGGCAGGCGCGGCAGCGCCAGCGCATAGAGAGGCACGCCGGTGCGCTCCGCGACGAACAACTGGCCGGCGCTGCCCTGCGTCAGGACGGCAGCCACGCGGTTCCCCTCGACCAACACAGCATCATGCGCGGGAGCCGGAAGTGGCAGCACATGCACGCCGCTTTCCCCACCGAGAATGAGCCGCGCGTAGACCAGATCGCGAGCCAGCCAGTGACCATCAAGATCCGCGCGCAACGCGGCGAGGAACCCGCCACAATGCGCAAGAAAGCCGGGCGCCGCGCCCGGCACAAAGGCGTACACGCTGCCTGCCTGCGGCACGAGCAGCGGACGCCCACCAGCACTCTGCGCGAGAGCCGTCACAGCCAGCAACAACACACCCACGGCAGCAGCTTTCATGAGGCCTCAGCCCGCGAGCAACCAGAACGCTGCGCGGTCCGAGGCACCAGATGCGCGGCGTCGGGAGAATGTCCCTCTGCCGCAGGAAATGTGCCGCCAACCAAAGGAAGGGGCCGGAACCTCTTGCGAGATTCCGGCCCGGATCACCACTCTCTGGGTCGGGTCAGGCGCGCTTGAGGTCGCGCAGACCCGTATGTGTGATCGAGATCAGCCGAGGAGGCTCAAGGCCGCCGACGGCTGCTGGTTCGCCTGCGCGAGGACCGAGATGGCTGCCTGTTGCAGAATGTTGTTCTTGGTGAGCTGCGCGGTCTCGAAGGCCACGTCGACGTCGAGGATTCGACTGCGTGCGGCCGACAGATTCTCGCTGCGCACCTGGAGAGCATTGATCGCGCTGTTCAGGCGGTTCTGCACCGCACCGAAGTCACCGCGGGAGCTGGTCACAGTGTCCAGCGCCGTGTCGAGGGCCGCGATGGCCGCCGAGGCGTCGCCAGTGCTGCCCACGTCGAGGGTGCTGATCGACAAGCTCGTGTTCGTCACAGACGCCATGCTGACGCTCATGGTGTCGACGCCGGCCGTGGTGCCAGCTCCGATCTGCAGGGAGATCGCGGCCGAGACGTTCAACAGCGACTGGCCGTTGAAGTTCGTGCTGTTCGCCACCTGATCGACGGTGGACTTCAGCTGCGAGAATTCCTCCTGCAGATTGTCCTGGTCCGCGCCGGACAGTGTGCCGTTGTTCGCCTGCACCGCGATTTCGCGCATGCGGACGAGCGTCGACTCGATTTCAGCGAGAGCGCCTTCCGCCGTCTGCACCAGCGAGATGCCGTCGTTCGCATTGCGGATCGCCTGATCCACGCCGCGCACCTGGGCACCGAGCCGTGAACTGATGGCGAGACCGGCTGCGTCGTCCGAGGCGCGCGAAATGCGCTTGCCAGTGGACAAGTGTTCGAAGTTCCTGTGCAGCCCGTCGGTGGCCCTGAGCAAGTTGCGCTGAGCCGTCAGTGAAGAAACGTTGGTGCTGATACGAAGTCCCATTGGATTACCTCTCTCTCTCTCCGAGCGTCCCGCGGGATCATGTCTGCCATCGCCTGGCACATGAGTCCCGCCTGCTTCACACCATGGATCGGCGCAGAGAGTGTCGCGTCTTGAGACAGCAGATTGTCACGATCCGCTGCATTGCCTTGCGCAACTGTCCATGCGCACAGCAGCCGAAGGACAGCGCGACTGAAACGCACGCACCCTGACGCGGTGTGCTCAGGCCAGTGTTTTGGCCGCGGCGGCGCAATCGTCCACTGTGGCAATCACGATCCATGCGCGTCCCGCACTTCCCAGCACCGGCACGCGCAGCACGCCATCCCGCACCTTCTTGTCGTGGACGAGATGCTCCTCGAGTGCGGCCCACGAGAGACCCGCCGGAGCCTTTCGCGGCAACCCGGCTGCGTCGAGAAGATCGTCGACCAGCGGCGCCATCCCGGGATTGAAGGCGCGGGTCTCGGCACGCAACCCGAGCGCAATCGCGGCACCATGTGCGAGCGGCACCCCCGCTGCGAGCGCGAGTGATTCAAGAGCATGTCCGATGGTATGGCCGAGATTGAGGAAGATCCGGCGCCCGCCTTCGAACGCATCCTCGCTGACGAAGCGGGCCTTCGCGCGAAGCACCGCGGCGAGCAAGTCTGCATCCGGAATGCCGCCACCGCGCACCACGTGCGCGCGCAGAGATTCGAGGAGCGTGCCTCCCTCGAGCAACGCCATCTTGCACATCTCACCGAGACCGGACTGGATCTCCGCAGCGGAGAGGCTGGTGAGGAACGCCGGATCGACGAGCACGAGACGGGGCTGACGGATCACGCCAATCTGGTTCTTGGTCGCGCCTGCATCCAGCCCGCACTTGCCGCCGAGTCCTGCATCCACTTGCGCGAGGAGCGTGGTTGGCACCACGACGGACTCGAGGCCCCTCAGCAACACGGCAGCGAGGAACTGCCCTGCGTCGAGCACGGCCCCACCACCGACGATGAGCACGCGCGTCTTGCGCCCGGGCCGGCGCGCGAGGGCGGCTGTCACCAAGGCGGGGAAGCCGGCGAGATCCTTCACGCCTTCGCCACCCGGCAGGATGAGCGGATCCAGAACCTCACTGCCGAAGCGCAGCGTCACGGCTTCGATGCGCGGCCGATGGGCGGCGAAGGCACCGGCATCGAGCACCGGTAACACAGAAACCGGCTTCAGTTGCGGGATGTCCGGCAGGTTGCGGACATCACCACAGTGGATCAGCGACTCCTCGCGGCGCGTCACATTCAAGCTGAAGGTCGTCGTCATGACACCTCCCCGCGGCAACGCGCACGGCGGTCCCGCCACGCGACGAACGACAGCAACACGCCGACCAAGATGAAGAACCCCGCGGCAAACCACACCAGCGCCGTTTGCACCTCGCTCTCAGCGCTTGTTCCACTCGCCGCACGGAAGGCAGCACCTGGCTCCACATCACCGAGGAACACGAGCGCTGCGGCAACGCCGACGATCAGGAGGACGAGCCGCAACAAGACCGGGCCGGGTCCTGAGGAATAGCGCCCTGAGCGGGCGCGGCCGAGTGATGTGAACGGATTCGGCAATGGGCTGGGCACGCAAACTCTCACTTCCGCAGTGTGCGGCTCATTCTATGCTGCCTCCCGTGACGGCAGCACCCTTGCCCGCGGACGAAGCGGAACTCTCTCGCGCGCTGGCCTATCTCGCGAGTTTCACGGACTGGGAGCAACTGAAGCCCGCCGCCGCGAAGCCCTTTCCATTCGGGCTCGAGCGCATGCAGGTGCTGGCCCGCGCCCTCGGCCATCCGGAGCGGACGCGTCCCGCCATCCACATCACGGGCACCAAGGGCAAGAGCGGCACGGCCCGCTTCGCCTCGGCCATCCTCACTGCGCATGGCGCAAGAGCCTTTCACTTCATCTCGCCGCATGTGGAACGGGTGACGGAGCGACTCTCCATCGATGGCCGGGACATCACCGGCGGCGAGTTCGCTGCGCTCGCAGATCAACTCCGTCCCCATGTCGAACAGATGCGCGCATCGGCTCCGGAACTTGTGCCGACCTTCTTCGAGGCCCTCACGGCCATGGGCTTCCTGCACGCACTGGTGGCTGACGCCAGCGTGCTCGAAGTCGGCCTTGGGGGACGCCTCGACGCCACGAATATCGTGCAGCCTGTTGCGAGCATCATCACCAGCATCGGTCTCGATCACACCCAGATCCTCGGCTCCACCCATGATGCAGTGGCCTTCGAGAAAGCGGGCATCGTGAAGCGGGGGGTGCCGTTGCTCCTCGGGCTCCACCCGGGCGACCAAGGCTTCGCCACCATCGCCGGACGGGCCGTGGAGCTTGGCGCACCGCTGCTCCACGTCGGCCGCGATTTCGTCGTCAGCCGCACGCGGCTCGTCCGTAGGGACACTTCAGAACCGCAACTCGCCGTGGATGGCATCGCTGCGGGGCTCCCCGTGCGCGATCTCCTGCTGCCTCTCGGTTCCCGCCATCAGGCGCTGAACGCCCTGCTCGCGCTCGCTGCCGCAGCGCTCCTCCTGAGGCGCATGGGACGGGAGTTCGATCTCGATCGGGCCCGCGCAGCCCTCGCGACGGCCAGCCTGCCGGCCCGGGCCGAGTGGTTTCCCGACAATCCGCCAGTGCTTCTCGATGGCGCCCACACGCGGGAGTCTGTGGCCGCGATCTTCGAGCTCGCCCAGCAACTGGCGGCTGGCCGCCCCGTCCACGCCCTTGTCGGACTCACGCTGGAACGGGATCCGGTCAGTGTGTTCGCCCCATTGGTGGACGCAGCTTCCGTGACCACCACCACTGTTCCCGGGCCGCGCGGGCAGAGTGCCGCTGACCTCGCGGAGGCTCTGGGTGGACACGCCATCGAGAGTCCTCTGGAGGCGTTGGCCGCGGCACGCCGAGAGGCCCGCGGCGGGGTCCTCCTCGTCACGGGCTCCCTGTATCTGGCCGGAGCACTCCGAAGCATGCTCACACAGGAGGTGCGCCGTCCGTTATCCTGATGGCCCCACTGCTCCGGTGCCGTGCGCCCATGTCCCAATCACTCGCCGAAAGCCAAGCCACGCTCGCTGCGTACCAGCAGAGCTTCGATGAGCTCACCCGCAGCCTGAGTTCCGTCGTCCTCGGTCAGGATCAAGTGATCCGCGAGGTGCTCACGGCCCTCGTCGCCGGAGGGCACGTGCTCCTCGAAGGAGCGCCCGGCCTCGGCAAGACGCTGCTCGTGCGCACTCTCGCCGACGCTCTGCACCTTCCCTTCGCGCGGGTGCAGTTCACTCCCGACCTCATGCCGGCAGACATCACCGGCACCAACATCGTGGTGGAAGAACTGGGGCAGCGCAGTTTCCGCTTTCAACGCGGGCCTGTGTTCACCAGCGTGCTCCTGGCGGATGAAATCAACCGCGCCACTCCGAAAACACAGTCAGCGCTGCTGGAGGCCATGCAGGAAGGTGCGGTCACCGTCGCGGGCGTGCGTCACGCGCTGCCCGACCCCTTCTTCGTTCTCGCCACTCAGAACCCCATCGAGATGGAGGGCACCTACCCTCTTCCCGAAGCCCAACTCGATCGTTTCATGGTGAAGGTGCTGGTGCCCTTTCCGGGAGCAGCCGATCTCGCCCGCGTGATCGAGAGCACAACCTCCTCGACCTCCACACGGGTGAAACCCTGCCTCGATGGCCCGCAACTGCTGACCCTGCGCCAGCTCACGCGCGAAGTGATCGTGGCCCCGGAGGTGCGCGACCTCGCAGCAGCCATCGTGCTCGCGACCCATCCCAAGGGCGCAGGCGCACCAGAAGGCGTGAAGCGTTTCGTGCGTTACGGCGCTTCACCGCGCGCGGGACAGTCCTTGATCCTCTGCGCCAAGGTGGAATCTCTTCGTGCGGGCCGTGGCCACGTGGCTCCCGCCGATCTCATGCGCTGCGCTCACCCGACGCTCCGTCACCGCCTCATCCTGAACTTCGAAGGCGAAGCTGCAGGCGTCACACCAGACAGTCTCATCGACGAAGTGCTGAAAGGCCGGAAATTCAACTGATCAACGGATGACGACGTAATGCCACTGCGCCTCTTCATTGCCTCGACTCTCTGCCTGCTGCTCTCGGTTGGCGCGGCAGACCTCGCTGCGCAGAACATCCCGAAGCTCTCTTGCGGCACGTGCAAGGCGACCGGATATCTCCCCTGCCCCGGCAAGGACCACGATCCGAAGAAGATGTGCGGACTCACCACGCCCCACGATTGTGATGTGGTCTACCGCGCACCCTGCTGCAACGGCACTCTCAAGAAGCTCTGCGACAAGTGCAAGGACCCCGCCGCAGCGGCCGCGCTCGAAGCGGACCGCAATGAGCGCGCGCAGTGGGTGCAGCGTCAGGCGGATTTCGGCAAGGACACCGCCATCCAGTTCGTGAACGTCGAGACGGAGCACTTCATTGCGCGCTGGTCGATCCCGCGCTGGCGCATCGGCCAGGAAACGCTCGGCCGCAACAAGGCCTCGCACGTGTTCATCAAGCGCTGCGAGGAAGTGGCAACGAAATTCGAGAAACTCACGGGCTCGTTGCCGGTGCAAAAGCAGGCCATCTACTTCACCGACAGCGGCGAGGAGAACATGAAAGTCACGCTCGTGAAGATGGGCGGTGGCCGAAAATCCACCTTCCGCTTCTACGGGCTCGCCGGTCAGGTCGTGCAGTGGCCCGACCCCATCGGCGGCATGGACACCGACGAGGGCTATCACGCGCACACGGTGCACAACGCAGCGCACCTCCTCACACAGGCTTCCGTCGCCTACCAGATGAAGCTCGCCGCTTGGCTCGATGAGGGCCTCGCCCACTGGTTCGAGCGCGAGATGTTCGGCAAACAGCGCACCTACTGTTTCCATGAAGTGCAAGCGAAGGACGCGTGGCAGGACGCCGACTGGAAAAAGAAGATGTATGGCGAGGTGTTCGGCAAGGACGAGGACAACTTCGCCTCTGTCACCGCCATGGACCTGGACCGCCTCACCTACCGCCATCGCGCCCACGCGTGGTGCTTTGTGGACTATCTCGCCAAGTCCGCGCCTGAGAAGTTCAAGACCTTCTTCACCCTCATGAAGCGCAAGAACGACACGAAGGAAGCTCTCGATGAGGCCTATGGCCTCAGCATGGCCAAGTTCCACGAAGAGTGGCGCGCTTGGGTGCTGAAGAACTACGTCACCAAATGATGCATCACGTGCTCCGTCTTTCCGGCCTCTTCTTGATCTTCGTGGTGCACCTTGCCGCGCAGGTGAAGAAGCCACCTGATCCCGTCCTTGACGAGTTCCGTCAGTACATCGGCGACAAGGATGCCCTCGTGCGCGCCGAACAGGTGGAGCGCCTCGGGCGCTCGCAAACAGCGGAGTCGGTGCAGCTCCTGATCACCAAGGGGCTCATGGACGGCGATTCGCGCGTGCAAGAACGCGCCATCCGCACCATCGCGAAGTTCGAGTCTCCGGAAGCTCGTGCCGCATTGTTGCAGGGCTTGCAGCACACCAAGTCCGAGGTGCGCGCAGGCATCATGCTCGGCCTCGCGGGCCAGAAGGACTGGAGCGCACTTCCAACCAAGGTCCTGACCGGTGTCCTGACGGGCGATCGCATCCCCGAAGTGCGCAGTGCGGCCGCGGAAGCGCTTTCGCAACTCGGGCGCAAGGACGCCATCCCGGATCTCGGGAAAGCACTCGGCGACCGCGACCCCGACGTGACCATCGCCGCAGCAGATGCTCTCGCATTGCTGGTCGCCGGCAGTGAAGTCGTGCCGGCGCTCGCGCCGCTCCTCGATTCGCCCAATTGGCGCGTGCAGCTTGCCGCGGTGAATGCCCTCGGTACCGGGCGCACCAAAGAATCCGTGCCGCTGCTGATCCACTATCTCGGGCGCTCGGAAGGCCGCCCCCAGTTCGAATGCAAGCGTGTCCTCGGTGCCACTACCGATCAGGACTTCGAGCTCGATGCCGCCAAGTGGCTCGCCTGGTGGGAACGCGTGCAAGCCACCTGGACGCCACCTCCTCTCAAGAACAAGAAGGCGGAAGAGGCCAAGGCTTCGAAAGACGGATACGGGCGCAAGGTCCCCGAGTACCACTCCATCCCCACACCCAGCAAACGCATCATCTTCATCATCGATGTCTCCACCTCCATGGAGACGCCGATCCTCTTGAAGGCGGGCGCCAATCGCGCGGGCAGCGACGTGCACAGCGGGGGCACTCCGAAACTCGCCGTCGCGCGCGAGGAACTTGCAGCGTGCCTGAGAAGCCTGGACGCGGACACGCGCATCAACATCATCGCCTTCGAAAGCGACGTCCGGGTGTGGCAGCCGGAAGCCGTGACCGCGAGCCCCGGCAATGTGCAACTCGCCATTCGCTGGCTCATGAAGCAGAAGTCCGAAAAGGCGGGCGTGCAGAGGAGCGACGGCAGCATGACCGGCCGCACCAACTCGTACGCGGCGTTGCGCGTCGCCTACGGCATGCAGGCGAAGCGGCCCGAGGTCGTCGGCGGCACAACGAGCGGCGGTGCTCCCAGTGGCCCGAAGCCCGCGTGGGACACCTGTTTCTTCCTCTCGGATGGCGCTCCGACCGAAGGCCAGATCACACACATCCCCACCATCCTGGAGGAGGTGGAGAAGTGGAACAAGACCGCAAAGATGGTGGTGCACGCCATCGGCATGGAAGAAGAACAGGGACTCGCTGAACTCATGCGCGGCATTGCGCGCATCACGGGCGGCAAGTGCGTCTTCGTCGGCAAGTGACGGCTCGCTTTGCACTCGGCCTGTGGGCGCTGCTGCTGGCGGGTTGCAGCGAGGAAGCTGCGTCCGCCGATCCTGTGCGCGCTTCGGGATCAGCGGACGCGACCACTTCCGCCGCAGCGCTGCTGGCCTTCACGCACATCCCGCCGGAACAGTGCGGACTCAAGCTGCAGAATGTCTCCGGCGGGCGCATGAAGCTCGCCATCCCTGAGAACATCGGGCAAGGTGCAGCGGTTCTCGACTACGACCTCGACGGGGATCTCGACCTCTTCATCGCCAATGGCGGCGTGTTGCCCGGCATCTCGCCTCACGCGCCTCTCGGCAGCCGTCTCTACCGGAATGACGGCGGCTTTCGTTTCACTGAAGTGACGGCAGCCTCTGGCTGCCTGACGGATGCCTGGGTGCACGGAGTCTGGGCCGTGGATTTTGACGCCGATGGGGACCGGGATCTCTATCTCACGGTCTTCCGCGGGCCCAATCAGTTCTTCGAGAACCGGGGCGGTCGATTCGTGAATGCCACCGAGCGCTGGGGCGGCGCCGACACAGGCCCCTCCACCGCTGCGGCATTCTTCGACGCGGATCAGGATGGAGACCTCGACCTCTATGTCGGCAACTACGTCGACTACGACCCGGAGCATCCGCCGAACGAGGGCCGCCCCTGTTCGTGGCGCGGACTCAGTGTCTCGTGCGGTCCGCTCGGCACGACGCCTGCTCCCGACCATTTCTACAGAAACGACGGTGGTCGACTTGTGGAGGCGACAGAGGCACTCGGCTTCATGGCACCGCCGAGCTACACACTCGGAACACTCGCCATGGATCTCGACGAGGACGGCGACACGGACCTCCTCGTGGTCAACGATTCCGTCCCGAACCTGCTCTTTCTCAATCAGGGCCAAGGTCGCTTCACCGAATCAGCGCTCGCCTGCGGCGCGGACAGGAACGAAGACGGCCGGGCGCAATCGGGCATGGGCGTGGATGCCGGCGACGTGGATCTCGATCTCAAGACCGACATCTTCATCACCAATTTCTCCCACGACACCAACACCATGCGCCGCGGAGGCCGCACCGCAGACGGCGCACTCTTCTTCACGGACGTGACCTTCGCCATGAAGCTCGGCACTCCGAGTTTCGCGAAGCTCTCATGGGGCACGCGCATGCTCGACCTCGACCGCGATGGCGACGAGGATCTCGTGGTCGTTTCTGGACACGTCTATCCACAGGTGGATGGCGCCGACGTCGGCACGACCTACGCCCAGGAGAATCAGGTCTTCGTGAATCTCGGGGTCACGGGCACTCAGCGCCAGGTGATCTTTGAAGAGTGGCAGCCGCCGGAAGGTGACGGATTCCGACTCAAGAACTGCAGCCGCGGTCTTGTCGCCGCGGATTTCGATGACGACGGCGATCACGATCTGCTCGTGACGGAGATGGACTCGATCCCGACTCTCCTCCGCAATGACACACGCGCCGATGGAGCATGGATCGGGTTCTCGTTGGAAGGCGCGGGCGGAAACCGCGAGGCCATCGGCGCGCGGCTGGTGCTCACCGACTCAGCGGGCAGGAAGCAGGTTCGCCAACGGAGTTTCGGGGGCGGGTTCCTCTCCACATCGGACGCGCGTCTTCATTGCGGACTCGGCAGCGCTCGTGGACCGGCGTCCCTCACCGTGCGCTGGCCGGACGGTGTGGAAACCACGCATCCCGGGCTCACCACAGGGCGCTACCACAAGCTCACACGCCGCTGACCCGCGGATTCAGTCTTCGACAATGAGAGCACCGAGGCCGCCCTGGCGCTCCGCGTTGGGTGGAGCCACTCTCTGAAAGAAATCACGTACTCCCGCAGCGCCTGACGATTCCACAGCGGCGAGCGCTCCTTCAGCCAGCACGCCTCCGCCACCGAGCATGATGGCGTGATCCGCCAGCGCCCGGATGGAGAGCAGCTCATGCGTGACGACCACCACGGTGGTGCCAAGCCGATCCTTGATGTCGAGGATCATGTGATCGAGGGCGGCCGATGTAATGGGGTCGAGGCCTGCTCCGGGTTCGTCGAGAAAGAGCACCTCCGGGTCTCGCACGAGTGCGCGCGCTATGCCGCAGCGCTTTCTCATGCCGCCGCTCACTTCCGCAGGCAGGTGCTCCGTGAAAGACGCGAGCCCGACGAGGGCGAGCTTGATGCGTGCGGTTTCCCGAGCCACCTCCTCGTCCGTACTCGTCAACTCCAGCAGCGGGAAAGCCACATTCTCGAGCAGGGTGAGGCTGTTGAAGAGAGCGGCTCCCTGGAAGAGCACACCCACGCGGCGGCGGAGCGTCAGGACCTCCTCCTCACGTGCACGCGCAAGATCGAGTTCGCCAAACTGGATGCTCCCCGCAAGCGGTCGCTCCAGACCGAGCAGCGTGCGCAGCAGTGTTGATTTCCCGCAGCCAGAGCCGCCGAGCACGCACGTGATCCTGCCGCGCGGGATGGTGACGTTCACATCCCGCAACACCACGGACTTGCCGTAGCCGCAGTCGAGGCCGACGGTGAGGATGGCCGCTGTCGAAGTTCCCGTATTCATCGCAGATTGATGACCGTCTCCACATAGGTGTAGAGAGCGTCCACGAGGATGATCCAGAGAATGCTGTAGACCACCGAGCGCGTCGTGTGCCGACCGATGCCTGCCGCACCGCCGGCCGTGCTGAGCCCCTGCCACGCACTGGTGGTGACGATGACGATGCCGAAGAGCGCCGACTTGACGAGCCCGTGAATGATGTCGGCGATGTGCACCTCTTGCAGCGTCTGATTCATGTACTGCACAGGAGCCACATCCAGCACGGTGGCGCCGATGAACAACCCTCCACCGATGCCGAGCACGTCGCCCATCAGGGTGAGCAGTGGGAGAGTGAGAAGCATGGCGCGCATGCGCGGCGTGACGAGGATGGCCACGGGATCGACACCCATGACCGTCATGGCGTCGATCTCGTCATTCAGCTTCATCGTGCCGAGTTCCGCCGCGAGCGCCGAGCCGCTGCGACCGGCGAGGAGAATGGCCGTCAGGAGCGGGCCGATCTCCTTGGTCATGGAAAGACCGACCAAGTCCGCCACGCGCAGCTCTTGGCCCCACATGCGCAGAATGGGCGCCGCCTGCAACGCCAGGATGATGCCGAGCATCGAGGCGATGAGCGCGATGAGCGGCAACGCTCCGACGCCGATGGCTGTCACTTCGCCGAGCAGGCGTTGGTCATCCCGGGCACGCGGCCGCAACGTCTGAACCACGCACTGTCCGAGGCAGCGTGCGAGCAGCCAGGAAGACTCGACAGCCGCTTCGCACCAGCCGCTGACGCGCTCCAGGACCCTCTCGAGACCGTGCGAGCGCCCCGTCGCCGCGACGGGTGGCGTTTCGGCACCGAACAGGATGATGAGCCGCCGCTGCTCCATTGTCGCGGCCCTGATCCGGACCTCGAATCCTCGTGCGCGGATCTCGGCCAGCCCCAGCTTCAGAAGGGCCACTGACAGCGCCGTGAGTCGCGTGGAAGGGTCGAGCGCCAGTTCGACGAGGCCCTTGGCTTCAACCGGCACGGCGGCCGCCAGCGCGCCAGCATCAACGCCTTCCGCCAGCGCTTCGGCACCGGGCGTGAGCCGCCAGACCCCATCGCCCGCCGGGATGCAGGTAGTCCCCGCTTGCATGGCGACAAGATAACCGCAGTCGGAATGCAAGTCCGCGCGCTTTCAGCCCCCGCACGGCGGATGTATCCTCCGCCCGTGCAGAAGCTGGAACGCGGCCAACGTCGACAGGCATTGATCTTCCTTGTCGTGGGCATCCTCGTGCTCGTGGGCGTGGTCACTGCATTCGTCGGCCTGCCATTCGGTGATGACAAGGTGATCTACTACCTCGAGTTCACCGAGTCCGTCGTGAATCTCGATGTGGGAACAGCGGTCCGGTACAAGGGCGTGCGCTTCGGGAACATCCGCGACATCGATGTGGATGCAGACACACCCGACAAGGTGAAAGTGACCCTGGCCGTGGACCCCGACACCCCCATCACCGAGTCCACATCGGCACGCATCGCTTCAGCCACATTCCTCGGCCCCTATTACATCGAGCTCACGGGCACGCGTGCCGACTCACAACCGCTCCCTCCGGGCAGCACGCTGCCCGCCGATCAGAGCGCGCTCTCGAAGATTCTCGCCAGCAGCGAATCCATGGTGGGCGAGTTGAAGAATCTGCTCACCAACGTCAACAAGCTTCTGAACGATGAGACCATCGCCGACGTGAGGAGCGCGATCAACGGGATCACCGACACCATGGAGTCGGCGCAAAGTCTGATGGAGCGGGCCGGCAACGAACTGAGCACCGTCTTCGCCGCGGTCAAGACTCTCGCTGACAATGCAAACAACATTCTGAGCAGAAACGAGCAGCAGATTCAGCGCATCGTCGCGAATCTCGACGGAGTCCTCGATCGCGCCAATGATTTCGTGCAACAGGGCAAACTGGAAAAGCTGTCGGGCGACGCCGAGGCACTCATGAATCGCCTGAATAACGAAGCCCGAAAGACTGCGGAAGAGGCGCGCAAGTGGCTTGCCGAAAACAATCTCCGCTCGCAGGAAGTGCACGACCTGCTGGCAGACTTCAAGAAACTCGCATCCTCACTGGAGGGCATCGCGCAGTCGGTCGGCACCGAAGTGACGCGCGCCAATCGCGGTGGCATCGAGCCCCTCGCGCAGGATCTCCGCGCTGCGGCACAGGCGCTCGAATCACTCCTGAAGATGCTCGAGCGGAATCCGCGCGCACTCCTCTTCGGCAACAAGCCGCCAGAGATCACAGTTCCGGAGCCCGTGAAATGAAAGCCCTGCTGTTCCCGGCACTTCTTCTCGCCTCGGCCTGTTCCACGGACGCCTCCGTCGAGCAGCAGTACCTCATCCGGCCGGATGTTCTGCCCGATCCGGTGGAGATCGCCACAACGGCTCCCAGGGTCACACTCGCGCGGCCGCAAGTTGCCGAACACATCGAAGGGCTCACCCTCGTGCGCCTCGATGGTCGGGTCGATCACCTGCACTATTCGCGCTTCGCAGCACCGGTGCCGGAAATCGTGGGTGAGTGGATGACCTCACTCCTCACGGCCTCAGGCAAGGTGCGTTGGGCACTCCCGGCCGGGCTCGCATCCAGCGCTGACTTTGCGCTCCAGTTGCGTGTCATGCGCTTTGAACTCGAAGAGGTCGCTCCTGCCGCGGGAGGACTGCGCGCAGAAGTCCTCCTGGAAGCGGTGCTCCTTCACGGCAAGACGAGTGAGGTGCTCGCCACGCGACGCGCGCGCGGTGGACTCGTGGCGACCGGCAGCACGCCCGCTCTCCTCGTCGAGTCCCTTCGCGAAGCACTGCGGCAGGCATCAGAGAACCTGCGCGATGCGCTCATTCCCCTGCTCGTGATTCCCCCCACCCCGCTCACCGCGAGCAACACGCTCGCGCCGCGCAGCGCACCGCCCGTTCAACCACTCCCCTGAAAGGGGCGCTTCATGGCCGCCGAACCTCTCTTCGATCTCAGCAACATCGACATCACGCGCGTGCTCTACGGCCCCGAAGAGATCCGGAAGCGCAATCCGCATCGCTTCGAGTTCGAATTGCTCGACGCCATCACGTACTTCGATCCGCAGACCATGGATTCCGTGGGGTTCCACGATTTGCGTGAAGATGCCTTCTGGGTGCGCGGCCACGTGCCCGGCATGCCGATCTTTCCCGGGGCTCTCATGATCGAGGCCGCCGCGCAACTGTCGAGCTTCTGCTACCACGAACGCTTCGGATGCGATCCCAATCAGATCTTCGGATTCGGCGGCATCGACAAGGTGCGCTTCCGCCTGCAGGCCAGACCAGGCCAGCGCTTCTACATGCTCTGCAAAGACGTTCTCTTCAACCGCAGACTCTCACGCTTCCAAGTGCAAGGCATGCTGGATGGCAAGATCGCCTTCGAAGCGGAGATCACTGGCGTATCCATCCCGCGGCCCGCCGCTGCGAGTGAGCAGAGCACGAACGCCTGAGCCGGCCTCACCCGTGACTCCGGTCGCGCCTCCCGCCACAAGCCCCTCCCGTGAACGCACGGGCTACGTCCTGATGGCGGCCTCCGCCTTCAGCTTCGCGCTGATGGTGGCGCTGTACCGGCTTCTCTTGCCAGGTGTGCCGTCACAGGCCGCGGTTTTCTGGCGCGCCGTGGGCATGAGTGTCACTTTCGCAGTGGCCGCACTCCTGCAAGGCGTACCCCTCATCGGCCGCTCTCCGTGGCTGCTCTTCTGGCGTGGTCTGATCGGCTGGGTTTCGGTCTCCTGCTACTTCGCCTCCGTCGAGCATCTCCCCCTCGGCGACGCCATTCTCTTCCAATACAGCAACCCGCTGTTCGTCGCCATGCTCGCTCCATGGATGATGAGCGAGCGCACCAGCGCAAGGCACTGGATGCTCGTGCTGCTGGCGTTTCTCGGCCTCGCGCTCGTGGTCGGTGCGCATGGCGCTCTGAACACAGCCATCGCGATTGCGCTTTTCGGCAGCGTCGGCAACGCGCTCGCCTACATCTCCGTGAAGCAACTCACTCGGACTGAGCACCCGCTCACCATCCTCTTCTGGTTTCCCGCCGTGTGCGTGCCCGCGACTCTCATCTACGCGTTCGGTGCGGATGTGCCATTGCTGCCGACCAGTGGCGCGGAAGTCTTCGGCCTCGCGCTGGTGACGCTCGCGGGGCTGCTCGGCCAGATCTTCCTCACGCTCGGACTCTCCCGTTGCGCGGCCGTGCGTGGAACAGCCATCACCATGTCCGCTCCAGTGCATGGACTCCTGTTCGGCATCCTCTTCTTCGGAGAGGTGCCAGGCATCCTGAACGGACTCGGAGCCTCACTGGTCCTCGGCGCACTCTGGTGCCTGCTTCGCTCGCGCGCTCCTCTTGGGGGCAACGTGGCATCACGCCCCTGAAAAGCACGGCGGGCCGCCGACGCTTGCGCGTCTGCGGCCTCGCAGGTTGAAATGGCCTCAGCTCACCAGCTGTGGCCGGGCTGCCAGCTCGCGCCCACCGGATCGGGCAGAGCCACTTCATCGCCTTCCACTTCCTGACGCTGATGGGCGTACACGGATGCGGCGGGCATGCCTTCCTTCGTGAGTTCCGCGAACGTCACCTGCGAGAGGTAGTTCAGGAACATGCCGTGCCCGCGGCGGAGCACCGCTTCGAGACGGCAGCCATCCTGCTCGGTCTCCGCATTGCACTCGCGGAGCAGCGGCGTGGGATTGCTCTCGAGAATCTGGATCACCTCGGTGACCGTGAGCGACTGCGGGTCGCGTGCCATGCGCACGCCGCCCTTCCTGCCACGCACGGCCTTCACGAGACCGAGGCCCTGCAGGCGTCGGATCACGCGGCCAAGGTGTGCCGACGAGATCTGGAAGTACTCCGCGATCTCATCCGTGGTGCTGTTCGCGCCCTGCTTGGCGGACATGAAGAGAATCGCGCGGAGCGCATAGTCGGTCTGGAGCTTGAATCTCACGTGTGTCTCCCCGATCCGGATGCGCGCGGGCCATTTGCCGCGGGGGGTCCGGATCCGATGCTGCGCATTCCTGCGCTGGTCATCACATCGGCACGGATTGGCGACGGGCTGAACCAATCCCCCGGGATGGAAAAGCTTTCCACTGGCGAAGTTCCGTTCGCTGCCGCAACGGGTTCTATACTGGCGACCGGACCGAACCTCATGCTCAATCACCCGACAATCCTTGCTCTGGCCGTCGTTTATTGCGTCACTTCGGGCGCGGCCCAGGACAGAGCCTCTCCCACGCCCCTGCGCATCACCACCACCAAGGGCGGGCTCCATGCCATCACCCACGCCGACCTCTCCCCTCACTGGGACCTCGTGAACCTCGTCCCCGCCAGACTCGCCCTGCGACGCAACGGCGTTCTGGTCCCCTTGGATGCCGAAGGGCTCGCGGACGGAACCTTCGATCGCGGTGACGTGCTTGTGTTCCATGCACCCGAAGCTGGACGCTCCGGTCGGCGCGAAATCGAGTTCACCCTCTCTGCGGATGGAGGCGGGCGACGCTTCGAATCCGTGGAGACCAGCCGCGAGGGCGCCGTGGATGAATCCCTCCTCTCCGTGCCGCTGGGCGTTGCGGACACCTGGGCCGGTCGCGAGTCCATCGATGCCGGCTGGTCCGAGCCTGCAACAGAACCACAGCGCTGGATCCTCGCCCGGCTGCTCGCGCCGCTGCCGCAGCAAGGCGCCGAAGATGCCATCCGCACCTCGGCTACGAGCTTCACCACCGCCATGGACCCGCCGCCGCTCACGGACCGCACGGCGAAACTCGTGGGCGATCTCCTCGCGCCTCCCGTCGCAGGGCTCGGAAAGAACCTGACCGTGCTCGTGAACGGCCGCCTCCTCGGCACCGTGGAATGGAGCACAACGGGCACCAAGCACTTCGAGCTGGCCTGCGACCCCGGGGTCATCAAGAGCGCGAACACCATCAGCCTCGTCAACCGCTCGGAAGCCTCTCACTACACCGAGGATGGCAACGAACTCGCCCGCAAGAAGCGCGCCTTCGTTGAAGTCCACGCGCTGCGGCTGGAAGTGACTTCGCTGCTCTATGGCCCCGGCAACCCGGAAGAACAGGTCACCCTCCGCATTCTCCCCGCGGCCGCTCCACGACGCCTTGCCGTCGCCGCGCGCAGTCGCCATGCCTGGAAGGTCTATGACGTCTCGCGCGGGCTCGTCGCGAGGGATCACCGCATCGCACTGCCGGCGAACACCGCCACCGAGTTGGTGGCAGGAGGCCTCGGTTCACTGAAGGCGGTCTCCGCCGTGACGCCGATGGCGACTCTCGCGGCCACGCTGCCCACCGACGCCCCCGACTGGGTGTGCCTCACTGCCACGCGCTTCCGCGCCCACGCGGAAACCCTCGCGCGCCACCGCGCATCGCAAGGCCTGAAGACGCATGTGCTCACCTCGCGGGATGCCCGCGACGCCGTCGCCGCGGGGAATCTCGATCCGGAAACGCCACGCCTTTGGCTTCGTGAACTCGCCAAGGCCCGTGGTCGCGCACCACAGTTCCTGCTGCTCCTTGGCGATGCCGATCGCGATACCGACCGCCTCAGCGAGCGCGAAGTGATTCCCGCCTTCCTGACTCCAACGCTTTACAACGGCGCGACGGCTGCCGACGCCCTGCTCGGCGATCTCGATGGCGACGGGCTGCCCGAGGTGGCGGTGGGCCGCATCAGTGCACGCAACGACGAAGCGCTGCGAGAACTTGTGGTGCGCATCCTGAAACTCGAAACCCGACCGGCTCCGGGAACATGGCGTTCGGAACTGAGCTTCTGCGCAGGCGAGGGCGGCTTCTCCCCGGCCATTGATGGAGCTCTGAAGACCATGGCCACCGGAGTGCTCACGCGCGAATTGCCCGCGCACCTCGCGCTCAAGGTGCTCGACGCCGGAGAGGCACTGGACGACGAGGCCCTTGCCGTGGCACTCGGCCGCCGCCTCGACGAGGGAGCGCTCTGCTTCACTTATGCCGGACACGCGCAGAGGACCGCCCTCGCACCGCGGGTGAAGAGCAAACTGCGCGTGCTCCTCCCTGCCGCCGCGCGCACTGTTGCCGCCGGAGGTCGCTCGCCGCTCGCGCTGCTCCTCGCCTGCTCCGCCGGTGAATTCGACGCTCCGGGCGAGGACTGCCTCGGCGAAGAGCTCCTCTTCGCGCGCGACGGCCTCACCGCGGTCATTGCCAGCACGCGCATTTCACACCCCTTCCCGAACGCGCTCCTCGGCCGGGCTCTGGCAAAGTCGGTCTTTCGCGAAGCAACCATCGGCGCAGCGCTGCTTGCAGCGCACCGCTCCATCGCGGCCGACGCGGGTGGCACCCTTGCTCAACTGGCCGGCCCCTTCCTGAGCAAGTCTGTGGACCGGGCACGCCTCGTCCGCGACCACGTGGCGCTCTACGCGCTGCTGGGTGATCCGGCCATGCGGCTGCCTGTGCCGCAGGCTCTCGAAGGACTCGCTGTCGAAGGAACAGTTGCCGCCGGAACGGATCTCGTTCTCACAGGCCAAAGCCCCTTCAAGGGCAGACTCACGGCGCGCGTGGAAGCGGGCTCCCCCTCTGCGACACCGACTGCCGCCTGCGCGCGCGCGGAACTCGACGTGGACGGCTCCTTCCGCATCGTGTTGCCACTGCGCGCGGACCTGGCGCCGGGCACACTCCGCGTCCACATCCACATCGAGGGGGCCGCAGGCGAAGCCGCCGCTGGCAACCTCACAGCGAGCTTGCCGGCGCCGCGCTGAATCGCTTCACATGTTGCGCCGGTATTCGCCGCCCACGGCGAACAGCGCGTTCGAGATTTCTCCGAGGGACGCCACCCGCACGGTGTGCATCAGCTCCGCGAAGATGTTGCCGCCGGCCAGAGCAACACTCTGCAGGCGTTCGAGTGCCGGCCGCACCTCGGCCGCATGGGCCGCGTGGAAACGTTGCAGATCAACCAGGCGGCTTTCCTTCTCTTCCGGAGTGCAGCGCGTGAGTTGCACCGCATCCACCGCACTGTCGTGATCCTTCTCTTCGTCCACGAAAGTGTTCACACCCACGATGGGCAGCTCGCCGCTGTGCTTCTTCCGCTCGTAGAGGAGTGACTCCTCCTGGATGCGTCCGCGCTGGTACTCCGTCTCCATGGCGCCGAGCACACCACCACGCTCCGCGATGCGTTCGAACTCCTCGAGCACCGCCGCCTCCACGCTGTCGGTGAGTTCTTCCATCATGAAGGAACCCATGAGCGCGTTCTCGCACGCGGCAATGCCGTGCTCGCGATTGATGATGTGCTGGATGGCCATGGCACGACGCACGGATTCCCGGGTCGGCCTAATGCTGCCCTTCGGCCGGCCCGGCCTCGTGGGGCTGGTTCTGCCCGCAAGTGCCATCCTTGCGCCGGTGCAGGATGATGGTATAACCATCCGGATCGCTGATCTCCAGATGCCAGCAGGTGCTCAACTCGAACACCTCCCGGCGGATCGGGATTCCTTTGGCTTTTGCCTCCTCCTGAGCGGCGTGTAAATCGTCCACCGCCAGCGCGAGGATGCCGCCGCTCGACCGCTCCGCATACTTGCCCTCGCCACACAGGGTCAGGGTGATATTGCCGGCATTGAACTCCGCCCACTGCCACTGCTCGTGGAAGAATTCGAGTTCCAACTCGAGAAAGTCCCGGTAAAACGCCATCGAGCGCTGCAGGTCGTCGACGAAATACAGGACAAAGTCCGCACCCCTGACCTTCATCGCGAAGCTCTCCTTGCGGTGGATAGGTGGTTTTTCCTGGGTTGGCCCGAACCTCGACTCAGTCGGTGAACTCGATGACGTCGGCCCGGACGCAGAGCTTGGTGTCCGTATAGAGGAGCAGGTTCCGGCTATCGGCGTCGTAGCGGATATTGGCCAGTGCCAGCCGCCGCCCGGCCACCGGGCCGTGGGTCTTCTCGAAATCCTGCCACAGGTTTTCCATGGCCTCCTTGTACAGCTGCCCGGTCCCGGCGATGCGCGCCAGCGCCAGGGCTCCGGCCTGCGGCCCATTGGAGAAACTGACCCCCAGCAGGTACCCCGCCTTCGCCTCCCCGGAGACGCCGACGGCGACCACCCGGTAGTTGGGCTCCGACAGCTCTACCGTGGTCAGATTGCCGGCAACAAACATACCTGTCTGCGAGCAAGCGCTCAGGGCAATTACGCCCAGGATGCCCAGGGCGATGCATACTTTCCGTTTCATTCCATACCTCACTTTTACTTGGCCCAGCCCGCAGCGGGCGGCCTATTCCATTCCTGCCTCGTCCAGCGGTCGCTCCGCAGACCAGGGCAGGCGTCGATCCCAGCGCCTCAGGCGCAGTACCGGTCGATGACGCCCTTCACCGCAGCGGCCCACTGGGTCAGGTTCTCGCTGCGGTTGGCGATGGTGCTGATATCCTTGAGCACAAACTCGCAGGTGGTGCCGTGCCGCCGGCAGGCCTCCATATACGCGGTGATCTCCTTTTTTACCGGAACCGGATCGAAGGTCGGCGAGCTGACAAAGGCCGGGTTGGGTTTGGCGGCCAGCACGTAGTCCCCGCCGATCTGGGCGGCGGCCCGTTCCGGGTCGGCCCAAGGGGTGATCGAGATCTTGCGCAGATTTTTGAAGCGCCGGCGCAAGATCTCGACCTTGGTGTCCATGGGCTCGCAGCAACCATAATAAAGCAGCCCACATTCGCCGAAAAGTTCCTGGTTGTAGCTGAGGTCGAACTCGTCGTGCATCTCTGGCGACACCGACCCGAAGATCTGGGCAGCGCAGCGCCCCCACACGTCCTGGTAGCGCACCTGGCCGGCAAAATCGCCAGCCGGCAACTCCCGGCTGCAGGCGGCGGTGCAGTGCAGGAGATAGGGGTTGGGATAGAGCAGGTCAAGGTCCCGAAACTGCCGGAAGGTGGCCAACGCGATGTCGGTGAACCGCCGGGCCAGGCGGTGCGAAAACTCCGGGCGCACCGCTAGGTCGTAGAGCAGGTTTTCCACCCCGCGGTACTGCGAGATCTGGTCCCAGATCGAATACTGTAACTGCCCGCCCACCGCCTGCACCGGCAGTAGCCCGGCAAAAACCTCCTCTGCCACCGCCACGGCCGCTTCCGTGCCCTCGCGATCATAGGTGATCTCGGGCGCATGCAGCTGCTCCAGATCTTCGTCGGTCTGCAGCACGTCGTGGTACTCGTGCGCGGCGATGTAGGCGCCGGTATCCCCCTTGATCAGCACCTCCTCGATGGCCAGGCCGATGCCGCTGGAGCGGATCTGTTTGCCTACCTCGAAGAGGGGCGGGATCACCAGGTCCACCTGGAAATGGTCCCACTGGTACAGGGCGCAGCGCAGGCGGGTCTCCAGCCAGCCCAGTTCCGGGACGCAGGTATTGCGCAGCGCCTCGTCGCGGATCTCGCCCCAGGGCACCTCCGAGATCAGGACCACCGGCCTGACCGGTTCCAGGGCGTTGGTCTGGTAGTAGCGCTCGATGCGCTCCTGCTGCACCTCCAGATGGGCCAGTTCGCTGTACCGCGCCGCCAGCTGCCGCAGCGTCTGTTTATCCTTCGCGCTGATCTGCATGGGCTGCTCCTTTTCCGGTGTCTGCCGCGAAACCGCTGGTCCTTTTCCCATGCTGTACAAGTGTACTCAAAACCCCGTGCCGGGCGGAAACGCGGCCGGCGGGATGACCGCAAGGGCGGGTGGACCTACATTCTATGCCAACCCAGCGGGGCGGCGGTTTTCGGTCCGCATGCCACACCAATCACCCAGGCCTTTCCGATGCAGACTGAGAACATCCGGGCCGCAGCGGCCATGTCCCTGGCCGTGGTCGCCTTCGTCGCCCAGGACGCCGCCATGAAGAGTCTCGCCGGCGGTATGTCCATGATCCAGGCCCTGGCGCTGCGCAACGCGCTGGTGACCCTGGTCTTCCTGGGCCTGGCGGCGGCCACTGGCGCCCTGCGGCAGTGGCGGACCCTGGCCGAGCCGCTGATCTGGGGTCGGTCGGCCGCCGATACCGGCGGCACCCTGCTCTACATGCTGTCGCTGACCCACCTGCCCCTCACCTTGGTGGTGGCCCTGAACATGGCCACGCCCCTGTGCGTGCTGCCCCTGGCCGGCATCTTCCTGCGCGAGCGCCTCGGCTGGCGGCGGGTGCTGGCGGTGCTGGCCGGTTTCGGTGGGGTGTTGCTGGTGCTGCGGCCCACGGCCAGTGGCCTGAGCGCCTGGGCCCTGCTCAGCGCCGCCTCGGCGGTCTTCTTCGCCGGCCGCGACATCATGACCCGGCGGGTGCCGGCCCGCGTGCCCACCCTGCTGGTGGGGGCGGTGATGACCGCCGTCCTGATGGGGGTCTGCCTGATCTGGACCGGGTGGGAGGGCTGGACGCCGGTGAGCCCGGCCCAATGGACGGCGGTGGGGGGCGCCGCAGCCCTGATCGCGGCGGGATATTACCTGGCGATCGTGGCCACGCGTATGGGCGACTTGTCGCTGACCAGCGCCTTCCGCTACACCGCCCTGCCCTGGGGCGCCGTCTGGGGTTATGTGCTCTGGGGCGAGGTGCCCGACGCCCTCGCACTCGCCGGGGCCGCCCTGATCCTGGCGGCCGGGCTCTACGCCCTGTACTGCGAGCGCCGCGGCCCCCGGCCGACAGCCAGCCCAGAGCCGCTGTCTGTTTGACGGCCT
>SXUL01000122.1 GCA_005790545.1 Planctomycetia bacterium | reverse complement strand
GCTGGCACTGGACGCTTCGACGATGGATGCGAATGCGGCGATGCGCTCGATCGTGCGGAAGGACACCGAGGAGAGTTACGCGGATTACGTCCAAGGTCTCGCGAAGGTCGCTGGCGAGCAGGCTCCGGATCGTGCGACGCAGGCGTCATTCGACAAGAACCGCGAGGGCCGCACGACATCGAATACGGACTGGACTTCAGTGACGGATCCCGAAGCGAAGATCACGCGGACGAAGGACCGGCGTACGCATCTGGCGTACAAGCCCGAGCATGCCGTGGATGTCGAGAGTGGTGCGATTGTGGCGGCGACAGTGAATGCAGCGGATCGCAGTGATCACGACACATCGACGGAAACGCTGGTGCTCGCGCTTGAGAATCTCGAGCACGTCGACATGCCGGTGAAGGATCTGACGATTGTGGCGGACAAGGGCTACCCCTCCGAAGCGGTGATCGCGGGGTGCGCTGTGGCGGAGCTGAAGACGTGCGTCTCAGAGCGGCGCACGCGGGGGCGCCGTCGATGGACGGACAAGAGCGATCTTGCACGACGTGCGATGCAGAGGAATCGGAGGCGAGTCCGGAGTAACTACGGGAAGAGGCTCTTGCGGAAGAGGGGCGAGACGGTGGAGAGGTCATTTGCGCACGTACTGGAGTCGGGAGGCATGAGGCGCACGCATCTACGAGGACGCGAGAACAACGAGAAGCGATATCTCGTGCAGGTGAGTGCATTCAATTTGGGCTTGGTGATGCGGAAGATGTGCGGCTTCGGCACCCCGCGGGGGCTTGCCGCCGCGTGCGCGGCCATTTGGTGCGCTGTGGTGGCGCTCATTCGCCTCTGGAAGACCACCTGGCGCTCGGTCGCTCGAAATTCACGTGGAGGTCACACCAAAGAGAGCTGCGGCAGCGCTTCGCACCGTCAGCTCGCTTGAGCTACACAACCTTCATTCTTCAACGGGCTGCTAGACCTTCGCGCTGGTGAGCCTCGAGAACGAGAGGGGGCGCAGCCAGATTGCGGTGCCGCCAACGGGCGCGGCGCGACGTGATCCATCCATCCAGGACGCATCAGTGTCGCGGAGAGTGTGACTTCGCGAGGGCGCGGCGACGGTCGCAGATGACAGGGTTTCCCGCAGCGTGCTCGAAACGCCGCCCTCCACTGGTGCTTGACTCGTCCGTCCCGTGTGCCGATGACCAATGCCGGGCATGGATGGTATGCGCGAAGACCATACGTGCGTTGGATCGCGATTTGGCCCTTCAACCTCCGCAGGGCATCCTGATCGTGTTTGATCGGAACATGGGGGCACCGCTGCGCATCGCAGGCAATCCCCAGCAGATGCTTCCAGAAGCATCAGCTTTCGAGCTGCGGCCTCTGCTCAAGCACGTGTCCGGGAATCAAACCGGCTGGCGCAGCGTGTTCGACTGCTGGGCGGCGTCCAATCTCGGACGGGCTGATAGTGTGCGCAGCGTATGGCGAAGTTGTGGCCCGCGGACAAGCTCAATCTTATCTTCCTCGGCGCCCATGCTCTGTTGCAAGGCTGGCGTTGGGAGAAGACTCCGGGGGCGCTGTACTGGCTGCTCTTCGATCTCGGCAGCATGCTGGCCGTCGTCTTCATCGCGCGGAGCCGCTGGGGCGAGGGGCGGTGCGGGGGAATCCTGCGCCTCATTCACGGCATGGTCACGGTGCCGCTCGCGTTCACGCAGGTGGGACTGCTGATTGCCGCCGCGGAGGGGCGCGATCACGCGGCCGAACTTGCCGCTTGGGACAGGGCGCTCTTCGGAGCAGATCCGCTCGCTCTCCTCGAATCGTTCGCAACGCCCCCGGTCACGGAGCTGTTGCAGTGGTGCTACGCGCTCTACCTCATCACGCCGGTCATCGCCGTGACGTTGCTGATCATCCACGCGGACACGGCGACACTCATCCGCTCCCAGTTCTCACTCCTCGGCGTCTATTACGGGAGTTACCTCGGTTACCACCTCTTTCCCGCAACGGGGCCAAACATCCACAACAATTTCGGGCCACCAATGCCCGTTGATTTCCCCGTGGTTGCGCGGCACGCCTTCAATGATCCTCTCCCGGGCATCTGGTTCACGGAGGAGATTCGGACGTGGATTTTCAATGCCGAAGTGACCAAGTTCGATTGTTTCCCCAGCGGCCATGTGGCCGTCGCCATTTGCTCTCTCGTTTACGCTTTCCGGGCGGGCCGCAACTGCGGCATGCTCATGCTGCCGCTCTGCCTCGGCATCATCCTTTCCACGCTCTGGCTTCGCTACCACTATGTCGTCGATGTCCTTGCGGGTGTCCTGCTCGCTCTCGCGGGGCTCATCCTTCTTGAGAGACTTCACCGCCGTCATGAAACGCGTTGGCACTGAATCGTTGTTCATTCTCTGCCTGGTTGCGCTCGTGCTGCCGGCACAGCGCGTGCTCGTTGCCGGGGACGCCGGTCCAGACCTGCTCGCAGCGCGGGCTGGCGCGGCCGCTGCACTGGAAGCACTTTCCTTGACTGTTGCAGAGTTGAAGGACGTTGCGCTTCCCGAAACAGCCTGGCCGGAGACCGCGCGCATCCTCATCGCCAGTGGCGCGAGGAATCGCGTTGCAGGCCTCCTCGGTGCAGCGAAGAAGCGTCAACTGCGGGTTGTGGATGTGACCAATCATGGGCTTGGCGATGCGAGCGAGTTTCCTGCCGCGGAGGAAGGAGCGGATGCAGCGTGGTGGCTCTGCCAGCCCTTCGCGCACCATGATGTCCTGGTTCTGCAAGGTCCGGACAAGCGCGACCACGAGGTGGCGAAGGCCTTCGTCACGCGCGCGAAGGCCATTGATCCTTTGAAACGGGTGCTTGGCCCGGATGCGATCCCGGCAGGTGCGGGACTTGCACGACGCCTCACCAAAGCGGCCGAAGATGGCATCACGGCGGTCTTCGTTGCGGCCGGGCCGAAGGATGCGCGGCTTGTCACCATGGCGGCACATGCGGCTCGTCCCCAGCTCGTTGCGCTTTCCGGCACGCACGCCTTCGCTCCTGAAGAGGAAGCGCCGGCTCTTCCCGAGGGGATGCTGATCCTCCGGCCTGCTCCACCAACGCATCACGCGGTGAAGGCGTTGCCCTCATTGCAGGCCTGGACCAAGAAGACGGGTCGCGCTGCAAGCATCGGTCTCGCAGCCTTCGACGCGGTGGTGGAGGCATTGGCCCCGACAGGGTTGATCCTTCCGGAAACCGGCAGCGCGCTGCGCTTCGGTGCGCGCCTGAGTGCGCGCGGCAGCGACACGCGGCGCATGTTGCTCATGCCATGGTGGCAGGAGTCGGGCGAGTTGAAGCCCATGTATGCCTTCGAGCCTGCGCGCCCGCAGCCAATGATGGAGCATTACGACCCGCCACGAGGTTTCGGATCCTTTGCGCGCTGGAGCACGCTGCGTTTCGTGCCCCGAGAGAAGACGCAGCTTGCTCACTTTCACTTCGGCGAGGGCGAGCGCCGCACCATCGAGCGGGATCTCGAGATCCTGAAACTCTCGACGGGCGGACGTCTGCCAGTGCTCGACCACCTTGTGCGCGAGAAACTGATGGCACGTCTGATGTCCGTGACCGGTGTGCTCTATGGCCACGAGATCGATGGCACCCTGAAACCGGGAGTGAGTTTCGCGCTCACCATGGCGTCGAGACTCCCCGCGAAGATGCCGACCAAGCGTGTGTGGCCAAGTCTGGTGGCGGGAGACGATCCGGAAGCAGGTGGCAGGGCTTTCGGCTCTCATTGTGAGATCTACTCGAGTTTCATCCGGCGCACGATCTTTGAGCAACGCGAGCTTCTCGAACGCGCAGTGGATGCGGCAGACCTGTCCACGCTGACAGGCATTCTCGAAGGACCCGGCCCCTACGTCACCGGCACGCGCCGCGATGTGCTCTACCGCCTCGTCGAGGGCTTCGCCGGTTCCATGGGCCTCACAGCGGCTCACGAAATCGGACACCTCGCGGGGCTCGGCCATGACGAAGACGACCCCGTCGGCATCATGAATGTGAAGGAGGGTGGCGGCATTTCGCACAACGACGGCCACTTCACGCCCACGAATGAAGCGGCACTCGAGAAGACCCTCGGCCGCGTCCCCAACGTCACACCCAAGAAGTGAGGCGCGTCAGTCGCCGAGCGACTTCTCGTAGATGCGATAGCGGCGGGTGAGTTGGCCGCCGCCGCGGGCGATGGTGTTGTTCATCGCGTCGTTGGTTTCGAGAATCCACGATGCCTCGGTGCTCTGGATGTCATAGCGCAGGGCTTTCTCCGCGATGTCTGCATAGAGGAGCACATCCAGCCCCTTGTGGCGCTCGGCTTGCACCACGCCCATGAGCATCACGCGCAGGTGCCGGAGCTTCCTCTTCGCAAACAAGAGTTGCAGAAATCCGGTGGGGAAGAGGCGGCCCTTCAACTTCTGCAACACTTCGTTGTAGTCCGGGAGCGCGAGCTGGAAGGCCACGGCTTCCGTGCCCTTCATCACGAAGGCGCCGAGTTCCGGACGAATGATGGGCTTCAATTCGACGGCCATCGCGCGCAGTTCGGCGGTGCTCATGGGTACGAAGCCCCAGTTGTCGCGCCATGCATCGTGGTAGATGCGCTGCACCAGCTCCACTTCGCGTGCGAAATGCTGCATGTCGAACGGTCTGAGGTGCACGCCCTCACGTTTCTTGATGAGGCCCGCGATGCGTTGCCAGCGCGGAAGGTCCACATTGTCGTTGGTGAACTCCCAGGCGAGGAGGTCCATCCGCTTCGAGAGCCCGGCAGATTCGATGAGCTCGCCGTACCACGGCGGGTTGTGGGGCATCATGAGTGTCGGCCTGCCGGGACGACCTTCAATCAGCACACCGCACTCGTAGTTGGTGCTGGGAGAGAATGGCCCGCGGAGAACCGGACGTCCCTCGGCGCGAGCGCTGACCTCGGCGAGGAGCGCGCGGGCGACGGGCTCATCGCGCACGCATTCGAAGAAACCAAAGAAGTGCACGGCTTCATTCCAGTGCCGCTCATGGGCCGGATTGCGGATGGCGGCGATGCGGCCGACGACTTCACCGCCGCAGCGCGCGAGAAGTGGCTCCACCCGGCCTTCCGCGTGAAACGGGTGCTTGCCGAGCGTGAGGAGTTGCTTCAAGTCCCGATCCAGCGGAGCGACCCAATGTGGATCCGCTGCGTGCAAACGCTTGGGGAACTCGATGAACGCGTGCCGGTCCTTGGAAGAGCTGACGGGCGCGACCGAGATTCCGGAGTTCACGCGTGGCGCGCGCAGGCGTCGCTCTTCGGCGCAGAGGCACGCTGCTTCGCGAGGGTGGTGAACACTTCCACCACGCGGGAGATTTCTTCGTCCTTGTGCGTGGCCATGTAGGACGTGCGGATGAGGCCCTTGCCGGCAGGCGTGCCCGGCGGAACCACCGGGTTCGCGAAGATGCCCATCTGGTCGAGTTGTTTCCAGAAGGCGAAGGTGTCTTCGTCGCTTCCGATCAGCACAGGCACGATGGGTGTTTCAGACCCGAGCGTGTCGTACCCGAGAGCGGTGAATTCACGCCGCACCCGGCTGCTGATTTCGTCGAGGCGCTGCATGCGCCACGGTTCCGCCTCGAGAATTCCGAGAGCAGCCAGTGCCGCCGCGGTGTTTCCGGGTGTGGGGGAGGCGGAGAAGATGAGCGCGCGCGCCGTGTGCTTCACGTAATGAACGACATCCGCGCGCCCGGCAATGAACCCGCCGATGCTCGCGAGCGACTTCGAGAACGTGCCCATGACGAGATCGACGCCACCCTCCGGGTCGTCAAGGAGGCCGAAGTGCTCGGCAGTGCCACGGCCTCTCGCGCCCAGAACTCCGATGCCGTGAGCGTCATCCACCATGACCCGCGCGCCGTACTGCTTCGCGAGGCGCACCACGCCCGGAAGATCCGAGATGGTGCCGTTCATGCTGAACACGCCATCGACCGCGATGAGCTTGCCGGCGGACTTCGGAGTCTCGGCGAGCATGCGCTCAAGCTCACTCAAGTCGTCGTGGCGGTACTTGCGGGTTTCACCGAAAGCGAGGCGCGCACCATCGAGGATGGAGGCGTGATTCTCGCGGTCGCAGAACACGACGTCGCCCTTGCTGACGAGGCTCGCGAGCACCCCGAGGTTCACCATGAAGCCTGTGGAGAAGACCGCGGCCGATTCCATGCCCATGAAGCGGGCGAGACGGCCTTCCAGTTCCTCGTGGAGTTCGAGGGTGCCGTTCAGGAAGCGGGAGCCGGTGCAGGAAGTGCCGTACTTCTCGGTGGCCTTCACGGTGGCTTCGATCACCCGCGGATCGTGGGTGAGTCCGAGGTAGTTGTTCGACCCGATCATGATCACCTCGCGCCCCTGGATGGTGGCGCGGGTGCAGTCGTGCTTGCCGATGGCACGGAAGTAGGGGTAGATCCCCATGGCCATCAGGTCCTTGGCGCGGGTGAAGCGTTCGCACTTCTCGAATAGGTCCACTGGGCGCATTCCGGGGCCTGATCGGGCTGCCCCCCCAGTGACTTGGGAAGGGGCCCCACCAGACGGGGTTGTCTCGACGGTGCCGGGCGGCACCCTGCAGGTCCACCTCACCAGCGGCTGGCCTCGGTAGGCTCCCGACATCGGGCCGCCCGACCAACCGTTGCCGACGTTTTATCATCCCGGGGGCGGATGTGAAGGCCCGCTACAGACCATGCGAAGCGTCCTTGTCACCGGTTCTACAGGCTTCATCGGCCGCCACCTCGTGCAAGTCTTGGCGAGGCAAGGGATTCATGTGCGGGCGCTGGTGCGGACGAGCGCGCAGGCAGAGTTGGCGCGGAGTCTCGGCGCGAGCGCGGTTGACGGCGCTCTCGATGACGAAGCGGCCCTCGGCGCCGCGGCAGCGGGAGTGGACACCATCTTCCACTTGGCGGGCTTGACGCGCGCCCGCAACGAAAAGGCCTTCCGCAAGGTGAATGCCTTGGGGGTGCAGAACCTTGCACGATGTGCACCTCCCGGGGCGCACTTTGTGCTGGTCAGTTCACTTGCAGCGGCGGGGCCCGGCACGCCGGAGCATCCTCGCGGTGAAGGAGATGTGACGGAACCCGTTTCAGCCTATGGCCGTTCGAAGCGTGCGGGGGAGCTGTTGCTCTGGGAGGAAATGCGTTTCGGCAGCCTCGGCGCGGCGACAGTGTTGAGGCCTCCCATGGTGTACGGGCCCCATGATCGCAATGTCACGAGTCTCATCGCAGCAGTGGCCAAAGGCACCGCACTGCTTCCAGCCGGGCGCGAGAGGTGGTTCTCGTACGCCTTCGGGCCAGACCTCGCCGAGGCCATTGCCACGGCTGGCGCGGACCGACGCGCACGGGGACTGACTCTCAACGTGGCGAGCAAGGAACCTGTCAGTCACGGAGAGCTCATCACCGCCATGGCCGCAGCGGTGGGGCGGGAACCGCGCCGCCTGAAGATTCCGAATATGCTGACCCTCTTGGCCGCAGCCGGGGGAACTTGCGCTGGCCTGTTGCTGCGTCGCCCCCCGATCCTCACGCTCGACAAGCGCCGCGAAGTGCTGGCACCCGGCTGGGTGGCCGATGCAAGCCGATTCCATGACCTCTTCCCGGGGAGCTTTGAAACCAGCCTCAAGGAAGGCATGGCTTTGACCGCGGCTTGGGCGCACTCCGAGGGTCTCTTGCCCGGCGCCAAGCGCGCTTGAGGGGCATGGATTCACCATGCCTCGTGGGGATAGACTCCTTGCCAATCACCAGAGCCAATCCGGAGGTTTTCGTCATGAGTTCCAAATTGCAGACCCTCGTCGTGGGATTCCTGTTCGCGGGCGCTGTTCTCGGCCAGTGTCAGGGGAACTTCGGCGCCGGCCACCTCACGAGCAGCCCGATGGCACTCGGCAGCACGGTGAACATCAGCTTCAGCGGCAATGCCGGTGCACCGGCCATGCTCTTTGTCGCGGCGACACCCGGCCCCACGCCCGTTCCGGGGTTCGGAACTGTCTGTCTCGACCTCGGCACGATGAGTCTGATGGCTTCGATTGCCCTCAATGCTCAGGGCCAGGCCACGCTTCCGTTTGGCATTCCCAACGATCCCGCCATGCTGGCGATCCTCGCCTTCCTGCAGGGTGTGGTCGTGGATGCCACCGCGCCTCTCGGTCTCGCGCTCACGGAAGGACTGCGTGTGCAGTTCGCGGCGCAGGACAGCTACATCGGCGTTCCGGCCATGGGTGCGGCGCGGGCGCTCGGCGCCGCCGTCACGTTGAAGGACGGTCGTGCGTTCTTGACCGGCGGTGGCGGAGGTTCACTCACTGCACCTTCGGGCAATGCCACCACCGAGATCTTCGAGCCCGTCTTGCGCAGTTACTCCGCAGGCCCGGCACTGAGTTCGGATCGCGGCTACCACACGGCGACGCTCTTGAATGATGGCCGCGTGCTCATCGCGGGCGGAGTCTCGACGGGCAGCGTCACGCTGGCGAGCTGCGATCTCTACGATCCTGTGACCAACAGCATGACACCCGCTGCGCCCATGCCCGGTCCGCGCGCGGGGCACACGGCGACGCTCCTCGGCAACGGCAAGGTGCTGGTGGCCGGCGGCGGCAGCAACTTCGTCATTCCGGTGGGCGGGACCTTCACGGCGGTCCTTGGTTCGGCTCTTGATACCGGCGCCGTCTATGACCCGGCCACCAACACGTGGACGCCGGCTGGCAATCTCATGGCGGCGAAGCGCTTTGGTGCCGCCGCTGTGCGTCTCAACGATGGTCGCGCGCTCGTCATGAGCGGCATCAGCGGCACGGCGAGCCTGTTCGGAATCACCACCATCACTTTCACGGCCACCACTTCGTACTTCAATCCGGCGACGAACACCTTCAGCGCGGGCCCGTCCATCGGCACCGGGCGCGCGTTCCATTCGGCCGCGACGCTGCCCGATGGTCGCGTGTTCGTGGCGGGGGGCGCGCTTTCTTCGCTCATTCCAGCCATCAGCAACACCACGCGCGTGCTTTCAGGTGCGAGTTTCGTGGCGGGGCCGAATCTCGCCGCGGCCTGCGCTCTTCCGACGCTGGTCGTGCTCAAGAACGGAGCGCTCGAAGTTTCCGGCGGTGTAACCGGTGATCTCGTGACCCAGGTGTTCGGTGCTGTCGCGCATGTCGCGCGCTACGTGGGCACCGTCTTCACGCCACAAGCGGCGCTGCCGATTCCGATGGGTGGCCAGTACGGCTGCCTGTTGCGTGACGGATCAGTGCTGCATGCCGGAGGAAGCGACGCCTTGGGCGGTGCGCAGACGACATCGTTCGTGCACATCCCGGTCAACTGAGCGCGGGCGCAACGCGGCATGACTCTCAGCGTGATCGTGGTCGCCCTCGGGGAAGACCCCATGGCGACTGCGGCGCTGGAATCAGCGCGCGCTGAGCGAGGCGATGCCGAACTCATCCTCGTGCTCAATGGAGTCGCTGCGACGCGGCAGGCATGGCCCCCGGGCACGCGCGTTCTCTGCAACGCGGAGAACACGGGCTTTGCTGCTGCATTCAATCAGGGAATGGCGCTGTCCACGGGGTTTTCGATTCTCAGTCTCAATCCTGATGCGCGCCTTGAAGCGGGGAGCCTCTCGGCAGCCCTGAGCGCGCTCGACGCGGACGCACGTCGCGGTGCCGTTGCATTCCGCCTGCTGCGACCTGATCGGCAGATCCTTGACAGCGGCGGCGTGAGGATGGACTGGCTCTGGCGCGCGAAGGACCGCGGCATGGGGCAGCCAGCCAAGGGCCGCTGCGAGATGACAGAGAACGTCGATGCTCCGTGTATGGCCGCAGCGTTGTTCCGTCGCGACGCACTCGAATGCGCCCGTGACGGAGCGGGCGAAGTGCTCGACGAGCGCTTCTTCGCCTACAAGGAGGATGTGGATCTCGGCTGGCGCCTGCGCGCGCGGGGATTCACCATTCACTTCGAACCGCGCGCGCTGGCTGTGCACGAGCGAGGCTGGAAGGAGGGCTCGCGCGCAGCGGTGCCCGTGCAACTCCGGCGGTTGAGCTTCGGCAACCGCTGGCAGCTCATCGCCAAGAACGCATCTCTGGTGGGGTTTCTTGTGCGCGCTCCATTCCTGCTGCTGTTCGAGTTGTTGCTGCTGGGCGGGATGCTGGTCCTCGAGCCTGCGACGCTCGGCGGACTGCCGCGGGCTATTGCATTGTTGCCAGGGAGCTTGCGCCGGAGAGCCCGGCGGGCAAAGTGAGCGCCATGAGCGAGAGGTGCGCCCTCAGCATCGTGGTCGCCAGCTACAACACGCGCGAGTTCTTGCGTGCGTGCCTGGCGAGCGTGCGCACTGCGACCGAGGGCCTCCGCACCGAAGTGTTCGTCGTGGACAACAATTCGACGGACGGCAGTGCCGCGATGGTGGAGGAGCAATTCCCCGAAGTCCTCGTGCTGCGCAACGAGGCGAACGAGGGATTCAGCAGGGCCAACAACCGTGCTCTCGCGCGAGCCACAGGCGCCGCGGTGCTGATTCTCAATCCCGATACGCTGGTGCCGCCTGCAACCTTGACCGCGCTGCTGGCGATTCTCGCCGAGCATCCCGGAGCATCCGTCCTCGGTTGCCGCATCGTGCGTCCGGATGGTTCGCTGGATGAGGCCTGCCGCCGTTCGTTCCCGACACCGCTCTCCGCCTTCGCGCGCATCACATCGCTCGACCGTGTCTTTCCGAAGAATCGCGCGCTGGGCGCCTATCGACGCACCTGGCAGGACCCCCTCGGCCGCTACGAAGTGGAGTCCATCGTGGGTGCTTTCATGCTCATCCGGCGCGAGGTGCTGGCCCAATGCGGTGGTCTCGATGAGGACTACTTCATGTACGGCGAGGATCTCGACTGGTGCTGGCGCCTGCGTCAGGCCGGCCACAGCATCTGGTACATCGGCGATGTGCACGTGGTGCATCACAAGGGCGCTTCGACCAGCGGCGAGCCACAGCGCATGAACTGGCACTTCCATCGCAGCATGTTTCTCTTCCACAGGAAACATCTCGTGGACAGCTATCCCTTCTTCGTGAACTGGCTGGTCTATCTCGGGATTTCTGCGCATTACGCCCTGCGCACCGTGCGCATGGCCTTCCGTCCGCCACCGCGGGCCCGCCCGTTGCAACTCCAAGGCAACGCCGCGGGCGCCGACCCCTTATGATCTCGCACACATGCGCTTTGTGAGCCTTTCCGATTGCGGCCGCCGCCGCCAGGACAACGAAGACGCCTTGCTCACGAGCGAGGAGTCCGGGTTCGCCGTCCTTTGCGATGGCATGGGCGGACGGAACTTCGGCGAGGTGGCGGCGCAACTGGCTGTCGAGCAGTTCGCGCTGGCCGTACGCGACGGCATGCCCCGCCACATGGAGCGCCTTGAGCGGGACGAGCAGGCCTCCGCCATGGTGAATCTGCTGGATGAGTGGGTGCGAGGTGTGAACCAGCGCGTGCACAGCTTCGCTCGCGACAACGATCAATACCGCGAGATGGGCACGACCTTGGTCTGCCTCGTTCAGATGTCGCATCAGGTGTTGGTGGCGCACGTTGGAGACAGCCGCGCCTACCGCTTGCGTGACGGTCAACTGGAGCAGATGACGGAAGATCATTCCGTGGTCGCGGCCAGAGTGAAGGATCAGAGCATGACCGCGGCGGAAGCGCGCCAGAGCAGCGAGCGCAACATCATCACGCAGGCCATCGGCACCGGCGAATTCGTGCGGCCTGATGTGAAGGTGTATGCGAGCACGGCCGGTGACCGCTGGCTGCTCTGCAGCGACGGCCTGCACGACATGTTGCAGCCGGAAGAGCTTGCATCCTTGATGGCGGCGGGCGGCCCGCTTCAGGAACTCGCCGTAAAGCTCGTGGCCGCAGCCAACGCTGCCGGTGGCCGCGACAACATTTCCGTCGTCTTGGGCGAAGTCGGCGCCGCCTAGCGTCGCTCGAAGACCACGCGGCCCGCGAGGACCGTGGTGAGCACGCGCGTTGCAGTGATCTCTTCGGCAGGCGCCGTGAAGGGGTCGCGATCGAGCACGATGTAATCTGCCGCGAGGCCCGGGCGCAGCATGCCTGTGGTCTTCTCGAAGCGTGCGGCGTGAGCGCCGTGCGCTGTGAACGCGAGGAGAGCCTCACCTCGGGACAGGCACTGGCCGGGGGTGAGCGCTGTTCCGTCCGCCATGCGGCGCGTCACGGCGGAGGTGAGATTGCGCCAAGGCGAGAGGGGTTCGACTGGCGCATCGGTTCCGGCGACGAACATGGCTCCGCTCTTCAGGAGCGTTCTCCACACATAGGCACCTGACGCCATGCGCTCTCGACCAAGTCGATCCACGGCCCACGGTCCGTCGCTGGTGGCATGACACGGCTGCATGGAAGCGATGACCCCGAGCTCGCGGAAGCGCTTCTGGTCCTGAGGATCAATGTGCTGTGCGTGCTCGATGCGCGGACGCGCGGCGGAGCGCGCGGCGGGATCGAGGGTGTGCAGGGCGATCTCCATGGCGTCGAGGGTCTCTCTCACCGCGCGGTCGCCGATGCAGTGCACGCACACCTGCCAGCCCCGGCCCATCAAGGCCGTGAGTGCCTGGCGCAGGAACTTCGGTTGCTGCACCGGAAATCCCCTGTGCCCCGCGCGATCGCTGTAGTCCTGAAGCAGCCAGGCGCCGCGCGAGCCGAGCGCCCCATCCGCGTACAGCTTCACCATGCCGACGTTCACGCGTCCGCCGTAAAGGCCGAGCGTTGGAGAGCGCTGCAACACGAGTTCGAGATCCTCGGCGCTGTCCACAGAGACCATGCTCGCGATGCGGAGCTCGGCCTTGCCCGCGGCATAGAGCGCGCCGAGGATGTTCAGGTTGTGGATGGATTCACCTGCATCGACGAGCGTGGTGATGCCCTGCTCGAAACAGAGTCTCTCGGCAGCGAGGAAGTCAGCGCTGAGGGAGCGGGCCTCGCGGGGGAGAGCCTTGTCGGCAAGAGCCGTGGCGTTGTCCACGAGGATGCCTGTGGGCCTGCCTTCCGGATCGCGCAGGATCTCGCCGCCCTCGGGATTGGCTGTGTGCAGGTCGATGCCTGCGCCATTGAGCACCGTCTGGTTGACCCATACCGCGTGACCATCCACACGGCTGAGTCGCGCGGGGCGCACACCTGTTGCCGCCTCGAGTTCAGCGGCCGTGGGGTAGCGCTTCTCGGTCCAGAGTTCCTGGTTCCAACCGCGGCCTTCGAGCGTGGCCCCCGCCGGCAGCGTGGCCGCCCGCTCCCGGATCAGCTTCAGTGCATCCGCGAGACTCCGCGTGCCGGAGAGATCCAGCTCCCGTGAGGCTCGCCCGAGCGCGACGACGTGGGCATGGGATTCGACGATGCCCGGCATGACGAGGCCACCGGCGGGCACGTTCATCACTCGCGCGCCGGGTTCCGTTGCGGCCGCCTCCGCATCCTCCCGGGAGAGGCTCGTGACGAGCCCGTCACGCACGAGCAGAGCGTTCGCCCGCGGTCTTGCCTCATCAGCGGTGCGCACCGGGCCGAGGACGATCAGTGGCTGCGCGGCGACGAAGGATGAGAGCAGGAGAACAAGTGCCAGCAGCCGCGGTTGGAAGTACATGCCCTGATCATAGGCGTGTCTCGGCTATCGTTGGCCAGCCCGCTCCCATGAATGCTGCCGCCACACCACTCCGTCCGATTCCGCCCGTGCACTGGCTCTTTCTCGGAGCAATCCTGCTCGACGGTCTCGCGATGTCGGTCGTGCCCTTTGTGCACACGGGTTTCGCTTTGCGTCTCACGCTGCTGGGATGGAGTCTGTTCCTCTTTGGCGTGCAAGTGGCGTGGGTGCTCACGCTTGTCGGCGACGCGGAACGCGACGGCAGTGCAGGGTTCCTGAGCCGTGCGCGCGCCGGTTTCGGCATGGCGGTGGGCTGTCTCCTGACGCCCCTCTGGACGGGCTGGCTTCTCGGGCACCTCTCGCGTGTGCGCGCGGCGTTGGCGAAGCCGGAGAGCCCGGACACTGCCCGTTGGCGCGGCTTCGCTGCCGAGGGCGACAAGCTCCTGTTTGCGGCGACGCTCTGGTTGCTCGTGCAACTGTTCCTGGCAGAACGCCTCGCGGTTGGCGACGAAGCGCTCGACAGTCCGCTGCAGGCATTCCTCGCGGAGACGCCGAGTGTCGCGTCGGAGCTCGGCCTGGTGAACGCCGGCCTGTTGGCGGCCTTCGGTCTCGTCTTTGCGCTCTACACATGGCGCACAGCGCAACGCGGCGTACGGGCGCTCGCCGAGATTCCGCCGGCTCCGCGATCCGGACCTGACGAATGAGCGCGCGCAGCATGCTCCTCGCGGCGGAGGGCCTGCGCGTGCGGTTCGGAAACGCCGAGGCTCTCCGGGATGTCCATCTCGATGTGTGTGCGGGAGAGATCCACGCCTTCCTCGGGCCGAATGGAGCGGGCAAGACCACGACGCTGCGCGTGCTCATGGACCTTCAGCGGCCTGATGCGGGGACGGTGCGCGTGTTCGGCGCGCCTCTCGACCGGTCGGATGGCGCATGGCGGGGACGCATCGGCTGGCTGCGCGGCGAGAACGCGCTCTTTCCCTTCATGCGCGCGCAGGCTGTGCTCGATCTGCTGCAGGCTCTCAGCGGCGCCAAGGCCACGCGGCAGAGGGAACTGCTTGAAATCTTCGGACTCACGGACGAGGTCCTGCGGCGCCGCATCGGTGCTCTCTCATCAGGCATGCGGCAAGCCGTCGCCATTGTCGCCGCGATGCAACACGACCCGGAACTCCTGCTCCTCGACGAACCGACCAACGCCCTCGACCCCATCGTGCGTGCCCGCTTTCTTGCTCACCTCCGCGTGCTCCGTGGCGAAGGCAAGGGCATCCTTCTGTCCTCGCATGTGCTGGATGAAGTGGAGGCGGTCGCAGATCGCATCACGCTCATCCATCGCGGCGCAGTGCTGATGTCCACCACGCTGCGGGAACTTGCCGAGCGTCTGCCACGCAAGGTGCGGGTCATTCTCGCGGATGGCACAACGCGCGAGTGGCTCGCTCCTCGTGCGGACACCGCGCTGCTCCGCGAACTCGCGGCTCTTGAGCCCGCAGCAGTGAACATCGAGGATGCGGGGCTTGAGGAGCTCTTTCGTTCTCTCGGCGAAGAGGCCGCATGAGCGGGATCATCAGCGGCTGGATCTGGCGTCGCTCACGGACCGGGCTCATTCTGGTGACCTTGCTGCCGCTCCTCGTCGGCACAATCAACGGCATTGCCTGGCCGGTGTGGTCGAAGGAACGCGAAGTGTTGCGGCCCGTGCTGCTGCGCCTCAGGCCCTTCGTGCGCACCGAGGTCACGGAGGTGGACATCTTCACGCCGGAAGGGGCCTTCATGATTCCCTTTCAGCATCCGCTGTCGCTGCTTGCGTGTGCCCTCGCCATGGCGATGCTCACGCTGCCCATTCTCGCGGGCGAACGCGGGCGCGGTGGACTCGAAATCCTGCTCACGACCAGGCTCACGCGCAAGGGGCTGCTGCGTGGCGTTCTCCGTGCCGCGCTGCCCGCGGCGTTGTGTATCGGGCACGCGCCCCTTCTCGGCACACTCATCGGTGCAGCGCTGGTCGGGGAAGTGCACGCCTTGCCGCTCGCCACTTACGAGTGCATCGCGCTTCAACTGGCCATGCTCGCCTGCTGGCTGATGGCGCTCGGCATCCTCGTCGGGACTTGCGCCAATGACGGAACCCGTGCGCTCCGGACCTATGTGTTGGTGGTCGCTGTCACCTTCGTGCTCGACTTCAGTTCGCATGCCCTGAAGGGCATGGATGACATCAAGTTCTTCTCGCCTCTCGGCTGGTACGACCCCGGCGTGATTCTGCAAAGCGGGCATACGCCACCTCTCTCGGCCGCCGTGCTTCTCGGCACGGCCCTGCTCATGCTCTTTACGGCTCTTGACGCAGCGGACCGACGCATCAGCGCTTGAGCGATCCGAGTCAACTGCACCACCTGCTCTGTTCGGGGGTGATCCCGCTGCACAGAGCCGCTCGGATGCTCTCGTTGGCTCTGCTCAGCGGGACCCCATGCGCTGCGCGCCGATACGGCGCAGGCGGCGAATCGGCGCAGGCGAGGCCCGGAGCGGTGCGAGTGATGGGGGTGGGGCGGAACTTCGGCTCGACCAGCGAAGCGAGCTCTCGGGCTTCGTGAGCTTTCGAAGTGGCGCCGGGCGAGCGAGCAGTGCCGCGTGACGCCGACCCCCATCAACCGCAGCGCGGACGCATCTGCATCACTCGCAGCGCAGTTGCAGCGTGCGCGTTGCAGCATTCGGTGCGGACCCGGTGCTAGCGGAAGGTGCGTCGGAGTTCGTCGAAGAAGCGGCGGTGTTCGAGTGCGACTTCGGCCCAAGTGGGCTGCAACGGGAAGTCCGCGTCTACTGGTGCCGTGCGCGTCAGCGCTTCGCTGAGTGCAGATTCGAGCGGTTCCGTGTTCCTGAAGGTTGCGAGCACACGCGCGGGGATGCCTTCGCGGAGCGAGGCGATGTCCGGCAGGATGACGGGCCGCTTCAATCCCATGGCGAGATTGGCGACGCCCGAAGTGGTGGCTGCGCGGTAGGGCAGTGCGATCCAGTCGGCGGCGGAGAAGAGGGTCGGCACGAGTTCGTCGGGCACACGCTCGAGGATGGCCGTGACGCGCCCGTCCTCCAGCGCGAGCTGCTCGACTTGGCGCCGCAGCGTCGCATCCGTGCAACTGCCCGCGATGATCAGCGACGCGTCGACCTTCACGCGCCGGAACGCAGCCATGAAATCCGGCACGCCGCGGTAGGGGCGCACTTGCCCGAAGCAGACGAAGGTCGGGCGTTCAGGGAGCCCGAGGAGCTTCCGTGCCGCGTCGCGCTCCACAGCCGGGCCGTACGCGGCGGCGAGAGGGCCGTGCGGGATCACGCGCACCCGCGCACGTTTGTTCATGGGCTCGGCGACATCTGCGCTGGCTGCGGTATGCGTGATGATGCCGTCGAGGCGCGGCACGACGAAGTTCCACAGTTTCGAAGCCAGGTCGCTGGTTTCGTGCGGCGCTGCGTTGTGCATGGTCCAGATGACCGGAGCTCCATGCTCGTGGCTGGTGCGCAGCAACCCTTCAATCTCGCGTTTCCTGAGCAAATTGCGCAGCGGATCCTTGTTCAACCAGATCCAGTGCAAATGAAGCACGGCTGCGCCACTTTCGAGAAGCGTCAGCGGTTTCTTTGCTCCGGGTGTGGAGCAGCCCGCGCCGACGAGAGCTTCGCCCAGCTTTGCGAGATAAGGGTTCTCTTCGTGGGGCCAGGGAATCGGCACCCAGTTGAGCGGAGTGAAAGTCGACAACGCGCGCGCCTCGGTTGCGGTTTATACTGTGAAGCGCGGCGCTGCGGAACGTGCCGCTGGCAAACCGAAGCCCCACCAGAGAATCATGCACCTCGCCCTCGTTGCCCCGCCATGGGATGTCATGGTCAACTCCTACCCGCCGCTCGGCCTCGGCTACGTGGCAGCGGCGGTGAAAGAGCACGGCCACGAGGTGTCGATCCACGATTTCGGGCTGCATCCGGAAGCGGCCATCAAGGACATCGTGAGCGAAGTTCTCGCAAGGCGCCCCGGGATCATCGGCATCACCACCTGGACGCATCTCTACCACGTCTGTTGCGAACTGGCACAGGCTTTCAAGCGCGCGGCTCCCGAGATTCCGATCCTGCTGGGCGGCCCACACGTGACCATCTTTCCCGCCGAGACTCTCGCCGAGGAACCGGCCGCGGACTACGTCGTGTTCGGTGAAGGCGAACTGAGTTCGCGAGAACTCATGGATGCGCTCACGCGCGGCGAGAAGGATCTTTCCGCCATTGCCGGGCTCGCGTGGCGAGGGGAGGAGGGGCCGCGCAAGAACGCCGACCGGCCACTCACCCGCGACCTCGGCGAACTTCCGCTGCCGGATCGCGAGCTCATGGGCATCGAGCGCTATCCCTTGCGCGCGTGGGACGGCGAGCCCATGACGACCATGATGACGAGCCGTGGCTGCCCTTACGCCTGCACCTACTGCTTCAAGGGGCTCTTCGGGCGGCGCTACATCACCACGCCCAACGAACGCATCATCGCGGAGATGGACGCCATCCACGCGCGCTACGGCATCACGCATTTCTATTTCGTCGATGACCTTTTCGTCGTGAACGTGCACCGGCTCCTCGAGTTCACCGAGGAGATGTCGCGCCACAAGGCGGGCTACCGCTGGCAGTGTCTCGCGCGTGTTGACCGCTTGCAGCAGGAGCACTACGCAGCCATGGCCGCTGCGGGTTGCTCGAAGATCCACTTCGGCATCGAGACCGGCGATCCGGAAGTGATGATGCGCGTGGACAAGGAAGCCACCCTTGAGGAAGTGCGGCAGTCTGTGCGCTGGTGTGACGAGGCGGGCATCATGGCCAAGGGGTATTTCATGATCGGTCTCCCCGGCGACACCGAGGAATCCATCCAACGCACCATCGACCTCGCCTGCGAACTGCCGCTGCACGAGGCGATGTTCTCGCTCACCACACCCTTTCCGGGCACGGGCCTTTGGAACGACATCAAGGACCGCTTCGAGGAGATTCCGAGGAAGGAACTCTTTCGCCGCGCGAGCTACTACTACGGCACGCGCAAGGTGAGTGAACCCATGTTCAATCTCTCGGCACTGCCGACGGCGCGGCTCATCGAACTCGTGGATGAAGCGGAATATGCCTTCCGCACCCGTGGCCACCGAGCCCGCCAGATCGAAGCCGATCTGAACCCGGGCATGGAGCGCTTCCTCTTCCGCCTCACGCAGAAGAGCTGGGTGAAACGCCTCGGTGTCGGGCCGTTCCGGAACTTCGGCAAGAACTGGCTGAAGCGACGAACGCCGCTGGCAGGCAGCGCGCCGGTCATGCCGCCAGCGCGCAACTGACAATGCCGGAATCGACGCTTCGACTGCCCGGGTTCTGGCCGCGCCTCATCAAGCGCGCTCGAACCACCCTCAATCTGCCGCGCCTGTGGCGGCACTGGAAGAACGGACGCACGGATCTCACGGGCGCGTGGCCGAACCGCCTCTACATCGAGATCACGAACGCCTGCAATCTCGATTGCATCATGTGCCCCACGGGCCTGCACATCCTCGGGCGCCCGACGGGCAACATGGAGGAGTCGCTCTTCCGCCGCATCGTGAACGAGATGGCGCCGCACGTGCAGCAGACCACGCTGCATATCTGGGGTGAGCCACTCTTGCACCCGAAGCTCGTACCCATGATCCGCTATGCGCGCGAGGCCGGCATTGAGGTCTCCTTGTCCACCAACGCGACCATCCTGGATGAAGCCCGCGCCCGCGAGTTGCTCACCTCCGGACTGACCGAAATCTATCTTTGTCTCGATGGCATGGATGCGGCCACCTACGAAGCCATCAGGCGCAAGGCCGATTTCGCCACCACGGTGGCGAACATCGAGCGCTTCATCGACCTCAAGAGTCGGCACGGCGGCGCGGTGCCTGCTCCAAAGACGCACGTGCAACTCATCGAGATGGCGCCCACGCGCGCGCAGGCCGATGCGTTCCGCGCACACTGGTCGCGGCCGGGTGTCGATCACGTCAACGTGAAGGCCTTCGATTCCTGGGGCAATCAGGTGAAGGAGATCAATCGGCTGCGCGCACCGCATGAAGGCGCCGAACGACCGGATCGCTGGCACTGCCCTCTGCTCTGGTATCACGCGCATGTCTACGTGGACGGGACCATGACCTGCTGCGACCGCGACTTCGGTGCGAAGTATCCGCTCGGCAACGTGGCCGAAGCCGGTTCCGTGATGGCGGTCTGGAATGGCGCGGGTATGAAGGCTCTGCGCGCGAAGCATCTCGTGAACGATCTGAAGGATGTGCCGCCCTGCCGCGGGTGCACGGAGTGGTCATGGTGGAAGCCCGGACCCTTCAGCGCGCACGGCAACGCGCCCGGAGATCGTTGATGGCGCTCGCTCCCGGCCCGGCTCTTCTTCTCAATCCGCCGAGCCCGCCGGGATTGAGTGTGAATCGTGAAGGCTTCGGAGGCTTGGGCGTGGTGACTGCTGCAGGCGGATTCACCTATCCCGCACACGCACTGGCAGAGCTGCAAGCAGCGCTCGTTCGCCGCAAGTTCAGTGTGGAGGCGCGCGATCTCGTGCTTGAGCCGGCGGCGCGCTGGTCCCGCGAGCAGCGTCTGATCGTGGTGCGCACGGCCGTGGCCACGCTCGCAGCGGATCTCGCCTTTGCGCGTGCGCGCGGAGAGGCTGATCCGGATGCGCGACTTGTTCTCTGGGGCACAGCCCTGGATGCGCACAGGCAGCAGATCGCCGCGGAACTCCCGCGCGCCGAGGTGGAGAGCGGCTACGACGCCGAAGGACTCGCGGCGCGCATCGCAGGTGATGCTGTGCTGGATGTCGAGGCACGCCCGGATGCCGATTGGGCGGGGCTTTCTCTCGGGCCGTCCCGCTGGATCCCGCTCTGGCATCGCCGCGGCTGCACGCACACATGTCACTGGTGTCCGTATGTCATCGCCACCGGGCGGCAGATCGTGGCACGCAGCCCCGCGCGCACGGCTCTCGAATTCCGGCGTCTGGTCGAACGCCATGCACCGAAGCGCGTGGTCTTTCGTGACCCGTTGTTTGCCGGCGACGCGACCGATGCCCTCTTGCTGCTCTCGCGCCTCGCGCATCTGCCCGCTCTTGCGCGCGCACCCTTCGAAGTGGAGACTCGCCCCGAGTGCATCACCGAACCGGTTGCTGCCGCGCTTGCCGAAGCCGGTTGTGTGGAAGTGAAGCTCGGCATCGAAACCTTCGAAGATGCAGCGCTGCGACAGGGCGAGCGTCTGTTGCCCGGGAGGACCGTCGCGGATTACCGCGAATCCGTGCGCAGTGCGCTGCTGGCGCTGCAACGGCGCCAGATATCGGTGCGGGCATTTCTCATGAGCGGGCTTCCACTTGCGACGCCGCGCGGCGATGATGCCGCCGCGGCAGCTCTTGCGGACCTCGCGCATGTGACGCGCCATCCGTGGAGAGACCCCGCAGCCTCGAAGGCAGGATGCTCCTGATGGCCTCCCGCACGCAGAAAGCCCTTTGTGCCGCGTTGCTCATCCCCGGTCGCCTGCCGTGGATCGGGGGCCTGTTCCTCCGTCTCGCGCGCGGTCTGGCCGGAGTTCACAAGGAACGCCGCTTTCTCGCCGCGCTGACGCCGTGGCCGTGGATCTCGCCTTCGGCCGAAGTGAAACTCCGTGGCCACGTGAATATCGGCCGCAATGTTTTTGTCGATGACCACTGCATCGTGCACATGCCTGACGGGACGGGCACGCTTGAACTCGCGGAAGGCGTGAGCCTGTGGCGCGGGAGCATCCTGTACATCGCGGATGGCGGCAGCCTGCGTGTGGGTGCGGATACGCATTTTCAGGCTGACACCATCATCACCGCGCTCGGTCCTGTGGAATTCGGAGCGCGTGTTCAGGTGGCGCCGCGTTGCGCTTTCTATCCTTACGACCACGGGTTCGCGGATGTGTCACGCCCGATCATGGAGCAGCCTCTTGTGCGCAAGGGCGGCATCCATGTTGCGGATGACGTCTGGTTCGGCACCGGCGTGATCGTGCTGGATGGTGTGCGCATCGGCCGCGGCGCGGTCATCGCTGCGGGCGCGGTGGTGACGCGTGATGTTCCGGCCAACGCCGTGGTGGCGGGCAATCCTGCGCGCATCCTCAAACTGCGCGGCGGTGCAGCCTCATGATGGATCTCCAGCAGGAAGCCGACCGCTATTGGAGCGCCAAGGACGATCGCGTGGATGCGAGGCGCCTCGCATTCCTCGCGGACTTCGTGCCTGCGGGGGCGCGCGTTCTTGTCGTGGATGGCGGCCCGGGCATGCTGGCAGCACTGCTCAGAGAGCGCGGCTTCGATGTGTGCATGACGGATGTCTCGCGTGTGGCGGTCGAACGTGCGCGCGCGCAGGGATTGCGGGCGGAAGTGGCGGACACGGACTCGGACACCTTGCCGTTCGCCGCGGGGGAGTTCGACTGCGTCCTCAGTGATTCCGCCATCGAGCATCGGTTTCACTGGCGCCGCGCCTTTGAGGAATCCCGGCGCGTGCTCCGTGACGGGGGCACGTTCGTTCTGCTGGTCCCGAACACGGCGCATTGGCGTCATCGCCTGCAACTCGCCTGCGGTCGCTGGGAGCCGGTGGATGGCTCGGCGACGGACCGTTGTCACCTGCGGTTCTTTGCGCGGAGCGAAATCGAGCGCGCGCTCGCGGATCTCGGGTTCATCATCACACAGAGAAGCGGCTGGGCCGCGTTGTGGGTGAAAGGGCTCTGGCCCGCCTGTTGCCGCCTGCCGCTGGTCCGCGGGTTCTGCGAGTGGATGGCGCGCGTGTGGCCCACTCTTTGGGCGCGCGACTTCGTGCTCACTGTCCGGAAGAATGCCGCGTCGCGGAGCTGAGATTCGCAAACGTGCTGCGCGGGCCGCGGCTGACCAGAACGCACACCGCGTCGCCGGAGCGGACCACGGTGAGAGCATCCCGCCCACGGCCAACCAGACACCCGCCTCTTGAAATCGAGCGAGCCGGGACGGTGAGTCCGAGTGCTTTTGCATCCGCCCAAGTGAGCTCATGAGCCGTCGCCTCGCGGCAGGGCACCATGGCGTCTGCGAGCGGTGAGCGAGAGCGCGCCGCTTCGATCAAGGGTGCGCCCGGGCGCTGGACGGCTTCGGGCACCATGCTTTCGAGGATTTCCCTGATGCCTTGCTGATCAAGCTCGCGCGTGGAGCGTGAGAGGCGCGCAAGCTCAGCGCCATCGACCACGGGAGCGCGGTCGTTGCGGATGAGACCTGCAGGGGTCCACGTGGCTGTGCCGAACTCGAGGACTTCCATCTCCAGCGTGATGCGCGTGTCAAGGACCGGGCGCGGATCGAAGACCCCTTGGCTGGTGAGAACCGCGAGGCAGAGCGCTGCCGACGCGGCCAGAGCACCGACAGGCCACCACGCAGAAAAGCCATCCTGGCGTGAGGCTGCGGCCACAGCGGGCGCCACAGGGACCCCCGCACTCAGGGCTTCGCGGACGCGCAGCAGCGCGGAGGTCTCTTTCGCTTCGAGTTCATGACAGGCAGCGCAAATGGAAAGATGCTCCACCAACCCGGTGACCTCGGCCACCGTGAGTTCATCGGAATGGAGGAGCGCGATGCGCGTGCGCGCTTCCGGGCACTTCATGAGCACTGCTCCCGGAGGCGCGGGGAGGTGCGCGCAACGCGTGCGGCCAGAGCGCTGGCGAGCGCTTCGCGAGCCCGCGCAAGTCGCGAGGCCACTGTGCCCATGGGGCACGCCAATACGTCGGCAATCTCGCGTTGTTTCAGTTCTTCCACCGCATGGAGAAGGTAGACCACGCGGAATTCGACAGGCAGTTGCAGCACAGCGGCGCGGATGTCATCGGGGACCGCCTCCAGCGTGGCATCAACGCGTTCTTGATGGGTCGGACGTTCAAGCATGGCGAGAGCCCGTCCGGCTGCCGAGTTGCTGCAGGTGCTGTCGTCAAGGTTCACGGTGCCTGGCTCTGCATCGCGTCGGCGATTGATGTGGGTGGTCCAGATGATGCGGTACATCCAGGCTCGGAAGTTCGTGCCGTTCTGGAACGTGGCGAAGCCGGTGAGCGCGCGTGCGAGTGCATCATGGAGAAGATCCTCGGCCTCTTCCCGGCGCTGGGCGAGATTCCAGGCAAAGCGCATGAGCCCTTGGGCGATTGGCTCGTACAGAGTCGCGAAGCGGCGGCGCTCTTTGGGTCCCAAGGGATGTCGATGCAACATGCTCACGGTGCTTGCAACACCATCCGCCGGGATTAAAGTCCCGGAGAGGGTGCGTACTTGTCACGGGCAAGCCCTTACAATGCCGGTTCCCCCGTTGGAGATCCTTGATGCGGTTCGCCGTTGTTTTGCTCGTGATGCTGGCCGGACTTGCGCTGCGCCCGCTGGAAGCCCAGTCTCCACCGAGGCTTCTGCTCCGCGGTGGCGAGGTGCTTGTCAGTGCCGGATCGGCCTTGGTGCGCGCTGATGTGCTCATCGAAGGAGAGCGCATTCTGGAGGTCGGCCCCGGTCTTGCAGCCGGCGATGCGGTGGTGCGCGATGTCACCGGGCTTGTGATCGCTCCTGCCTACATCGATGCCGGAACGCCCTTCCTGTTTGATGACTCGGCGCGTCGTGGCGCACCGGGCGAAGTCGCGGAGGATCTCATCAGCGGGGACCGCGCCGCGACCCTCGGTCGCATGCGTCGGGTCGGGATCGGGCTGGCGTGCGCCGATCTCGCACCCGCGAACGATCTCCGTGGGCCGGTCATCTGCAACGCATTCACGCGCGGTGATGCACCCGTGGTCTTGGAGAGGCTCGGCGGTGTCACCTTCGGGCTGGGCACGCGCACGGTGAACTTTGCCGGTCGGCAAGCGCGCGCTGCGGACATCCAGAACGTGCACGGCGCGTTTGCGGCCGCGCGCCGGTACCGGAAGAGCATCGAGAAGTTCGAGAAGGACCTGAAGGAATTCGAGGGCAAGGCTCCTGAGCGCGCGAAAGAAGAAGAGAAGGACAAGACCAAGGAGCGAAAGATCGCGCCGCGGAAGCCTCGCACCGAGGATGCTCAGGAATGTCTGCTGCGGGTTCTCGATGGCGTGGTGCCGCTCCGCATCGAAGCGAACTGGAAGGAAGACATCGAGGCCGCGCTGGACGCAGCAAGCAAGGCCAATGTGAAACTCGTCATCCTCGGCGCAGGCGAGGGCGCGCTGGTGGCGAAGAAGCTCGCGGATGCGGGAGCGATCGTGCTCCTGCCAGCGCCGGTGCGCATCGACACCAATGCGCTCGAAGCACCGCGGCGCGCGCCCGGCCTCGCGAAGGCACTCGTTGCCGCGGGTGTGCGCGTGGGGTTCACAACGGTCGGAAGTCGAGGCTTCCGCGAGGATTCCCTGCCGCTCATTGCCGCGCTGCACGTGGGTGACGGACTGGATGAAGATGCGGCGCTGAAGGGCCTCACTTCCGTCGCCGCAGAAGCTCTCGGCCTCGGCCAGCGCTTCGGTCGCGTGGAGAAGGGGCGTCACGCGCTCTTGCAGATCGGTGCGGCACCTTCCCTCGGAGGCGCCCGGCCGACTCTGATGATTGACGGCACCGTGGTCACGGATTGCGGAGCGAACGACTGATGCGACGCGCACTCTTCACACTGTTGGCATGCGCTGCATTCCTGTCCGCGCAGGATCTCGTGGTGCGCGCAGGCACCGTCATCACAGGCGATGGTGCGGCGCTCTCGCCTGGCGCGATCCTCATCAGCGGCGGCAAGATTGCTTCCATCGGACGCGAGGTCGCGCTGCCAGCCGGCACAACCGAGCTCGATCTGCCAACGGCCTTCGTGGCGCCGGGATTCATTGATTGCGGCACCAACCTCGCCGTCCAGCGCGGCGTGGTCGAAGACGAGCGCGGCTTCCTGCCTCAGTATCGCGTGGGGGAGAATCTCGCGCTCGAAGATCGCGCGGTGTTGCGGCACCTGAAGAGCGGCATCACCACCTTCCTCAGCTTGCCACCTGATGCGAACCCGCTTGCCGGGCGCGCGGCGGTGCTCTCGGGCCCGGCACGCGGAGGAGTTTCCGTGCTCCGCAGCGATGCAGGCGGAGTGGCGAGTCTCCGCGAAGGGGCATGGCTGCGCGAGCGCCAGGTGACGAGCCTCGTGGGAGCGTTGCAGGCCTTCGCCACGGCGGAGCTCGACGGCCTCCGCGCGGCGAGTGCGGAAGGTCTGTTGCTGCTCACGAGTTCCGCGCGGGAGCAGCAGGCCGCGGGCAGAGTACAGACTCTGGCGAACGTGCCGGCCACGTGGTTCATCGCAGCCAATGCTGACGATTTCGTGATGCCGCCCAAGGAAACCTCGCGCGGTGTGGTGCTCGGGGGGGTGCTGCCGCAATTGCATGACCGCCACCTCGATCTGCCGCGGCGCATCCTCGAAGCCGGGCACACGCTCGGTTTTCAGACGGCCGCGCCGCGCTACGAGGGCGCAACCCTCCGCCTCGCTGCCATCACAGCGACGCAGCATGGTGTCGAGCGCGAGGCGGCTCTGGCAGCGCTCACCAGTGGTGCCGCGAAACTTCTTGGCGTCGCGGACAAGACCGGCACACTCGCCCCCGGCAAAGAAGGCGATCTGGTGATCTTCGACAGGCATCCCCTCGATCCGCGCGCGCGTCTCCTGCATGTGGTGCAGGATGGCAGCGTGGTGGATCTCGCGCGGGAGGACTGAATCATGCGCAGTTGCTCGGTTCTGGTGCTCGTGCTCTCGCTTCTGCCCCTCGGGGCGCAGACGGTCTACAAGGTGGCTCGTGCCCACATCGGCAACGGCGAGAGCGTCGCTCCCGCTTGGGTCGCGGTCGCAGGCGGCCGCATCACGGCGGTGAGCAAGGAGGCTCTCTCCGGTGAGGTGACGGATTGCGGCAGCGCCGAAATCACCGCGGGCCTGATCGATGCCTGGTCGAGTGCAGGCTTGCGGAACGCCGAGAACGAGAACGAGGAAGGTTCGGAGGTGACTCCTGCCATGGAGCCCACGGTGCTGTATGAGCCCGGGCGACCGGAAGTGCTGCGCCGTTTGCAGCAGGGCATCACGAGTCTCTGCATCCATCCCGGAACCCGCGCGGTCATCAGCGGTTTTGCAGGCGTGGTCTCCACGGACGACGCGAGCAAGGCTCCGCGCACGCCACGCGGATTCCTCACCATCGTGCTCGGCCTTGATCCGGCGGCGGGCAACTTCCGCGGCGGCATGAATGGTTTCTATGCCCGGCGCCCGAACTCGCGCATGGGTGTCGTCTATGACGTGCGTTCCTCGTTCATGAAAGTGGCGGACGATCTCAGGACGGGCCGGGCGATCGCGACAGAGGATCTGCCTCTGGTGGAAGTCTTGCAGGGGCGTCTCTCCGTGCTCTGGTACACGCAGACGGACAAGGAGATCTTCACGGCCTTGCGCCTCGCCGAGGAACTCGGCATTCCGCGCAACATCTGCGCGGGCGTGGTGGCCGTGGGTTCAAGTGCAGCGGAATTGAAGGCGCGCGGTGTTCCGGTGCTTCTCGGATCGATGAACTGGCCGCAATACCAGGTCGCGCGGCGCGGGCGTCGCGGGGTGGCCGATGACGGTCATGCACATCAGGGGCACAGCCACGGTGCCGGGCTCACGGCCGAAGTCGAAGCGCGCCTGCGTGCCCTCGCGGAGGCGGGCATGACCCATCCCATCGACACGCACGAGGAAGCCCTCTTCGACAGCGGCGATGACTGCTGCATGGCGCCCGGCGTCGATCTCGACGTGTCGAGTGCATGGAAAGCGCGTGCGCCCGTCACGACGCAGGCACGCATTCTCGCGCATGCGGGAGTGGCAGCAGCCTTCGCGGGTGGCACTGATCTCGAAGGTGCGCAGCTCATCGACTATGCGCGCCTTGCTGTGCGCGACGGACTCGATCCCGCACGCGCCCTCAGCATGCTGACTCTTGAACCGGCGCGCATTCTCGGCGTGGCCGCGCACAAGGGCTCGCTCGAAGCTGGCAAGGATGCAGATCTCGTGATCTGGTCGGGAAATCCGCTGCGTCCGGATTCCGAACCGCGTCTCGTATTGGTTGAAGGTCGGGTTGTGTTTCAGAAGCCCGTCGGGAAAGGTGGTTGATCGTGTTGCACTGGAAACTGCTCGCTCTTGTCGTCATTTCGGCAACTCTGGCTCCGGCGCAAGCCCTGCTTCTTCGTGGCGGCCGCGTCATTCCCGTCATTGGCCCTGAACTCGAGTCGGCCGATGTGCTCATCCGGGACGGCAAGATCGAAGCCGTGGGGAAGGACCTCGCGAGTGACGGCGAAATGCGCGTCCTCGACGTACGCGGTCGCGTGGTGATGCCGGCCTTCGTCATTCCGCACACATCGGAAGGCATGGATCGTCCGAATGAAATGGTGCCGGTGACGCCGTTCCTTTCGGTTCTCGACAGTCTCGATTCCAGCCGCCCCTTCTTCGAGGATTGCCTGCGCGACGGCAACTACACCATTGCGGTCATGCCCGGCGAAATGACCATCATTGGCGGCACCGGCACCATCGTGAAGCCGCGCGGCCTTGCGGTGGAAGAGATGCTCATTACGGGGAACGCGGGCATGAAGCTCTCGCTCATGCCCATGTCCGGCAACCGCGCAGGCCATCTCGCGAAACTGCGCGCGGCCCTCGATGACGCGAAACGTCACATGGAAGACCAGCAGGCGAAACATGCCGGCGCCTCGGATGTGTTCGACATGGACGCATTCCAGGTTGAACAGCGCCGTCGCGAGATGGTGCGCATGTTGCGGGGTGAACTGCCCGCGTGGATTGCCTGCGCCACCGCTGCGGACGTGGAGCAGGCGCTGCGCCTCGAAGCGGACTACAAGCTCGACGTGCGGCTGGTCCTCGGCAACGACACCTGGCGCGCGTTTGCGCGTCTGAAGGGCCGGAAGCTGCCGGTGATTCTCGCAGGCGAGTTCCAGCCGCGCGAGGACGATCCCGAAACAGGCAAGGAAGTGGTGCGCAACCTGCCGCAACTTCTGAAGGAAGCCGGCGTGCGCTTTGCCGTGACCACCGCGCCCGGCTCGCTGGCGCGCCGTTACATGTGGTACCAGGCCGCGAGTCTCGTGCGCTGCGGGCTCTCGCGCGAAGAAGCGCTGGCCGCCGTGACGACCAACGCGGCCGAGGCCATCGGTCTTGGTGCGCGGAAAGGTGCTCTCGACAAAGGCCGCGATGGTGACGTGCTCGTGCTCACCGACGATCCGCTTTCGGGCCTCGCCTGGGTGGAGACGGGCATCATCGGCGGGCGCGTTGTCTACGAGCGCGCGAAGGATCCGCGCCTCTCCGAGATCTTCGGAGCGGGCCGCTGATGCGCTGCCTGCTTCTTGTTCCGGCCCTCCTCGCCGTTGTTCTCGCGCAGGAGCCGCTGCTCTTCCGCAACGTGACGCTCTTCGACGGAGAAACCCTGAGCGCGGGACGCTCGGTCCTCGTGCGCGAAGGCAAGGTCGCCACCATCGGCGATGCGACATTGCAAGCGGCGGGTGCGAAGGTGTTCGCGGTCGACGGTGCGTTTCTCATTCCCGGCCTCGTGCTCGCGGATGCTGTGCGGGTCGGCCCCTCGGAACGGAGCGTCTGGCCGCAGGTGCTCGCGACGGATGCGCACGATGCCTATGCGCCTCAAGCACTGCTCGACGCCGGCATCACCACGTTCTGGGCATCACCCGGCCGTGGCCGCTTCGTCCCCGGCAGCGGGGGCGTGATTTCGCTCGCTGCTGCGGACGCTGGCGGCGGAGTGCAGCCCGCTCTTCCGGCGGTGCATGTCGTCCTTTCGCCGGCGGCATTCAATCCGCCGCACATCTATGTCCCGGCAGTGCCACCGGGTCCGGAGGATCGCCCTGGCATCAAGCGCCAGTTGCCGCGTACGCGCGGCGGTGCGGCCATGGCCTTCCGTGAGCTGCTTGAATTCGCGCGCAATGCGGCGGCCGCGGAGGCGGCGGAACTTGACGAGGACGAGCGCGGCGCCGTGGCGGTGTTCGCGGATGTCCTCGCGAAGAAACGCGGGCTGCGGTTTCGCGCGGACAGCGTGGAGGAAATCACGCTGGCCATCGAACTCGCACGCGAGGCAGGGCACGCGCCGGTGATTGAGGGCGGCGCCGAGGCTTGGCAGCTCGCGAAGGAACTGGGGAGCGCCGGTGCAGCGCTCATTCTGGAGCAGCCCTCCGTTGACGCCGGGAAATCGCGATTTGGTGAAATGGACCCTGCGGCGGATGCCGCAGCGCGCCTCGCGGCCGCAGGTGTGCGCGTCGCCATCGCTCCGCTGAATGCCGAGGGCGAGCTGCTCTGGCTCGCTGGTCGTCACGAGAACGCCGGCTTTGCGAAGGAGCGTGTGCTGCGTGCCATCACGCGCGGTGCTGCGGAGATCATCGGCGCGGAGGCCGGCCTTGTGCGCGAAGGCGCCAGTGCTGATCTCCTGCTGTTCGACCGCGATCCACTGGCTGCGGGCACGCGGCCCATCGTGGTGGTCGCTCATGGTCGCGTGATGCGGGATCGCTCCGCGGGCTCGGATTCTCCCGTGGCCGTGCGCGCTGGGCGTGTGCTGCCCGGCGATGGCACCGTGCTTGAAGACGCCACCGTGCTCATCGTGAAGGGGAAGATCGCCGGTGTCGGGCGAGGCATCACCATCCCGCCCGGCGCGCGCATTCTCGATCTTCCCGAAGCGGTGGTGGTGCCCGGTTTCATCAACGCCGGTGCGCAGACCGGCGTGCGCAATCTTCGCGAGGCGGATGGTGAGGCGGTGACGGACGCAAGTCTTGGAGCACTCGGCCTTGAACAACCACCGTCCAGCTTCTTCGATGCGGAGCAGGACGACGTGGAATCAGCCGCCGCGGGCGGGGTGACCTCATTGGTGCTGATGCCCGGTGGTGGCCGCAATGTCTCGGGCGCGCTCTCATTGGTCAAGTGCGGCTCCGCAGCCTCCGAGGCGGTGAGTGCGAAGATCGCGGGCGTGTTTTCAGATTTCACCGGTCGTCGCCACAGCGAACAGGAAGTCGACGGCCTCAGAAAGATCCTCGACGGCGCGAAGAAGTACTTCGAGAGCTTCGAGAAGTGGAAGAAGGACCTCGCGGCATTCGACGAGAAGAACCCGCCCAAGGCAGCAGAGGTGTCGCATCAGGTGACACGCTCGAAGGCGCCCGAAGCCCGCACCATCCTCGGTGATGCGTGGCGCGGCGATGTGTGGGCGCCGGAGGTCGTTGCCGAGGGACACATCCGTTGCATCGCGCGCTTCACTCCGGACAAGGACGGTTTCAAAGTGAAGGTGGAAGCAGCGGGTCGCGATCCCTTCGAGGGGACGGCACGCTTCGATGGCGGCGAGCTCGTGGCGGAAGGCACCGTGGCAGGGAAGAGCTTCGTCGCCCGCGGAGCGCTCACACGTCACGAATGGTCAGGCACTGCCACCCTCGAGGGCAAGGTTGCTGGAACATTCCTGCTGCGCCGCGAACGCGAGGCGCCGAAGCCGGCCGAAGTGAAGCCCGCAGACGGGAAGAGCGCCGAGGCGGCGAAGGATGGCTCAGCCAAGAACGGCTCCGCCAAGAATGGTGAGGCCGCGAAGCCTGCGGAGACCGCGAAGAGCGACGAGCCAAAGGGGCGCCCCAAGGCTCCGGCGAAGAACGAAGCCATGGAAGCCTGGAAGGGCGTCCTCGATGGCGAAGCGCCCATCTTCCTCAGTGCGGACAACGAGCGCCTCGCGCGGGCGTTGCTCAGCATGCTGCGCGACGAATTCGACGTGCGCGTGGCCTTCATGGAATCACGCCTGCTTCCGGAACTTCTGCCGCTGATGAAGGAACTCGGTGTGGCCTATGCGTCCGTGTCCGCGCCGGTCTTGAAGCGCGAGGGGCGTGATTGGTCGCCCGTCCTTGAGGCGGCGCGTGCAGGAGTGCCTGTGCTGCTGGCGCACCGGGACAGTGCGCGTCTCATGGACATCGCGAGTCATGCGGTGCAACAAGGCCTGAACAGCGACGACGCGCTGCGCATGCTCACGCGCTGGCCGGCGCTGGTCCTCAATCACCAACAGAAGATCGGCGGCATCCAGATGGGACGCGACGGCGATCTCGTGATTCTCGATGGCGAACCCTTCGCGCCGGCCACGCGCATTCTGCATGTGGTCTCGAAGGGCAGGCTCGTGCCTCTGAAGGAGAAAGAGTGATGCGCACCCTCGGCGTGATTCTCGTTCTGACGCTCGTGCTGGCTGCTCAGGAAGGGCCGGTGGCGCCTCTGGAGCCAGGGTGCTTCGCGCTCACCGGCGGGCGCGTGTACACCATGGCTGGTCCGTCCATCGAGCGGGGCGTCGTGTTGATGCGCGACGGCAAGATCGAGCAGGTCGGAGCGCTGGGTGAACTGCCCGTGCCTGCGGGCTACCGCGTTGTCGACACCACCGGGCAGCGTGTCATCCCGGGCTTCATCGAGTTGCACAATCACACGGCGTGCAGCGACCTGCACGACATCGTGTACCAGGTGAATCCGGAACTCCGCGTGCTCGACAACATCGAGCTGGATTCCCCGGAAATGCGCATCGCACGCGCCGGTGGCGTCACCACGGTGCTGTCCATTCCCGGTTCGGGCACGAACATGGGCGGCTTCGGCGCCATTGTGAAGACCTTCGGTGAGACGCCGAAGGAAGTGCTCGTGCGCTTCCCGGGAGCCCTCAAGATTGCGCAGGCAGGCAACCCGGAACGCGGCAATGGCGACCTCGGTGCCGGGCGCATCGGCATGAACTGGATGATCAGGAACGTGCTTGTGGAAGGCCGCGCCTACCACGAGGCCTGGTGTGCCTTCGAGGAGGGGAAGACGAAGACCCAGCCCGCGAAGGACCCGCGCTACGAGTACCTCCGTGGTCTCTATCGCGGCGAATACCCGGTGGCCGTGCACACACAGATTTTCCAGGTGGTGCAGAGCACCCTGCGCATGCTCGCCCGCGACCTGAAGCTGAAGGTGGTCATCGACCACGGCGAATTCGACGGCTTCATCAATGCGCAGCTCGCCATCGACAACAACGTGAGCGCTGCGTGCGGACCGCGCATCTTCTGGCTCAGCCCGAATGACGGGCGCTTCTTCGGCCTCGCGGCGAGCTGGTACTGGATGGGCGTCAGTGACGACCACATCGGTGTGAACACCGACTCACCTGTGGTGCCGCAGGAAGAGCTTCCCTACCAGGCGGCCATGGCCATCCGGCATGGACTGCCCGAGGGTGTGGCTCTGAAGGGCCTCACCATCAACGCAGCGCGCTTTCTCTGTCTGGAGAAGCGGCTCGGTTCCCTTGAAACCGGCAAGGATGCAGATCTGGCCATCTGGACCGGCGATCCCTTTGACCCGCGCTCGCGCGTGCTCATGACCTTCGTGAACGGAAAGGTGGCCTATGACGCGGCCCGTGATGGACAGCGTTTCTGATTCGTTGCGCGCGCTCGCGCTCACGCTCATTCTCGCGACTCTTGTATTCGCGCAAGAGACACCCGAGCCGGCTGCTGGCGACGATGCCGCGGCGAAGGCACCGGTGGTCGCGTGGCACGTCAAGCGCGCTCACACGATCACCGGCGGCGTCATCGATGCCGCCGTGATTCTCGTGAGCAACGGGAAGATCACCGCCGTGGGGAAGGAAGGCGTGCTCGAAGTGCCGACGCATGCAACCCACGAGGAGCGCCGCTCGCTCACCGTTGCACCAGGCTTCGTGCACCCCGCTGCATTGTTCTTCGGTGCCGGAGAGCGCTTCGATCTGAGCGGCTCCGCCGCCAAGGGTGATGAAACCGTGCGTGGCAAGCTCGACCCGCAGGAAGCGGACGTGAAGAAGTTCGCGCGTTCGGGTTTCACGACGGTCGCGCTCATGCCGACCGGCGGCGGCGTTTCTGGCATGGTGACGATTGCGAAGCCGGTGAAGCCTGTGGCGGGCCTGCCCGAAATCGGGAGCCTGATCCGCGATGACAAGGCTGCGCTTGCCATGGCCTTCGAGCCCGGCACGGCCACACGGGACTTCTTCCTGAAGTCCATCGAGAAGGCGCGCAAGTACATCACCGACCTGGAAGCATTCAAGAAGGGCGGCAAGCCCGCCGAGGCGAAACCAGCAGAGCCGAAGTCGGCGGAAGCCAAGCCAGCCGAAGCGAAGCCTGCGGACGCGCCGAAGGAAGGCGAAGCAAAGCCCGAGGAAAAGAAACCCGAAGGTGAGAAGAAGGCCGAGGAGAAAAAGCCGGAGCCGCCGAAGGAACCACAGAAGGACCCGAAATTGCAGCCGCTCGTGGACGCTCTCGAAGCGAAGCTCCCGGGTGTGCTTTTCATCTCGGGTGCCGCTGCGTTTCTGCACACCGAGGCCTTGCTCGCGGCGGATGCGAGCTTCCGCCCCGCGGTGGCGTTTACCGGTGCGGCATTTCGTGGCGGCCCGGATGCATGGCGTGTGGTCGCTGGCCTGAAGAAAGCCGGGGTCACAGTGCTCATGCCTCCGCAGATGAGCAACGTCCCCTTCATCGCGACCTTGCGTTCCACGGCGGCGATCCTGCTTGATGCGGGCGTCCCTGTGGCCTTCATGCCGGAAGCCCGCGAATTGGAAGGTCTCGAGCGCTTCCGCGGTGAACTGCTGCAACTCGTGCGGCACGGGCTGCATCCCGACGACGCGCTGCGTGCCGCCACACTCACGCCGGCGGAAGTGCTCGGACTCGGTCAGCGCACCGGTTCCCTCGAACAAGGCCGCGATGCGGATTTCGTCCTCTATGACGGCGAGCCTCTGGCTCCGACCACGAAACTCATCGCGGTAGTGGTGGATGGCGCAGTCATTCACGATGCAACGAAGGAGGACCGCTGATGCGCGCCCGGATCTTCATGAGCGGCCTCGTTGTGGCATCCATGCTCTCGGCACAGGGTGAGGCTCCGAAGGAAGGCGCGAAGGCGCCCGCCGCTGCGGCCACCAGACCGGCCGCCGAGCAACCCGTGGCGGAGAAGAAGGCGGGCCCGCGCTGGGTCGCCATCAAGGACGCCACGTTGCACACCGTGTCTCATGGCGTCATCACTGGCGGCACGCTGCTCATCAAGGACAAGCTCATTCACGCTGTGGGAACCGATGTGACGATTCCCGAAGGCGCGGAAATCATCGATGGCCGAGGCAAGCATGTGGCGCCCGGTTTCGTGGCCATCGCGGCCAAGGGCGCATTGGGGCTCCGCAACTCCACGAACAAGGAGAAGGCGGAGCACCGCTTCGATCCCTTTGCTGACTTCATGCAGCTCGCTCTCGCGAACGGTGTCACCACGGCGCATGAGAGCGGCGGTATGGCGGACAGCATGTTCGGCGGGCTCTTCGGCAGTGTGGGTAGCGCATTCATCGGTTCGCATACGGGCCAGGTTGGGGGAGTGGTCGGGAAACTCACGGCGGGCACCATCGAGGGCTTCACGCTGCGGGAACCCGCAGCCTTCTACATGAACGCACCGGGCGGGCAGGGTGGCAGCGCACGCCTCGAACAGCGCGACGTGTTCGAAAAGGCGAAGAAGCATCGCGCTGCCGTGAAGACCTGGCTGAAGGATCTCGCGGCGGGGAAGAAGGATCTCACCGAGCCGAAGACGGACGACAACGTCAGCGCTCTCGCAGATGCGATGAATGGTGACGTGCCGGTCTTCTATTACGCCGACAATCGCCGTGACATGGAGTTCGGCCTCGAGCTCGCACAGGAATTCGGTGTGCCCGTCATCCTGCACACGGCGCAGGAGGCCTGGGCCATGGCGGCGGATGTCTCGCGCTCCGCAGCAGGCGTGATCCTGCTTCCGCGCGGCAAGGGCGGATCCGCCACGCGCCCCTACACGGACCCCAACGTCGATGCACCGCATGGCTGGCGCATCGAGTCGGCGTCCATCATGCAGAAGACCGGTGTTCCGTGGAGCACCATGACCCTCAACACGGGCATCACCACTTCGCTGTTCGGCGGACGCGATCTTCTCGGGCTGAATCTTGAAGCGGCCTTCGCCGTGCGCGGTGGAGTTTCCAATGAAGAGGCCCTGCGTTCCATCACGCTGACACCTGCGGAGATGCTCCGCGTTGCGGACCGCATCGGCAGCCTCGACAAGGGGAAGGATGCGGACATCCTCATCCTTGATCGCGAACCGCTGGATTACCGCACCTTCGTGGAGAGGGCTTTCGTGAATGGGCGTGTGGCCTACGACGAAAGCGTGACGCCGCTCTACGCGCACATCCAGACCGACCGGCGTCAACCGCCGAAGAACTGGAAGCCGTGGGGCATCTGGGGCGAACTTCCGGAACAGAAGAACCCGGCGCCGCTCCCGGATGGTTCGGCTGCGCCAGCACCAGCCAAGTGACGCTCCTTCCGCCGGACGGGCCGCGGGCTATCGTCGCCCGTCCGGAGGAATTCCCCGATGAGCGAGCTTGCGCGTCAGGACCCTGAGATTGCCGCCTGTGTCGAGCGCGAGGCTGCGCGTCAGGAGCATGGTCTCGAACTCATCGCTTCCGAGAACTTCGTCTCACGGGCGGTGATGGAAGCCGCAGGCAGCCTGCTCACCAACAAGTACGCCGAGGGCCTGCCGGGCAAGCGCTACTACGGCGGCTGTGTGCATGTGGACAGCGCGGAGGAACTCGCGCGCACACGGGCGAAGGCGCTCTTCGATTGCGCGTGGGTGAATGTGCAGCCGCACTCCGGCGCGAGCGCCAACATGGCGGTCTACCTCGCATACCTCCAACCCGGCGACACTTTGCTCGGACTCGATCTCGCGCATGGCGGGCACCTCACGCACGGCTCGCCCGTGAATTTCTCCGGCATCCTCTACAAGGCCCAGTTCTACGGGGTGGAGAAGGATGGGCCGCTCGAAGGCCGCATCGACATGGACAAGGTGCGCTCGAAGGCACTTGCTGTGCGTCCGAAGCTCATCAGCATCGGTGCCTCGGCCTACTCACGCGATTTCGACTACGCAGCTTTCCGCAGCATCGCGGATGAAGTTGGCGCCTTCCTCTGGATGGACATGGCGCACACCGCGGGGTTGATCGCCTCAAAGCTCCTGCGCGATCCGCTGCCGCACTGCCACGTCGTCACGACGACCACGCACAAGACGTTGCGTGGGACGCGCGGCGGCATGGTGCTCTTGAAGCAGGACTATGAGAATCCTTTCGGCAAGCGCGCGCCCAAGAGCGGGCGCTTGAAGATGATATCGGAGCTTCTCGACAGCGCGGTGTTCCCGGGTGTTCAAGGCGGCCCCTTGATGCACATCATCGCGGCCAAGGCCGTCGCTTTCGGTGAAGCTTTGCAGCCCGCTTTCCGCGACTACTGCGCACGCGTGATTGCGAACGCGGCGGCCATGGCGGAGGAGTTCAGTTCTCTCGGCTACCGCATCGTTTCGGGTGGCACGGACAACCATCTCATGCTCATTGACCTCGCGAGTCGGGGCGTCACCGGCAAGGCGGCGGAGGAGGCGCTCAGTCGCGCCGAGATCACCGTGAACAAGAACATGGTGCCCTTCGACCCGAATCCGGCCTTGGTGACGGGGGGCATCCGCGTCGGCAGCCCGGCCATGACCACCCGCGGCCTCGGCACGGGGGAATTCCGCCGCATCGCGCGTCTCATGGACCGCGTCCTTCTGAAGCCCGCTTGCGCGGACACCAGTGCCAGTGTGCGCAGCGAAGTCGCGGAAATCTGCCGGGCCTTCCCGCTCTACGCGCGCTGAGCTCGGCGTCGCCGCCGCAAGGACTTCGGCCCGTCGCGGGCGGCCGCGGGGAGGGTCCCTGTGCACGCTCAGAGCTTGAAGCGGGCCTCCCGCTCCGTAGAATCGCCGCGCTCTGCACCCATAGCCCAATTGGAGAGAGCATCTGCCTACGGATCAGAAGGTTGGAGGTTCAAGTCCTCCTGGGTGCGTTGACCACGGGGCCGCCAGATCTTCTGGCGGCCTCGCTGTGTTTCCTGGCCTTTTGCGTGCCGCACCCGTCCGGACGTGCCGAGGAGCGCTCCCTTCGGTCGAGCCTTCGCCCTTCGGCCGTACATCGTCGCTCCGCGACCTCTGTCACGCCCGGTTTCTCAGGGAACTGCTGTCGCTCGTCGCGGGACGCAGCAGCGCGCTTTCTTTGGCGCTGTGAACAGCCTGTCTCACGTGGCACTCAGGGCCGAGGTGACCCTTTGGAGGGACCTCTCCGATGCGCATCGTCCTTGCTCTCGCGTTGTCCACGGTTTTTCTTGCCGCCCAGCCCACGATCCTGGGCACGATCCACGTCACCGGAGGCGCAGCCGCTCTCGACATGCCGTCTTCCGCGCTTCCGGTGTGTGCCGGGCCTGCGGCCACCGGCTTCATCGCCAACGACACCGGCATGGTGGCAACCGACCTCACCATTCACCTCGGCTGCATTCCGGGGGATTCTGGAACCCCGCCGCGCCTCACGAAGATCAAGGTGGGGAAGTCCGACCACACCTGCGCGGGCCTTGTCGGTGAACAGAGGGTCTCTATCGACGCATTGCAGCCGGGCGATGTGATCAACATCGAGGTGCACACCGGCGGCGCTGTCAGCAGCGCCAATGTCCGCTTGTCCATTGTGCTCTCCACTTCGCCCGCCTGGTCACCCGAGGTGGACATCGCTCCGGGCATTGTGTTCACGCGCAATGCGCCCGTCGCCGTGACGAGGTTGCCGATGCAGGGCGACAGCGGTGTCATCTTCTGGGTGGAAAGCGCGAACGTGAACCCCGCCGATGTCTTTCAGTCGCTCGCGTTCGATCTCGACTTCGGTGGCGAGGCGAACACCCTGCTTTCCGCGACGGTGCTGGATGAGTTCTCGCTGCTGCCGCACTCGGGGATCGAGAGCGAATGCACCGCGCGCAGCGCGCGCTTCGAATCACCCGTGCTGCTCGGAGCGCTGGACCGCGTGGCCGTTCTCTTCCTCTTCGAGCACAAGCCGAATCAAGGACTGATTATCAAGGCGACAGCGCGTTGATCCTTCACACCCTTCGCGGCGCGCTCGGCGCCGCGAAGGTGTGCGCGCGCGGTGCCGGACGCAAACCGGTCCATGCGTTGCGAGAGAGTTCAGCCCCTTCGAGGGCGAGGAGTCTCTTGTGCAGGAGCGCAATCGTCATGGAACCGAAGAGGTCATCAAGAAGCTCCGCGAAGTGGAACTGTCCCGTGCTCGCGGTGAATCGTTGGCTGCGGTCTTGCAGCGCCTTGAGGTGAGCTGGCAGACGATTCACCGGTGGAATCGGAAGCATGCCGGTGTGAAGGTGGCAGCTGCGAAGCGCCAGCGCGAGCTCCAGAAGGAGAACGCGCGGCTGAAGGGCATCGTGGTCGAGCACGAGGAGGCAGGCTGGTGAGTCTCAAGCGCGTGCAGCGGAACTGGAGAGAGCAGGGGCTGCGCGCGCCGAAGAAACAGCACAAGCCGTGGTCAGAAGGTGTAGGCCGCGATGGCGCTATAGCCGGTGTAAATGCCGAGGTTGAGGTCCCAGGTGGTGGAGTTCGCGAAGAGCTGCAGACCAGCGAGGCTCGCGAGAGGCAGCGTGATCGACGCGCTGGTGTTGCCCAGAGCGTCGAGGTTGCCGACGAAGGGCGGTGCTCCAATGGCGATCTGGAACAGGAGATCGTCATGGGTGACGAACAACCCGAACCAAGGCCCTTGGTAGGGCGCGCTGGCGTTCAAGGGGTCAGCACTGAAGGCGTTGAGGTAGGTGTGGCCCGCGTGTTCGAGGGCGCCGTTCACCGCGGCGGTGAAGGTGCTGGGGAGAGTGGCCGAGAGTCCGAGGACGACAGGGGTGAGATCCAGCCACAGTGCTGGCACAAGCAGCGGATTCACGAGGAAGGTGCCGTCGCCCAGTTGTCCGTAGGTGTTGTTGCCAGCCGACCACGGAATGCCGAAGGGGCCGATCATGGCTGTGTGGGCGCTGGCGCCGACAGGCATACGTGCGCCCGGCGCGCTCGCGAGGGTGAACGTGCTGCGGTTGGTGTAGTCGCCGAGGGCGAGTTGCCCACTGGTGTTGTCGCCGGTCGTCCACACGGCGCCCGCTTGAAGCACGAGGGAGTGGTATTCGCCAGCGCCAATGGCGCTGACATTCGTGAGGGCGAGGGCCGTTGGTGAACTGCGGTCCGTGGTGTCCGCAAGGCCGAGTTGCCCGCTCACATTCGCGCCCCACGCGGCGACGCTGCCGTCGGCCTTGAGGGCTAGCGAGTGCCAGCCACCGGCTGCAAGCGCGACCACGTTGGTGAGCGTCGTGGTGGCGGTGGGCGACGAACGCGAGGCCAGGTCACCGAGTCCGAGTTGGCCCACGTTGTTCAGGCCCCACGAACGCACGGCGCCCGTGCGCAGCAGCGCCAACGAGTGATTCTCGCCTGCGGCAATGGCCACCACCTCCGTGAGTCCCGGGATGAGCGTGAAGCTGGTGCGATCCGTGGTGTCGCCGAGACCGAGTTGGCCGTTGGCGTTCTCCCCGCATGCGAGCACGGTGCCGTCAACGAGGAGCGCGAGGCTGTGCGCAGCGCCGGTGGCGACACCAATGGCGCCCGTCACCACTGGCACTGCAGCGAAGCTGGTGCGACTGGTGAGATTGCCGAGGCCAAGTTGCCCTGAAGCGTTGAGGCCGGTGCTGCGAAGAGTTGTGTCTGTTGCAACGACGAGAGTGTGACCAAGACCAGCTTCAGCGGCGAGTGCACTGAAGCCTGTGACGCGCGTGGGCACGCCGACATTGATGTTGGTCCCGAGCCCGAGTTGTCCGCTGAAGTTGGAACCCCACGTGTACAGCGCAGAATTGCAGTCGATGGCGAGGGAATGCCACGAACCAGAGCCGAGGGATTCGCCGAGGACCGGCAAGGGCACTGCCGCGCTGACCGCACCGCCGTTGCTCTCCACGCGCACGAGGTGCACTCGCGCGTTGAGAAGATCCGTCGCTGGCACAAGGACCTGGATTTGTGTGGATGTCAGACTCGACGGAGTGAGCGAGCGCGCTCCGATGCGCACCGTGCTCATGGCCATGAAACCGGTGCCGTGCAGCGTGAGCGTTGTGGCACCGGCGCCAGCGAGCATGGAGGGCGGCGTGAGCCCTGTGAGAACTGGCGTCTGGCCGTGCACGAAAGCAGCGAGGGCGAGAATGGCGAGAAGCGTGGAGAACTGCTTGAGCATGGGAGGGAACCTCTGGCGGCTTGTGGGCCGCGGGAGCGATGGAACGGACCTCGGCAAGGTTCGGGATCGAAGCCTACAACGGTGAGCAAGGGGGAATGTTGCGTCAGGGCGCGTGATTGGCGACAAGACCGCCGTACACTGCACTCAGTGCGCCCGTAGCTCAATCGGATAGAGCAGCGGACTTCGGCTCCGCAGGTTGGGGGTTCGAGCCCCTCCGGGCGTGTGCGGGATCAATGCCCTCAAGTGCATGCAGCGTGATCCGAAGATGTGTCTGCCGGGGATTCGCCCCGGCAGGAAGCTCCACTCTCTCGTTCAACATCGCCGCCGGCGGGATGCGTACCTCGTAGGGGTTCGCGTCCTGTCTGCATTTGATGGCGGCTCGGCCCACGAATGCTCCGGCCCGCGTGGCGCCGAGGGTCTTGAAGCGAGGATGAGAGGCCGGAGGCTCGTCCGAGCAGAGCAAGCTTCGGCGCACTTTGGCCGGGCCGGTGCGCTTGAAGGCGGGCCGAATCTTGCGCAACATGGTCCTCACATTGGCCGTGACTCGCGGCCGGGAGTCCACGCCATGCCAGCCAACAGCCGCAAGATCAACAAGGCCAACCACGGCCGCCGCCCGCGCAACCACAAGGCCCGTCGCAAGCAGAAGTTCTGCTGAGGGGGTGCGGGCTTTCGCCCGCTCGATCCCCATGCTGAGGCCGCCTGCTCTTCGACCTGGAGCGCGCATCGCGCTGGTCGCGCCTTCGTCGCCAGTCCATCCGCCGGAGCGGGTGGACGCAGCGCTCGCTCGCATCGCAGCGCTCGGATTCCGTCCTGAGCTCTCGCCGCATGCGCGCGAGGCTCACGGCCACCTCGCCGGTCGGGATGAAGCACGCGCCGCGGACCTCAACGCCGCTTTCGCAGATCCGGACCTCGGTGCCATCTGGTGTCTTCGCGGCGGTGCAGGCGCACTCCGCCTGCTCCCGTTGCTCGACTTCGCTGCGCTCACAGAGCATCCGAAGCCCTTCATCGGTTACTCCGATGCGACAGCACTGCATGCAGCGATTCAGCGCCATGCGGGGCTGGTGAGCTTCCACGGCCCCATCGTTGTAGAGTGTCGCGAGGGCGACGAAGAGCACGCGCTGTTCGAACTCATCATGGGCCGCGACCGGCGCGCCCTGAGTCTCGCTGGCGAGCGCAGTCGATGCGTGCACGGCGGCAGCGCGAGCGGGCCACTCGTGGGTGGCAATCTCACGGTGTTGGTGCGTCTGCTGGGCACACCCTTCGAGCCTTCATTCGACGGAGCGATTCTCGCACTCGAAGATGTCTCGGAAGCGCCCTACCGCGTGGACAACATGCTCACGCAACTCCGGCTGAGCGGCCGCTTGCAGCGCGTGGCGGGCATCGTGGCGGGGAGTTTCGGCACGGCGCCCGAATCACTGCGGCCGCAATTCAGCTACGAGGAGATCGTGTCGGAACGCTGCGGAGATCTCGGCATCCCGGTCATGACCGGCGCACGCTTCGGCCACGAGGGCGCGCAGTTCACTCTCCCCATGGGTGCGGAAGTGGAAATGAACGCGGACGCCGGAAGCTTGTGCTTGCCGGCGCCCGCGGTGATCGTGAACGAGTGATCAGCGGCAGTCTTGGGCGCGCGCGAGGAGATCCTTTGCCTCGCGCTTGCCCGGCACGCCGACGGACTCGGACCACTTCACGCTGCCATCCTTGCCGATGAGCACGGTGGCGCGGTCGGTGATGCCGCGAGCCTCGAGGTAGATGCCGTAGGCAGCGGCCATGGCGCCCTTCGGATTGAAGTCCGAGAGGAGCGGGTAGGTGATTCCACCCATGGAATCAGCCCACGCCTTGTTGGCGAACTTGCTGTCGATGCTGACACCCAGGACCTGGGTGTTCGCGGCCTCGAAATCGCCTTTCAGCTTTTCGAGTCCGGGAATTTCGACGCTTCAAGTGGGGGTGAACGCCAGCGGATAGAAGACGAGCATCACGTTCTTCTTGCCGGCGAAATCGGACAGACTGACGGACGTGCCGATGTGACTGTCCAACTTGAACTCTGGCGCCTTGGCGCCTGCCGCGATCATTGCCATAGGTGGCTCCATTGCTGTCCCCGGGACTTTCCGGGGAGCCAATCCTAGCGGAGAATCCGCGCGCACCCACGGAGCCACTTCATGCGCATTCTTCCCGTCATCGCAGGCCTTCTCGGCCTCGCCGCTGTTCTTGTCCCCGCCCAGGAAACGGTTGCGAAGACTCATGCAGCAACGCGCGAGCGCTTCACCCTCGAACGTTGGCTGAAGACCCCCGCCGCCTTCAATCCTCAAGGGCTGATGGGCTTGCAGTGGTGCGGCAAGAAAATCGCGTTCTCGTTTGTGCGGCAGGCGGAGGGCGATTTCGAACTCGTTCGTGCAGCACCCGGTGAAGCGAGCCCGCAGCGGGTCCTGAGTGGCAAGGAAGTGGCGGAGGCCCTCTCGACCTTCGGGCTCCGCGGATCGCCCGCCATGCTCGCGGGGCTGCGCTGGGAGGAATCCGGCACGTCGCTGCTCCTCGATGCCGGGGTTGCGCTCTTCCGCGTGCATCCGCCGCGCGGGGCGACCGCGGCGGAGCCCGCCAAGGGTCTCGCGGTGGACCAACTGTTCCGGCTGCCTGATGGTTCGAGCAATGCCATCTACAACGCCGATCTTTCTGCCGCAGCCTTCGTGAAGGACTTCAATGTCTGGGTCATGAAGCGCGGCGAGGAAGGGCGCGCAGTGACTGAAGGCGGCAACGCAGACCTCACCCATGGCATCTCGGTGCATCGCGTGGAGTTCGGCATCAAGGACGGGCTCTGGTTTTCCGCGGACGGGAAGAAGGTGGCCTTCTATCGCGAGGACTTCACTCCGGTCGATGCCTACCCGTACGTGAACCTCACGCCGGTTCCGGCGGAGCTTGTTCCCGGTCGTTATCCCATGGCAGGTCGGAAGAGCAGCGTGGTGAGCGTTGGTGTGCACGATCTCGCGGCTGCGAAGACAGTCTGGCTCGAAACCGATCCCGCGGCGGATGAGTGGCACACCAACATCGCCTTCACACCGGATGCGTCGGAGCTCTGGATCGCGCATGTGAACCGCGCGCAGAATCACACGGAGTTGCGCGCATGGAGTGCGGACACCGGCAAGCTGCGGGGCGTGGTGCTGACCGAGGACGATGCTGAGTGGACCGAACCTGAAGCGCCTCCGTACTTCGTCCCGAACGGGGAAGGGCGCTTTCTCTGGATCTCGGTGCGCTCAGGATTCCGGCATGTGCATCTCTTCGATGCGGGCGGCAAGGAACTCGCGCAGCTCACGCGCGGGGATTTCGACCTCAGCGACTTCACCGGCTTCGATGCGGATGGCAAGGGATTTCGCTTCATTGCCACAGGAGTGAATCCCCTGGAGAAGCATCTCTTCCACGGCACGCTCGAAGGCACGCAGCGTCAGCTCACCACTGGTCGTGGGCATCACACGGCTGAAGTCTCCGCCGATGACAACTGGCTGCTCGACACGCACACCAATCTTGAGTTGCCGAAGGCTGTGGACCTCGTGAATCTCGGCGGCAAGGAGGATGTGAAGCGCCTGCACACCGCGCCGGATCCGCTGGCATCCTTCGAGCACGGCACGGATTCCCTCTTCACGGTGAAGACTCCGGATGGTCGCGCGTTGCACGGCTGGATGATGCTGCCGCCCGGCATGAAAGCGCGCGCCGAAGGTGCTCCGGTGATCCACTACGTTTATGGCGGGCCGCACAACCAGCTCGTGACGGATCAGTGGCTTTGCGGTGGCGGACGCTGGAATCTCTGGCTCACGGCCATGGCCAGCGAAGGGCACGTGGTGTTCTTCGCGGATGGGCGCGGCACACCCAACCGTGGCATCGACTGGCAGCAGGCCGTGCACAGAAAACTCGGCACTCCGGAAATGGAAGACCAATTGGTCGTGTTGCAAAGCGTGCTGCATGGCACGGGTGCGGATGCCAAGCGGGTGGGCGTGACAGGCTGGAGCTACGGCGGGTTCATGACACTGACCCTCGCGTGCCGCGCCGGGGAACACTACAAATCCGCGCTCGCGGGCGCGCCGGTCACAGACTGGGCTTTCTATGAAACTGGCTACGGCGAGCGCTACATGGACACGCCAGCGGAGAATGCGGAGGGTTATGCGACCAGCAACACACGCACGCACGTGGCGGGCTTGAAAGGCCGGCTCATGGTGGTGCACGGCACCTCCGATGACACGGTGGTCTGGCAGCAGTCGCTCACCTTCGTGAAGGCCTGCATCGAGCGTGGCGTGGACGTGGACACCATGCTCTATCCGGGCGAACTCCACGGGCTCCGCGGCCCATCCGCCCTGCACTTCATGCGGAAGTCGCGGGCGTGGTTCCAGCAGACGCTTTGACAGGCGTCGTTCCGGAACGCTCGAAACCGAGGCGGAGGATGCGCGAGCAAAGGCGCACGAAGGAAAGCCCTCCCGCCTCGGCACTGAGAGCGAAGTCCTCCTTCTTTGCGAGGAAGGGGTTCGGGTTCGCTTCCAGCAACACTGGCTGTCCCGCTGCGGTGAGGCGCCAGTCGAAGCGCGCGTAGCCGTCGATGTTCAAGGCGCGTGCGGTGCGGCGCGCGAGGCGCACGAGCTTCCGTTCCAACTCCGGGGGCACGTCCTTCGCGAAATCGTTCTTGATGCCCCAGCGCTTCCGGTACTCCTCGTCCCACTTGGCGCTGAAGCTCGCGATGTTGGGGGCATCACTCTGTTCCGTGCCAAAGGTGATCTCGCGCAGCGGGAAGACGCGCAGCCGCGCGTTGCCGAGTACGGAGGAATAGAGCTCGCGGCCCTCGATGAACTCCTCCACGAGGGCCGGCTGATTGAAGGTGCGGTGGATGAAACTCGCGCGCTCCGCGAGTTCTTCATCAGTGCGCACGATGGAAGCCTTCGAGATGCCGCGCGAGCCTTCTTCCGTGAGCGTCTTCACGATGAGCGGCCAGGCGAGACGTGCAGGCTTCTTCACCACATTGCCGGGTTCTGCGAGGAACGCATCCGGCACGCGAATCCTGTGGTGGCGGAGGACCTGCTTCGTGAGCACCTTGTCCTTCGAGAGCAAGAGTCCGCGCGGTCCGCAGCCTGTGTAGGGCACGCCGAGGATTTCGAGGAACCCCGCGATCTTCCAGTCGTTCACGCTCTGGCCGCGGAACTCATCCACGAGATTGAAGACGATGTCGGGTTTCCACTCACGCACCATGCGCGCGAGGGGTTCCACGTCGTCGTAGAGCAGGCACATCTCGGTCGTGTGCCCGAGGCGGCGCAGTGCCTTTGCAATATCGCCTTCGCTCTGCCATTCGGGAGTCTTCAGCGCGGCGCCGAGATCCACCGCGAGATCCTCGCGGCGGGAGACGAAGCTCGTGATGAGAACTCGTTTGGCGTCGGTCATCAGGAAGACATGCTGAAGCGCCCGGCGAAGAGGTAGTTCTTGGAAAGCGCGACGCCGGCGGCGCCGAGTTCCATGAGGGCCGATTCCTCGGCCACCGTGCGCACCAATTCCAGTTCGCGCGAGGTCGCGATCATGGCGGAGAGCATGCGGTCGACATTGTACTTCTTGAGACCGGACCAGTGGGCGATGGTCTCGCGGAGTTTCGAGCGATGGCGGCGGATGAAGTCTGCGGCGGCTTCCGCGCCGGGATGTCGCGCGCGGGCCGCGAAGATGCGGCGCAGATCGCCATCCACGTATTCGGGCGAGTTCTCTTCAGCCAACTCTTGCAAGCGCGCCGCATAGAACTCTGCCAGCGTGCGGGTGTCCGTCTCGATGGAGTGAGTGAAACTCTCCCTCAACACGGGCTCCTTCTTCGTGAGGCGTTGGAACAGCGCGTCCATCCATTCGAGCTTCTTGAGCGCACCCTTCCAGGTGCGATAACGCGTGCGCCAATCAGCGGGTGTGAGCAGCACGGCGAAGGTCTCGGCGAAATCCTCATCCGGATGGCTCTGCGCATACCAGTTGTCGAGGTGACGTACGAAGGAGTGGCTGTGCGGGCGCGGCGTGTAGTGGTCCGGGTAGGGCGTGCTGCTGCGGCCGAACAGTTCGCCGCGGCCTTTCGCGCGCACCAACCCGTACGCGTAGTCCGCAGCGTGGCCAGCTTCGTGGCGAAGAATGCGCATGGCGGCATCGGCGGTTCCGCCCTCCACGTCGATGACCATGCGACGTTCGAGGCGCACGAGCCGCGGGTGGGCGAGCCAGAAGGGCATGGCGATGGCCGTTTCTCCCTGCTCCACGAACCATTCCGTACTCAAGTAGCAGCGTGGACGGAAGCTGAGTCCGCGGGCTGCGAGATCCCTGTGCAACTGGTCCCGCAGTGGCCCCAAATCCGAGGCGTCGAGGTCGAGATCAAGGTCCGAGAGGCGGCTTGCAAGGAGTTCGGCCTCGCTGAGCGTGGCCAAACCTCGCTTGGAACGTGACTTCTGGGGGGTGGTCATGGGGTGTGAATGCGCACGGTACTTGGCCGAATCTGCCGGTGCTCCACGAAGCCTTTGGTGGCTTGGATGGTATAACGGGGCGCCCACTGGGCAGGAGAACTCCATGAGATTCGCAATCCTCTCGCTCGCCCTGATGGCGGTCCTTATGGGATCGACCCTCACGGCGGCCGGTGTCACGGTGCCGACCGTTGATGATCCGCCGGTTTACGTGGTCGGCGTTTCCGGCATGACTTGAGCGGGTAGCTGTGCCACCAAGGTCCGTGCGACCTTGGGCGCGCTCAGCAACGTCGACAAGGTGGAAGTGAACTTCAAAGAGAAGAAGGCCACGATCACCATGAAGTCCGGAAGCCTCACCAAAGAGGACGTGGAGAAGGCCCTGAAGGGCAAGGGCTACGGCCTCACCAGCTTCGACAAGAAGTGATGAGCTGACGCTCTCCAGACGGAAGGTCCGGCATCCCTCGTGGAGGCCGGATCTTTGCGCTTTTGGCGGGGCGAGAATCGCAACGGATGCACTTCGACACGCACTGTCATCTCACGCTGGGGGAGCTGGCGCCAGAGGGCGCGGAAGCTTGGGCGCGGGCCATTGAGGCTGGCGTGCCCTTCGGGCTCGTGGTCGGGATCGACGCGCCGACCTCGCGCGGCGTGATTGAGTTCGTGGAAGGGCGCCCCGGTTTGTTTGCAGCCGTCGGGTTGCACCCCAACGATTGCGCGCAGGCCGGCGCGGAGGAGTTCCGGGTCATCGAGGAGTTGTCGCTGCATCCGAAGGTTGTCGCCATTGGTGAAACGGGCCTCGATTTCTATCGCGACACCAGTCCGCGCGAAGCGCAGGAAGCGTCGCTCCGCTGGCATGCGGAGTTGGCCCTGCGGCGCGGGAAGCCGTTGGTTCTGCACATTCGTGAGGCCTACGCGGGAACGGCAGCGGTGCTCGAACCCTTCATCGCGCGCGGCCTGCGAGCGGTGCTGCACTGCTTCGGAGGCAATCCGGAAGACCTCGAACCCTTCGTTGCCTGGGGTTTCTACGTGAGCATCAGCGGCATCGTCACCTATCCGAAGGCCGACAACGTCCGTGCTGCGGCGCGGTTGGTGCCCCTTGAGCGGCTGCTCATCGAAACGGATGCGCCCTGGCTCGCACCGGCGCCGTTCCGCGGCAAACGCAACGAACCGGCCTTTGTCGTGCACACGGCGGCGAAACTTGCAGAGGTGCGCGGGATGACGCCCGCCGCCGTGGCGGAGCAGACCACCGCCAACGCGCGTCGTTTCTTCGCTCTCGACTGAGCCACTGGTGCCTGCGCGCACTTGGCCGGGCGCGCAGCACACGCTTGAGCTCGGCGGTTGCCGCGTCTTTGGCGGTGCTTCGGATAGGCTCGGCGCTGGAGTCGCGCATGGATCACTTCACGCCCCGCCCCGCGGACAAGTTCACATTCGGTCTCTGGACGGTCGGCAATCCGGGCCGCGATCCCTTCGGGGGGCCGGTGCGTCCCACCACGGACCCGGTGGATCTCGTGGCGGGCCTTGCGGAAGTGGGCGCGTGGGGCGTGAACCTCCACGACAACGACCTGATTCCCTTCGGAAGCAGCGCGACCGAGCGTGACCGGATCGTCGGGCGCTTCAAGGATGCGCTGGCGCGTCACGGGCTGGTGGTGCCCATGACCACCTGCAATCTCTTCTCGCATCCTGTCTTCAAGGACGGCGCCTTCACCGCCAACGATGCGGACGTGCGCGCCTTCGCGGTGCGGAAGTGCATGGATGCGCTCGATCTCGCGCACGAACTCGGGAGCAGCACCTTCGTCTTCTGGGGCGGGCGCGAGGGTGCGGAGACTGATGCCTGTCGCGATCCCATGGAAGCGGTGCGCAGAAACCGGCGCGCACTCGATTGCCTCTGCGAGTACGTCATGGAGCGTGGCTACAAGTTGCGCTTCGCTCTGGAGGCGAAACCCAACGAACCTCGCGGCGATATCTATCTCGCGACCACGGGGCACATGCTGCATTTCATCAGCACCCTCGCTCACTCGGAGCTGGTGGGTGTGAATCCCGAAGTGGCGCACGAGACCATGGCCGGGCTCTCGATGGTGCACGGCGTCGCGCAGGCCATGGAAGCAGGCAAGCTCTTCCACATCGATCTGAATGCCCAGAAGATCGGCCGCTACGATCAGGATCTCCGCTTCGGCAGCGAGGACCTGCGTGGCGCGTTTCTGCTGGTGCGTCTGCTGGAGGGCACGGCGGGGAACGCGCCCTACACCGGTCCGCGGCACTTTGATGCCCATGCCTACAGAACGGAAGACATGCAGGGTGTGTGGGATTTCGCGCGTGGCTGCATGCGCACCTATCTGATCCTCAAAGCGCGCGCGCAGGCCTTCGATGCCGACGCCGAAGTCCGCGACATCATCGCGGCGGCCCACCGTGGCGACAGCGATGAGCTTTGGGTCGGCCGGGACGTGGCAGGCGCAGCACGCGCGCTGCGCGCCCGCGTCATCGACCCCGATGCCCTCGCCACGCGCGGGCTGCGCTACGAACGTCTCGACCAGATCATGATCGAGTACCTGCTGGGAGCGCGCGGTTGACAAAGCCGCTTTTTCTCGGCATCGACACGGGCACGCAGAGCACGAAAGCCCTGCTCGTGGATGTGCTGGGGGAGGGCGAGGCTGCAACGCGCGTGCTGGCACGGGCCAAGGCCCCGCACACGCTGATCGAAGGCCTCGGGCCCGGTGTCATGGAGCAGCCTCCCGCCATGTGGTGGGATGCTGTGTGCGCCGTCACGCGCGAACTCGCAGCGCATCCACTTGCGCTCCGCCGTGGCATCGGTGGCATCGGCGTCTCGGGACAACAACATGGATTCGTGCCGCTTGATGCCCGCGGCGCAGTCATTCGCCCTGCAAAACTCTGGTGCGATACGAGCACGGCTGCTGAAGCGGACGATCTCTCGCAGCGTCTCGGGCGGCGCATCCCGGCCGGTTTCACCGCCTCGAAGATTCTCTGGCTCTTGCGGCATGAGCCCGAGAATGCTGCGCGTCTTGCGCATGTGCTCCTGCCGCATGATTACGTGAACTGGAAACTCACTGGTCGCATGTGGATGGAGTGCGGTGATGCGAGCGGCACAGGCTTCTTCGATGTCCGGGCGCGACGCTTCGATGCTGCGAGTTGCGCCGCCATTCACGAGCGGCTCATGGGCCTGTTGCCGGAGTTGTTGCCAGCGGAGGCCGTGGGTGGATGGCTCACGCGCGCAGCGGCGCTCGCAACAGGCTTGCCCGAAGGCACTCCTGTGTCCGTGGGCGGCGGCGACAACATGCTGAGCGCAATCGGTGCAGGTGCGGCGGCGGATGGACCAGTGGTGGCGAGCCTCGGCACTTCTGCGACAGTCATGTCACGCGCGAGCGCTGCGGTGATTGATCCGGCAGGTCTCGTCGCGCCGTTCTGCGACAGCACCGGTGCGTGGCTGCCATTGCTCTGCGTGATGAACGCGGCGGGCGCTCTCGATCAGATGGCCGCGACGCTTGGTGCAAGCACCGAGCAGTGCTGCGGCGAAGCAGCCACGGCACCGCGCGGCGCGGGCGGCATTCTCTGCTTGCCGTTCTTCAGTGGTGAGCGGGTGCCGGACCTGCCGCGAGCGACTGCGCGCTTCGACGGCCTCCGCCCGGACAACGCCACGCGACCCCTCATCTTTCGCGCCGTGCTTGAGGGCATCACTTGCAATCTGAGCCTCGGCATTCGCCGACTGCAGGCTTTGGGCGTGCCTGTGAATGAACTGCGTCTCGTGGGTGGTGGTGCGCGCTTCCCTCTCTGGCGGCAATTGCTGGCGGATGCCACGGGCGTGCCTGTCGTGAGGCCTGTGGAAGCAGAAAGCGCGGCTCTTGGTGCGGCAGTGCAGGCGGCCTTTGCGGCGGGGGGCGGGAAGACACCCATCGCGGAGCTGGCGCGGCGCTGCATCGCATTGCATGCCGTCGTGGATGAACCGGACGCCGGTGCTGCTCCCTTCTGGGATGAGCAGCGCGCGCGCTTCACCGTTTCAGTGCGCGAGCACTTCGGCGTCGACGCCGCGTCATGAAATGCGGCGGGTCTCTCACGCGGATCCCTGTCGACGCACGGGCAGAGTCGGCGCAGAAGCTCAGAGCACGGCGAGCGGTTCTGCAACCTCGCCGATGATGGGTGCGGCTTGCATGCCGAACCACTGCGCGATGATGGGTGCGTACAGCGTGCGGAAATCCGTGGTGAAACGGAGGTCCCCGCGTTCGAGGTCCTTCAGGCTGGGCATGCTTCCATGCAGGCCACCCTTCACCTTGCTGCCAAGGAGGAAAGCGACACCCGCTGCGCCGTGGTCGGTGCCTTGCGATCCGTTCTCCGCGACGCGGCGTCCGAACTCGGAGTAGACGAGCACGAGCACCTTGTCGTCGAGCTTGCGTGCCTTCAGTTCCGCCTGGAAGGCACCGAGGGCATCGAGTTCATCGAGGCAGCGCGCCTGACGCGTGAGCTGCTGGTTGTGGGTGTCGAAGCCTCCGAGTTCAAGGCTGTAGATGCGCGTGGGGAAGCCCGCCGTGAGCATGGCGGCCACGCTCTGCAGATGGGCGGAGAGCCCGTTCTCGGGGAAGGGCGTTGCGGGTTTGAACTCGCGCACAGCATTCTCGACATTGCGTGAGGCCTTGACGGCATCGCGGAATGTCCCGCGCACATGCCCGACGGAAGTCGGTGCGTCCTCCATGCACTCGGAGGCACTCGCCTTCTCGAGGGCCGCGAGGTCTTCCTTGCCGCCGCGCCAGCGGAAGCCTGCAGGCGCTGCGAAGGCAACGGGTGCATGTTTCTTGTTCGACAGCGCGAAGGGCACGCGATTGCCGACATGCACGATGAGTTCCGGTTCCTTCGCGTCGGGGAAGCCGGTTTCGGCGAGGCGTCCGAGCCAGCCAGAGCCCGCGAGTTTTCCGCGTGCATCCGCGGCATGCCAGATGTCCATGCTGCTGAAGTGGGAACGCACCGGGTTCGCGTAGCCGATGCCGAGGATGGTGGCGAGCTGTCCGCTCGCGTGCAGCGCGGGGAAACTCTTCAGCGCCTTGTGGAAACCGAGATGTTCATTGAGGGCGAGTGTGTCGGCTTGCTTGCTGCCGAGACGTGGCCGCGCGGCGTGATAGAGGTCGTCCGCGAAGGGCACGACGGTGTTGAGACCGTCGTTGCCGCCGGAGAGTTGCACCACCACGAGGGCGCGCTCGACGCCGCTCCGTTGTGCACGGGAGACGAGCAGGCCTTCAGGGATGCGGCCAAGGCCGAGAAGCGCGGCACCGAGTGCCGTGGTGCCGAGGAAGTGTCTGCGCAGCATGTTGGTTCTCCTCAATGAATCTGGGCTTCAGGCAGTGACAAGACGAGCTTCAGCAAGCCACGCACGACCTTGTCAGCGGGGCAGCGCCCGCCGACGAACTCGGCCTTCACGCGTTCCGCGAGAGTGGCACGCACCGCTTCCAGAGGTTGAACTTCGAGGAAGCGTCGGCAGAGGTGGTCCACGAGGGCGCGTTCCGTGGTGATCCCTGCCTGTTCTTCTTGCGTGAGCAGAGGCTTCTTTGGCGTCCAGTTGCCGCTGCGTGCGAGTTCACGGAGTGCGCGATCGTCGCCCCCGCCTTTGAGGTCGCGGGGATTCACACCGCCCACGAGATGGCCGCACCAGTTCTGCCGCTCAAGGAGCGAGGCGGAATTGATCCAGTCGGCGCCGCCGCCCCAACCGCGTACGTCGGGCGGGTCAAAGAGCGTCTGACCCATGCGCGACGCGGCGGCCACCAACAGGAACGGCGGGACCACATCACCGGTTCGGTGCGTGAGAGAGGCCACGAGTTCCACTGGCGAAAGAACGCGCTGACCACGCAGTTCCCTGGCATAGAACCCCGGATGGGTGAAGAGCACGCGCAGAGCAGGCGCGAGTTGCCAGTCATTCTCGCGCAGCGCGGCAGCCACGCTGGCGGCAAGCTCGGGGGCGGCGTTCTCTCCGGCGAAGAAACGCACGAGGCGGGCGGCCACCCAGCGGGTGGCCTCGGGGCGAGCGAGCAGGATCTCCAGGAGTTCATCGGTGTCGATGCGTGCGGTCACGCCCAGCACCGTCTTTTCACCGCGGTCCTGCTGGCGTCGGTCGAGATACACCTCATCACCACGCACGCGCCAGCCGGTCAAGGCACGCGCTGCCTCCGCGATGTCTTTCTCTGTGTAGTTCCCGACGCCGAGGGTGAACAGCTCCATGACCTCGCGGGCGTAGTTCTCGTTGGGCTTGCCGGCTCGGTTCTCGTCGTTGTCGAGATACTCGAGCATGGCGGCATCCACGGTGATGGCCTTCAGCATGCGGCGGAACGAGCCAGCGCATTCCTCGCGGAGCAGTTCATTCTGGTCGATCATGCGCTTGGAATCGCGCACGTCGCGCATGGAGCTTGTGAAGTGACCGTGCCAGAAGAGGACGAGTTTCTCGCGCAGCGGCGCGTCGCCACCCACCATGACTTCCATCCACCAGGCCGTGAAGCTGCGGAGCTGCTGCAGGTCCTCGCGGCGGTTTTCGTTCTGCTTCTTCTGGCGTTCTTCTTCGGAGAGCCCGCGCAGCGCGGCGCGCTCGACGCGAATGGGCTTCACTTCGAAGCTCCGCGGCTTGCGTGCAGTGGCACCGGCCAGAAGCTTGTCCACGCTGGCGTTCAATCCGGCGGCCACGGCAGCCTCGACTTCGGCGGCGCTCGGGCCGAAGGTGGTGCGGGCGAGGAGATGCCGCGCAGCAGCCGCATCGAAGACGACGGCCTGGGCAAAGAGGGTGTTCGAGAGGCTGAGGAGCGCGAAGCAACTGGCGAGCACGAGGGTGAAGGTGCGGTGCATGTCGGGTTCCCTTCTGGCAGGCATTCAACCAACGAGATGGCCTTCCGTTTCGCGCTTGTGTCGGCGCGCAACCCATAGAGCATGACTTCCGTCATGTCGCAGCGTCGTGCCATCAGAACCTTCGCTCCCTGTCGCATCAGCCCGGTGGGTGCGCACACCGATCATCAAGGCGGTCTGACCGTCGGCCTCGCTCTCGCGGAAGGGGTGCACTTCCAGGGCACGACAAACAGCGCTGCTGCTTCGGCAATCACCAGCGCGGGTTTCGAAGGAACGGCAAGCTGCGAGGAGCTGTCATCCGAGGCACCGCTGTGGCAGCGCCTCATGACAGGCCTCAGGGCGCGTCTCGCGGCCCGGGTTGCGTTGCCATGCGCGATCGAAGGGGCGCTCCGGAGTGATCTCCCGAGCGGGGGTATCGCCACGAGTGCGGCGGTTCAGATTGCGGTTGCGCGAGCATTTCTGGCCGCCAACGCGGTGGATCTTCCCAACCGCGAGCTCATGGAAGTCGTCCGCGAGAATGAGCGCGAAGTGACCGGCGCGCCCGTGGGGTTGCTCGACCCTGCGGTGATTCTCGAAGGCGGTCCCGCGCAGATGGTCGTCATCGACTGTCAGACAGGAAGCGTGCGCAAGCACCGCTTTGCCCGCAGTTTTCCGGCTCACTCCTGGGCCCTCGTGGATGTGGGGGCGCCGCGCACCCTCGGTGCAACGCCCTACGCCTTGCGCGTCGAGGAGTGCGCCGCTGCTGCCAGGGCCCTCGGGGCTGCGGACGGTCTGCTCGGGTCGGCGAGCCTCCCGGCACTCAGGAAACAGCGTGGCGCGATGTCACCGGAAGCGGTGAAACGCGCTGAGCACTATTTCGCGGAAGTGCGGCGGGTGCGGCTGTTTGTGTCCGCTGCCGCGGAGGGGGACCGTGCGACTCTTGCGGCCCTCATCAACGCGAGCGGAGACAGCTTGACGCACCTCTTCGAAGTGGGAGTGCCCGAAACGGTTCGGGCCATTCAGTGGCTGCGCGCGGTGCCCGGCGTGCTGGCCGCGACCTACGCAGGGGGAGGGTTCGGCGGCCACATCCTCGTGCTCCACGAACCGGGATCGAGTGGCGCTCTCGCAACCGCCTGCGCTGAACGTGGAAGCCATGCACGGCCCATTCACACCCTGTGAAACACGCTGCTTTTTCGTGTTTTCTGGTGGCGCTCCGGCAGAATCCGCTGTAGTCTCGAAGGCGCCTAGCCCGCGGGAGCGAATGCTCCAGAAGGGTTGCCGTGCGCGAAACCAACGTCCTCATCATCGCTGCAAGCCCGTTCCACCTCGCTCTCATGGGCGACCTCCTGGAAGCCAACGGCATCGCGACGCGCCATGCGCAGAGCGCTCTCGCCGCCCTCGAAGACATGTCGCTGGGCTTGCCCAATCTCGTCATCCTCGACCTCGATCTGCCGCTCAGCGAAGGCCGTCTGCTCGTGGAAGGCATGAAGCGCTCCGAGCAACTGCGCCAGATTCCGGTCCTCTCGGTGGGCAGCACGCGGCAACGCGCTGCCTTCGAGGCGGTCCGCCAGCTCGGGGTTGTGGAGGAGGATGAAGGCCTCGCCACGCCCATCGACACAGGCCTGTTCCCGCGGCGTGTCATGCGCGAGATCCAGCGCCAGACCACTTCAACGGGCCGGCCCGCTCTGCTCTGAGACCCTTGGAGCCGGGGGGCTTTGGTTGCATGATGCCCGCCATGCGCTGCGCACTGTTTCTCCTCGTCATGTTTTGCGCCGGTTGTGGCCTCTTCGATTCCGGCGAGCCCGGACGCAATGAGGTGAATCTGGAGCAGGAAAAGCCGGATGCCATGCGCGTCGCAGGCTGGATCGAGTTTCCTGCGCTCAGTGTGCACACGGCGGATCAAGCGGCGGCACCGAAGCCTCCATTGGTGCGCGGGTTCTTCCGCGGCGGTTGGTTCGAGACGGATGGCAAGCTCGAAGGCGAGATCCCGCCCCTGCCCTCGCGGCGGGTGTTGAAGCGCGGCAGTCTCTTGCTCGCGTCGCGAGCCTTCATCGCCGAGGGCTCGGAGCTTCCAGTCCGCGGCATCGCGATCGCGGGCTTTCAGGATCAGGAGACGGGCGCCTTCCACCCGGCGCCGCCGACCGGCAACGCCGGATCGTCGAAGTGAAACGGATCCCCGCGCCTGCGCTGCTCGCGTGGTTCCAGGAGCAGCGTCGCGATTTGCCTTGGCGGAAGCGTCGCACTCCGTGGCGCGTGTGGGTGTCAGAAACCATGTTGCAGCAGACCACGGTGGCTGTGGTGGCGGAGCGCTTCGAGAAGTTCATGCGTCTCTTCCCGACACCAGCGGCTCTCGCGGCAGCGACGGAATCCGAGGCCACTCTTGCTTGGGCGGGGCTCGGCTACTACCGCCGCGTGAGGAATCTCCGTGCGGGCGCTCTCGCACTTGGCAAGCGCCCCGTCCCGCGCGCAGAAGACGATCTTCTCGGATTGCCGGGGATCGGGCCCTACACCGCGGCAGCCATTCGCGCCTTCGCCTTCGATGAACCCGCGGCCGTGATCGATGCCAACGTGGGACGCGTGCTCCAGCGCTTCATGGGCGAGGAGGGGGCGTGGAACACCGCGCCCGTGCTGAAGAAGGCGCGCGCAGTACTGCGTGCTTCGTCGCCGCCTCGCGGGCGCGATTTTTCCGAGGGCCTCATGGAACTCGGCGCGCTGGTGTGCACGCCGAAGGATCCCGCCTGCCCTGCCTGCCCATTGCGACCGGATTGTGCCGCCCATGCCACGCAGCGCGTGGCCGAGACCACAACGCGGAAGCGGCGCGCGCCGGTGCGGCAGATCGAAGCTGTGCGGCTCCGCATTCAGCGTGCCGGGAAGACGCTCTTCGTGCAACGACCTCTGGATGCGGACCTCCTGCCGGGCCAGTGGGAACTGCCAGGCGCCTGGTGCGCGCGTGACACCGTCATCGATGCGGCCCTCGTGGCGCGCTTGCTGCGTCCACTCGGATTCCGACTGGCGGGTGAGTTCAAGCGCAGTGCCGTCGCACGGCACAGCGTCACGACGCATCAACTGAGGTGCACACTGCTCGATACGCCCGTGCGCGGACGCATGTGCAGAGCACGCTGGCTGCGGAAGGACGAACTTCCAGGCACCCTGACCACGGAGACACGCAAGCTGCTGCTTGCCGGAGGCAGCTCATGAATTCGCCAGATCGCAAGAGAGCACAGGGCGGCAAGCCGCAGCCCGCGGGCGGAGGCGAGCACCTTCGCCCGGGCGCTCATCCCCATGCTCCACGTCAGGGCTCAGCGCCTCTCGGGCGACGGGAGGCGGGGGAGCCGTCGAGCCCCATGCGTTGCAGCGCCGAAGAACTCGGCGAGATGGCGCTGCTCGCGGACGCGTTGCAGCGCGCGGGCAAGCTCGACGAGGCCCTGGCCATGGCTGGGGAAGTCGTGCGCGGCGACCTTTCGCGCGGAGAGGGTTTCTTGCTGCTGGCAGGCATCCATCTCGAGCGTGAGGAGTACGAGGAGGCTCGCGAGGCTGCACGGCGGGCCGTCCTGCGTTGGCAACGGGCTGCGAGTGGGGATGCGCAGGAGTTTCTGGTGGAAGCGTTGGCGCTCGAGGCGCAGGTTTCGCTGCTGCTCGATGACCCCGCTGCGGCGTCGGACCCCCTGCGTGCGCTGCACGCGCTGGCCCCGGGTGATGCCGAGTGGCCGTTGCTGCTCGCCGAATGTGAATTCCGCGGCGGCAAGGCGCGCGCTGCGCTCGCGTTGCTGAAGGAGCTTGAGCCGTCTGCGGCCAGCGAGCTGCTCGCCGCCCTCGCGTACGCAAGTGAAGGCGAGGGCGAGCGTGCGCTGGATGCGGCGCGCAGTGCCTTCCTGCGTGAACCGGGGTTGCAAGCCTGGCTGGCGGCCTGCGACGCAGACGAACACTCAGCGACCGGAGCGGCCGGCGCGCTGCTCGAACGCCTCGAACCCGTGTTCGATGATCTGCCCGAGCTGCTCCAATTGCTGGTGGACCTCGCGAGTGATCCGGCCGTGGCTCACGAGAATGCGGCGCAGGCAACAGGCCCATGCCGCGCAGATCTTCTGCAACCTCTGCGGCTGCGGGCCACGCGTCTCAGCCTTGAGGAGTCGCCGGACGCTTCATGAGCGAGACGACCACGCCACCTGCCACGGCCAGGCCGAGGACAGTGAGCGAAACGGCCGTGTCGATCTTGATCCAGTCGTGCAGCACCATCTTCAGGCCGATGAACACGAGAATGAGCGTGACGGCCTTCTTGAGGTAGGTGAACTTCACCAGCGCCTGTTCCAGCACGAAGAAGAGCGAACGCAGTCCGAGGATCGCGAAGATGTTGCTGGTGAGGATGATGAAGGGGTCCATGGTGATGCCGAAGATCACCGGGATGGAATCCACCGCGAAGATCACGTCGCTCGTCTCGATCATCAGCAGCGCGAGCAGCATGCGCGTGGCCATGAGCTTGCCGTTGATGCGCACGAGGAAGCGCGGCCCGTGATCACCTTCCGCCACCGGCAGACGCCGCAGGATGCGCTTGTAGACAAAGCTCTGTTCGGGGTCCTTCTCGTCGTCGCCATCGAACCAGAGGCGGACACCGCTGATGACCAGCAGTGCACCCATGACGATGAAGGTCCAGGCGAAACGTTCGACCAGAGCCGTGCCCGCGTAGATGAAGGCACCGCGGAGGATGATGGCGCCGATGATGCCCCAGAAGAGCAGCCGATGCTGGTGTTGTGATGGAATGCGGAACCAGCGCAACAAGACGGCGATGACGAAGATGTTGTCGAGGGAAAGAGCCTTCTCGAACCCGTAGCCGGTCAGGAAGAGCAACGCGGCATCCAGCGCATCCTTCGGATGGTGGAGCACCTCCGGTGCTGGGGCGAGACCGAACCAGCGGTGCTCGTAGGCGGCCCAGACGGCCACATTGAAGAGCAGCGCGCAGACGATCCAGAAGACCGTCCAGCCGAGGGCTTCGAGCATGCCCACGGCGTGGGCCTTGCGGTGAAAAACCCCGAGGTCGAGAGCAAGCAGCCCCGCCACAAGGGCGAGGAAGATCCAGATGGCTTCGGTCAACGGTTGCTTTCGGGACGCAAGCGCGAGCGCGATCCCAGCCAGCCCTTACGGCGGAACCAGTAGAGAAGCCCCATGGCCATGGTGAACATGATGCTGAGGGCCATGGGGTAGCCCCAGACCCAGTCGATCTCGGGCATGTTGTGGAAGTTCATGCCGTACACGCTGGCGACGAACGAGAGCGGAATGAAGATGGTCGAGATGATGGTGAGCACCTTCATGATCTCGTTCATGCGGTTGTTCACACTGGAGAGATAGGTCTCCATCAGTGAGGAAGCCACATCCCGGTAGGCTTCCGACATTTCGAGCAACTGCGCCACGTGGTCGTAGCAGTCGCGGAGATAGAGGCGTGTTTCTTCCGTGAAGCGTGGTGAGGTGTCGCGGAGCAACGCGCTCAAGGCTTCGCGGAGCGGCCACACCGATCTGCGGATGGCGTGCAAGTCGCGTTTCAGTTCGTGAATGCGCGCGATGAGGTCCGGTTGTGGGCGCACCACCACTTCGTCTTCGAGGCGCTCGATGACATCGCCGAAGCGTTCGAGCACCGGGAAATAGTTGTCGACGAGGGCATCGAGAAGAGCGTAGGCGAGATAGTCAGGCCCGCAGTAGCGCAGCCTGCCACGGCGCAGCCGCAGGCGCTCGCGCACCGGGTCGAAGCAGTCGCCGGGTGTTTCCTGGAAGGTGACGACGTAGCCGCTGCCGAGGAAGATGCTCAGCTGTTCTGTTTCGAGAACATTGCCGAACGTGGTCATGCGCGAGGTGAAGAAGAGGTGGTCGGTGTAGTAGTCGACCTTCGCGCGTTGATGCTTGTCGGTCACGTCCTCGAGAGCGAGCCGGTGCAGTCCGAACACCTCGCCGATCCGGGCGATCAAGGTCGTGTCGCCAAGGCCTTCGACGTTCAACCACACCACGGGGTAGACCCCGAGGTACTGGCGCGCATCCTCGGGTTCGAGGATGGGCTTCTCGACCGTCTCTTCGGGCCCGTAGGCGATGAGCGAGATCTGCGGGCGTGGTGCGCCGGGTGTGACGGCGAGTGTGCCTGGGGACTCACCTGGCCGCGAGAGAGTCTTCTCCGCAGCCAGATCTTGCGCGCGACGTCTGATGGAACCGAGCACCATGCGCCACCCCGGTGGCGGCAGGATAACGGCCCATTCGCGGGCCTCACAGGGTGTGCGCGACCGGATTCACGAGCCCACGGAGGGCCTCAAGAATGCGGGCGGTTCGGGTCCCGCGGCTGCACCCCTTCTTCCGTGGCACGCCGACGGGCGCGCAGCACGTAACCGAGGATGAAACCCGCGAGCAGAATCGTGCAGAGCACGATGGCGATGATGCGCACCGCGTCCGGAGAAAGGGACTCCATCCACAGAGCGAGCCCACCGATGATGGCGATGGCGAGGATGATGATGAGTTCGGCGCGCTGCAAGCGAGCGATGCTACCATCGTGCTCGGGAGGCGCTGCACGATGAGAAGCCATTGGACGCGCGCTGGAAGCCTGCTTCTCATGGCCTTGGGTGCGTGCCTTGCTGGCCTGTCGGCACAAGACGCGCCGTCCTCCACGGACGAAGGCTGGCTTGAGGTGCCCGTGGCGCGCCGCCCGCTGGCGTTGGCTGACGCGGCTGCGGTGCGTCACGCGCTCAGCGCCACCACCGCATCCCTCCGGCGCGTCAACTTTCTTGCTGAAGGCGAGAGTGGTGAACGCGCAGCGCTCCAGGCACTGGCGCTCGTCCTCGGGCGAGAGAAGGATGCGCTGCTCGACATCGAGCGCATGCTGCAGGAGTCCTCGGCGCTGGGGAGCAAGCGCGGTGGTTTCACGCATCGGCTCACAGAGACACGCGACGCATTGCGACGCCAGAAGCTCACCCTCGACGGGGAGAGGGCGCGTGTCGTGGCGGCGCGCGCAGCCGCAGTCACTGCCTTCACAGGCTTGCCCTCCGAAGCTCTTTCCGTGCGCCGCAGCGAGGCCGGCAGCGAAGCGCTGGCGGTGCGCACCCTCATCAGCGCCGCAGGCGAAGACGAGAAGCTCTTTCGCGAGCGGGTGACGGCACTTTCTCGCGGGATGGCCACGCGCGTGCAGGAGCTCCAAAGTCTCGAACAGAGTCGGGCGGTGGCCGAGGCCGGGCTCGAAGCGCTCGTGCGCGACAGCAGTGCGGCGGAGGCTTCCGGACAGTCCGGCGCAGAGCTGTGGATGCCAAGGGAGCGCGAGTTTCTGGCGCGGCTCGAATTGCGCCGCTTTGAACTCGCCGCCGTCGGCATGGAGGGTGATGCGCTCGAAGTGCGCGGTCTCGAAATGGAGGTGGTCCAGCTCCAGCAGGATGAAGCTTCCACGCGGCGCGATGCGTTGCAGGCGAGGCTCAAGGTCCTCGAGGAGGAACGGGGCGCGGCGGCCGAGGTGGAAGATCAGGCACTTGCGGCCGAGGCTCTGAAGCTCGTTGGTGCAACGGTCGGGAGCGAGGGGTGGCTGCAACACCGTCGTTTGGTGCAGCGCCGGCGAACGCTGCAGTTCGAACTGGAACTGGAGGCGGTCCAGAGCGCGGATGCTGCGGATGGGGAACGGATTCTGGTGGCGCTCCGCACCGACGAGGTGCTGCAGCGCATTGATGCGGCCCGCAAGGGAGACGTCGGGGCGTTGCCAGCCGAGGCGGAGGCCATGCGCCGCCTGCGCGCGCTGCTCCTGTCCGATGGGAACACGCTGCGCGCTTTGGAAGAGGCGCGTGCGGAGCGTTTGAAATCCATTCGCATGGAGCCGCGCATGGAGGCGCCGCTCGGCCGCAACGCGCCCGCAAGCGCTGCCCTCGACGGTGCCCGGGATGCACTCCTGAGCGCACTCGAGAGCTCGCGCGCAGCGGCGCATCAGCAACTCGTACGCATCGAAAATGCCGAGCGCGAACTGGGGCCGCGCGCCTTGTGGATGCGCTCACGCAGCGAGGCTGGGTGGGATTGCATGCTGCGCGCGTGGGGCGATCTTCCGGACCTGCCAGCGCAACTGCCGGGCGCGATCGGCCGCGAGCTCGCGGGTTGGTGGACTGTCGCGAGTGACCCTGCCAATCTCCGCGGCACCATTCTCATGGCGGGCGTGATGGCGGTGTTCGTCCTTGCATCACTCATGTTCCGGCGTCGTCTGCCGGAGACGTTTTCGTGGATGGAAGCGCATCAGCACGGGACGAGCGGGCGCATGTGGCGGCTGCTTGCGGCCTGGCTGCGGCGCACGCATCTCTCGCTCATCCTCGCTGTCGGATACGCGGCCGTGCGGGGCGTGGGCGGCGGGAATCCGCTGGAGGGGCCGCTCGCAGTGATCTTTCTCACGCCTTTTGCATGGCAGGCACTGCATGCGGCGCGACAACTCCTCTTCGACCCTGCCAGCACGGAGGGGCGCGCCCTGCAGGTGAGCACTCCCGTTGCTCTCGCATTGCATCGCACGTGCGGGCGGCTGATCTGGTTCTCGCTGGCCACAGTGCCCATCGGGTTGCTGCTCGAACGCACGGGCTACGCGGAGCAGAACGCCGGATTCCTCGAACTCTGGTGGCTCGCCACCAGTCTCGGCATCCTCGCGCTGCTGCTTGCGCAAGCGCTGCGCCCCGGTCTCTTGGCCGATTGGGTGCGCGGGAATTCGGCGCGCGCCGCAACGCTGCGTGGCGTGCTCGCGATCCTCTGGCCGTTGCTCACGTGTTCGTTGATGGCGCTCTTTCTGTTGCATGCGCTGCGCTATGAAGCCGCCGCACGCAGGATGCAAACGGCCTGGCTCGAAGCCGGGGGGCTCGCCGTGGCGGCAGGACTCATCTACGCCTTGCTCTTCGGCAACATGCTGGGGAAGCTCGAATTCCGCACCGTGCGCCGGGATGAATGCGAGGATGACGCAGCGTTCGTGGCCGCGAATGCGCGACGCGCAACGGGGCTCTTGAGGCGGCTCCTCGTGCGGACGGCGGTTTTCGGGCCTGCGGCGCTCATCATCTTCGTCGTGCTGTCGGGGACGGTGGAAGAGGCCGTGGCTCCGGCGGTGCTGGAAGCGCGCGCCTTCACCTTGAGTGCCGACATTGCGGCGAGCGTGCTCACACTCGCCATCGGCATCATCCTCATCCGCCACGCAGCACGCATGCTGCGCTTCGTCGTGCTGCCACGCACGCAGATGGAGCCGGGCGCCCAATTCGCGACGGCGACGCTGGCCACCTACGGGCTCACAGGCGTCTTGTTCGTCATCGTGCTCAAGCAGTTGCAGGTGGAAGGAAGCCAGATCGCCTGGGCACTCACGGCGTTGTCCGTCGGAATCGGCTTCGGTCTGCAGGACTTCGTGCGCAGTTCCGCCGCCGGCATCATGATGCTGGTGGAGCGGCCGCTCAAAGTCGGCGATGAACTGAATGTGGAGGGCAGCCACGGCATGGTGGAGAACATCACCTTGCGCGCCACCACGGTGCGCATGGCGGACAACTCCAGCGTGGTCATTCCCAACAGCCAGTTGCAGAGCGGGCTCATCAGCGGGCGCGTGGTGCGCGGCGAGGCCTTGCGGCTCGCGGTGCGCATCGGAGTTGCCTACGGCACCGACCTCGCGCGGGCTGCAAACCTGGTGCGCGCCGTGCTGGCGACGAAGAGCTTCGTGCGGCAACGGCCGCCGGCGGATGTGCTCATCGACGACACGGCAGACAGCGCAGTGATGTTGCTCATCTGGTTCTGGGTGACGGCCCCGGGCGCACGTGACAGGCAGGTGGCCGAAGTCCGCGAAGCCGTGCTGACGCGCTTCCAGGAGGAGAAGATCGCCATCCCGTTCCCGCAACTGGATGTGCGCATGTCAGCCGACGGCAGGCTTGGCGCATGAAACTCCCCGACGAAGACGAGGTGTGGATGAGGAAGGCGCTTCGCGAGGCCGAGGCCGCCGGGGCGGAAGGCGAAGTTCCCGTCGGAGCGATCATCGTGCACAAGGGCCGCATCATCGGCCGCGGGCACAACCAGCGCGAGACCCTGCACGACCCGACCGCACACGCGGAAATGATCGCCATCACCGCGGCGGCAGGGGAGCTCGCGAGCTGGCGCCTCCTCGAGTGCACGCTCTATGTGACGCTGGAACCCTGCGCCATGTGTGCCGGTGCCATCGTGCTCGCGCGCATCCCGCGACTGGTCTACGGAGCGAAGGACCCGAAGGCCGGCGCCTGCGGTTCGGTGCTCGACATCAGCAATCACGAGCGTTTGAACCACCGGGTCACACCGGTGGTCGGTGTGCTGGGGGAGGAATGTGCGCACGTGCTCAGCGAGTTCTTCCGGAAGCGGCGTGCGGCACTCGCGGGCGAGCCACCAGCGACCTCTCCGGGGGAGTGATCAGCCGAGGGCGTCGGGGTCGACGGCCTTGAAGACCTGCATGCTCTCGAGGGCATCGAAGAGCCTTCGCACGCGGTCGCCCCGCACATTGGCGTAGGCCTTGGTGCGCGCGAGCCGGGCGAGCAGGCCGCTGCTGCCCCCGAGTCTGCCCTTGGAGGCGGTGATGGCGTTGGCGAACAGCCCTTGGCAGTCCGCTTCCAGCCAGCGTCCAAGATCGCGCAGCAATTCGACGCGCGCTTCAAGAACGTCCAGCGGTTGAGCGCATCCGCCACACCAGCGGTTCAGGCCTGCGGCATGGAGAGTCGCGAGCCCGTGAGCGCTGAAGGCCTCCGGTCGGACGTCGAGGATCTCCAAGAGACGGCCGGCGCAGTAGTTCGTGAGGGCGCCGCATGCGAGCGAGGCCGGACTCTTGTCATCCGGACTGAGTGCGACCCACGCGAGGGTGAACTCAAGCTCGTGGACGCGGCCGAGAGGTGTTTGCGCGCGGGGTGGAGGCGTTGCCGCCCCACCCTGCACGCAATCCATGTCTTCTGCCGTCACCATCTTCAAGAACGGCGCGTGCGTCGTGACGCGCGCGCGAACGGAGAGGGAGGGATTCGAACCCTCGTTACGGTTTCCCGTAAACACGCTGTCCAAGCGTGCTCCTTAAGCCACTCGGACACCTCTCCTGACGAACCGGGCGCGGGGTCGAACAACCGCGCCATGAACGGAGAGGCAGGGATTCGAACCCTGGGTACCCGTGAGGGTACACCGGTTTTCGAAACCGGCCCGTTCGACCACTCCGGCACCTCTCCGGGAGGGCGCGATTCTAAGGTTCGCGCGCGGGATCTCAACGCGCACTCAGACTTTGTGCGAAGTCGCTCTCGCGCATAGACTCGAGACCCCAAGGGCATGGTGGAGGTCCTGAACCTCCGCCCGGTCGTGTCCCATGCAACGGGCAGCCGCCAACCAGGTCAGACCAGGAATGGAGCAGCCTCCCGCGGATCAGTTCGTGTGTCGTGGTTCCGCATGATCGGGCGGTGGTTCACGGCCTCCGCCATGGCCTCTGCAGGGAGCGGCATGCGGTGAGTCACGAACCTCTGGCACTCAAGTATCGGCCGCGACGCTTCGCGGATCTGGTGGGTCAGGACGTCGTTTCCGAGACTCTCAAGAACGCGCTGACTCAGGACCGCGTGGCCAACGCGTTTCTCTTTTCCGGCAGTCGCGGCACGGGCAAGACCAGCACCGCGCGCATCCTCGCCAAGGCGCTGCAGTGCCCGGAATCCAAGGGCGGCGAACCCTGTGCCGAGTGCGATATTTGCAAGGCCATCGCCCGCGGCGATGACATGGACGTGCTCGAAATCGACGGTGCCAGCAATCGTGGTATCGACGAGATCCGGCAGATCCGGGACAACGCGGCCTACGCGCCGGCGCGCGCGCGCTTCAAGGTCTACATCCTCGACGAAGTGCACATGCTCACGATCCAGGCCTTCAACGCGCTCTTGAAGACCCTCGAGGAACCGCCGCGCCATGTGAAGTTCATTTTTGCGACCACGGAATCAGCCGCGGTGCCTGAGACCATCACCTCCCGTTGCCAGCGCTTCGATTTCCGGCGCATTCCAGGAGCCGCCATTGTCCAGCGCCTGAAGGACATCGCCGCGCGCGAGGGCATCAGCGTCGAGGAAGAAGCGCTTGCCGTGATCGCCCACCGCTCCGAAGGCGGACTCCGAGATGCGCTCTCGCTGCTCGACCAGTGCATCGCGGGCGGTGGGGGTGTCATCACTCTCGAAGGTGTGCGCACGAACCTCGGTCTTTCCGGACGGGATCTCGCCGCGCCCATCGTGGAGGCGCTGTGCAAGCGCGACAAGCGCGCGCTGCTGGACGGTCTCGATCTGGCCTTCGAGCGCGGCCGGGATGCAGAAGTCCTTCTTGATGATCTCGTGGAACTCTTGCGTGCCGCCATGGTCGCCATGGCGCGCGACCAATCCCGCGTCGAGGCCGGGCCGTCGACAGAACTCGCGAACCGTTTTCTGGAGACACTGCCCTTGCAGCAGGTGCTGCTCGGGATGCGTCTGCTCTTGAACGCCCGGCGCGAAATGAAGCTCGCTGGTTTCCCGCGCGTGCAACTGGAGCTGGCTCTGCTGAAGATGATCCTTTCGCGTGAGCTGGTGAGTGCGGAGGAGTTGAAGAGTCTGCTCGCGGCGGGGGGTGGCGTATCGCCTGCGCAGGGAGCGGCTGAAGCTCCACCTCGCTGGCAGCCGCCGGCCACGTTGCGGAAGGATTCTCAGCCTGCAGCGCCGCTCGCGCAGCGCGCCGCGCCGGTTGCGGCGCCGTCGCGTGCCGAGTCGATCGTGGCGCCTCCGCCTCCTGCGCGTCCGTCCTTTCAGTCGGCTCCGTCACACGCGCCTTCACCAGCGCGGGCAGTGCCGGCTGCGTCGGCGGGCTCAGCCCCGACCGTGACTGCACCTGTCGTCGCGCCCACAGTGTCTGTCGAGAGCCTCGATCTCCCGAAGCTCGTTCTCGGCTGGCCGAAGTTCATGACCTTGCTCGGGCAGCAGAACCGGATGCTTGGCGGCTTCCTGGTCAATTCGGAACCGCTGGCCGTGCAGGGTGGTGTCCTGAAGCTCCGCATCCAGACCGCGCACGCCTTGAAGACGCTCGGCGAACCCGAGCGCCGACGCCAACTCGAGCAGTCCCTCCTGAGTGTGTTCGGTGCGGCTTTGCGTGTGGAGTGCGTCGCGGCGCCGGCGCCGGAAGCCGGAAGCGAGAACACACCTTCTGTCGCGCCGGAACGCCATCCCGGCGTCATGAAACTCACCGCCACCTTCAATGGCACCGTCGTCAACGTCTCCAACCAGAACCCAGCAGAGGAACGCACATGAAAGGCATGGATCCGCGCCAGATGCTCGCTCAAGCCCGCAAGATGAAGGACGAAATGGATCGCGTCCAGAACGAACTGAAAGAGCGCATGGTGGAGGGGAAGGCCGCAGATGGTCTCGTGCGCATCACCTTCGATGGCACACAGAATCCTCACGCTGTGCGCGTGGCCGCCGCGGCCATCGACCCATCCGATCCCTCCATGCTTGAAGATCTCCTGCTCGTGGCGCTGAAAGACGGTCTTGCCAAGTCGAAGAAGCTCTCGGAAGACGCCATGGCCAAGGTCACCGGAGGTGCCGGCCTGGGCGGGATGTTCTGAGCCTCCAGCAAAACGCGTGCCAATGTTGGCAGGGAACCCCCGGCGGGCGTATCCTCTGACCGGGCGCATCCTCGCGAAGTGCGGGAGCGCTGCGTGAGGTGTGCCTTTGGGCGTGTTCCCCGATCCACTGCTCCAGCTCATCCGAGGCCTCGGCGAACTGCCGGGCGTTGGCGAGCAGACGGCGGAACGGCTTGCCTTTCACATCCTGCAAGGCGGAAAGGACGAGGCTCTCGCCCTCGCGCGCGCCATCCAGGAGGTGAAGGAGAAGCTCAAGGCCTGCCGCATCTGCAACGCGGTCTCCTTGGAGTCCACATGCGCCATCTGTGCCGACACCACGCGTGACCGAGGCCTCATTCTGGTGGTCGAGAGCGAGCGCGAACTGGCTGCCTTCGAGCGTATGGGCCGCTGGCAGGGCACCTATCACGTGCTGGGCGCGCGCGGCGTCGCAGGCAATCGCATCCACCTCGAAGAGTTGCGTGCGAGCCTTGCGGGCGAAGTGAAGGCACTGCTTGAGCGCTGCCGCGCCGGAGTGAGGGAGGTGATCCTCGCCACCAATCCCGACAAGCGCGGTGACCTCACTCTCAGCCTGCTCGAAGAGGCCTTGGGGCGCGAGAAGTTGCCGCTTTCACGTCTCGCGCGCGGTTTGCCGCAAGGGGCGCACATCGAGTGGCTCGGAGCGCCCGTGCTTGAAGAGGCCCTTGAACAACGCCGGGCACTGCGCGGGGAAGGGGCCTCCTGATGGACCTGCGCCTGCAACAAAAGATGGAACTGGGGCTGCGTCTCGCGCCGCAGATGATCCAATCCATCGAGCTCCTGCAACTCCAGTCGATGGACCTTGAGACGGCTATCGAGGCCGAGCTCGATGTGAATGAGTTTCTCGAGCGTACTGACGAGGCGCCAGAGGAAGCGCCCGACAACCAGAACGAACGCGAGCGCGAGGCGGCGGAGGAGGAGCGGCTCGAACGCCTCGATATCTGGGACGACCCCGAGACGCGGCGGCGGCCGGTCGCGCAGTCCGGCGAGCCTGACGGCAAACTCGAGGCGATGCTCAACACCGCCGGCTCGGCCCCGGGGTTGCAGCAACAGTTGCTGGACCAGTACGCCCTTCTCGGCGTGGATCCGCGTTTCGACGAACTGGCCGAGGCCATCATCGGCAATCTGAACGAGGATGGGTTCCTCACGGGCGCCCTCGAAGAGGTGCTGCAACCCGTTTCCGACCGCTTCACACCGGAGGAAGGGGAGCGCGTTCTCGCCTACGTGCAGAGCCTCGAACCACGCGGTGTGGCTGCGCGCACCCGCGCTGAATGCCTGTTGCTCCAGATCCGCAACGAGGACCCTGACGCTGACCAGATCCGTCGCCTCGTGGCCGAGCACATGGACCAGCTCGACCGCAACCTCGTCGGCAAGATCGCCCACGCGATGAAGCTTCCCGTGACGGAAATCGAACGTCTCGCGCGCGGACTCGAACGCTACACCCTGCATCCTGCACGCGGCATCGGCGCCGGTTTCAACCACTACATCAGGCCGGATGTGCTCGTGGAGTGGAACGGATGCGATTACGAGGTGAAGCTCTCGGATGATTGGCTGCCGGAGCTCCGCCTCAGCAATGCGTGGCGCCTCGCGCTGCAATCGCCGGACACCACGCCCGAATACCGCGAGTACGTGAGACGGAAAGTCGAGGCGGCGCGCTCCTTCATCATCGCGGTTCAGAGGAGGAAGCAGACGCTGCACGATGTGGCTTCAGCTCTTGTGCAAAGGCAGCGCGACTACTTCGATCACGGTCCGCATTACATCCATCCCTTGAAGATGCAGGAACTGGCGACGGGGCTCGGGATTCACGTCAGCACCGTATCGCGCGCATGTTCCGAGAAATACATCCAGTCGCATCGGGGCCTGATTGCCATGAAGGAACTCTTCGTTGGCGCGGCCAAGAGCACCACCGGCGAGAACTCGAAATCGCGGGATGCCGTGCTCCTGAAGGTGAAGGAAATCGTGGCCGCAGAGGATGCGCAGCATCCTCTCGACGATGATGACCTCGTGAACAAGTTGCAGCGCGACCACGGCGTGGTCGTGGCACGGCGCACGGTGACGAAGTACCGCAAATCCCTCGGTATTCCTTCGTCACGGCGGCGGCGGCGGCATGGAGAAAGCGCATGAGCGGCAAGGAGCAGGGCCCGGGCCGCGCGTTCCGCACCACATCGGACATTCCCGTGGAGCGCGTCTACACGAGCGCACCCGATCTTGCAGCGCTGGGCGAACCGGGGCACTGGCCCTTCACGCGTGGCATTCATGCAGAGATGTACCGCGCGCGTCCGTGGACCATGCGCCAGTACGCGGGGTTCGGCGGTGCGAAAGCCACCAACGAGCGCTTCCGCTTTCTGCTTGCGGCGGGCCAGACGGGGCTCAGTACGGCCTTCGACCTCCCGACGCAGATGGGCTACGACCCGGATCATCCGCTTGCGCAGCCGGAGGTCGGGCGTGTGGGTGTTTCCATCGCCTGCCTCGATGACGCGCTCGAACTCTTCGACGGCATTCCGCTCGACAAGGTCACGACCTCGATGACCATCAACACGACGGCCATCGTGCTGCTTGCGTTCTACGCAGCCGTGGGGCGGGCACAGGGCGTGCCTGAAAACGCGCTCGGCGGCACGCTGCAAAACGACATTCTGAAGGAGTACGCCGCGCGCGGCACCTGGCGCTTTCCGCCGCGTCCGTCGCTCCGCCTCGTCACAGACGTGTTCCAGGCGGCAGCCGAGCGCATGCCGCGCATGAACACCATCTCCGTTTCGGGTTACCACATGCGCGAGGCGGGCTGTACCGCCGCGCAGGAGGTCGGGTTCACCCTGGCCAATGGCATCGCGTACGTCGAGGCGGCCTGCGCAGCCGGGCTCGCGCTGCAGGATTTCGCACCGCGCATGAGTTTTTTCTTCAACGCGCACAATGACCTCTTCGAAGAGGTCGCGAAGTTCCGGGCGGCACGACGGCTCTGGGCGCGCATCATGCGCGAGCGCTTCGGCGCCACCGACGAGCGTTGCTGCATGCTGCGCTTTCACACCCAGACAGCGGGTTCGACGCTGACGGCGCGCCAGCCCATGGTGAACACGGTGCGCGTGACCTTGCAGGCGCTCGCCGCGGTGCTGGGAGGCACGCAGAGCCTGCACACCAATTCCTATGACGAAGCGCTCGCGCTGCCCGGCGAGGAATCAGCGCGGCTGGCGCTCCGGACGCAGCAGGTGCTCGCGGTCGAAAGTGGCGTCACAGCGACGGTGGACCCGCTGGGAGGCGCGCCGTTCATCGAGGCGCTCACCGACAAACTCGAAGCGGCGGCATCGGCCATCATCGCGTCGATGGACGCTCTCGGTGGGGCGGCAGCGGCCATCGAAGCCGGCTACGTGCAGCGCGAGATCCAGCGCGCGGCATATGTCCATCAACGCGCCATCGAAAGCGGTGCGCAGAAGGTCGTGGGCGTGAACTGTCACGAGGAAGGCGCGCCGACCAAGGTGCCGCTCTTCAAGCACGATCCGGAACTTGCCGGTGCGCGCGCGGAGGCCATGCGCAGCTTGCGAGCGCGGCGCAACGCGGGTCGCGCGGAGGCGGCGTTGCTGGCGATCCATGTCGCGGCGCTGAGTGGCGCGAATCTCTTTCAGCCCGTGCTGGATGCCGTGGAGGCGCGCGTCACCCTCGGCGAGATCACGGCGGTCCTCGAAGGCGTCTTCGGGCGCCACCACGAAGTTCATGTGACGGGAGGCCCTTGATGCTCACGGGCATTCATCACGTTGCGATCGCGGTGCAATCACTCGACACGGTCCTGCCCCTCTGGACAGATGCGTTGGGTTTTCATCTGCATGCACTCGAGGTGGTCGAAGACCAGCGCGTGCGCGTGGCTGTGCTGCTGCTCGGCAGCCAGCGCGTGGAACTGATGGAACCGCTGGATGAGGCTTCACCCATCACGGCGTTTCTTGCGAAGCGCGGGCCTGGCTTGCATCACATCTGCCTCGAAGTGGAGGGCATCGCGGGCGTGCTCGCCGGCCTTTCCGCCTCGGGGCTGAAGCTCATCGATGCCGCTCCGCGGCCGGGTGCCGAGGGGCGGCAAGTGGCGTTCGTGCATCCGAAATCGACCGGCGGCGTGCTCATCGAACTGTCCGAGCCGCAAGCCTGAGGTAGCATCCCGCGCCATGGATCCTCGCCAGCGATTGGAACAGATGCGTGAGGCTGCACGCCTCGGCGGCGGACAAGACCGGATCGACGCGCAGCATGCGCGCGGAAAGCTCACAGCCCGCGAGCGCATCGATCTCCTGCTCGACCCGGGGTCGTTCATCGAGATGGATGCCTTCGTCACGCACCGTTGCCGTGACTTCGGCATGGAGAAAAAGCTCATCCCCGGAGACGGCGTGGTGACCGGCCATGGGCGTGTGGATGGCCGCGAGGTTTTCGTCTTCTCGCAGGACTTCACCGTCTTCGGCGGGTCGCTTTCGGAAGCCCACGCCGCGAAGATCTGCAAGCTCCTCGACATGGCCATGAAGGTCGGCAAGCCCGTGATCGGGCTGAACGACTCGGGTGGCGCACGCATCCAGGAAGGCGTGGTGAGCCTGGGTGGCTACGCCGACATCTTCCTCAGGAACACGCTCGCCTCTGGCGTGGTGCCGCAGATCTCGTGCATCCTCGGGCCTTGTGCTGGCGGAGCGGTCTACAGCCCGGCCATCACCGACTTCGTGATCATGTCGGAGAAATCCGCCTACATGTTCATCACGGGGCCGAACGTGGTGAAGACCGTGACTCACGAGACGGTGACCAGCGAACAACTCGGCGGCACGGCCGTGCATGCCGAGAAATCCGGAGTCGCGCACTTCGCCGCGGCCACGGACGCGGAAGCCATTGCGCTCACGCGCGAGCTGCTCTCTTTCCTCCCGCTCAACAACATGGAGGATCCGCCGCTCCGTCCGACGCAGGATTCTTCGGAGCGGCGCGACGAGCAGTTGAACTCCATCGTGCCGCTGCAGCCGAACAAGCCCTATGACATCCGGGATGTCATCACCCGCGTCGTGGACGATGGTCGCTTCTTCGAAGTGCAGGCGCGTTTTGCACAGAACATCATCACCGGCTTTGCGCATCTCGATGGCCGCGTGGTCGGCATCGTCGGCAACCAGCCTGCCGTGCTGGCGGGAGTTCTCGACATTGATGCCTCCGTGAAGGGCGCGCGCTTCGTGCGTTTCTGCGATTGCTTCAACATTCCGCTGGTCACGTTCGAAGATGTGCCGGGTTTCATGCCCGGGCTGGCCCAGGAGCACGGCGGCATCATTCGCCACGGTGCGAAGCTCCTCTATGCCTACTGCGAGGCGACGGTGCCGAAGCTGACCGTGATCACGCGCAAGGCCTATGGGGGCGCATACGACGTGCTTTCCTCGAAACACATTCGCGGGGACGTGAATCTCGCCTGGCCCGGCGCCGAGATCGCGGTCATGGGCCCGAAGGGAGCCGTGGAGATCATCTTCAAGCGCGAGATCGAGGAGGCCGGCGACAAGCGCGCGGAAGTCGAGGAACGCCTCGTGCGCGAATACACCGAGACCTTCGCCAATCCGTTTGCCGCGGCGGCCCGCGGCTACGTGGACGACATCATCGAACCCGAAGAGACGCGCCCGCGCCTCATCCGTGCGCTGCGCCTTCTCGCCGGCAAGCGCGACAAGAATCCGCCGCGGAAGCACGGGAACATTCCGCTGTGAGGTGCTGCCGATGAGGGGCGCTGTGGGTGGCATCAAGAAAGTGCTCGTGGCCAACCGCGGCGAGATCGCGGTGCGCGTCATTCGCGCCATCCACGAAATGGGTCTGGCGGCCGTGTCGGTCTGGTCCGATGCCGATCGCGGCGCGCTGCACGTGCGCTACGCGGACGAGGCGTTTCATCTGCCCGGGAACGAGCCCTCGAAGACCTACTTGAACCAGTCGCTTCTTCTCATCGCCGCGAAGGCGACCGGTGCGGACGCCATCCATCCCGGCTCCGGATTCCTGTCGGAGAACGCGGCCTTCGCGCGCGCGGTTGCGGCCGCGGGTCTCACCTTCATCGGCCCGTCCCCGGAAGTGATCACGGCCATGGGCGACAAGATCCGCGCACGGGAAACCATGAGTCGCGCGGGCGTGCCGCTGGTTCCCGGGAAGAGCGGCATCACGCGCGAGAACCTCGTCGAGAGCGCGCGCGAGGTCGGCTACCCCTTGATGCTCAAGGCCAGTGCCGGTGGCGGTGGGAAGGGCATCCGCATCGTGCGGGCGGAAGCGGAGCTGCTCCCGGCCTACGAGCGCGCCGAGGGTGAAGCCCGGACCGCATTTGGTGATGGCACGGTCTACATCGAGCGCTACGTCGAGAACCCGCACCACATCGAGATCCAGATCTTCGGCGACACGCACGGCAACGTGGTTCATCTCTTCGAGCGCGAATGCAGCGTGCAGCGCCGCCACCAGAAGGTGCTCGAAGAATCGCCGAGTCCTTTTGTGACACCCGCTCTGCGCGAGCGCATGGGGGCGACAGCCGTCCAGGCGGCGCGTGCCATCGGGTACACGGGCGCGGGTACCTTCGAGTTTCTCGTGGATGCACAGCGCGAGTTCTACTTCCTTGAAGTGAACACCCGCTTGCAGGTCGAACATCCTGTCACCGAGCTTGTCTGCGGTGTGGATCTCGTGCGCGAACAGATTCGCGTGGCTGCCGGCCTGCCGCTGTCGTTCCGGCAGGAAGACCTCGCGCAACGCGGGCACGCCATCGAAGCGCGCATCTGTGCCGAAGATCCGGACAACGGGTTCCTGCCCTGCATCGGGCGCGTGGATGCGCTCGCACTGCCGGGTGGCCCGGGCGTGCGTCTGGATTCGGCGCTGTTCGCCGGCCTCGAGATCACGCTCTGGTACGACTCATTGTTGGCAAAGCTCATCGTGCACGGGCGCGATCGTGATGAAGCACTCACGCGCATGAAGCAGGCGCTCGCGGAAATGAAGATCGCGGACCTGCGCACCAACATCGCCTTCCTCGGAAGGGTGGTACGCGGAGAGGAATTCGCCTCGGGCACCTACGACACCGGGCTCATCGGTCGCATGCAAGCGAACGGTGTGCCGGAGGATGTGCTGCTTGCGGCGGCCATGGTGGCGGTGGCGGTGAGTGCCGAAACGGCGCGCCGCGGCCGGCCGCAGGGCGCACAAGGGCTCGCCAGCCCCGATCCGTGGAAACTCGAAGGGCGTCGCAACGCCATGAGGGGTGGCTGATGCGTTGGGTCGTCACACACGGCGGGCGCGAGTACGCCATGGACGCCGAAATCCGCGATGATGGCCGCTATCGCATCCAATTCGAGGAGCGCGAATACGTGCTCGATCTGCGTTCTGCAGGTGGCACGTCGCTGTGGAGCGTGCTGATCGGCAATGCGTCCTTCGAAGCCTCGGTAGTGCGTCACGAAGATGAAGTGACTGTTGGCCTGCGCGCGCGGCAGCTCTGCTTCCGCGTGGAATCGGAACAAGCGCGCAACGCGCGCTTGCTCGAAAGCGCGGGCGGAAAGAGCGGGCCCTGCATCATCAAGAGCGTGATGCCGGGGCGCGTCGCGAAGATTCTCGTGCGTGAAGGCGAGGAAGTCGGTCCGGGCACACCGCTCGTGATTCTCGAGGCCATGAAGATGGAAAACGAGATCCGCAGTCCGGGTTCCGGGGTTGTGCGTCGCATTCACGTGAGCGAGGGCATCGCCGTCGGCAACGGCGACGTGCTCGTCACCCTCGACTAACCGCCCGCCGGGCGGCGCATGAAGATGTGTGGCATGTCGTCGAGGTCGTAGACGCCGCCCTCGGCCTTCCAGCCGAAGAACTCGTAGAAGCGCTGGAGATAGGCCTGCGCTTCAAGGACGGTTTCCACTGGGCCGATATCCGCGAGCACTGCCCGCATGAGCGCGCGTCCTGTGCCCGTCCCGCGCACGTCCTTGGTGGTGAGCACGCGCCCGATCTTCCGGCGGCCCTGCCAGGGGAAGTGTCTGGCACCGGCCACGATGCGGTCATCGAGCCAGCCCACGACGTGGCGCGCCTCAGGATCGTGTTCGTCGGGATCAAGATAGAAGCAGCGTTGCTCCATCACGAACACCTCTGCGCGCCGGCGCAGGATCTCGTGCAGCAGGGCGGGTGTCAGCTCCGCGAAAGCGTGGGCCGTGAATCGAAGTGCAGGAGCATCCGGAGGCATGCGCTTCCTATACTAGGCCCATGCGCACATCCGCACGAGTGCTCTTGCCCATGCTGTTCCTCCTTGGCGCATGCTCCGCGAAAGAGGAGCACACGCTTTCACCTCAAGCTGCGACGATTTTCAACGGCACAAGCTACGCCGGGTGGATCGTCACCGGCGGTGTGCGTTCCTTCATGATCGAGGGGGGAGTGCTCGCTTGCGGGGATGAGCCCGGCACCCTGACGTACGCCGAGGAACTGGGGGATTTCGAGCTCCGTTGCGATATCCGCAGCGATGCCGGCTCCAGCGCGGGTATCGCCGTACGCGCTCCCGGCGATGGCACACTCGGAAAGGCCCCGGTGGTCGTGCTGGCGGACCAACTCGCCGGTGCGGCGGGCAAGGACCCGGCGGGCAGCATCCGCGGTGTCATGCCCGCACGTGCTGCGGCCATGGAACCCACGGGTGCATGGAACAAGCTCGTGATCCGGATGCAGGGACAGAAGTTGACGGTGTGCATCAACGGCACCGTGACCGCGGAGGCGGAAGTTGCGGCTCCACCGCGAGGCCACCTCGCGCTCACGGGAGAGGGCGAGTTCTTCTGGTTGCGCGAACTCAAACTCACTCAGCTCTGATCAGCCGCGGCCCTCGCGGTCCTGCCATTTGAGGAGTTTCCGAGTCACCAGCACATAGAGCGGTTTCGCCAGCGCGCGCCAGAGTCGGGCTGTGGGTGCCTTGTTCCGCAGCAACGAGAGCCCCCGCGGAGTGAGCGAGCCCGGCCGGAAGCGCTGTTGTTGTTTCAAGAGGTGGCGCAGATCCTCGCGCGCCAGCATGCGGAAGAACGGTCCTCTACGCACATGCACGCGGGCGAGCTGAAAATCGATGAGGGCGAGCGATCCATCCTCGAGCACGATCCAGTTCGGAGGCTTGTGCGTGTCGTTGTGAGTGACGCCGAGACGCCGGAGCTTCCGCAGCAGCGCGCGCGCTTCCACAAAGGCCTCCACCGTGGGAGGCGGCGCATCCATGAGCGGCAGACCACTGATCCAACTGCGGAGCAGCATGCCGCGCGCGCGCCCGACCAGCGTCGGCAGGTGTTTCTTGTCCGTGTCGTGAAGCGCTGCGAGCGCCACCTCTTCGTTCCAGAAAAGCAGCGTGGCAATGGGTTTGGTCCACCAACGAGCGGAGCGGATATCGCGCAGTGCGACGGGCGTGCCGGCGAGGTCCGCGCGCGCGACCACACCAAAGAGATCCTCCTTTTGCACCTTCACGATGCGAGCGCACAGAGCGTCACCGAGCGCGGGCAGTGCGCGCGCGCGCGCCGGAAAGGTGAGCAGCGTGGCCGCCGCCCCGGCAGCGAGCATGTGTTTCCAGCCATGCCCCGAGAAGAGCAGTGCATGGCCGAGTTGGGCGTCGAGACCTTCCAGCACCTTCGCGGCGACGTAGCAGAGGAGCGCGATCAGAAACGCGCCGAGCCCTGTGCAACGCGGCCGCGTCATCCAGAAGATGAGAGGCAGCACCAGCAGAGGCAGGAACTGAATCAGACCGTAGAAACGGAGATCACCATGGCCCCGAAGCTCCGAGGCATGCCACGCAAGCACGCTCGCGATGCCGAGGGGCAGCATGACGACGAGAGTCGCGAGCGCTGCCTTGACTCCGAGGCACTCCTTGATCGCACCGGCTGTCAGGCCTGCAAAGGCGATGGTCATGGGCAGGCGATCGAAGACGAGAGTCTCGTTGGAAGGCGCGAGGTGGTACCAGGCGGAACCGAAGGCCGTGAGGAACACTCCGACAGTGGCCGTGATCCACGGCAAGAGTTCCGGGATCCCCGTACCGCGGCGTCGAGCTGCGGCGATGGCGGCCGAGCCACGCGCGGCAGCGCAAAGAAAGAAGATGTTTGTCAGCACCAGTTCTGCGTGCGGAATGCCTGCCCACTCGCATTGCGCGTGAAACGCGTGGTAGCCGGGATCCTGCGGGAGCGGTGGAACGAAGAGAATGAACCCCAAGGCCAGCGCGGACGCTGCGATCATCACCAAGAGGAGGCTGCGTGTGGACGCCGCGTAGGACATGACGTGAGCATCCGTGGCGGCTGCTTCCCGTCAAGGGCCGCTGGTACCATGTGCGCCAAGGGAGAGTTGAAGATGTCCATGCGTTTCCTGCTCGTGTTGTGCGCTGTGGCAAGCGTGTTTTTCGCACAAGACAAAGCCGTCCAGCCCTTCTACGGCAACGCGAAGTGCCCCGTGGATGGCAAGGAAGTGAACCGGAAGCTCTACCTCGAATCCGATGGAGAGCGTGTTCACGTGTGCAGCAAGGAATGCCGGAAGAAGGCAAACGAGGACATTGCTGCGGCGAAGAAGGTCGCCTATCCCGCAGACAAAGTCGTCGAAGTCAAGAACGAACGTTGTCCCTGCATGCCCAAGGCCGTGAAGCCCGATCAGAGCATCACTTGGCAGGGCCACAAGGTCGGACTGTGCTGCAAGAAGTGCATCGGGAAGTTCAAGCAGAGTCCTGCGCGGTTCCTCACCATGGCGATTCACAAGGATCTGGTCGTCGTGGGCAACACCAAGTGCCCGGTGATGCCGGAGGAGGATGTGGATGCCGCGTACTTCATTCTCTTCAAAGGACAGCTCATCGACCTCTGCTGCGATTCCTGCGTGGATGATTTCGAGGCCGAGAAGCACCTGAAGAACTTGCCACAGCCCAAGAAGGATGGTCAGGCTCCTGCGGGTGGTGGTACCGGGAGTGGCGGAGGCCGCTGACCATGCGCATCCTCCTTGCACTTCTTGCGTTGGGGGCTCTCCTCCTCGCCGCCGCAACAGTGCAGGAGGACGACGCTCCGCCGCGACGCGGCGCAAATGAGATTTGTCCTGTGATGGAGGGCGAGCCAGTCGGCGAAAAGCCCGTCGTCATCGAGTATCAGGGCAAGCTCATCAATCTCTGCTGCAAGAAGTGCAAGCGCTTGTTCTTCAAGGATCCGACGAAGTATCTGGCCTCCCTTCCACAGTTCGTCAGCGTCGCTCCGGCGCAGGTTGTTGTTGCGGCGCCCAGCGTGGCACCGGTGGCGGGGGCGGTGGAGGGCGCAGCAAGGGCTGCGTCGAATTCCGCGCCGACAGCCTCCGATCCCGATCAGATTCCGTTCCTCGAGTGGATCGGACGCTTTCATGTCGTGATGGTGCACTTCCCCGTGGCTCTCACGCTCTTCGCGTGCTGGTTGGAATGGCTGGCGCTGGTCCGCAGGCGACCACGTCCACATGCAGCGGCAGTGCCGCTCCTCCTCGGCGCCGCAGCCTCCGCCATGGCGGCCATCGTGCTCGGAGAACAGCGCGAGGAGAGCCTTGAGTTCACCGGCGCAAGACACGCAGTACTCGAAACTCACGAGCTCTGGGCTTGGATAACTTTCGGAGCACTCCTCGCGGCGCTGCTGTGTCTCCGCTGGGCTGGAAGCTCGTCACTCTGGCGGAAGCTCTATCTGGTGGCACTGACTGCAGCCGCCATCGCGGTGGGTGTGGCTGGGCACGCTGGCGGACGGTTGACGCAGGGACTCGGGTTCTTTTCGCGCGGCTGATTGAACCCCAGCTCAGTTCGAGGCGCTTACCGTCTCACTATCATGCTGACACTGCGCCCATCCCATGGTCTGGCCTTGCTTCTTGCGATGCCGGTTGTGTTGTTTGCTCAGGACCCGCCCGTGGCGCCACAGCCGCGCACGGTCGGTGAGGCTGTGGACGAAGCAGTGACGCGCATCGACACCATCCTCGTGACGCCGCTGCGGGAGCCGGTGCAACTCCTCGGTGTGCCGCACGAGGCGCACGTGGTGTCCGGCGTGAAACTCGAAGGAGCACGCAGCATCCAGGAGGCGCTGCGAGGCCTGCCCGGTGTGTCGCTCCAAAGCACCAGCTACGGCCAGTCGAGTCCGTACATCCGCGGTCAGACGGGGTATCACACGCTGTGGCTGGTGGACGGGTTGCGGCTGAACAACTCGGTCTGGCGCAATGGTCCCAACGAATACAGCGGCAGCGTGGATGCGCTTTCGACAGAGCGCATGGAAGTGGTCATGGGGCCTGGCTCGGTGCTCTTCGGATCCGACGCAGTCGGTGGCGTCATCAATGCCATTCCGCGCTTGCGCGATCCGCGGAAGGCCACGGCGACGGAGTTCCGCTTCGTCAGTCGCTATTCGACCGCAGAAGCTTCGATCACCGGCCGGGGAGAGGTCTCAGGCTCCACGGGGAAGGTCGGATTCGTCGCAGGAACGAGCTTTGCACACTTCGGAGATCTTGATCAGGGCAATGGCGGACGCCAGCCCATGACCGGTTACCGGACAGGCTTCGCCGACGCCAATATCCAGTGGGCTATCAGCGATCAGTGGACCGCGAAGCTCCTCGCGCAGTTGGCCGATCTTGACGGCATCGACCGGACTCACCGCACGCTCTTTGCGGTCCCATATCACGGCACCACCGTGGGCACGGATCGCATGCTGGAAAACGACTACGGCCGCGAGCTCGCCGCTCTCAGCCTTGCCGGAACTGGCTTGGGTGGACTGTTCAGCAGTCTCGAGTTCCGCGTCGCCATACAGACACTCGACGTCACGTCCCGGCGCGTGCGTTCGAACGGCAACACGGAAATGCAGGGGTTCGACGTGGATACGCTCGGGCTGGTCGTGCAGGGCACGATCGAGAGCGCCGTCGGCGACCTCGTGCTCGGCCTCGATTGGTGGCACGACAGGGTGGATTCGTGGCGCGACAACTACAACGCGAGCGGTGTCTACACGAGTTCCGGCATTCAGGGCCCGGTGGGTGATGATGCCGCGAGTGACCTCGCCGGACTCTTCGTGCAGGACGACATCGAGCTGGGGAGCGGTTGGTCCGCGCTGCTGGGATTGCGCGCAAGTCTCGCTTCGGTTTCCGCTGACCGGGTGGCTGACACCAGCGTATCTCCCAACGCGCTCATGCGCATCGAAGATGAGTTTGCCTCGGCCGTAGCTTCGGTGCGTGTGAACCGCGAGTTCAGCGATACATGCAACACATGGGCTGGTGTCTCCCAGTCGTTCCGTGCGCCCACCTTGAGCGATCTCACCGCCTTCGACGTGGCGCGCTCGAACGAGGTGGAAGTGCCCGTGGCCGGCCTCGACCCCGAACGATTCCTCACCATTGAAGTTGGTGTGCATATGGATGAGGAGGAGTGGCAGGGCTCGCTCGCACTCTGGCACACGCGCGGTGAGGATCTCATCATCCGGCAGCGCACCGCACAGACCATCGGCGCCAATACGGTGGTCACGAAGTCGAATGCTGGAGAGGGTTTTCTGCAAGGCGTTGATCTCGCTCTCAGCCGCGACCTCGGCAAGGACTGGACCCTGTTCGGAACCTGCACGCTCACGGATGGGTCCATGCTCGACTATCCCTCGAACTCGACGGCGCCTGTGTTCGGTGCGCCCTCGCGACTCACACCCATTCAGGGCATGCTCGGGCTGCGTTGGGAGATCGATGATGGCCGCTTCACATTGCAACCCTCAGTGCAGATGGTGGCCCACCAAGACAGGCTTTCCGCTTCTGACATCCGGGACACGCAGCGCATGCCGCCGGGAGGCAGTCCGGGTTACACGATCATCGGCCTCGACGCGCGCTGGAAGGTGAGCGCTGCGACGGATGCGTGGCTCTCTCTCGCCAATGTCGGCGATGTGGAGTATCGCGTTCACGGATCCGGAGTGCAGGAGGCTGGATTCAACCTCGTGCTGGGCGTGGAAACGCGCTTCTGATCAGAACCGGAAGGGCACCAGGATGCGCGTCGCCACGGCGACGCCGTCCTTGCTGGCTGGCGCGAAGGTGAATCCGAGCGCGGCGCGACGGGCCGCCTCATCGAGGTCCGTATGACCGGAGGAGCGGTGCAAGGCGGCTGCCAGCGGTCGGCCGGCCGCATCGAGTTCCACGAGCACTTCAATATCACCGCGCCAGGAGAAGCGCGCGGCCGCACGCGCGAGGAAGCGCGGGACCCTCACTGCCGTGCGGAGAGTTGCGGGAACAAAGCCACCAAGGGCGTTGCCTTGTGCGGAACCTGCTGCACTCGAGAGGCCACTCCTGTCGCGTGCTTCATCTTGCGACGCAGCGGCGGAGCCAGACACGATTCCGTTGCCGGGTGTGAAGCCGGCCCCTGTCTTTGCGACAGGCGAGGCGGTGGTTGTTGCGGTTGTGCTTCCCGCATCGATCCCCGCCGCGCGTTGAATCTCGACCTCTTGCGCAGCAGGTGAAGCGTCCATCGTTGCGCGGAGCTCCGGCGGTACATCGGAAGTCTCTGTTCCAATGTTGGCCTCCACGACGTTGGCAGGTGGCTCGAGAGACTGCTCGAGCTTTGCCGACAGCGGGGCGGGAGCATCAACATTGCGAGGCTCGATGCTCTGAACCGGCGCGGGTGTCTGAAGCTGGATGAGTGGAATGTCAGCTTGAGCGATCGGGTGCGCCGCTGTGTCTGGCGCAAGCGCAGTGTCGCCGGTGATTGCAACCGCCCCACTCTCTTCAAAGCGCAGACGCACCTCGATGGGCAAGCTGGCTCTCAGGCACGGAACGGGTTGCTCGACAAGCGTCCTGGACGCAACCACGAACAGCAGTGCGTGAATGCCGAGCGTGCTGGCAATCACGACCGGATGCGGGCGTGACCCAGTCGGGGCTGGCTTCGAGCGGCGTCCTCGGCTGACACTCATCCGGAAGAGAAAGCGCCGCCCGGGGGGGCGGCGTTCAATCCCCTCAGGCGATGGCGTTCACACGCTTCGCGAGGAGGGCCTTTTTCCGGGCCGCGGTGTTGGGGTGAATGATGCGGTGCTTGGCGCACTTGTCGATCTGGGCGCAGGCGCTGGGCAGTTCCTTCGCGGCGCCGGCCTTGTCCTTGGCGTCGATGAGCGTCTGCAGCTTCTTCACCTGGGTCTTCATTGCCGAGGCCTTGTCCTTGTTGCGGACGCGGGCCTCTTCGTTGGTACGGATGCGCTTCTTTGCCTGTTTGTTGTGAGCCATGTGGGTCTTTCCTGTGGCCTGCCTCAGGAGGCAAGGGCCGCGATGCGTTGGCCGACGTCACGGTAGCTGATGTCGGCCTCGTAGATCTGCTTGAAGGTCCCCGCCGCAGCCGCACGGTCGCCCGCGCGTTGTTGCAGGTCTGCCAGTTCGTAAAGGATCTCCTTCTTGAGATCCGTCATGCCGGCAATCATGCCGACAGCTTCTGAATGCTGCTTGATGGCGAGGTCGAGGATGTTCTTGCCCGCGAAGGCGCGGCCGAGCATCTGCAAGGCTCCCACTTTCAGCTTCGGGTCACGGACAGCCTGCTGGAACTGCTCGATGGCCTCATCGAGAGCCCCTTCCTCGAGGAGGGCGCGGCCGAGACGGAAGCGCGCGGCCATGTCGGTCGGCTGTGCTGCCACGCGGCGCTTCGCTTCATCCAGTCTGAAGGCGCGCAGTTCGCGCTTCATGCGTCGGACGCGATCATCCGCGCCATCCTCGCCGGCACGTACGTCTTCCTCCGCCAACTTGAGCTCGCGTTCGAGTTGGCGCTGACGGAGTTCGCCCCTGCGGTCGAGGGCTTCCGTGTGCGAGGGTTCCACCGCAAGGAGCGCATCCACCGCCGTGAGGGCTGCGGCGAAATCCTGTTTTTGCTGCAGGAGCACGACGCGCCGGAGGAGAAGCTTGGTGTCGCCGGGCTGGGCCGCGAGATCCGCTGCGAGATCCTCAAGGGCGGCGTTGATGTCGTCGGCGGTGCGCACGATCTTCTGCACGCGCTCCGACTCCTTGAGCTGCCGCTCGCTCTTGGCGAGGTCGCGCGAGCTGGTCGCCTGCTCGAATCCTCCGTGCCGGATGGCGCCTTCTGCAGCGAGATTCTTCTGCATGCGCCCCGCTTCCTGATCACGCGGGTTGATGCGCAGCGCGCGGTCGAAGCAGTCGAGGGCCTTTTCGAAATCCTTCCGCGCCGCGAGGAGCTCCCCGAGCCGCTTCCAGGATTCGATGGCGTTGCTGTCCGCCTCGGTGGCAAGTTGGAATGAGGCCGCTGCACCGAGGCTGTGCCCGAGGTCGTGCAACAACTCTCCCAAGCGGTGGTTGAGCCGGGCATTGGCCGGGTCTCGCCGCAGGCCCTGCTCGAGGAGCTGTGCGTGCCAGGCTTTCGCCCGTACGAGCGCTGCTATGCCGGCGAGCAGCGTTGTCGGCAGATTGAGAACGGTCCGTTCGACAGCCGAGGGGTAGCGCTTCTCGAGCTTCTTCAGGCTCGCCTGACGGACTCCAATCCGTGCCTCCGCGCAGTCCGGGCTGACTTTCAGAATCTGGTCGAACTGCGTGATGGCAGCATCCCAGTTGCGGCGTTTGAGGTCGCTTTCGGCGCGTTCGATGTACTTGCTTACGTCAACCACGTGAGTCGGTTCCGGCCGCGCAATGCTGCGCTGGCGTACAGGGGAAACAGTCGCGCAAGTTATCAGCGCAGCCTTCCCGCATCAACGCGAGAGAAGTGCCCGGAAGCGTTAGACTTCGCCGCAAAAAGCCGGTCAAAGCCCATGCGCGTCGTCCACTATCCAGATCCCATCCTCTTGAAACCAGCGCCGCTCGTGGGGCGCGTGACGGACGAGGTAAGGAAGAAGGCCGCAGAGATGATCCCGCTCATGCATCTGGAGGATGGCATCGGACTGGCGGCGCCCCAGGTGGGCTGGGCGGCTCGGTTGCTCGTGGCTTGGGATGGCGAGGAGGGAACCGAACCCATGGTTCTCGTGGATCCCGAGATTCTCGAGAAGGGGGGCGGGTTCGAAGATGGCAACGAGGGCTGTCTCTCGTTTCCGGGGATCTTCGGGACGGTTGCGCGGTACCAGACCGTGCGTGTGCGCGCCATGAATCTCGACAACCAGCCCTTCGAGGTGAGCGCCGAGGGTCTCTTCGCCCGCGTGCTGCAGCACGAGATCGATCATCTTGACGGAGTGCTCTTCGTCACGCGCATGAAGCCTGCAGACCGGGCAGCGAACAAGGCCAAGCTGGAAGAGCTGGTGGCGCGCTTCGAGCGTCGCAGCACGGACACGTGAAGATCCTCGACGGGTTCTCCGCAGCGCGCGGTGCCGGGCTCGTGCGCCCGGTGGTCACGCTCGGGGTCTTCGACGGCGTGCATGTGGGGCACCGTTTCGTGCTCGATCACGTGGTGAGTCTCGCCCGCGAACGCCTGGTGCATTCCGTGGTGGTGACATTCGCGCGTCATCCGCGCGCGCTGCTGAGTGCCTCCACACCGAAGCTCATCACCTCGCTGCCACACCGCCTCAGGCTCTTCCGCTCTCTCGGACTCGATGCGGCGGTGGTGCTGCCCTTCGACGAAGAAGTGCGCAACATGGAGGCGTGCGATTTTTCCGTCCGTCTGTTCGCGGATGCACTTTCGGCATCCCATGTGGTGCTGGGCTACAACAACCGTTTCGGGCGCGGAGGAACCGGTGATCTCGCTTTGCTCAAGGAAGTCGGGCTTGCGCACGGTTTCAGTGCGCGCGAATTGTCGGATGTCTGCGTGGGTGGTCAGCCCGTGAGCAGCTCGCGCATCCGCGAGGCGGTGCTCGAGGGACGCATGGAGGACGCGAGCCTCATGCTGGGCCGGCCCTTTGCGATTCTCGGCACCGTGGTGCATGGGGACGCGCGCGGACGCACGCTCGGATTTCCCACGGCCAATCTCGATCTTCACCACGAAGTGCGGCCGCCGCGCGGGGTGTGGGGTTGCCGCGTGAGGGCCGAGGGCGTGGAGTCGTTCGGTCTGGTGAACATCGGCGTGCGCCCGACTCTCGGTTCCCCTGAGGTCCAGTCCGGAGAATGGTCCGAGCGTGACCGTGCCGAACACGTGGAAGTTCACCTGCTTGATTTCAGCGGCGATCTCTATGGCCGCGACCTCGAAGTGGAGTTCATCAAGAAGCTGCGCGACGAAATGCGCTGCGACGGCCTCGAGGCACTCCGGCAACGCATCGCCGCGGATGTGCTGGCATTCCGGAACGACCTCGCACGCGCTCCAACCCGTTGAAGCGTGGAGTCTCCACGCTAGACTGCGCCGCTCTGAGGCCAGATAGCTCAGTTGGTAGAGCACAGCACTGAAAATGCTGGGGTCCCCAGTTCAAGTCTGGGTCTGGCCATCCACTCCCGCCGCGGCAACGTGAACGCGTTGTCCTGCGGCGGAAAGTCCCGTTCCGGGAGCTTCTGCATGCGCCGCTTCACCCTCTCGTTGATCCTGCTCGGATGTTTTGCGTGCGCGCTTGCGGCGCAAGCGGCGGTGAAGGCCGGCGTGGTGGACATGCTGCGCGTCCTGAACGAGCACCCTGAAACGAAGGGGCGTGTCGAAAAAGTCGATGCGGATTCGAAGGCCACCCTCGAGAAACTGAAAGAGGCCTACGCCAGCGTGCGTAAGCTCGAGGAGGAGCTCGATCTCCTCAAGGAAGGCACGCCCGAGCATCTCGAGAAGCTGCGTCAGATCTCCCAGCTCAAGGCCACGTTCGAACTCGACCAGAAGACCCTCATCACGCGCGCGAATCTCGAGATGGTCGACATCATGAAGGACATCTACGCGAAGTGCGTGGAGAAGGTGGGCGAGGTGGCCAAGGCTCGCGGCCTCAACATGGTGTTCATGACCACCAGCTCCAAGGTGGGAGGGCGCACGCGGGCGGAAACCATGAACGACATTGCGTCGCGACCGGTGGTCTGGGCGGATCCCGCCATGGACATCACCGCCGAGGTCATCGCTGCCCTCGGCAAGGGCGGCAAGTAGGGCGCCTTTTGCATCGGATGGGCGAGGCGTAAGCTCACCTTCCGAATCACCAGCCAATGGAGACCGCGATGCGCCCTGCCGGAAGAGGCAGGACGGCCCGGTCAGGAGAGTTGACATGCAGGACGCCATCCATCCCAAGTACATCGAATGCTCGGTCACGTGTGGCTGCGGCAACGCATTCAAGACCCACGCCACCATTCCGCACATCGGCGTGGAAATCTGCTCGGCTTGCCATCCTTTCTACACCGGCAAGCAGAAGTTCGTGGACTCTGCCGGTCGCGTCGAGCGCTTCATGAAGCGCTACAAGATCAGCGAGGGAGCTGAGAAGAGCAAGGCGTGACGGCTGCTGACGGGGCCCGCCCCGTCACGCTGATCCTTCCGCGGCTCGATGCGCTGGTGGAGCGCATGGCGGCACTCGAGGCGCGCCTCGCGGATCCGATTGCCCCTCACGAACTCGCCGCGCTCATGAAAGAGCGCGGGCGCATCGCCCCGGTGGTTGCGCTGGTGCTCGAGCGTCGTCGGCTGCAGCAGGAAATCCATGACGCCGACGTGCTCGCTGCAGACGCGGCATTCGCCGCGCTGGCTTCCGAAACGCGTGTTCGTGCTGAGGGACTGCTGCCGCAGCTTGAAACCGAGCTCGTGGCGCGCTTCCTCGACGAAGAGGATGCGTGTCCGGAAGGCGTGATTCTCGAAGTGCGTGCCGGCACCGGGGGCGAGGAAGCCGCGCTTTTCGCCGCTGAACTCGTGCGCATGTACACGCGTTTCTGCGAGCGTCGCGGTCTTGCGGTGGAACTTCTCGACGAATCCGGTCGCGCCATGGGTGGCGTGCGCGAGGCCGTGCTTTCCGTCGGCGGGAAGGGGGCCTGGAAACTGTTGCGCTTCGAGAGCGGAGGCCATCGCGTTCAGCGCGTGCCTGCGACGGAAGCGCAAGGGCGCCTGCACACCAGTGCTGCCACGGTGGCCGTGTTGCCGGAGGCGGATGACGCCGCGATCGTGGTGTCTGATGGCGACCTCCGCATCGAGGCCTTCAGAGCTTCCGGGCCCGGCGGACAAAACGTGAACAAGACGAGCACGGCCATCCGCGTCACCCACATTCCCACAGGGCTGAGCGTGTCCTGTCAGGACGAGAAGTCTCAGAGTCGCAATCGCGAGCGAGCTCTGAAGATCCTGCGTGCCAGGCTTCTCGATCAGGAAGAGCAGCGCCTGCACGCGGCCCGCGCGACGGCACGCAAGGTCCTCATCGGGAGCGGGGATCGTTCGGAACGGATCCGCACCTACAACGTCCCGCAGGACCGGGTGACGGATCACCGCATTGGCGCGAGTTTTCACGCATTGCCGGCCATCATGGATGGGCATCTGGAAGACATCTTTGCCGCACTTTCAGCCAGTGAGACGGCGGAACGCCTGAAGCGGCTCGCCGCTGGAAACACCTGAGCATGGGTAGCGCGATCCCGCCGCGCACGGTGAAAGAGCTCGTTGTGAGTTCGGCTCGCTGGCTTGAAGGCCGCGGAGTCGAGGAGGCACGCCTTGATGCGGAATTGCTGGTCGCCGCAGCGCTGCAGAAGTCGCGCCTCGGGCTCTGGCTCGTGCACGACATGCCCGTGGACGGAGTTGTGCTCGACCGTGCGCGCGAGGCCATCCAGCGACGCGGTCGGGGTGAGCCTGTGGCCTACATCCTCGGCGAACAGGAGTTCCACGGCCACTGTTTCAAGGTCACGCGCGCCACACTCATTCCGCGCCCGGAGACGGAGCATCTCGTGGATGAAGCGCTGAGCCTGCTGCCCGCTCGCGCTGACGGTCTGAGGCCGCAGGTGGTTGATCTCGGCACGGGCACTGGTTGCATCGCCATTTCTCTCGCGCTGGCGCGGCCAGACCTCGAGGTGACCGCAGTGGACATCTCAGCGGACGCACTTGCGGTGGCTGCGGGGAATGCCGAGCGACTTGGTGCGGGTATCCACTGCGTGAATCAGGACATGTTCGCGTTTCTCGCGGGAGCGGGTGGATTCGACCTGGTTCTCAGCAATCCGCCCTACATCACCGAAGGGGAAAGGGCATCCTTGCAACGCGAGGTGCGCGACTGGGAGCCCGAGCTTGCCCTCATGAGCGGTGAGGATCCCCTCCGCTTTCATGCGCGGCTTGCGGCGCATCTCGTCACCGCGTTGAAGCCAAGGGGGCACGCGCTCATGGAACTGCCCGCTTTGGATGGGGTGGGCTTGCAGCGCGCGAAGGAACTTGGCACCGGGTTCACAACGCGCTGCGTCAACGATCTTGCGGGGATTCCCCGTGTGCTCGTCTTGTCGCGGAATGCCGCGTCAGGCGGGTGAGAGGGTCCAGGTCCTGACGATGGTCTCGAGTGCCACGCGCGAGGCCGGAGTGTGGTTGGTGAAATACAGACCGAGGTCGTAGCGACCGTCAGCACGTGTTTCACAACGCACCACCGCTGCTTCAAGCACGAGAGTGGAGGCCGGAGTGTTGCCTTCTCCGGGGACACTGAGGCGAACCTGCAACTGGGCCATCTCGGGGACGGGCACATTGCTGATGGCCATGGCGCCGCTCCGCGACAGATTGGCGATGCGGCAGGCCACTTCTTCTGCGCCCTCCAGACTCGCATCGATCGCAGTGTCGACACGAGGCTCACGGCGGCGATCCTGGTAGCTCATGGCTGGGTTTCTCCGGGCGTCTACCGGCTGGGGGTGGGGGTCCGTATGATTCCCGCCACCGGGAGACTCCAGCCGTACCTTTCGGCGGGGGGCCCCATGGTGATGAATTGTTTTCTGTCACGCCGGGCGACTTTTGGTTCTCCGGGTGCAGGAGTGTGGACCTCCAAGGGGAGAGCAGCATGGGCAACGTGAACAAAGTGATGTTGATGGGCAATCTGACACGGGACCCGGAGTTGAAGTTCTTGCCGAACGGAACCCCGGTGTGCGAGTTCGGGATGGCCATCAATCGCGTCTGGTACGACCAGCAGACGAAGGAGAAAAAGGAAACGGTGACCTACGTGACCTGCAAGGCATGGGGTCGGACCGGAGAGAACATCAACAAGTACTTCAAGAAGGGCAGCCCGATCTTCGTCGAGGGGCGCCTCGACTTCCAGACTTGGGAGGCGAAGGACGGCAGCGGCAAGCGCAGCAAGCTGGACGTGGTCGTGGAGGGTTTCGAGTTCTGCGGCGCGCGCGCGGAGCGTGGAGGCGATTCCGGAGGCTTTGCGCCCCGGCCCAGAGCTGAGCACCGTGAGGAGTCCACCAGCCATGCGGCGGAGGATTCCGGCCCTGGCAACCAGGGTGGTGGGGCGGCGGGCTACGACGACGAAGTCCCGTTCTGACGCGGGGTTGCGTCTGATCGCGCGACAGCAAGCGGCGCCAGCGTGATTCGCCCGCCCCGAGGGTTGCGCATTTCGGTGCGCTTGGATTAGACTCACGTTGCGTTGCGGCGGGAACTCATTCCGTTGCTGCGCAGCGTTGATTGTCTGTCACACCTGCAGTGATCAAAGTTCCCGAACGCATCCCCCTCGTCATGATTCCCGTCGTGATTCTCACGGCGGCGGCTTGGCTTCTGTTCGCAGACGAGGGTGGAACCAGCGCCGCGACGGAAGGCGCACGAACGGCGGGTACTGCTGAGCAGAACGACGCATGCGCCAAAGGGCAAGTGGCCGAGGCTGCCGCACAGCGCCGCGATGAATCCATGCCGCGCTCTGGCACATCCACCGCTGAGCTTGAGCAGGAATGTGACATCACAGGACAGGTGACGAACGCGGCGGGCGAGCCGGTCACCAAGGCGCTTGTGCGCGTCATCGTGCGTTCGAACATGTTGGACGGGCAGGGGCAATCGCTGCTGCCGACGAGTTCCACTCTCGCCACCGAGACGGATGGGCGTGGCGAGTACAGCTTTGCTTCGGCACCGCACTTCATCTACGAGATCCTCATCTCGGCTGCCGGCTTCGGCAACGAGACGCTGAGGGCTCGCGCCGGCGGACGCCTCTCCACCACACTGCGTCGCACGGCTGTGCTTGAGGGCTGCGTCGCCGATTCCCTGCAGCGCCCCATTCCCGGTGCGCGTCTCAGGCTGATCCAGGGCGCGGAAGCTCGTAACGCCAACAGTGGCAGCGATGGGCGCTGGATGTTCGCCGAGGTCGGAGCGGGGGCCGCTTGGTTGGAAGTGACTCACCCTGATTTCGAGGCACGCACGATTCGCGTGACCGGCATTGCAGAGGGTCGCTCTGAAGAGCGCGACGTGACTCTGGTGCGCGGCGCCACACTCGTCGGAGTTGTGCGCACCACCTCAGGAGTTGCGGTAGCCGGCGCCGAAGTGGAACTGACGGCTCTGGGACAGGGTGTCGCGTGCGGCCGGTACCTGACCAATGCCGACGGCCAATTCGAGGGACACGCACTCATCCCGGGCGAGCGCTATCGCCTGAATGCGGAGCACCAGCTCGGGTGTGGCGTCGCGGAAGTGCGCCTTTCCGAGAACGCGGCGCGAAGCGATGTGGACGTGGTGCTGCACCCGACTTGGACCCTCGCGGGCAGCGTCACCGGGCCCTCACCATCGGTCGCGGCTTACGCGCAAGTGTCGCTTGTTGCTGAAGACGGCACGCCCACACCACCAACGAATATGTCCGGCTCCGGGGCCTTCACGGTGCCCGGCCTCGTGGTCGGTGTGACCTATCGCGTGGTTGCATCGGCCCCCGGCATGGCCGTTGCACAGGTGAGTGGCATCAGTGTCGCCAAGCCGGTGGTGCAGATCGAACTTGAGCCGGCTGTTGCAGCCGCAGGTCGTGTGTTGGACGCATCCGCCCAGCCCCTTGAGGGCGCCTTGGTGAAGTTCACGTTCCCGCTGCATGCCGGAGCGCCGATTCTCACTTGGACCGACGCCGATGGTCGGTGGCAACTCGAGGGGCTTCCCTCGGGAGATGCCTGGATGACGGTCAGTCGCCCGGGCTTTGCCAACCACACCACGCAGCAGTCGTTCGCGGCCCCTGCCCGCAGCGGCATCATCATTACGTCACTTGCACCTCAACTCTGAGCCGATGCGCTGCGTTGTTCTTCTCCTTCTCGCACTGGCGTTGCCAGGCCAGACGCAGTCCGCTCCTCAGGCTCTCGAAGGTGAGGCACTGAGCATTCTTGCCGCCGTGGATGCGCGGATCGCAGCGCCACTCAAGGCTTCGGCCTTCCGCTTCGAATTGCGGCCGCGGGTCAAGGCTCCCGACGGCAAGGACGGCGAGGCGGGATTCCGCGTGCGTTACTCGTGGCGCGAAGGCTGCGGCGACCGCATCGAGTTCCTTGATGATGCGAGCGCAGTGCTTGAGCACGCGCCGGATGCGCCTGAAAACCTCCGTGCTGAGGCGCGGGCGCACCACCTCGAGGCAGCGCGCGGCCTGGCAGCCTTCGTGCGCGGGCGCTCACTCGTGGACACTTGGGCGCATTGTCGCGGGCGTGTGGAGAAATCGCGAGTGAATGGCCGGGAGGAAATCCAGCTCATCCTCGAGCCCGCGGTGAAAAAGCACCTGCGTCATGCGGCGTTGTTTCTGGATCGTCGCGGAGTGCCGTGGAAGATCGAGCGCACCATGCTGGATGGTGCGCGTCTGGTGCAGCATCCGCAGTACGAACTCGCCGGGGAGCTGTTTGCCCTGCAGGCTCTTCAGCACATCGAGATTCCTGCCAACGCCCGGGATGCAGCGCGCCAGTACGCATGGGAGATCAAGTGGCAGCGCGTTGCGGGGCAACTCGTGCCAGCCAGCATCGCCAAGCTCAGCAAGGATCTGAAGGAACCCGGCCTCGGGCTCAGCGCGATCCTCGGGCTCTGTCTCGATGCGGAGGTGCCTCCGTTCGAGCCGGAGCGCGCCCCGCGCTGAGCAAGAGCAGCGCTTCCGCGTCCACCTCGTCCCGGTTCACAAGATCGAGCGCCTTCTTCAGGCGTTCGGCAAGGCCCGCATCATCGCGGAGTGCCAGCGCCAGATCACGCAAGACCTGCACGGTCATCCGGAAACTGCGCACGATGTCGCCGTCCTGAGCGGATGTGAACTGACGCAGGTCCTCGAAGCGCGCACCGGAGGTCCAGGCTGCCATGGCTGCGCCAAGCGAATGATCGAGAGGCCTGATCGTGTCCGTCAGGCCCGCTTCGCGTTCGGCTCGCAGGAATTCCATGCAGCGTTTGCGTGCGCGGTTGCTGGCGGAATGGAGACCGGCGGATTCGAAGCGTGAACCCAGTTCGGTGCGACGGGCCTCGTGCACCACTGCAAGGAGCAGCATGGCGCACTCCGCGGGACCGAGTTCCTCGAAGCAGCCGGCGGCGTGAAGTTCCGTGAGAGGGATCTCGAAGCCCTGCAAGCGCGCGGCCAGGCGGCCTTTGGCCGACAATCCCTTGCCGAGGATATAGCGCTGTTGCTCAAGGACCTTCAGGCGCGCGCGCAGTGCCGTGCGTGCTGCGCGGCCGCCGTCCTTCTTCTGCCACGCTGCGAAGGAGCGTCCGACGGCGTCGTAGATGCCTTCTCCCAAGTCCTGCCACAAGCGCAGCACGCCGTTGTAGGGAAGATTGAAGCGACTGATGAGAGGCGGCACCTTGCCGAAGATCACATCCTTCACCTCGCCGGCATCGTCCCGCGCGGGATCAACATTGGCGAAGACAAGGCCTTCTTCATCAAGGCCTTTCCTGCCGGCGCGGCCGGCCATCTGGTGATAGTGCAGGGGCGTCAGCCACTCGAAGCCAGTGCCGTTGAACTTGCGGAGCGAGGAAAAGGAAACGCTGCGGGCCGGCATGTTGACGCCGAGGGCGAAGGTCTCGGTGGTGAAGAGCATGCCGAGCAGCCCTGTCGTGAAGAGGCGTTCGGTGATCTCCTTCCACACGGGCAACATGCCGGCGTGGTGGTAGAGCGTGCCAGCGACTGCAAGGGCGCGCATGTCCGGCGTGGCGGAATCGTCTGTGACGCCGAACTGGTGGGCGAGGCTGTCGAAGAGTTCCGCGAGCTTCCTGCTCTTGTCGCGTGCAACCAGGCCCTGTCTTGCCGCACGCCGTGCGCGCATTTCGCATTCCTTGCGCGAGAAGCAGAAGAAGAGCCCGGGCAGCTTGCCTTCTTTGGCGATCCATTCGACCAGCTCGGGAAGTCGTGCGCCGCGCTTCGGCCCATGACTTCTTCGCGTGGGAGCTCTGGCCTCCAGAGCGCGCTTCAGTTCGCCGGGCTTGAGCGGCCCTGTTTCCGGGGTCCAGACGTGGTGCTTCAGCGGCACGGGACGATCGCGCGTTTCGATGAGCTGGACTTCGGATCCGCGCACGGACTGCATCCACGCGCGGAACTCTTCGAGGTTCGAGATGGATGCGGACAGCCCGACGAAGCGCACGGAGGGCTGCGCGAACATGAGGCACTCTTCCCACACGGTGCCGCGATCGGTGTCGGCGATGTAATGGATCTCGTCCATCACCAGCCAGTCCGCGGCGAGGCGTTGCGAGGGTTCGAGGAACAGGGTGTTCCTGAAGATCTCGGTGGTCATGATGAGCGCGCTGGCGCCGGGATTGAGCGTGACGTCGCCCGTCATGATGCCCACGCGATCGCCCCAAGCCGCAGTGAAATCGCGGAACTTCTGGTTGCTGAGCGCCTTTACCGGCGAGGTGTAGATGACGCGTTCACCGCGAGCGAGGCAGCGTTCGATCACGTACTCCGCGACCATGGTCTTGCCCGCTCCCGTGGGCGCGGAGACGAGCAACGAGTGCCCGGCCTCGACGGCATCGATCGCTTCGGCCTGGAAGGGAAACAGTTCGAATCCGTGCCAGCGGCGCGGAGGCGGGGGCGGGGGTGTGTTCATGAACTCCGCGCGAGACTATCAGCGGCGGCGTGGCGGGGACAACCTGAAGCGCGCCCGCGCGCGCGTGCCAGTTACAGTTTCAGGAACGCACGAGGAGTCAACGTGGCTGGTCACAACAAGTGGGCAAACATCAAGCACCGGAAGGGTGCGCAGGACAAGCGCAAGGGCATCCTCTTTTCCAAGTGTTCGAAGGCCATCATGGCCGCGGTGCGTCAGGGTGGCCCGAACCCGGACATGAACCTCACCCTTGTGTACGCCATCGAGAAGGCGCGCGCCGCGAACATGCCGCGTGACCGCATCGAGCGTGCCATCGAAGCCGCGGCGGGTGTCGGACAGGGCGACAGTTGGGAGCGCGTGGTCTACGAGGGCTACGCCCCCGGAGGCGTGGCGGTGCTTGTGGAGGCGCTGACGGACAATCGGCATCGCACGGCGCCCGACATGAAGCGCATCTTCCTCGACAACGGCGGCAATCTCGGCGCGAGCGGGGCCGTGGCGCACATGTTCACGCAGTGCGCAATCTTCCGCGTCGACAAGGCCGCGGCCAACGAAGAGCAACTCTTCGGCATCGCAGCGGAAGCGGGCGGCGAGGACGTTCAACCGGACGGGAACGAGTTCGAGATCACCGGGCCTCAGGCAAGTTTCGCCGCGCTCCGCAATGCGTTGGCTGCCGCCGGCATCGCGGTCGCTTCGGCACGCCTTGCGGCCATTCCAGTGCTCAAGGTCGATGTCACGGACGCCGCCCTTGCACGCCGCATCCTTGCCATGCTGGAGGAGCTGGAAGACAACGAGGACGTGGACAACGTGGTCACGAACCTCGAGATGAGCGACGCGCTCGCCGAGGAGCTCGCGCGCGAATGATCAGGAGCGTTTTGCGCGCGGCACGGCGCTGTCCGTGTGCGCGCGACGGCGCATGAATTCCTCGAGGTCGGTGGCGAAGTCCGAGTTCTCGAGTCCGAGAATGCGCCAGGCCTTTTCGTAGCTCACACGATAAATCTGTGCACCTGGCTCCGGCGCCGTGATGGGCAGATGCAAGAGCAGTTCCTTCGTGCTCAACTCCGCGGGTTCTGATCCGAAGGGCAGTGTTCCATCGCTGCGTCCGAGGAGGGGATCGGTCCACCACACGCTGAAGCTGGTTTCTTCGACAAGTTGCAGCAAGGCCTTGCGGCCACGGAGTTCGAGTTCCACGGTGGCCAAGCCCGGGCGATCCGTATTCACTGAGCCGATCTCGGCACCGGCCACGTCCCCCCCGAGCTTCTCGCGGATGAACTCCTGCACGTCATCCCGGACCTGCATGTAGATCTCGAGAGTGAGCGCGCGGCCGTTCTTCCTCTCCACGTCCGCCTTCAGGGCCTCGGAAAGGCACAGGTACTGGTGGCGCACGGCCTGCTCGCCGGGATCAGCAAGCGCGGCGCGAAAGTACTCGATGGTCGCCTCCGGGCTCGCGAGCGTCTGCCCGGGGAGGCGCACCATGTCCGGCACGGGCGGCGCACTGACGCAGGCCGTGGTCAGGGGGAGAGCCGCAAGCAGGAGCAGCACGAGAGCCCATTTCATGGCGCGGAGCCTAGCCCCGCGCTTGCGGCGAGTCCATTGCTTTACTCTCCTGCCCCGCTTGTGGATAATCAGCCGCGGCGCCGTGCCCTGCGGGCCGCTCATGGTGGAGCTTTGATGAACCAGCCGGCAGGCCGCAAACACATCGGTGAGATTCTGCTGGCGGCCGGAGTCATTGACGCCACCAAGTTGGAGGATGCGCTGCGCTATCAGCGCGAGACCGGCCTGAAGCTCGGGCAGTGTCTGCTGCGCCTCGGGCACTGTCGCGAAGAGGACGTCGTGCGGGCACTGGCACGCCAATCCGGCATCCCCTTCGTGGATGTGACCAAGGGCACCATCGCTCCTGAAGCCATCGCGGCGGTGCCGCGTGAGGTGGCAGAAGCGAACAACATCCTGCCGGTGAAGCTCGAGGGTCCGAGGAAGCTCATCCTCGCGGTCTCCGATCCGCTTGCCATCTACAACCTCGAACACCTCTCCTTCACGTTGAATATCGAGTTCCGTTGCGCGCTCACCACCGAGACGGCGCTGCTCGACTCGCTGCGCCGGTACTACGGCATCGACAAGCGTGAGGTGTTGACCATCTCCGAACAGGCCGTGAAGGCCGCGAAGGTTGCGGGCGACGACGAAGGGCCGATCATTCGTCTCGTGCAGAACCTCTTTGAGGATGCCGCGAAGGCCCGTGCCAGCGACATCCACGTGGAGCCCATGGCGGATCGCGTGCGCGTGCGCTTCCGCGTGGACGGCGTGCTGAAGGTGGCCGCCGATCTGCCGAAGACGGTGCAGGGGGCCGTGCTCTCGCGCCTGAAACTCATGGCGGGAATGGACATCGCCGAGAAGCGCAAGCCGCAGGACGGCCGCGCCAGCGCGGAGACGGTGCGGAAGCAACTCGACGTGCGCGTGAGCGCACTGCCCGGCACGCACGGCGAGAGCATTGTCATGCGTCTTCTCGACAAGCAGGAAGGCCTCGTCAGTCTCGAGCGCCTCGGCTTCGATGCGCGCGATCACGAGCGCTTCAGGCGCGTGATCCGCCGTCCGAACGGAATCATGCTGGTGACCGGTCCGACGGGCTCGGGCAAGACCACGACGCTCTACGCCGCGTTGCAGGAACTGAACCGGCCGGACGTGAAGATCATCACGGCCGAGAACCCCATCGAATACCACATCCCCGGCATCAATCAGTGCCAGGTGCACCACCAGATCGGCCTCGATTTCGCGCGCATCCTGCGAGCCATGTTGCGTCAGGCGCCGAACATCATTCTGGTCGGAGAAATCCGCGACCGCGAAACCGCGACCATCGCCATCCAGGCGGCTCTCACCGGGCATCTCGTCTTTTCCACACTGCACACCAACGATGCATCGAGTGCGCTCACACGCCTCGTGGACATGGGCGTTGCGCCGTTCCTCGTCTCGTCCTCCGTGGCGGCGGTGATGGCACAGCGCCTGCTCCGCAAACTCTGCAATCGCTGCAAGCAGGAACACGATCCAGACCCGGGCATGCTCGCCGGCATCGGCCTCTCGCGGGAGCGCCTCGGTGGGAAGAAGTTCTGGCGCGCCACGGGCTGCGCGGATTGCCGCAACACGGGCTATTCCGGCCGCGTGGGCATCTTCGAAATGCTGGAGATGAGCACTGATCTGCGCGAGGCGGTGTTCCAAGGCGCGAGCACCGCGAAACTGCGCGATCATGCGCGCACCTCGGGTGGCATGCTGCCCTTGCGCGAGGACGCGATCAGGAAGGTACTGGCCGGAGTCACATCGGGCGACGAGGTCCTGCGCGTGCTCTCGAAGGAAACAGTCGGCGCGGCGGCCGGGACGGAGTGAACGAATGAACGCGGAACTCTTGATGCGCTCGTGCGTGAATCTGAATGGCTCGGACATCCACGTGCGTGTCGGCCGCAAGCCCGTGATCCGTGTCTCCGGGCGGCTGAAGGACCTGAACGCCGACGTCATGACGCCGGAGCTCTCCGCGGCACTGGTTTCCGAGGTGCTTCCGTCGCGTCTGCGCGCCGAGTTCGAAGAGCGCGGTTCCGCGGACTTCGCCATCAGTTTCGGCAAGGAAGCGCGTTTCCGTTGTTCGGCCTTCCGTGAGAAGGCGGGCCAGGCGCTCGTGCTGCGCCGCATTCCCTCGAAGATCCTGAGTTTCGCGGAGATCGGTCTGCCGGATCACATCAAGGATCTGCTGACACGCCAGCGAGGGCTCATTCTCGTGACAGGCCCCACGGGCTCGGGCAAGACCACGACGCTGGCGACCCTCATCAACGAGATCAACAGCACGCAGGACAAGCACATCGTCACCATTGAGGACCCGATCGAGTACTACCACGATCACCATCTGAGCATCGTCACGCAGCGCGAGGTAGGAGTGGATGTCCCCGACTTCGCCGAGGCCATGCGGCGCGTGCTGCGGCAGGACCCGGACGTCATCATGCTCGGCGAAATGCGCGATCACGAGACCATCTCGACCGCGATCACTGCCGCCGAGACCGGGCACCTCGTGTTCGGCACTCTGCACACCACGGGCAGCGCGCGCACCGTGGACCGCATCATCGACAGCTTCCCGAAGGACCAGCAGGAGCAGATCCGCACTCAGCTCGCACTCAGCATCGTGGCCGTCATCTCGCAGGTGCTGATGCCGAAGAAGGGCGGCGGGGTCGTGGCCGGCTTCGAGATCATGATCAATACGCCAGCCATCGAGAACTACATCCGCAAGAGCGAGACCTTCAAGATCAGTTCCGACATCCAGACCGGCAAGAAGCGCGGCATGATCCTGCTGGATGAGCACCTGCTGCAACTCTGTCGCGAGGCACGCATCGATGCGGACACTGCGCTCGAATACGCGCAGGACAGGATCGAAATGCGCAATCGCCTGGGGCAAGGTGCATGAGCACCGAGAAGCGGAGATTGCTCGGGCAGATCCTGCGTGACCGCAAGAACTGCGGCTTGGCTGCAGTGCAGGCTGCCCTCGCGGAGCAGGCGGAGAAGGGTGGATTGATCGGCGAGATCCTCGTTGCCGCCGGGGCCATCACGCGCGCACATCTGCTGGAGGCGCTTGCGGAGCAGGCCGGCATGCCTGCGGTTGATCTGGAAGTGGTGGCTGTGCAGCCCGAAGCGGCCGCGAAGGTGGATGCCGCCACCATGCAGGCTTTCCAGTGCGTGCCTTGGAAGCTCGAGGGTCGCGTGCTGCATGTCGCGCTCGCCAACCCGCTCAACACGCAGGTGCTCGACGACATCGCCTTCATGACGGGCCTCGAAGTGAAGGGCGCTCTCGCCGGCGACCGCGCCGTGGCCGCGGCGTTGAAGCGCCTGAACCCTGTCGAGGAGAACCTCGACGACTTCCTCGACAAGCTCGCGGAGGAGGGGACGCGTTCCATCGACGACCCGGCGGAGGCGGCCCGTTCGGGCCCGGTGGTCCGGCTCCTGAACCACATTCTTGTCGCCGCCATCCGCGACCGTTCCAGCGACATCCATCTCGAACCCTTCGAGGCGGAGTTCCGCGTGCGCTACCGCGTGGACGGAACGCTTTTCGAACTGCGTTCGCCGCCGCGGCATCTCGCCGTCGCGCTGCTCTCCCGCATCAAGGTGCTCGCAAACCTCGACATCGCGGAAACACGCGTGCCGCAGGATGGGCGCATCGAGCTGATGGTGAGCGGGCGCAGCGTGGATATCCGCGTGAGCACGCTGCCCACCATGTTCGGGGAATCCTGCGTCATGCGCATCCTCGACCGCAGTGTGGTACGCCTCGATCTCGAAAACCTCGGGTTGCGCGGTGAGGACTCGGCGCTTCTGAAGGACCTCATCGACCGCCCCCACGGCATCGTGCTGGTCAAGTACGACCACCATCGGCAGTTACGTCTAAGATGTCACCCATTATGCCCATTTCGGACCTGTATTGTTGTTTTGACATGTGCTAGTATAGTATCAATTGGTT
>SXUL01000121.1 GCA_005790545.1 Planctomycetia bacterium | reverse complement strand
TCAACGCGCGGCAGCAGAGCTCCGGCTTCGGCACTGTGGGCGAGGGCCCTGACGACACCCGCGTGCATGGTGGAGGCACTCGCGTCATCGAGAATGGCCAGCAGGGCCTGCGCTGCGGCTGCATTCCTGCGCTGCCCGTGCCAGACACCCGCGAACTCGACTGCTGCACGGCGGACAGAGGGATTGGCGTCGCGCAGCGCAGCGACGAGCACGCGCCCGGAGGTGGAGGGCCGCAGCACGCCGAGGATCTTCAGGATGGCGATGCGTCCAGTCGGCGCGCGCCGCGTGCGTGGAAACATGCCGTGGGCGAGACGCGCGAGCTCTCCGCGCAGTCGCGGCGTACCGGTCTCGGCGAGCCGTGCGACAGCACCGAAGACGCGGCGTGCGCAGACGAAATCGGCCCGCGGCAGCAGTTGGAAGAGGGCCCTGCGCGCCAGGGGTGTGCCCGTGCGTTCCAGCACTTGAATGAGCGCGCCGGAATCCGCCGCCGGATTGCGCGCGGCGGCCAGCACGATCGGCACCACACCAGTGCGCTGCGCGAGAAGCTCCGTCGCTTGCTCGCGCACCGCACCGTCGCGCGTGAGGAGCGGCAGCATGGCGCGTGTCACGGCGGCACCGCGAAGCGCCGCAAGGGACTCGAGAATGTAGGGGACCGTGACGGAAGGCGCCGTGTCGAGCGCGCGGAGGATCGGCTTCAGCGCGCGTGAGGCCGGCACGCGCAGGCGCGCGAGCACCAGTGCGGCCGCTGCGATTTCTTCGGCATCGTCCGAACGGAGGAGGCGCAGCAATCGCGCTGTGTTGACAGGATCGCCCGGCACGGCCGGATTCTATGACCGCGGCGGACTGCGCGCTTGCATCTCCGCTCAGTCCAGGGAATCCCCTTCGGGGAGGGTGGTTGGCTCTGCCCCGGCCACTCCTGGATTGATGCGTCGGGCCAGGGAAAACAGCAGGCGCGCATCGCGGGTCTGCATGGGCCCAAGGGCGAGGATGCGTTCGATGCTGCGCGTCACGGGAAGGACGTTGCCGTCATTCGTGATACCGACAGTGCGCATCATCAGGAGCAGCTCCTCTTGCAGGCGTACGCGCACTTCGTGGTCGATACAGCGGCCCGTTTCGCTGTGGCTGACCTGCATCCGTCCGGTGCGCCCGGTACGGAGCGCGGTGTCGAAGATCTCCCAGGCGAGGAGCAGGGTTGCTTGCGCCAGATTGAGCGAGCGGCACTCAGGCGCCGTGGGGATGGCCATGACGGCGTGGGCCACGCGCAGCTCGTCTCCCGTGAGGCCGTGATCCTCGCGGCCGAAGATGATGGCGACCTGACCGGTGACCGCTTCGTCAAGCACACGCTCGGCAGCTTCCGGCGGGCGCAAGGTCGGGAGACGCTGGCGCGGCTTGCCGGTTGTGCCCAGCACGAAGGTGCAGCCCGCGAGGGCTGACTCGAGGTCTGGCACTTGGCGTGCGCTGGCGAGGAGTTCCTGCGCGCCGCTGGCCATGTCCTTCGCTTGCGGATGTGCGGTGCTGACGCCCTTCACGAGCACGAGATCGCGGAGGCCGAAGTTCGCCATGGCGCGGGCCACGGAACCCACGTTGAGCGGACCCTGCGGTTCCACCAGCACGATGCGTATGCGTGAGAGAAGGTCCACGCCCGCATTGTGGGCAATGGCGCGGGCGTCGGCAAGCAATCAGCGGGCGAGCGCTGCGCGCCAGGCCTTCGGGTCTTCGCCCCAATCGTGGCGGACGAGCCGCGCGAGCACGCGCCGGTAGACCGTGCGTTCTGCAACTATGCTCACGACGGCGACATCCAGCACGACACCGCTCTGCACCACGGCAACCACCGGATCTGCAATGACGGCGCCGGCTGCCACCTGCACATCGAAGTCCTTCAAGAAAGCGGTTTGCGTAGTGACCGTGAGATTGGCGCGTGCGGGCTGAAAGCTCGCTTCGAATGCGCGGAGCACTGCATCGGCGCCAGCAAGCTGGTCGATGACTTCGAGGGCCTCCGCGGCGCGCACACGCACTGTCGGATGTTCGTTGGCGAGGTGCTTCGAGAACAGCTTCACAAAGGCTGGGTCAGCCGTGACCGCGAGCGCCGAGGCTGCGGCGCGCCGCACTTGCGCGGCTTCGTCGAGCAGCGTCGCTTTGTAGAGCGGCTTGATGCGGAGCGGGGCATCGCGCAGTTCCGCCAGAACCTTGGCGCCGGCCCAGCGCGCGGATGCGGCGCGGTGCTCGAGAGCCTTGAGCGCGACCCGCAGGCGCTCGGCAGCGGCCTCATCCTGGGCGAGACGCACGGCCACCGCAGCCTCACCGAAGTTCGCGCTGGCGTGCGTGAGGAGCAAGGTCTCCACGCGATCATCCTTTCGCGCCATGGCGAGCCAGTCGGTGCTCACCGCGAACGCAAGCTCATCGATGGCGGCCAGCAACGCGGGATGGGCAGGCACCAGCGGCACTGCCTGCGAGATTTCAGCGAAGGCTTCTCGATGCAGCCCCTTGGTCACGCACCAGCGCGCGAGCGCGGCATGGCCCGGCCCGAAGCCATCCGGAACCTCCGCAGCCTTTGCACGATAAAGGGCGGCGTGCGGGTCCGCAGGAACGGCCGTTCCGGCCTGCGCTAGGAGCGCCGCTGCCGCGAACGACAGAACAACAAGGAGTTGAGGGAAGCGAACCCGCACGCCAAGGATGATACGGCTGCTCCCCCGCAAGCGAGAAATCATCCTCGGGAAAAGGCACAATGGGCGCCCATGCCGCAACAGCTGGTCATCGATCGCCCATTCCCTCTCGTTCTTGGTGGTTCACTGCCGAGGCTCGAAATCTGCTGGGAACAGTGGGGAGACCGCACGGCCCCGGGGGAGCGCACGGTGCTGGTCATGCCGGCCCTCAGCGCTTCCAGCCATATCGCGTCGTCGGATGAGAATCCCGAGCCAGGCTGGTGGGAGGGCATGGTCGGTCCCGGCAAGGGCGTCGACACCAACCGCTGGCGCGTCATCTCCGCGAGCATTCTCGGGTCGCCTTATGGCTCTTCGTCGCCGATGAGCGCGCAGCCGGGCGCCGCGAAATCTTGGGGCTGCGATTTCCCGCAGATCACGCCAGCCGATCAAGCGCGCCTCTTCGCGTGGCTATTGGATGCCATCGGACTCGAGCGCGTGCACGCGGCCATCGGCAGCAGCCTGGGCGGCATGCAAGTGCTGCAATTCGCGGCGCAGTTCCCGCGGCGTCTGGCGCGCTGGGTGAGCATCAGTGCCACAGGCAAGACGACGCCCGGCACCGTGGCGCTGCGGCGCGTCGGGCGCTGCGCCATCACCACCGACCCCGACTGGAAGGGCGGTCGCTACGAGCCCGGCCATGGTCCCGCGCGCGGCCTCGCCATTGCGCGCGAACTCGGAACCATCACCTACCGCTCGCGGGATGAGTTCAACCGCCGTTTCCAGTGGGAGCCGGACGGGGAAACCTCCGCGCGCGGGCTCGCCTTCGAGGTCGAGCGTTATCTCGAAGCGCACGGCCGCCGCTTCGCGCATCGCTTCGACGCCAACTGCTATCTGCTGCTCTCGCGTTGCATGGATCTCATGGATCTTGGCGCGGGTTTCGGCAACTACGCGGAAGGTGTGAAACGCATCACCGCCCCCGGGTTCATCGCGGGCGTGGACCGCGACATGCTCATTCCCGTGACGGAACAGCAACATCTCGCGCATCTGCTGGAGAGCCTCGGGCGCCAAGTGCGCTTCGAGGTACTCGCGAGCGAGTTCGGCCACGACGCATTCCTCAAGGAGGATTCCTGGTTCGGGCCTCGTATCGCGGCGTTCCTCGCCGAGGCGTGATGCTCGCGTCTTCCGGTGTGCATAGGATGATCCGCTCCCTGAAAGAGGTGCTTGCATGAAGCTCACAGCAGTGTTGATGGTGGCCGCCCTTGCGGCCGGACTCGTGGCTCAAGAACCGGTCAAACCGGCGGCGCAACCTGCGACGCTTGCACGACCGGCGGCGATGCTGCGCGTTGCGGGCGGAGCCCCGGCAGGAGATGCGGCGGAACTCACGGAGGCGCAGTTCTTGCTGCGCGCCCTTGCGAAGGCGCAGCGCGAGATGTTCGCGCGCTCCGACGCCGCGCGCGCGCGGGGCGAGTCGTTCAACGAGATGACCGAGGACCCCACTCCACGCTACCGGCCCCTTTTCCGCGCGCTTGCGGACAAGAACGACGTGGATGCGCTGCTCTGGTGCGTGCAGCACACGTCGCCGGTTCGTCCCGATCGCAGCGGCGAAGTGGACGATCATGCGGCCGCCCGCGCAGCGTTCAGGAAGGACCTCGCCGCGCTGCTGGAGCGCGCCAAGGACCGGCAGTTGGTGTCTGCGGCCAGTGTCGCCATCGGGCACGGCGGCGAGACGCTCACAGCCGCCGAAGCGGAGCAGTACTGCGAAGCGGCCATCGCCAAGGATGCCGCCGCCGCCGCGACGATCGTCACGATTCTGGCCGAGCGCATGATGGACGAATCCGACGACGCATCGCGAACAAAGGCGACAGCCTTGTTCGAACGCGCACTCGCACTGGAGACGGATGCCGCGCGGAAGCAACGCATCAGCGGCAGGCTCTTCGCTCTCAACAACCTCCGCGTGGGCATGAAGGCCCCCGCACTCTCAGGCACGGATCTCGAGGGCAAGACCGTGAGCCTCGCGGACTACAAGGGCCGGGTGACGTTCCTCGAGTTCTGGGGTTTCTGGTGAGGCCCCTGTGTGGGAGAAATCCCGCACCTGAAGACGCTCGTGCAGCGTCATGAGAAGAGTGGCTTTGCCGTTCTGGGCATCAACACCGACAAGGACGCAGCCAAGGTGAAGGCGCGCTGCGACGAAAGCGGGATCACGTGGACCAACATCTTTGATGGCACCACGAAGGAGCTCTGTGGTGCGTGGGGCGTCAGCGGATTCCCGACCGCATTCCTTATCGATCGCGAGGGCGTGATCAGGAAGACCTTCCTCGGCATCGACGCGAAGGAGCTCGACGCGGCGATTGAAGAGTTGATGAAGAACTGACGCGCGGGAAACAGTCCCGTTCAGTGCCAGTGTGCGAGGCGCCGCCCGGCTGCAAACTCTGCGGCCAGGGCGGCGCAGAGCTTCATGGAGCGTGCGGCTTCGTGGGGTGTGGCGAGCGCGAGTCCGCAGCTCGGTGTGATGAGGCTCTGCGCTGCGATGGGTTCTGCGTCAGCGCCGGCTCTTGCACGCCACAGCGCGGCGTGAGCGGCGGGGTCGAATGCCAGTGGTGTCTTGGGCGGTGCGAGCCCGAGCGCGAAGCAAGGCGAGGTGCGGGAGCGCGCCAGAGCGACGCATTCATCCGCGAACTCGTGCGCGTCCAGCGCAAGCGGCGCATCGACCTGAGCGAACAGCTCTGCACGGGGCCGCGCGCAAGCATGGACGAGCGGAATAGCGCCCGCTGCGCGGACGCACGCGATGGTCTCAGCAAGCCCCGCTTGTGCGACACGGATCTGTTCTGCGGTTGCCGCGGTGCCGAGACCCGGCTCGTCGATCTGCATGAGCACCGGCAGTTCGAAGCGGCGCAAGGCATCGATCTGCCAGCGGACGTTGCGCTGCACCAACTGCACGAGAGCCGCAAGGACGTCGGCATCAGAGGTTGCCAGCCCATCACCCACATGCAGGGTGGTCGCGAGCGTCCACGCCCCCGTCACCTGGCCCTTCAGCACACGCGCCCTCGGAAAGCGCCCCGCGATCAGGGCCTTGTCGAAGGCGAAGAATCCGGCGGCACGTTCAGCGTCCAGAGCTCCAGTTGCCTCGGCCAGGCCCGCGAGGAATCCGGTGCGAGACTTCACGAAGTAGCCGGCTTGGCGGGCGCGCACATCCAGTTCAGCCCGTGCATCCCCGAGGAACTGCTGAATCATGCCTTCCGCCGCATGGCGCCGCGGCAGTTGGGGCCAGTGCGGAATCTCAGGTGTG
>SXUL01000120.1 GCA_005790545.1 Planctomycetia bacterium | reverse complement strand
TTCCGGTGGTGTTTGGTTTCGTGGTTGGCATTGCCCCGCAAGGCGTCGCGGTGGATGTTCGCGATGGTACGCGCCACCGTGCCGATTTCTGCGCTGCTCTTGCCGAGGTCCTCGATGACGCTGCGCGTCTCCTTTGTGCGGCGCACGGCTTCCGCCGCCACATCGGATGCTGAGGTCGTGTTGTTCGAGATCTCGCGGATGGACTTCGAGAGCTCTTCGCAAGAAGCCGCAACCGAGGTGACCATGGCGGAGATGCTCTGGGCGGATTCGTCAGCGCCCCTTGCACGGTCGGCGGTTTCGCTGGACCCCGTATCCATGCACTGCGCCACGGCTTTCAATTCCTCGCCGGAACCCGCGAGAAGTTGCGAGTTCATGGCGATGGCCGCGATGCTGCCGCGGAGTTCCTCCATCAGGCCTTCGATGCCTTCGCCGAGACGCCCCACGGCATCCTCGCCGCGGACATCCACGCGACGCGTGAGGTCGCCGCCCCGGGCGGCTGCGACCACGGCGAGCAGACGATCCACCTTCACATGCAGATCCTGCGCGAACGCGCGCTCGCGGTCGGAGGTTTCCTGCGACTTCCTGTGGAGCTCCACTTCGCGATCGCGAGCGTTCACTCTCTCCGTCACCGTGTTCCAGCTCAGCAATGCTCCGGCGTGAGCGCCCGATGTGTTCTGGAGTGGATCGATGCGGATGTCCAGCCACTCGCTGCCGACGCGGAGTTGCGTTTGCCAGGGCAGGTTGGCGGCATCCGCCGCGATGAGGGAGAGCGCTCCGAAGGGCAGCTTCAGGAGGTCTGCTGGTTCCCCGAGGTTCACAACCGTTGCTGCACCGCCGTACTGTGCAGCAAGTGCCTCCAGATGTGCCTTGCCGGCACGGTTGATGAAGTGCAGGCGGCCTTCCGCATCGGTGCTGGCGAGGTTGAGCGGTGCGCTCTCGACCATGGCGACCACGCGGTCCATCTCTTCCTGGCGGGTGCGACCGAAATGGCTCCATTCCACGCGGTCGGATTGCAGCGCGGTCTGTATGGAGACGACGCTCTGGTCCACAGCAGAGAGCACTCGGCCCACCTCGTCGCTGCCGTGAGGTTCAGTGATGCGCTCCAGTCGACCCGCGGCGAGGCTTTCGGTTGCCGTCACCGCGCGGGCGAGGCGTCTCCTGATGCCGCCGAGGAACCAGAATCCGATCCCGATGAGCAGTGCGAAACAGCCGGCGCCGAGCCAGAGTGCGCGTTCAAGGCCAGCGGCCTGCGCCGCCAGCGCGCGATCCACAGGGATGCTCACTTCCAGTACGCCGCGCACATCACCGAGTTGCCAGCCCGTGCGAGGGGTTTCCGGGTGGGTGTTGTGGCAATCCACGCAGCCTTGCGCCGAGAGTCGATCCGAGACGGCCACGCGCACTGTCTCGCGCCCGTCGAGTTCCACCACTTCGGTGAAGGGCTGCTCCGGGTTCTTCGCGATGGCTGCGATGGCCGCCGTCTGGAATGCGTCGAGCTTCCGGGCCTTGCGATTCGGGAAGGGGTAGGGGCTGTAGAGGTTGAGCTGAATCCCCACCTTGTCCTGGCGGAACTTCTCGCTCAGATCATGGATCATGGTCGCGGGCAGCGGAATGGTGCCGGGGTCGCTGTGGCTGTAGCTGACCTTCATGCCGCCGGCGAGGGCATCCTTCACCACGTTCGCGGTGTAGTAGCTCCGCAGGGCTCGATACTGCTTCACGATCTCCTGCGCGTCATCGATGCCGTTTTCGAGCGTGCTTGTGCGGCCTGAATCGCCGACCACGAGCGCCATGGCGGCGAGGCCGACGGCCACGAGGATGCAGGCTGGGATGATGATGCGCGTGCGGAGACCGACCTGACGACCACTGCTCATGGAGACCTCGCTGGGTGCTCTCCGTGAGCGCACCCGGCGTGGCCTATCGACTTCAGGTTTTGCGGGCTTAACGGTTTTGGGGTATTTGCGCGCGCTCATTCCCCGGGCGCACGTGATCGAACTTCAACGATACAGGGATGGGCTCATGCCAAACACACACGGCCCGCATCCTCGAGGGCGCGGGCCGTGTGTGGCGAAGGCGTGGCTCCGATCGAAGCCACGCTCCTTCAGCGCTCCAAGTTCAGAGGCTCATCCAGTCGTAGTTTCCGCCCGCGTTGGGCATGAAGACGATGGTGCTGAGGCCGGTGGTGAGTGAGCCAGCGGTGCCGATGGCGTAGATCACGTCCGCCGGGGTGGCGGGGCCGGCAACCGGCACGGCGCTGGCGGGCGAGAATGCCACGGGGGCAGTCGCGGTCGCCAGGGTCGGAAAACCACCGGAGATGCCGACCAACTGCTGGGCCGCGTGCACCGCGACACCTGCGAGCCCGTCGATCTGGGCTACACCTGCGGAGTCAAGCTGCAGACCAAAGGTGACCGGGGGGCCGGCGGTGAAGTAGTTGATCCCGGCGAAATCGAGGCGGATGCCGCCACCCAACACGCCAGCAACGGTGATGGTGCCGCCGGCGGGAGCGTAAAGGTCGCACCAAATACCGAAGCTGCCGGCGCTGGTTGTCATTCCGACGGCCGTGGGCGTCCAGCCGTTGTTGGCTGCGCCGAACATCATGCGCCCGTTCGAGAGCATGTTGACCTGCGTGTAGGCCGTGCCGTAGAAGTTGAGGCTGGCCGGAGTGCAGAGAGGTCCGCCACCGAGGTTGATCATGGTGTTGGTGTCATCACCCATCGCCAGGAGCTGTGAACCGACGCCGACCACGTTGAGCTCGGCGGCTTGGCTGAGGCGGATCATGGTCGGGCTGGAGGGGTCAATGACGAGCGACTGAGCCGTCACCACGAAGCCTGCGCCCGGGGCCGCGAAGGGAACCGAGAACATGCCGGGCATGGGGAGAAGCGCTGGCGCAAGGCCACCGTTCAGCCAGAGCAGGCCAGCGCCGAGGTTGAGATTCACGACCTGTCCGTCGGACAGGGTGATGCCACCAGCCGATGCGGCCACTGCCGGGAGGAAGGTGAGCGCGACATCCCAACCGCTGCCGAGGAGGTTGGAAGCGAAGTCCGTCGACACGGCGCCACCGGAGCAGACCGAGGCGACGCTGTGGGCGTAGGCGGTATCCGTCGCACCGTTGAAGGCCATGGAGGACCCGGCTTGATTGACCTGATACTCCGGCGGAAGAGCTGAGCCCGAGAAGGTGAACTGCATATTCGGGCGCTGCATCACAGCGCCCGTGGTCGCCGGGTTGACGCAGATACCCGTCGCGTCATTGCGGTACCAGCGCGTGGACGTGAACGTCGTTGCGGACTGGTTGAAAATGCAGTTGAGTGTGTACGACGCGTTGTTGTGGCAGGTCTCGATGACGAGGTTGCTTGTGCCGTCCCACACGACAGGAGTCGAGAGCACGTGAGTGTTCCAGCCCACGACGGGCTGGTAGCTGGCGATGGGCGCGAGAGCGGAGGCGGTGCCGGCAATCCAGCCGCCGGAGAGGTCGG
>SXUL01000020.1 GCA_005790545.1 Planctomycetia bacterium | reverse complement strand
TGCGCGAGCTTCGACATGTTCCGGAACTACGCCCACCGTGGCGAGGTGTTCCAGGAGTGCGTGCGCGCATGGATGCACTCGTGATCCCGCAGCGCGTGCACATGACAGGAATCGGCGGCGCCGGCATGAGCGCGCTGGCCGAAGTGCTGCTCGCGCGCGGTCACGCAGTGAGTGGCACGGATCTCGCGGATGGCCCGCTCCTTCGCCGTCTCGCGGCAGCAGGCGCGCGCGTGGTCGTCGGCCACGGCCCTGAACATCTCGCGGATGCGGAACTCCTTGTCTGGTCGAGCGCCATCGGCCCCGAGCACGTGGAGCGCCGCGCGGCGCAGGCCCGCGGAATCCCCGGCATCCGGCGCGGCACACTGCTCGCGAGGCTCATGCAAGGCGCGCGAGGCGTGGCCATTGCGGGCGCTCACGGCAAGACCTCGACCACAGCATTGCTTGGTCATGTGCTCGAAGTGTGTGGCCTCGATCCCACGTTGATCGTGGGTGGAGCCCTCGCCTCCACCGGCAGCGGCGCGCGCATCGGGCGCCGGGATCTCATTGTGGCGGAGTCCGATGAAAGCGACGGCTCATTCCTTGAACTCGCACCGGCCATCGCCTGTGTCACGAATGTGGACCGTGAGCACCTTGAGCACTGGGGCGATGAAGCAGCACTGCACCGTGGTTTTTCGAGTTTCATGGCCAGCGCGCGCGAGAGCGTGGTGGTGTGCGCGGATGATCCCGTGGCGGCCGGCCTCGCGCCACGCACGAGCAAGGTGATCACCTACGGGCTCTCCACATCTGCCACATGGATGGCGACCAACATCACTGCGCGTGGAGGCCGCATGAAGTTCACTTTGCATCAGGGCGCAAGGCACATCGGCGCGGGCTCATTGCCGTTGCCCGGCAGGCATTACGTCCAGAACGCAGTGGGAGTTGTGGCCATTGCCGCCGCTCTCGGAGTGCCGCCCGCGCAGGCGTTGAGCGCGCTCGCAAGCTTCCGCGGAGTCGAGCGCCGCTTCACCATCCTCGGCGCGAAGAATGGCGTCACGGTGGTGGACGATTACGGCCATCATCCCGTGGAGATCAAGGCCACACTCGCCGCAGCGCGCTCCGTCTGCACTGGGCGCATCCACACGGTTTTTCAGCCACATCGCTACACACGCACGCGGGATCTCATGGAGGAGTTCGCGACCTCTTTTGGCGGGACGGACACGTTGATTCTCCTCCCGATCTACGCCGCGGGCGATCAGCCCATTGAGGGAATCACCTCGGAGACTCTCGCGCGTGCGGTCGCACGGCAGCGCTCAGTCCGACACTGCATGACAGCTGCAGAAGCGGCAAGCACGCTCGCCAACTTGACCCAGCCGGGAGATCTCGTGCTGCTTCTTGGTGCCGGAGATGTGAACCAACTCGGAGCCGCACTGCTCCGCTGAACACCTCGCTGCTCCGCTGAACGCTGCGCGCATCAGCGCGGCGCCGCGTCCTCATCCTCTTCGAGAAGGGCGCGGAAAGTCTGCGTTTCCTCGTCCTCTGGATGGGCGGCAGCGAGTTGTTCGAGCTCGGCGCGCGCGCCCGTCTTGTCGCCGGACTTCGCCCGCGTCCAGGCGCGCATACGCAGCACATCGAGATCTTCCGGATGGCGCTCGGCGAGAGATTCGAATACTTGCAGTGACTCGTCCGCGCGCCCGAGCTGCAGCAGCGCCACGCCGCGGAGGTGGTCGGCATCGAGAGCGAGTTCCTTCTCGGCACTGGCGAGGGCGAGATGCTCAAGAGCGTCGGCATAGTTGCCGGTGCTGACGAACAACCGTCCAACAACGAGGGATGTTCCCGGATGTCCCGGGTCGAGGCTCAGGGCCTGATCGAGCCAGTCGAGAGCGCGATTCAGAAGCTCTCCGTCCTGATGACGGAGCGCGAGCTCGGCAAGCAGCGCGCCGAGTTGGCGGCAGGCGGGGGCGCTGCCGTCGGCAGAGCCCGCCGCCGCGCGCAGGCTCTCAAGCGCGGTCGCCTCGTCACCGGCGACAAGGGCGAAGCGCGCGTGCGCGAGTCTGGGTAGCGCTGAATCCGGAAGCAGCGCCGCGGCAGTGGTCACGAGCGACATGTGATCTGCGCCTCCGGGCAGAGCGACCAGGAATCCTGCCGCGCGGAGCAGTTGATCAGCCAGCGCCGCCTTCACGGACTTGTGTTCGCGGGAAAGAGGCTCCAACGGCGGATTGCCAGAGGCGCTGCGCCAGCAGGGCACCTCGTTTACGCGCTCGAGGATCACGTCCGCCCCGGCGTGCTGGCTCCAGAGGAACAAGCGCGCGGCATCGACGGGCGCAGCCTTGGCGCAGTCGGGGCAGCGTCGGCGCACGTCGGGCGCACATTGTGTCGCGAGAAACGCCTCTGCCTCCGCAACGCTCAAGGGCGCGAGGTCCGGAAAGGCTGCGGGCAACGGATCTTCGCCCGCAAAGCCGCAACTGCAGGTGAGGCCGAAGGTGGCCTGGCTGACAAGGTCGTTGCCGCGCAGGCGAGCGGCCATGCGGCGGTTCATGAGCAGGGGGTGCTGGGCTGTGAGGGTCTGCAATGCCATGGGCGCAGATCTTATGATGGAAAGCCCCCCTCACGGAGGGTCTCGCGATGTGCAAACTCACGCTTCTCGCTCTTCTGTGCGGCACGCTTGCGGCCCAGTCGGTCCCATGGTTCAGCGGGACGTTTGAGGAAGCGCTTGCCGAAGCAAAGGAGCGCAACGTCCCGCTCCTTGTTGGCTTCAACCAGGATGGCGAGGACGCGAACGAAGCCATCCTCGAAGCACTCTACAACGAGAAGGGCTTCGTGAAGATCGTGGCGCGTTGCGTGCCTGTGATTGCGAGCATCCACGAGCATGCACCGGTCAAGGTCGGCAACGAGCAGCGTTGCAGCCGCTTCCCCGCGGTCACCTGTGCGCAGCACCGACGCCTCGAAACGAAAGCTCGCGAGAAGTGCTGG
>SXUL01000119.1 GCA_005790545.1 Planctomycetia bacterium | reverse complement strand
TCGGCCTCCAACTCGCCTGCGTCGGCACCTTTGCCGACGGATCGCAAATGCTCCTCACCCGCGAGCTCGTGATCCGCGCCGGCACCGGCGATCTCTGAACAAGCGCCAACGCGCCGGCTCCGCGGCCTCCCGGCACCGTGGAGCCGACAGCAACTTTGGCGATCGCCATCACGCTTGCGGCCCCGCGAGCATGTTCATCACCAGATGAACCAGCAGTTCCTTGTCTGGCGGCGCTGACTCTGCCACCAGCAGCGTGAGCGCGGCCAGCCCGGCATCATTGATGACAGCCTCACCATGGAAAAAGAGCCGCTGGCTACGGTTCAGGAAATCGACGAACAGCAGTGAACCGATGCGCTTGTTGCCATCCACGAACGGGTGGTTCTTGACGGCGAAGTAGAGCAGATGCGCTGCCTTGGATTCAATGGTCGGGTACGCGGGCTCCTCGCGGACCGACTGATCCAGATCCCCGAGCAGCGCGCCAACTGATCCTCCCGTTCGAGTCCGAACAAGTCGGAGGCCTCGCGGCGATCCATGAGTTCTGACTTCAGGCGCGCAATGGCCGCGCATGCCTCTTCCAACGTTGGCAATGCGCCGCCATGGCTCCCTTGCGGCGCAACAAGCAGCCCGTCGTCGTAACGCTGGAGCAACAGAAACGTCTGCGTGTACCGGGCAATGACATCGACGAGCCCGCGCCCTTGGTCGGTGGTCAAGCAGTCAGCAGTCGCGGTCCTCCGCACCAGTGCCAGCGCCGCTTCCAAGTCCGCCGCATTCCTTTCGAATCTCTGGCGATGGATGGTGTAGCCGCGCACCAGATGTTCGCGCAGTGTTCTCGTGGCCCAGATACGGAACTGGGTGCCGCGCTTCGAGTTCACCCGATAGCCGACAGAGATGATGGCATCGAGGTTGTAAAGCCCCACCGGCTTGTCTGAGCCAGCAACGTGCAAATAGTGCGCTCTGGTTTTCTCGTCGAGTTCGCACGCGCTGAAGATCCTCCGAAGATGCAAGGCGATGACGGAGCGCTCGCGGCAAAACAGGTCAGCCATCTGGCGCTGGGAAAGCCAGATCGTCTCCTTCTCCAGCCGCACCTCCACGCGGACTTCGCCCTCGGCAGACTCGTAGACAAGAACCTCTCCCTTCGGCACCTCCGTCATCAATCCGCCCCATGAGCTCGGATCCTCGCTTCAAGAGCGCACCCTCTCGCTATTCGTCGCCAAAAACCAAACCCAAACATGACGTGAAGCATTGCGTGGCCCGCGCCCTCATCTCTTCGTTCCCTGCGCCGCGCAACGACCGGACAACTCGGCCTCGATTTCTGCGACAGTCGGCAAGCTGCATCTGAGCGTCTTCGGCAGCTGTTCGACGAGTCGTGTCTCCCAACTGGCAACGCCCAAGGGACGCTTCAAGTGGCGCAGTGCATACTCGACTACGAGCTTGTTCTTGTCGCGACAAAGCAGAAGGCCGATGGTGGGCTTGTCATCATTGTGGCGCAACAAGTCGTCGGTCGCTGAGAGGTAGAGATTCAGCTGCCCGACAAAGGCAGGATCAAAGGCCGCCGCCTTCAGTTCGATGACTACATAACAGCGCAGCTTCAGGTGATAGAAGAGCAGATCGATGAGGAACTCCTGGTCTCCGACTTCCACCAGGACTTGGCGCCCTACGAACGCAAACCCACTGCCCAACTCGAGCAAGAAACGCTGTATGTGATCGACGAGCGCCTGTTCGATTTCGCGCTCGCGGTGTGCGTCGACCGTGCCGAGGAAGTCGAACAGGTATGGGTCCTTGAACACTTGCGACGCCATGTCTGACTCGATGGGAGGAAGAGTGGCGTGGAAGTTCGTGATCGCAGCGCCGTGACGCTCGTGGGCGCGCGCTGCGATCTGAGCCGAAAGATTGTTCCTGGACCAGCCATGCTCGGTGCTGCAACGCGCATACCAGAGACGCTCAGCAGCGTCATGGCACTTCTCCAGAAGCGCTATGTGGTGGTACCAGGGGATTTGTGCAAGAGCTTCTTGCACAATTGCCTTCCTCGGCCAAGCCGCGGCAAAGGCGCGCATGTACTTGAGGTTGCGCGGCGAGAAGCCTCTCATGTCCGGAAACGCCTCACGAAGATCGGCGGAAAGCCGGTCGATCACTTTCGCACCCCAGCCGCCACGCTTCTGGCGGCCGAGGATCAATCTGCCGATGTCCCAATAGAGCACGACCATCGCGGCGTTTGCGGCGAGCACCACCCGCACGTGTTCTCCACGAATGCGCTGACTTATGGCGGCGAACGTTCTCGCGTACCCCGAGGGCAGTTCCGCCACTGGCGGCGCAAGCGGCATGACTGATCCACCACGCACGCGCCCGCGCACCCGGCGCGACTCGGCCCTGCCCGGCGAGTCAGCGGCAGGTCTGCTCTTGCCCTCCATGAATCGGCACCTCGAGTCCCGACAGTCTGACGGCAGCCGGTTCACCCGCTGCTGCCCCTTGCCGGCGAAGCGAGGAGTACACACTGCACGAGTTCATCCTTCAGAACGGACGAAATCAGCGCAACACATGCTGGCCGCGTGCCCGCCTCCGCGCAGGCAGTCATTCCGGTGCCGACTTCGGAGTGGCAGTGCCATCGTTTGCTGCGAAACACTCTGTCGGGAAGCTGCGGCAAGCTCCTCATCAGACCATGGCTACGCAACGCTACTCCGTCACACCGCATCCCATTGAGACCCTCCTCTCTTGGGTGAAATCCGAGGAGATCGCGGTGAGCCTGCACCCAGTTGTGGTGGGTGAAGTGAAGTCTTGCAGCATGGTTCGAGGCGCTATGAAGGTCTCACGACATGGATGAGCCCGCACGGCTTGTGAAGTCCAAGGCCCGCGTTGCTGACCACGCAGAGGTGTTCACCCCACCGTGGTTGGTCGAGGCCATGCTGGACCTCGTGAAGGCCGAAACCGAGCGCATTGATTCGCGCTTCCTGGAGCCTGCCTGCGGCAGCGGCAATTTCCTCGTGCAGATCCTGAGGCGCAAACTCGCTGCCGTCGAACTCAAGTACGGGGCCAGGCTCTACGACACCGTCGTGGCGAAGGACTGAGCGCGTATCGCGAGCTCAAGGGAGCCAGCTCGCGTCGGCTGAACGCCAGTTCGGGCATCGGCTGAACGCCAGCGGCGCTCACTTGCCCGGTGGTTTTGGCGCAGGAGGCACTGCGGGGGCTTCGACCGCTTCTGCGGGGAGAAGCTCAGGGCCGGGCGGGCGATCCTCGGCGGGTTGCGCAAGAAGAGCGTGCACGGCGCGAATGGGAATGCCGATGTTGGCGCCGCCAAAGCGGGTGATGGCGCGGTTGACACCGATGACATCACCACTGGATTCGAAGAGCGGACTGCCACTCGCGCCGTGGGTGGTACTGGCGTCGTAGATGAGCTGTTCGTCGAGCACGTTGCTGAGCACGCCAGCATTGAATGTGGGTTGCACGCCGTTGATGGCGGCGATGCGACGGAGAATCGCGCCCGCATCCGAGAAGGAACCCTGCATCACCGCCTTCGCTTTGTCACCATCGAGCTTGGTGAAGAGACCTTCGAGGCCCAGCGGAAAGCCGAGCAGGAACACTTCGCTGCCGACAGTGGGCACGTGAGTCGCCGGCGCCAGCGCAACAGGCGTACGCCCCTTCGCACCACCGACGAGCTTCACCAAGGCCACATCAAGCGTCGGATGCGCCGTCATGCGCACGGCATCCACCACTTCCGTGCTGCCCGCAAAGCTGAAGAGGAAGTTCTCACGCACCGGCCGGAAGCCGAGCCCGAGCAGGCCTTCGCCGAAGCTCTCGTCGTCGTGCCAGGGATCAACCACGTGGCGGTTCGAAACGACCAGCCCTTCGGCACTCACCAGAAACCCGGTGCCCGAATGCCACTCGACATAGCGGCGCCCTTCGCCACCGAGCACGAGCGCTCCGCCCGCACCGCTGATGACGCGCCCGCCTTTGCCCTCAGCGAAGCGCACGAAAGCCTTCTCGTTCGGTTCATAGAACGACACGCCGATTTCGAGCATGCCCACGGACCCGAGATTGCGCCGATGCAGGTCGCGCGCAGCAGCACTCAACTTCTCGAGCTGCGCCAGTCGCTCCTCCGCTTTCACTGCGCGCGTGGAGGCATCTTCGACACTCTTCTGGAGTTGCTCGGTCTCCTTGGTGAACGACTTCGCGAGATCCGCCAGCGCCTTCTCGTAGCGCGCGCGATCCTCGGTGCGGGCCGCTTCGCGTGCAACGCGCTCTTCCGCGAGTCGGCGCTCACGCGCAGCCTCCGATTCCCCCGCGATCGCACCACTCCGCTCTTCGATGGCCTGCGTGATGCGCTCCTCGCTCGCCTTGCGCGCCTGGATTTCATGCAGCAGCAAGGCCACGAGCCCGACCACCACGGCCCCGAGCCCGAGCACCGCGAAACGGAGCCCGCGCGTTCCGTGCACCAGCGACTGCCGCACGATCTGAGTGCCGAAATCCACCGCACGCACCACACGCGAACGATGCAGGCGCGTAGACATGGTCGCGTCCTCGACGACCTCCGAGAAGGTGCGACCCGACGTGCGCAGATAGAGCCTCCGCACCACCACCGTCGGGCCTTCAAGCCCGAGGGTGATCACGGTGTTGTCGCGCAACTCCGCCGAATCCGCGCGCACACCATCCACGAGCAACACAGTGCCCTGCAGCGCTTCCACCATCGTCTTCATGCCCACGGTGGAAATGCGCGCGTGCAACGGCGACACCATGGGTGAGAGCGCCGCATCGAGCCGGACTTCGCAAAGCGGATCGGTACCGAGGCGCACCTCGGGCCCCGCAGGCACGTGGGTGCGCTGGGTCTCGCCTTCACGAATCACCAGTTGCAGGCGCATGGTGCGGCGCGCCGTGCGCGCCACGCAGAGCTTAGCGCCGGGAGCGGCGCACGTTGCGCGCGAACGATGTGCCCGATGACTCAAACCGAGGCATTGCGACGAAAGCGCACTACCCACAGCAGCGCCATGCAGCCCATCCACACAAGCCCCGCGATAGCGGCGGCGTGAACGGCCTCGTTCAGGACCGCGCCGGCGACCGCCGCAGCCTCGACGAGCACGAAGAGCAGCACCGCGATGAGCACCCACTTGCCCAACAGCTCGCCACGTCGGCGCGCGAGCAGCGGCAGTGCCAAGGCCGTGAGGATCATGAACACGGCGTCCGGCACGACCACCCACGCCGTCAGCGGATCGATGCCATCCGCACCGGCGAGGAAGAGCAGCAGGGAAGACACCGCGCCCAACCCGAGGATGCTGGCCACGGGGGTCTGCACGCGTGCGGGTACGTGGGCAAACGCGCTGAAGAAGCGTCCGTCGCGCGCCGCTGCATAGATGAGCCGCGGGCCGGCGAGGAACTGCGCGTTGAGCACACCGAGCGCGCTGATGGTGACACCCGCCGCAACCGCGCGCGCACCCCAGTCCCCTGAGACACGCTGCATGGCCTCCGCCGCGAGGGCCTTTGCGTGGACCACGCCCTCGAAGCCGAGCAGCGCGAAGTACGCCCAGTTGGCCGCGAGGTAGATCAGCACCACCACCGCCATGCCGATGAGGATCGCGCGCGGCACCTTGCGCTCCGCGTCGCGCACCTCGCCGGCCATCCACAGCACCTGCTGCCAACCGCCGTATGCGAAGAATGCGGGGATCAAGCCTGCCATGACCGCACCCAGCACTCCGCCGCCGATCGCTCCCGCTGTGTCGGAGGGAAGTGCTCCGCCGCCCGCTCCTGCCGCACTGGCCGCGCCTGCGGCTGGTGCGGTCACGAGAAACGCGCCGCCAACAATGGCCGCGAGGAGCAGCAGCTTGATCACGACCGTGAAGTTCTGCAGCCCCGCGCCCGCACGCACGCCAGCGCAATTCGCGAGCACGACACCCCAGATGAGCGCCTGCGCAAGCACCGCGGCTTCACCGGCACTCGCTTCGCGACCAGCGACCAGCGTCACGAGATTTTGCGCGCAAATGATGGCGATCACTGCCGCGCTGCCGGGAATGATGGCCGTACCGTGGATGACCGTGCAGAGGTAGCCGGAGAACGGGCCTGTGGCATCGCGGAGGATTTCGTACTGACCGCCCGCGCGCGGATAGAGACGGCCCAGCCGGGCGAAGGTGAGCGCACCGCAAAGGGCCGCGAGCGCGCCTGCCGTCCACGTGATGAGCGCCACGTTTGCCGAGCCTGCCGTGCGCGCGATCTGTCCCGGCGAGAAGAAAATGCCGACACCGATGATGGCGCCGATCACCACGCAGGTGGCGTCGAACTGGCCGAGTCGGCGCGCCAGTTCGCCGCGTTCCTTCATGCGGGGTCGAGTCTCAGGGCGGTGATGTTGCCTGCGTCCGGTGCGAGGGTGAGCTCAAGCCCCACACGGCCGACCAATTCGATGGGCACCGCCACGCGATGAGGTGCGCTGGGCATCAGAGCAAGCGCTTGGCCACCGAGACGCAGCGCAAGGCCGCCCGCTGCGGGCCCTTCCACGTGCAGGATGACGGGCTGCGCCGGCAGGTTCACCGCACAACGAAGCTGCACTTCCGCGCCGGGGAAGAAACTTGCGACGGATCGCCCGGAGACGTTCTCTGGCACTGCACTGATGACACCAGCATTGGAGATACAGCGACCGCGCACCTCCGCCGGGACGAGGCTCACGCCGCCGTGATTGGCTTCGCCTGTCGAGCGGTCCACGGGCGGCGACCAGACAAGCGACCACTGGAGCTTGTGCGCGCCGGGCGCGAGTGGCGAAGGCATCTTGTAGAGCGCGAGCCCGGCGGGCGGGTCCTTGCTGGGGATCATGTAGGTCCCGTCAAGGGCGAGGTTGCGCAAGCCGG
>SXUL01000019.1 GCA_005790545.1 Planctomycetia bacterium | reverse complement strand
CTCACGCGGAAATCCCAGGCCTTCCCGCACGAAGCGAGCACGAGCTGGCCAGGCGCCGAGGCGGTGCCGACTTGCGTGAGGCCGGCGAGGCTGCCGAGGCGGAGGTGTTCATGGAAGTGCGCCAGCACGTGCGCATGCGCATCCGTGAAGTAGCGATCCCACGGTTCGTGTCCGGCACCCGCGAGGGTGATCAGCTGGTTGGGCAAACCCACAGCGATGGCTTGTTGCTGCAGTGCCATCGCGAATGAGTAGAAGACCACGAGATCGATCTGCCCGTGGACTATGCAGAGCGGCGCCTCCCCCGGACCGATCACCGGCGGGGCGGGCAGCCAGCCCCACAGATCCGCGACAGCGTTCGCGTGCGATGGCCAGCCCGAATTGCTGCTCGTGCCATACGTCTGCACGTAGGCCACCGTCATCGCGGTGGCGGCGCCGGCAGAGTTGCCGAGGGCCGCGATGCGCTCTGGATCGATGGCCAGCCACGACGCATTCATGCGCAGCCAGCGCACGGCGGCGCACGGCGGCGCGCGCATCGTCCGCAGCCATGGCCAGCGCGACGTTCATGTCTGCGCCCACCGGCACGAGGCGATAGTCGATGGAGATCGTCACATAACCGCGCGACGCGAAGTTCCTGGCAAGACGCACCAGTGGCTCCACCTGCCGTGACCCCGTGGTGAACCCGCCCCCGTGAATCAGCACCACCGCGGGCCGCAGCACGGCGACATCACCCATCGGCGTGTAGAGATCGAGCAGCAGCGTCTGCATGGAACCGTTCAGCAGGGGTGCTGCGCCGTACGCGATGGCGGTTGCTTCGGTGACATCGTCGAACACCTTGTCGCGAAAGCGGAGCGCGGGCTGAGCCATGAGGCCGAGGGCCATGGCGCCGACAAGGACGAGAGAGCGTCGTACGATCCGGCTTGGCACGGCGGTACCAACGACCATCCCGCGACATGCCAACGGCGCCAATGCAGCGCCGCTATTGCCGCGATGGCGTGATCGTCCACGCAAGCCGCGCGATTGCAAGAGCGCTACTGGCGGATGTGGCGCGGCCGAGGCGCTACGTCATCAAGGAAGGATCGTGATGGGCAGGGCAACGCTCGTGGCGCGGATGGCGGATGTGACCGGATTCCAGATGAGCGCGGCCCAGTGCGTCGCAAGTGCTCCCGGCAAACCCGCAAGTGCAGGTAGTGCGAGACTTGCCTGCGCACGCCCCTGCGCATTGAGGGCTCCGAGCGTGTTCACGAGGAGCGCGCTGTTCGCGTTATCGAGGCAAAAGCTCGTCAGAGGGTCGAGGTTGAGCGGCAGCGTGAACGCTCCGAATCCGATGCCTGGCGCTGTACCCGACGCCGAGGCTGCGATGAGGTGGCTCTCACCAGCGTGGGGCGCCCCGAGGATGATGTCGAAATTGATGCTGCCGCCCGACGCGAGAGAAATGGATGTGCCGCTCGCCCAAAGCGCGCGATCCACGAAGTGCGCGTGAAAGATCTGGCCGGTGGTCTGGTACTGCCACACTGTGGCACCAGCTGGTGTCACTTCGAAGACGCGCGCCTGTGCTCCGCTGCAAATGAGTGTGTTGCCACTCGGGAGGCGTTCGGCGCCGGAGATATTCATGGAGTTGAATCCCGTGGCCATATAGGTCCACAGCGGCGCGGCCGGCAAAGGCGCCACACCGGGAATCATGGTGAATCCCCCGCCCGCATTCACGGGCAGCACGAGTTCATGCACGCGCGAGCCGCCGGGCGCATTATTGTTGAACACCGTCACGTGTCCTGCGCCCGGGCGGCCCGCAAGAATGAGCTGCGGATTGTGCTGCCCGTAAAGCTGCTGATTCGCGGCCGTCCCAGCGCCATGCGCTTGCGGATTGCCCCAGCGGTACAGGAGATCGCCACCGTGACCGCGCAAGCCGCCTGTGTGACCGGCCGCCAGCGCGGTCGTCGTCGAGTGGTCGATGATCCAGATCTCGCTCTGGTTGTGGCTGCTCACCATGATCCAGTCATGCGCAGCGTCGTAATCGAGACCATTCAGGTGGTTGATGTCTGCGGCCTGCCCGGCAAGTGCGGGGAAGTTCACGTCCACGAGCTCGGGATGCTGCGCAATGACGCCGTAGTTCGCCACCACCGGACTGTAGGACTGAATGAGGTGGTCCTTCACGTGCCATTCCCAGACAACGCTGCCACTGGTCGCGCCGGTCGGCATCACTTCGAGAATGCTGTCGAGACGCACCGTGGCTCCAAGAATGAGCGCGGGATTGCGCCCGAGAGCCGTTGCCGCAGGGACCGTCAGGTAATCCCAGACAAGGATGAGCACGTTGCCATTCGGCAGCACCTCAATGTCGTGATGGCTCCAGCGCGTGGCGTCATGCACGTGGAATTCCCATTCCAACACGCCGGACAAACTGAAGCGCTGCACCACACCTCCCTGACCGCCGATGCCGGGTCCTCCGGTCACGCGCCCGCTCCGCCACAACCGTCCGCGCTCATCCAACCGGATGCCAAGCCCCGCCGGGTACGCGCTGGTCCACGTGTGCACCGTGCCGAGGCTGGTATCCATGAGTTGCGTGGTGGTACCCGCATTGAGCCCGAACAGCCGCAACCCGTCCGTCGCGCCCTGCGCGCAGAGAGTGCCGCCGATCACCGCAACCAACAATGCGATCCTTGCCATGCGCTCTTTCAACGCCCGATGCACGCGAAGGTTTCGCGCCTTCGAAGCTGCTGCACAAGTCATCGACAGAACTGGTGTTCTGTCGTGTCGCCGGTCGCGGCGGTCAGACCGGCCCCGGCCCATCGTGTCTGTGCCCGAAGGCGCGCGCCGCTTCGTTCATTCGCTCTTCGAGGCCATGCACACGGCGTTCGATGTCCATGAGCCCATGCGTCTCCTGGCTCCCCGCTGCCGTGGCGAGTGGTGCCACCTTTCCGCGACGAACGAAGCGCACGTAGCCGAGGCCCAATGTGATCACCAGCACCACGGTCATGATCAGGAAGCGGTTGATGGACGTGTCTTCCGAGATGACCACGACAACACCGTAGAACATGGTGAAGACTCCGCCGAGCAGCAGGCCGTCGCCGATGACCGGCATTCGCGCCGCCCATGTGAGCGAGACGGCCATGATGAGCACAGAACACACGACGAGAGCGACGCTCGTCAGCTGAGCCCAAGCGGCGTGTGACAAGGTTCTGGAGCGCTCCGATCGGGTCCGCTCCTGCTCGATTTCCCACAGTTCATTCTTGTCTGCATCTGTCAGTTCATGCCGCAGTTTCTGGTCCCTGAGTTCCTGCTCGCGTCGATTGGGAACCTCATTCCGCTCGCTGTAGCGATCGGGCGCAGGATAGAAGGTCCAGACCCCGACTCCGACGCATGCACACAACATCAGGCCGAGGAAGATGATGAAAACGCCCCTCACCACGTCGCCCGGTTCAGAGTCTTTCATGCCGCTGTCCTCCGACAGAATCAGAAGCGCACGGTGGCTTGCAGGTTGAGGCCGAGTGCGGTGGCCGAGCCTGCTTCGGGCGAACCGGGAGCGAAGAACATCCAGTTCGCGGCGCTGGTTGCGCCCTCGGACGGGAAGAACGCTCCGAGATCAGCAGAGAGCACAACATCTTCGTTCACGCGCCAAGCCCAGAAGAGGTCGAGTTCGTGGCCGAAGAACTTGTCGCCGTAGCCCATGTCGTCCGCGAGCCAAGCCGCATTCCAGACGAGGCCTGCCTCGCTGTCCTCGGTAGGCGCGAGACTCAAGCCCGCTTTCAGGATGCGCGTGTTCTCGAGCGGAATGAGATCGAGGGCGCCATAGCGACCACCGCCAGCGAAATAGGTCGCATGCGGATCGCTGCGGTCCGAGTGCAGGAAGTGGCGATTGATGAAGAGCGGCATGTAGCCACTGCGCGCGTAGGGCCAGCCGCTTCCCGTCGTTGCATTCTTCTGTCCGCCGGAGGCGTTGTAGAAAGCCAGCGAGAGGATGGGCGAGAGTTCAGAAGACGGCCGCAGCCACCAGTTGGCCAGCACCTCTGCGCCGAAGCCGCGGATCTCCTCGTTGTCGGTTCCGAGGAGCGTGGCATCAAGGGCGTTGTCGCCATTCTGGAAGGCTGCCTCGGCACTCACGGCCAGCAGCCCCTTGCCGAGCTTCACGCCGGTCTGCTGCCAGCGCGCGCCATATGTCCAGAAAGAGCCGCGAATGGTGGAGATCCACGCGCCATCGAAGGCCGTGGCTGTCGAGAGTGTCTGGAATCGGTCGAGCACGCTCGTCGAGCCGTGACCATTGAAGTAGAGCGCGTAGACGTCGAGGTCCATGCCTGCCATGGGGTGCGTCTCGACGTAGATGCCGCTCAGGGTGTCGTCATCCATGTCGTCGCCGGGCTGCGTAACGAGCAGTGCGTCCGGTGATTGCGCCTCGACGAAATGGAACAGCGTCGAGGTGTAGCCGTTGCCGCGATACTGCGCGCTCACACCATCGTGACTGAGGCCGCCCTGCCATTCATGATTGCCCAGCGCAAACTGCGCGCCGCGTGTGAATTCCTGGCGCCCGAGGCGGAGGCTCCACTCTTCGCAGCAGAGCTGCGCGAGGTCGATGTATCCCTGATGAAGGCCAATGCGGTCGAAGGGCGTGTCGAAGAACGAATAGTCCGCGGGCAACGGCGTACCGCCCGGGCCCGCCTGATCGAAGATCGTGTTGCCGGTCATGCGCCCTGCGGCCTGGAACTCCGCGAGCGCGCGAATCTCCGGACCCGTTGTTCCGCCCGCCACGCGCACATCGAACCCGAGCCGCATGCGGCCGTTGAAGCGTGTGCCTTCGTCGTCGAGCGCGCCATCGCGGAAATCCACCGCGTGATTGCGTGCCTCGAAGCGCGCGCGGGCCGCGCCGAAAAAGCGGATGCGTCCTGCGTCCGCCACGCCCGCGACCTGTGGCATGGCCGCGTTCACTGCGCCCTCGAGGAATGCACCCTCCGCCCCCTCCGTGCGACGGGCGAGTTCCGCTTGCATGCTGCCCATGCGCTGGTCGAACTCCGCACGCTGCGCCTCCATGGCGTCCTTGAGAGCGCGCACCTCCAGTTCAAGCCGGTTCACCTGCTCGTTCTGCGCAGACAGGAACGGGGCCACGAAGCCGGAAAGGAAGACGATGCAAGCGCCGCGGTGCCAGGTCATGGTTGGGTCTCTGGCGCGCAGGATATCCGCAGCCCGTGGCTGGTGCACGCGTTCCGGCGAAGCCGCGCTGCCGGCGCCCTTTGCCCCTTGTCACGCCCCGACGGGATGCTCCGCAAACCCGGTTTCATTTCACTATAGAATGAACATGCGTTTCGCGTTCGGTCTCATGTCGTCAAGGCGTGCACCGGTCAACGCAGACTCAAGGCCATGACTCCAGTCCCGGAACCCTCCAGCGGGGTGCGTTTCTTCCTCCAACACGCCGACGGCGAACGCGCGGGCATCGTGCTCCCGCTTGAGGGTGAGCGTGTCACCATCGGCCGCAGTCTCGACAACCTCTGCGCTCTCATCACGAAGGAGGACCGCGGTGTCAGCCTGCAGCATTGTGACGTGCGCCGCACAGAAAGTGGCTTTGAACTCGTGGATTGCAACAGCCTGAATGGCACATGGCTCAATGGCCAGCGCATCCGTCGCGAACGACTTGTCGAAGGCGATGTGATCGGACTGGGACGCAAGGGGCCCCGGCTCGTGTTTTCACTCAGCGGTGAGTCCCGATTGCCTGAGGACTTGCTCGCCACCATGGCCGCTGTGGATGCCGACGCGCCGAACCGCTTTGCCTCACGCAGAGACGGCTCGACCAATGGATGGCGCCCTCGACGCACGCACTCGTTGCGCACGCGCAGCCTCACCATCCTCATTGCAGCCCTGCTCGTGGGCGGCGGCGCTTGGTGGTGGTTTGCACCCTCCGGCATTGCAACCGCTGCACCAACGGCCGCCGATGTTGAAGCTGCCGCCATCCATGCACGCGGGCTCGCGCGTCTCGTGCTCGCGGAACCCGCAACGAATGGCGGCTGGCTGCATACCGATCTCGCGCCGGCACTTGTCGCTGCGGATCATCTCGTGCTCATTGCCAGACCCGCCTTCGCACATGCGCGCGAGCGGCTCATCGCCAGCGGCGGGCAGCTCCTCATCGCGCCGGCGGCGGGCCTCGCTTCCGCCCGGCCTGTGCTCGGAATACGCAGCGCCCCGGACTCTGCGGCGGTACTGCTCGAAACCTCACCCGGCCTTCCTTCTGAACATCCGCCCCGCTTCGCAACAGCGGGCAACATCGTCCTCACATGGCGCATCGGCCTGTCTCCGCGCCCATTCACCAGCCGTGCCGCACATTCCGTCTCCGCATGGATCATTGAAGACAGCGCCCACGGCTGGGATCTCCTCCTCGCTGCGGACGGCATCGCGGGTCTCGGCTCCGGCACCGCCAATGCCCATCACGCTGTCCGCGGCGAAGAACTCGGCCTGACCCTCGCCCGCTACCGCAATGCGCCCGTGCGCTTGATCGACTGAGATCAGCGTCGAGGTCTTGCCGACCGGCGCACGGCGGTTGGTCGAGTCCCGCGCGTCGTCTGACGCTCGCGCT
>SXUL01000118.1 GCA_005790545.1 Planctomycetia bacterium | reverse complement strand
TGGAAGGTTGGGATCTTGGTGGTCCGAATCATAATGCTTGGACTCGTGGTGTGCTGGATTCTGTTGCCGTGGTAAAAGAACATTTCGGAGTTGAAGAATGAACGCTAAAAAACTACATGAAGAGCCGTTGCAAGATGCAGTTGACGACGAAGACGAGGTTGTCCAAGTGCTCGCGCGCAGCGATGGAAAGCGAACCGAGCGATTCCGGTTCATCGGTCTCGCCGTCACCGACGAAAGCCCAGACACGCGAGGCCGAAGTGTCCTTCAGACCGCGTGCGTGGAGATAGCGGTTGAAACGAGCTTGATAGATGGCTGCGAGCGGGCCGAGTCCCATGCTCACCGTCGGGAATTGCCAGAATTCCGGCATGAGGCGCGGGTGCGGATAGCTCGACAAGCCCTGCCCCGTGGATTCACGACGGAAGTGGTCGAGTTGCTGCGTGCTGAGTCGGCCTTCGAGAAAGGCGCGCGCATAGATGCCCGGCGAGGCGTGTCCCTGGAACCAGATCTGGTCGCCCCCGCATGCTGCATCCGGTCCATTGAAGAAGTGGTTGAACGCCACTTCGTAGAGAGTTGCGGCGCTCGCGTAGGTGCTGATGTGACCGCCGAGTCCCGGAAAGCGATTGTTGGTGCGTGCGACCATCACGGCCGCGTTCCAGCGCACGATGTTCTCGATGCGCTGTTCCATCCCTGCGTCGCCCGGGTAGGGCTTCTCATCCGTCACGTTGATGGTGTTGACGTAATCGGTGATGACCGGGATGTTGCCGATGGCGCTGCGTCGGCGCGCCGCGCGCGTGAGCTCGGAAAGGAGCCAGCGTGCACGCTCAGGCCCTTCGGCCGCCAGCACCGCATCGAGGGATTCCAGCCATTCGCGTGTTTCGAGCGGATTGTCGTCGCGGAGCATGCTGTGCCTTGCCGGGCCGAGTATAGCGGTGCAGTGAATCCATCAGACGCGCAATGCGCGCTCAGGGGGATTCAGGTTCGGCAGCCGGTTTCTTGCGGGATGGGCGCGGACGGGGCTTCTTCTCCACAACGGGTGTGGCCGCCGCAGCAGGGGCGAGGGGCAGCGCAGGCCCGCCGGGTGTTCCGTTGTCAGCGACAGGCGTTGCCGCGGCGTCCACCGCTGTCGCAGCACCTGTTGCAGTCTTCCGCTTGCGGCCACCCTTCGCGCTCTTCTTGGTCGGATCCTTGGGGACGCGGGGTTTCCGTGGCGGAAACTCCCATTGCAACTGGCCATCCTTGTAGAAGAGCGAGGCCTTGAACTTCTTGCCGCGCATCGACACGAAGCCGAAGAGCTCGTCCGTCTTCTCGCCGTTCAGCATCTTTCTGATCTGCGCGGGCGGGAGATAGCGGTACTTGATCTTCTCGGAGAGGCGGAAGTCGCACTCCTTGTCCTTCTTGCGCGAGATGTTCTTCGCACAGCGGTAGCCCATGCCATCGCGCGTGACGATGCTCGCGCAGCGCGGGCACTTGCCCATCTCGGTGCCGTCGGGCACGGACTCGAAAGGATCATCACCCTGTTCCAGGAGCTCGTCACCTTCATCCACCGTGGCGAGGAGTTCGACTTCCACCTGATGGTCGTCGCGGAGTTTCAGGAAACCGGCCGCGCGTGTGCGTGCGAAGCCCGTCCATGGCCCGGCGCGCTTTTCACGGAGCAAGAGCGCCATGGTCTCGGGGAAGAGGTACTTGCCGCGCTGATCCTTGGAGACGTTGACCTCGCAGCCTTCGGTGGAGCACATCCAGGAGAAGGTCTTCTCGACGAGCGGGTTCTTGCACGCAGGGCAAGGGAAGACGGCTCCCGCCGGGTGATCCACCGCGAACACTTCCTCGTTCTTCAACGGGTTGTCGCGCAGCGCGGTCACGATCTCCGTCGTCTTCTCGCGGATGGCGGCATCCCATTCCCTGCGCGAGTAGCCGCCGTTCGCCATGCGGGCGAGGCGGTATTCCCAGTCGCCGGTGAGTTCGGGCTCAGCGAGGAAGCCGAGTTTCAGGTTGCGCACGAGGCGCACCAGCGTGCAACCGAGGGGCGTGGGAACGATGCGTCCCGGCTCGCGGCGCGCGAGCTGCTTCATGATCAGATCTTTCACGATGGCCGCTCGCGTGGCCGCCGTGCCGATGCCCTTTTCCTTCAGGGCTTCGAGTTGTTCATCCTCGAGGACCTTCTCGGAGTCTTCCGTTTCGGGCAACGCGAGGTCCGCGCTCGCGGTTTCCATGGCCTTCACCAGCGTGCCGTCCGTGTAGCGCGCAGGCGGCAGCGTCTCCTTGTCGAGCACTTCAACGAGTGTGGTCCCGACCACTCCGTCCGCCGGCAGAGCGGCGAGATCCTTCGCATCAGGGACCGGATCGACGCAACGCCAGCCGGGCTTCGAGAGGCGGCGATCGCGCGTCATGAAGCTCTCGCCTTCGATCACGGTCTCGCGCGTGATGTTTTCCCAGTGCGCGAGCGGCAGGAAGACGGCGAAGAACCGGCGCACGATCAGCTCGAAGATGCGGCGTTCGTCGTCGCGGAGGTTCTTCGGGTTCTCGCCGGTGGGGATGAGTGCAAAGTGGTCGCTGACCTTCTTGTCGTCAAAGACGCGGTCGCGGCGGATGGGTTTCAAGCCAGCGAGACCGCCGGCTTCCGAAACAGCGCGCGCGGCGATGGCGGCCATCTCGCCTTCGAGCAGGGCGCCCGCGAGGCGCGGAATTTCGGCTTGATAATCCGTGGGCAGGTAGCGCGAACTCGTGCGCGGATAGGTGACGGCTTTCTTCTGTTCGTACAGACTCTGCACGAGGCTCAGAGTGCGGTCGAGGGTGTAGCCGAAGCGTGATGAGGCCTCGCGTTGCAGCGTGGTGAGGTCGTAGAGGAGCGGCGCCGCTTCCGTGCGTGTGGTGTGCTTCTCGGTGGCCTTGCCCTCACGGCCCTGCACGCGCGCGGCGATCTCGTCGGCGCGCGCGCGGGTCTTCAGGCGGTCGGCTTTCTTGCCGTCCTCATCCGGACCGCTCCAGCGTCCGATGTACGTGCCTCCCGGAACGCTGAAGGTCGCGTCCACCTGGAAGTAGGGCACCGTGCGGAAGTTGTCGATCTCACGTTCGCGGTCCACGAGGAAGGCGAGGGTCGGAGTCTTCACGCGCCCCACGGCGAAAAAGCTCTTCGCGCGGCCCATGAACTTGCGCGTGAAACCGCGCGTGCCATTCATTCCGACGATCCAGTCGGCCTCGTCGCGGGCATAGGCCGCATCGCGGAGCGGCGCGTAGTCACCGGCCTCGCGCAGCTCTTGGAATGCGTTGCGGATGGCGTTGGCGGTCATGCTCTGCAACCAGAGACGCTGGACCGGCTTCTCACCGCAGTCGGGCTTGCCCTCGATGGCATGTTCAAGAATGAGGCTGAAGATCAACTCGCCTTCACGGCCGGCGTCGCAAGCATTGACGAGCTTGCTCACGTCCGCGCGCGCGATCTGCTTCACGAGATGCGTGAGGAGTTCAGTTCCCTTGCCGTAGCCGTCGCGAGGCTTGCGCACGAAACTCGCCGGGAGGATCGGCAGTTCGCCAAGCGACCAGTGCTTCCAGCGCTTCTCGTAGAGCGATGGGTCCTGGAGTTCGAGGAGATGTCCGCTGGCCCAGGCGATCACCATGTGATCGTTTTCGTAAGCGAGGCTCCCCTTGGCCTTGAAGCCGCCCAGTACCCTCGAGAAGTCGTCCGCGACCGACTTCTTCTCCGTGATGACCAGTGTTTTCATGAGGGTTGGTTCCGCTCTCGGAGACACTCCAAGCCCCACCGTGGGGCTCCGGACCGTCCGGGTCGGGGAGACGGGATCTTGCGATCCCGTTGCGGGGGCCTTCAAGGGAGGTGGGGAAAGTTCCCATTTCGCGGCCGCAGCGTGCGTTCCAGCATGGGAGATTCGCGCACGGGGCGGGCGGCGTGACGCCTCGCCGCGATCCCGAGGCACGACCCAAGCACTCTCGCGACATGGCGCCAGTCAACGAATCAAGTTCCGGAGGCAGGCTCTCCGACGAGAAAGCACCAGGAGCGCCGCTTTGGCCCTCCATTTGATACACACCCATCCGGAACCCCGGACGAAGTGTCTCTACCTTGTGGACTCTCGGCCGTGGGCAGTGGTGGTAGGTTGCGGGCAACTGCCCGCCGTCCATTGGAAAGGACTCGCCATGTCGAAATTCGGATCACTCGTGACAGGCCTCTTCCTCCTCGCGGGAGTACTCGCGGCGCAGGATGTGGAGCAGCGCCTGAGGGAATTGGAAGCGAAGGCGGCGAAGGCCGATGGCCTTGCGCAACGCGTTGTCGAACTCGAATCCCGCCTCGCGGGCTACGAGGGCAACGAACTCGAAGCGAGCATCAACGCCCTCGCGCTGCAGGAGAAGGCCGCGGTGAATGTCACCGCCAAGAAGGCCTCCGCCACGACCCTTGGCGGACAGTTCCGCATGCGCACGGAGTTCCGTTCGCCGTACAGCTATGGCAGCCCGGGCAGCCCCGTCGGCGATCACGCTCTGGCATTCATGCGTACGCGCGTGAATGTGGATGCCCGCGTGGCGGACAACGTGCGTGTGTTCGCGGAGCTTCAGGACTCGCGCTACCTCGGCGATGAAGGCTCTGTCCTCACAGACTCGGCGGGCGTTGATTTGCACCAGGGCTATCTCGACTGGGAGAAGCTCTGCGGGACGAATCTCACGGCGCGTCTCGGCCGCTTCGAGCAGGCTCTCTGGAATCAGCGCCTGATTTCATCGCTGGATTGGCATCCAGTCGGTCGTGCGTGGGATGGTGCGCAGGTCTTCGGTTCGTTCGGTGACCTCGAAGTGCTCGGCGGCTGGCAGGTCATCAAGACGGATGACCCAGCGGCTCCAGCGACCAGCACGGACCACGTTGAGTCCGTCGCGCTCACCTACAAGGGCCTGAAGGACGTGACCCTCGGGGCAGCGTACCTCTGGCTCGAATCCCCGAATTCTACGGTGCCTGTTTCCATCGGCACGACGACTCTCCACGGCGAGGGCAAGCATGGTGCCATCGATTGGTCTGCGGACCTCGCTTGGCAATCAGGCAGCCGTCAAAGCGCGCAAGGCGAGGTCGATGCCTCGGCGTATGCGGCAACCGTCGGCTACACGCTGGATGGTGATTGGAAGCCTCGTTTCAGTGCTGAGTGGACCTGGGGCAGCGGTGATGACAATGCCGCCGACGGCAAGTACGAGACCTTCAACCCGCTCTATCCGTTCGGTCATGCCTATCAGGGTTTCATGGATCTCTTCAGCTGGAAGAACGGCACGGACATCGCCGTGCGTTTCGATATGAAGCCCTGCGCCGACTGGAGTGTGGAGGTGGCGTTCCACGACTTCACTCTCGATTCGGTGAATGACAGCTGGTATGGCGCCGGCACGGGTGTGATCCGTGGCGGACTTGCCGGTGCGGACGACCACGTCGGCAGCGAGATCGATCTCTCGGCCAAGTGGAACGTCGGCAAGAACACCCTGCTCTGGTTCGGCTACTCGCGCTTCTTCGCGGGTCAGTTCGTCACCGACACGGCAGCCGGCAATCCTGGCGCCGATCGCGACGCGGACTGGTTCTGGGCGCAGCTCACCGCGAACTTCTGATGCACAGCACTGGCGCGCGTTCTCACGCGCGCCGGCGAGCATCACTTCTTGTGATCGTGGCCCTCGTGCCCGGAATCGGGCACGGGGGTTTCGTCTTTCTTGTCTGCCTGCAGCGCGTCAGACTTCTTCTGGAACACATCTTCGACGGTGTAACTGCGCACGGTGGCAACCCAGTCGAAGCCGCTCTTCTTGATGAACCAGTCGTTCTCCTTCTCACGCTTCGCACCGATGGAGAGCACAATGGTGCTGCCGTCCTTCTTCTGGAGCGTGGCGCGAGCTGAGGGCTTCTCGAAACCCTGTTCCGGCTTCTCGCCCTGTCCCACCGGTTCAGCAATGTAAATGCGGCCGAGGGATGCGAGGAGCGCTTCGACCTTGCTGTTGTCTGCAATGCGAGGTGGCACGGCCGTGGTCTCGGTCCAGATCACCTCGGTCTCTTGCTGCTCGCCTTCTTTCGGGGGTGTTTGCGGTTCGACGACTTTCACGCGCTCGCTCTTTTCGAGGCGCAGCGTTCCTTCGCTGCGCTCAAGGGTGAGCAGAGTGACCTCGTCCACCGGAATCTCGGTGAACTGCGAATCAACCCACGAGCTCGAACTGGCGGAGAACTCCCACGTTTCGACGCCGGTTGCATGCTGGGCCACATCCCCCCCGGCGCGGCGGAAGAAGATGGAGCCACCCTTCTTGCCACTGCCGAGGAAGAAGTCCGCCAGCACGGTGCCATCCTTCTTCTTCGCAATCACGTGGCGGTTGAAGTTCTGGTCCGCCACTTCAAGCGCCGTGAACGACTTCTCTTGCCGCGTTGCCACGCGCCCCGTCGAGAGCTTCTTCAGGGCGCCCATGAGGTTGTCCACCTCCGTCTGCTTGGCGGGGTAGTTGCCCTTGTCCACGAGGCCGAAGGCACCCGGAGCGCCATCTTTCTCGGCACCGCGTGCGAGCTTCACCGCTGTGCCGTCGCTCTCGGTGACTTCGAGGGCGTGGATGTCCACGTCCTGCAGAGCGGCAAAAGGCTGCGTGATAACGACCGCGCCCTGCGTGGAAGCGGATTCCGCCGGGCCGAGGCAGGTGGTGATCATGACGATCTGCAGTGCTGCGAGAGCAGCGAGGACCAGGACGAGGCGGTTCATGACTTGGAGCCTCCGACGAGGGCAATGGGACGTTGTGCGCGGCGACGAATCCACCAGAGGAGCCCGCAGACACCGAGCGCTGCAAGGGAACCGAAGAGCGTGGTCATGAAGCTCGCTTCAGCGACGGAGCCACGTTCTTCCGGTGAGAGTTTCGACAGACCTTCGAGCGGACGGCGTACAGGCGGTCTGTTTCTGAGCGGCATCAGATCGCTGTCTTCGCCGCCTTCGTCGATGGCGTTCGTGAGCAAGCGGAAGTTGCTCTGGAACACATCCTCCGACTGCTGGAAGGCGCGGAACACCGTGGGTGTGAAACCATCGGAATCGCCGATGACGAGGAGGTTCGCCGCTTGTTGGGACTCTGCGAGCGGCGCACCGCGTGACTTCGCGTCGGCCGCGGCGTTGACGGGCTTGTCGATGCCCGGGATGGCCTTGTCCGCGAAGAACGACTTGAAGGAGCCCTTCACTTCCACCGCGAGTCCGTGGGCCTTCGCCTCGGGGCCGGCCTTGAAGCCTGCGTCGAGCACCGAATCCACGTCCGTCGCATCCACCTTCAGCGCCGACTTCTCGGAACTGCGGAGCAACGCCACGCCTTGCACTCCCTCAGGCAACTTGCCGAGGGAGACAGGCGAGGCCCAGAAGAGACCGCTGCCGGGGAGTTCGCGCGTGATGGCGTGTTCCGCGTCCATGCTCTCGCGCGGAAGCGTGAGGAAGTACGGGTAGGCGACATCTTCGATGTAGCGCACACGTTCGCGGCCGACCTGACGCGTCTTCAGGAGCGGCAGGTAGTCGCAGCGTTCATCGAGCACCAGGTCGGGCGCCAGCACGATGCCGAAATGGGCGAGGAACGGGCGGAGCGATGCGGTATCTACCGCAGCCACCTCAATGCTCCCCGTACGACCGGAGCCTTCCGCATCCAGTGTGAAGTTGTCGGCGAGCAGGATGAGCCGGCCGCCGCGCATGATGAACTGGTCGAGTTCGAAGAGGGCCTTGTCGCTGAGAGCCTTTGGCCTCGCCACGAGGAGTGTGCCCACTTCGCGCGGGATTTCCGGGGCTTCACCCATGAGATTGACGCGCCGCACTTCGTACTCGCTGCTGAGGAGTTCCTGCAACGATGCGAATTCATCGGGTGGCGGGCGCTGGCCGAACTGAGCCATCATGGGGTCCATGTCCACCTTGGGTGAGGCGAAGCCGACCACCGCAAGAAACCCGGGGATGAGGCGCTTCAGGGCGCCTTCGAGATGTGTCTTCACATCGGCAGCGCCGAGTGCCGTCTGCGAGCTGTACAGCCCGAGTACTTCCTTGCGTTCGCCGACCTTCAACACCGCCCAAGCGTGGTACGAGTCTTCCGAGAAGTAATCGCGCGGCACGGGAGTGATGCGGTGCTTGCGCTTGAGCTCGAGGTCCGCGGACTTCCGCTCTTCCGGCGAGGCTTTGCCGTCCCAAGGGTCCGTGATGCGGAGGCTGAAGTGCCCCGCGGACTCACGCGTCAGCCGGTCGCCGACCTGCTGCACGGTTTCGCGGAGCGTCTTCAGATGTTCCGGCAAGGTGTCGGGCGCAGTCAGCAACACCTCCACCTCGGCCTTCACGTCGTGGGCGACGAGTGCGCCCGGCACGCTGCCGAAGCCGCGTGCGAGTTTTTTCAGTGCTCGTGCCGTCAGGAACTCCACATCGCCAAGCTCCACTTCCCAATCCGTGCCGCCTCGTTCGACGACGTTGATGAGCTGTTCCAGATTGAGGTGCTCGAAATCCGTGCCGTTGGAGATGACCACGCTGAAGTAGGTGCTGCGATAGCCGGACTGGAACGCATCGCGCACGGGGATCGGGAAGGGGCGCACGCCGAATCCGGACTCCGCTTCGGTTTGCGCCTGTTCACCGGCCTTGTCGAGCTCCACGCTGCGCGTCTTGATGCGTCCGCCACTGGCAGCGCCGAACTCGCCGATGAGATCCTTCAGAGGATCGATGAGAGGCCGCAGCTTCTCGTGCTGGTTCTCGAGTGCGGAGTGATAGAAGACGATCTCGCCACCTTCGGAGAGATCGGCCATGAGTTCCCGCGTGGCAGGCGAGATGCTGTAGTGAGCGCCTTCGGTGAGATCGGCGCGCCACAGGTGCAGCTCATCCGTGATGTGCACCGTGCAGACGAGGTTCACCAGCAGCAGTTCGGCCGCGAGGATGAGCTGCCAGCGATCCCTCCGGTGGCGCCATTCGAGCACGAGCACGTTCAGCGCGAGGAAGAAGAAGGTGGCTGCCGTATAGAAGGCGAGGTCGCCGAGATCGAGCAGGCCACGTTCCACCGCGCCGAAGCGCGCCCCGAAGCCGAAGCTCTTGAGGGCGGAAGCGGCTCCCGAAGGCAGCAGCGATTCCCAGAAGGGCGCTTCCGGGAGCAGTGCGAGGGCACACATGGCCCAGCCGAAAAACAGCGCAAGGATCTGATCCTGCACGAGCGAGGAGGCGAAGAGCCCGATGGCGATGAAGGCTGCTCCGAGAAGGAGCGAGCCAAGGTAGCCACCGAGGACCGGGCCCCAGTCGAGAGCGCCGTGCGCGTCAGCTGCGAAAGGAATGCCGAGCGTGAAGACAAGCGCCAGTGCGAGCACCACCACGGCGCCGAAAAACTTGCCGCAGACAAGCTCTCGCGCGCGCATGGGCAGCGTGAGCAGCATCTCGTAGCTGCCGAGTTTCTTCTCGTCCGCCCAACTGCGCATGGTGAGTGCAGGAGCAACCAGCGCGAGGAGTGCCGGCATCCAGCGGAAGAAGCCGCGCACTGTCGCCTGATCACTGGCGAAGAAGCGCTCCACGAGGAAGAACGTGGTGACACCGACGCCGATGAAAAGCGCAGTGAACACCCATGCCAGTGGGCTCGTGAGAGCCGCGGCGACTTCGCGTCCGGCGAGCGCCGCCGCTCGCGAGCTTCCGCATTGTGTCTTGCTCATGCCGCCCTCCCGCTGTCGCCGTGCTTGAGAGCGCGGAAGATCTCTTCGAGGTCATGACGCTCACGTGTGAGCTCCGTCACCAGCACGCCCGCCGCACGGGCGCATTCTGCGACGGCTGTCGCCACATCGCGATCCGGGGAGGTCTGCAGGCGGAACAGCGTGCTGCCATCCGCTTCGGCGGATTCCTCGACGGCCAGCACGCCAGGAATCGCAGCCAGTTTCGCGCGTGTGCCCGTTGGAGCGGCGGCAATGCGCACACGCAGCCCACGCCCGTGGCGGATGGACGCGATGTCCTCGTCCACGTGAATGCGTCCGCCCACGATCATCAGCGCGCGATCACAGGTGGCTTCCACTTCCGAGAGGATGTGGGTGGAGAGGATGACGGTCTTCTCGCGTCCCATGCGTCGGATGACCTCGCGGATCTCCATGATCTGCGCGGGGTCGAGTCCTGAGGTCGGTTCGTCGAGGATGAGAACCTCCGGATCATGAATCATGGCTTGCGCGAGGCCGACGCGTTGGCGGAAGCCCTTCGAGAGATGCGCAACAGGTTTCACCAGCACGCTCTCAAGGTCGAGGGCGCGCACGACCGCACTGAAGCGTTTGAGCCGCTCGCTCGCGGGCACCATGCGGAGCTTGGCCATGAGCATCAGGTAGTCCTGCACGAGGAGATCGCGCCAGATGGGAGCGTTCTCCGGCAGGTAGCCGATGAGGCTCTGCGCGGCGAGGCGGTCCTTCACGATGTCGTGGCCACCGATGGCGGCCGTGCCCGACGCCGCGGCGAGGTAGCCCGTGAGGATCTTCATGGTGGTGGTCTTGCCGGCACCGTTGGGCCCGACCAACCCCACCACTTGCCCGCGCGGAATCTCGAAACTGATTCCTGCCAGCGCGAGCGCATCGCCGTAGCGATGCGTCAGCCCATCGACTTTGATCATCCCCGTTCTCCTGGCATCCAGAGCCATGGCTCAGAGCGAGCGCGGCCCCGGTACGCGGGGAGGAATACTAGGCTTCCCTGCTCACGAAAAGTGGCCCGCCCCGGAGCGGGTCGCTCGGGGGCGGGCCTTGGGGGAGACGCGGCCGGTGGCTGCGCGTCTGAGCGACCTCCTCTCAGCAGTCGCCGCAGACTCGGCGCCAGCGTCCGGGTTGCCAGACGCGGCGCTTCACGCACTCGGTGCGATCCGGATCACGGACGGTGCGGAAGTACCCTGCGCGGACGAGCACCTGGACGGGCTCGCCACAGCAGTTCCATTCGGTGCGGTAGCAGGGCGGCACCCAGACCTGACGTACGCAGCCGGGAATCACCACGCGTTCGCTCACGATGGCGTAGTGGCCGGGCTCCCAGCGGTTGCACGAGCTGTCGCAGCAGTGCACGCCCGCGGGCGCGGAACCGAGGGCGATCTGGAAGGCGCCGCCGTGGTGCGGGTTGCCAAAGAGGAGGCTCAGGAAAGACTGGGCCGGCAGAGCGCCGCTGAGTGCGGCGAGTGCGGCGGCGACGAGGCCGACACGCAGGGCCAACTGCACGGAGGCAAGACCCTGTTGCAGGGTGACGCGGGTTGAGGCGCGAGCGGTTGTGGCGATGGCGTTCATTTGGCTCTCCTTGAAGGCCCTTCATCGGACCTGATGGAGCCAAAGCGAATGCCGTGCCATTCAGGCGGCGAATCACTCAAGTCACTGTTGCGCAATAAGTTGAGTGCGATCACGTGCTTGGTGCGTTTCGGAAGAGCCTCCTTTCTTGTCTCCCAGCGGCGACACCATCGAGGGACACTCGCCGGCCGATAGAGTCGAAGCCATGCAACCCCGGCATCTGAAGATCCTCGGCGTCCCCATCGATCTTGGCGGGGCGCACCGTGGCGTGGACATGGGGCCGTCCGCTCTCCGCGTTGCCGGTCTCGTCGAAGATCTGCGGCTTCTCGGGCACAAGGTCACAGACCTCGGGAACGTGGCGGTCCCGGTCCCGCAGAGCATCGGATCCGGAGACCCCCAAGCGCGCTATCTCCCAGAGATCACGCAGGTGTGCCGCAACGTCACCGAGCGCGTGATGCTGGAAGCGGACGGAGACAGCTCCATGATCGTGCTCGGCGGCGACCACTCGGCCGCCATCGGGTCCGTGAGCGCGACAGCGGCTGTGGCAGCGCAGCGCGGCCAGCGCATCGGTCTCATCTGGGTGGATGCGCACACGGACATGAACACGCCGGAGACCTCGCCCAGCGGCAACATCCATGGCATGCCGGTAGCGTGCCTCATTGGTGAAGGGCCCGCAGCGCTCGCGAACCTCGCGGGCCTGTCTCCCGCGGTCAATCCCACCAACGTGGTATTCATCGGCATCCGCAGTGTGGACCCTTCGGAGCGCTTCCTCGTGAAGAGCTCGGGTGTGCATGTGTTCACCATGCGCGATGTGGACGAGATGGGCGTGCGCCGTGTGATGGAACAGGCCATCGAACTCGCCTGCGCGGGCACTTCAGGGTTCCATTTCTCCTTCGACATGGACGGCGTGGACGCGCAGGTCGCACCGGGCGTGGGCACGCCTGTCCGCGGCGGGCTGAATTATCGCGAAAGCCATCTCCTCGCCGAGATGGCCCATGATTCAGGGCGCATGCTCGCCATGGACATGATGGAAGTGGACCCGGTCGCCGATGTGCAGAACCAGACCGCGCTTCTTGGCGTGGAGCTCATCCTCTCCGCGCATGGCAAGTCGATTCTCTGATGTGAATTCGCGCGGCGTGCTTCAAGCGCGCATCACTGGCTCATCCAGTCATAATTGCCGAATGCGTTGGGCGCGAAGGTGATGGCCGTGATGCCCGGCGCGAGAGTGCCTGCAATCCCGAGGTTGTAGAGCATGTCCGTGGCGTTGCTGGTCACTCCGGTCGCTGCATTGCTGAAGGGCGCCTGACCTGGATTGGTTGCTCCGGCACCGCGGCTGATTCCGAGCAGAGCGGAATTGATGGTCGCTTGCGCACCCTGCGCAATATTCATGATCTTCACGATGCCCGTGTTGCTGTCATTCTCGATGCGGAACGAGGACGCCGTTCCCGGGTTGACCGAAGTAGGCAATGGCGTTGTAGTTCACGCCCACGATGCCTCCCGCAACATCAAGGGTGATGTTGCCGCCGGCGTTGGTGTCGTAGTCGGACCAGAGTCCGCAGAAGGAGGGCGCGAGGACTGCGGAGGCCACCGAAACCGCGATGGACGGGCTCGGCGTCGGCCACGTGATGCGACCATTGGTGATGACGTGGTAGGTGTTGTGAACAGTGCCATAGAAAGTGAGTGCTGGTGCGCAGTAGGGCGGCATGCCGGCCACGATGGTCATCCAGGTGTCATCTCCTGTCGGTCCCGGGAGGCCGAGACCGCCAAGGGCCGAGACGCTGAGTTGTGCTGCCTGACTCAGTTGGAGGCCATCCGGATGCGTTGCATCCAGCACGAATTGCTGCGCAGAAACCGTGAGCCCAGATGGCGCACCGAAAGCAATGCTCATGTTGCCGGGGTGCGGCAGCATCGAGCCATTCAAGAGTGAAAGCCCGCCGAGGAGGTCAAGATTGATCAGTTGTCCGCCGCCCGTTGCGAGAGCTCCGCTGCCGTTGGCCACGCTCGGCATTGTGCTGAGTGCAACGTCGAAGAGCGTTCCCGCGATGTTTGATCCAAGCGTTGCTGTCACGGTGTTGCCTGCGCAGAGCGAAGTGAGAGCCTTCGTGCACTGCGCGCCATTCACTCCATTGAACTGGAATGAGCTCGCTGCGCTGTTGGTTTGCCAACTCGGAAGCGCGCCGGTCTGGTAGCGCACCGTGCCGCGGAACTTGCAGCTGTAGCTGATATTCGGTGTCGGGCCGCCAATTGTCCATCCGAAAGGTTGGCCGAGTTGATCCAGAGTCTTGCCGACACCGGCGCGCACTTGCAGCACGCCGTCAGAGGCGATGATGGTGTTGAGAGAGGCAAAGCCCCCGGGGAGGTACGAGACTTTCGTTCCCGGCACCGTGGTGGTGATGTAGAAGGCCTGAATCGTGCTGGGCGCAACGGCCACGGAGAAGGGGATGGGCAGTTCTGTGTTGTACGCGGTGTGCAGCGTGACGGGCGCAGAGCCGCGGAGAGTCCAAAACCACGCCTGATTGAAATTGGTCGTGCTGGTCAGGAATGAGCCGGGGGTATTCAGCGAATACACATTCATGCTGGTGCTGTAGTTGCCGAGCCCCCGCACGGCGAAGCCCGTGATCGTGATGGGGCTCGCAGAGAGATTCATCACGTCGAACATGTAACCAGCCTCGCCACTTCCTCCTGCATTCGTCACGGGGAGGATGGCGCATTGGGCGGAAGCCAATGATGAGAGAACCATGAAAACCAATGGCAGCGCGAGGCAACGATTCATCGGGTGACTCCTGAGGTTCCAGAAGCGTAGCGGCGTGGCGCGTGAAACCCTGTGCGCAGAGGTCCGGAATGTGGACCAAGTTGGCATTCGTTGACGCGTGTCAACAAGCGTCCTGCGCGCGGTGCCAGACAATGCAGAAGGCCCCGCGCTCTTGCGAACGCGGGGCCTTGCTGTCAGCGCCGTACCCCGGAGGGTGGCGGGCCGATCAAGCTCTCATCAGAGGCTCGACCAGTCGTAGTTGCCCACGACGTTGGGGGCGAAGGTGATGGACGTGATGCCGGGAGCGAGCGTGCCGGCGAGTCCGAAGTTGTAGAGCATGTCCGTCGCGTTCGCGGTCACGCCGGATGCCAACGGGCTGAAGAGGGTCTGGCCGGGATCAGTTGCGCCAATGCCGGGGCTCATGCCGAGGAAGGAGTTCGCGGTTCCACCAGCGGGTGGTGGCGCTTGGGACCCCTGCGCGATGTTTGCGATCTTCACGATGCCGGTGTTGCTGTCGTTCTCGAGGCGGAAGGTCGACGCCGTGCCGGCCATTCCGAAGTAGCCAATGGCGTTGAAGTTCACGCCGAAGACGCCACCGACCAGGTCGAGGGTGACGGTTCCGCCGATGGCGGTGTTGTAGTCGGTCCAGATGCCGAGGGTGCCGGTGGTCGCCTGTGCGGCGGCAACCGTGGGCGAGAACGAGGTGCTGCCAATCGGCCACATGAGGCGGCCGTTGGTCACCACGTGGTAGGTGGTCTGGGTCGTGCCGTAGAAAGTGAGGGCCGGTGCGCAGAGAGGAGCTCCTCCCGCGACGATGGTCAGCACGGTGTCGTCGCCCGCAGGGCCGACGAGGCCGACGCCGCCACCGGCAAGGCCGTCAAGCTGAGCCGCCTGGCTCAAGTTGATGCCGTCGACGTGGGTCGGGTCAAGCACGAGTTGCTGCGCGGAAATGGTGAGCCCGGCCGGTGCGCCGAACGGGATGCTGAAAGTGCCGGGGTGCGGCACGAGCGTCCCATTGAGCATGAACAGGCCGCCCATGATGTCCAGGTTGACGAGCTGTCCGCCGGCCGTCGCGATGGCGCCTGCACCGTTGCCAACCGTCGGGCTGAGGTTGAAGAACACATCAAAGAACGTGCCAGCGCCGTTGGAGGCCAAGGTTGCGTTGACGGGGCTTCCTGCACACACCGTGGTGAGGGCCTTCGAGCAAGGCGTGCCGTTCACGCCGTTGAAGTCGACGGAGCTCACCAAGCTGTTGGTCTCCCAGCTCGCGAGTGCACCGGTCTGGTAGGTCACGGCACCCCGGAAGTTGCGGCTGCTGCTCACGCCGACGGTCGGACCACCGAAGGTCCCGCCGAAGGGTGCGCCGCCTGTGAGTTGGCCCTTGCCGCAACCGGCGTACACGTTGAGCACGCCGTCAGTGGCGATGATGGCGGTGCCATAGGTGCCAGCGAGGCCCGTGGTGTACGAGAGGTTGGTCGCCGCCACCGAGGTGGTGATGTAGACCGCCTGCTTGGTCGCAGCAGGAATCGTGATCGCGATGGGGAATGGCAGGGCCGAGTTTGCGGCGGTGCTCAACGTGATGGGCCCGGAGCCCACGAGCGTCCAGTTCGCGGCCGTGGTCGTGTTCGCCGCGAGAGCGGTGAAGGACCCGGTCACATTCAACGTGCGGAGGTTGATGGTCGTGGCGTAGTTGCCAAGCCCGCGCACATCAAATCCCGTGACGGTCACGGGGTTCGCGCTGATGTTTTCAATGTCAAACATGTAGCCAGTCTGGCCGTTGCCGCCGGCCGTGGCGACCGGAAGCACCGCGCACTGGGCGGTGACGAGGGAGGCGATGGCGAGCATCGCCATCGCGGGCAGAAGGAAGCGCTTCATCTTGGGTGACTCCTGATGGTTCTTGGGCGACGCCGTGAGGGCGCGCACCCGGGGGGACATGCGGAAACGAGAGAGGACACACATCGCACGCACCGCCGCGCGGAGCTCTGCGACATTTGCGAAGCTACTTCGAAACGGGGTCCAGAATCCAGTTTTCATTGAAGAATCGCAGCGAGGCGTGTTTGTGAGTGAAAAGCGGTTGACGCCTCATTGTGATGTCGGCTCCGAGTGATTCGCGCATTTCTCGCAAGTGGCTAGCATGCGCACGTGCGTCATCGCGTGCTTGTCGTCATCGCGTGCTTGTCGTCATCCCTCATCGCAACGGTTCAGCGTTGCTCAAACGTGCGCTATCAGCACTGATTGAAGCCATTGAACCCACGCGGGATCACGTCGTCATCGTGGACAACGGCAGCACGCATGACAGCGTTCTTGTTGCGCGGCGCACCGTTCCAACGTGCAGCGTGCTGGAGGCGGGCGCCAACCTCGGCTTCGGTGCCGCATGCAATCTCGGGATGCGTGCCTCTGATTCCGAGTACGTGCTGTTCCTGAACAACGACTGCGTTCTCACGCGTGAAGCGCTTGACACATTGCTCGCCACGCTGGAGGCGCATCCCGCAGCCGTGCTCGTGGGACCACAGCTCACATCCGACTCCGGCGCGCCGCAACGCTCAGCAGCTTTCTTGCCGACCATCGCGGGGGAAGCGGGGCTCGCGCGCAAGAATTTTCCCGTCAGCATCGCCGGCGCGGCCCCACGCAGTGTCGAAGCTCTGGTGGGTGCGTGCATGCTGGCGCGCCGTTCGGCACTGGAGGTCGTGCAGGGTTTTGACGAGGGATTCTTCTTCTACTTCGAGGAGGTGGATCTCTGCCGCAGGCTCTCGCGCGCCGGTGGGGCCATCCTGCTCGTTCCGGAAGCGCGCGTGGTGCACGGCAAGGGCGTCGCGACGCGCACCGTGCGCACAGATGGAAATGCTCCGCTCGCGCCTGCTCTGCTACCGGCGGGCGTTTACCGGCATGCAGGCCGGGTTGCTGACCCTGTTCAGATGGTTCCGCCTCGTGGTGAGTGGCATCTCGCATCTCGTGCCCACGTTGCTCACTCTCGGGTTGCACCGCAGCACACGCCAGCGCACGGGGATTTACCTCCGGCTCATCACGTTCGTTCTCGCCGGGATGCCCCGAAACATGGGCCTGCCCGGCAAACGTCCCGAGTAGACTCGCGCTCATGCGCCGAATCTGCTTCTTGCTGCTTCTGTTGCTCTCGTTGGCAGCCCAGGAAGCGCCGGTCAAACTCACCAAGGGTGACTGGCGTGAGGATCAGGTGCCGCCCGGCTGGCAGAGGAAAGTGATCGGGCGCTACGAGTTCCAGAGCAACGCTCCGTGGGAACACGTCGAAACGGTGGCGCGCCACATGAACTCGATGCTCGGCGCCTACAAGAAGTTTTTCACTCCGGTGAAGCAGGAGGGCAAGGCCTACGTGGTGAAGATCTTCAAGGACCGTGACGGGTTCCTGAAGTATGGCGCACCTCCCGGCGCCGGCGGCTATTACTCGAAGCAGGATGGCGAGATGGTCGGTTACATGACGGCGAAGATCGGCGGCGTCGCGGTCGCGGCCGCCACCACCGGCGACAAACCGAAGTCACTCCGCGAGCGTCTGGCCGCGAAGTTCAGCATGGATCTCCTCGGTGTCTTCGCGCACGAAGGCTGGCACCAGTACTTCCACAAGCACTGCGGCTCCGGCGTGCCCTTCCCGAGTTGGTGTGATGAAGGCATTGGCGAATATTTCTATGGGAGTCGCACCGAGAACAGCAAGCTCATCACGGGCAAGGTGAACGAGTACCGCCTCGGCACCATCAAGTCCGCCATCCGGCGCGGGAAGACCATTCCCATCAAGGACCTCGTGGGCTGGGACCAGTCGCAGTACTACGCGGTTGCGGGGCTTGCCTATGCCGAGGGCTGGTCGCTCGTGCACTTTCTCCTTCAGCATCCCGTGTGGTCGCGGAAGAAACTCATCCAGACCTACATGACGGCCTTCGTGGAACAACACAGCATCGCCGAAGCTGTCGAGACAGCCTTCAAGGGTTGGAAGGACAAGGACTGGGACGCCCTGGAAAAAGACTGGAAGGCGTTCACGCTCAGCCTCAAGTACGAAGACACGGAAGCGGAAGCTCTCGCGGCGGAAGTCGAGATGGAGGAGGGGAAATGACAGAGGCAGATCTCTCCCGGCGCGGGTTTCTCGCGACGGGTGCCGCGGCGGCATTGGCCACGACCGCGTGTGTGCAGACGACCACGACTTGGAAACCCGCAGCGCCGGAGGTGCTCGTGCGTCGCCAAGGCACGGTCTGCCTCGTCGGTTCGCAGAACACCAAGAAGCGCGCGCTCGAACTCGCGTACGAACTGCATGGCAAGGGCACGCCACTTCTCGATGCCATCGTGAAGGGCATCAACACCGTCGAGGATGATCCGAGCGATCACTCCGTGGGCCTCGGGGGCATTCCGAACGAGGACGGCGTGGTGGAACTCGATGCGTCCGTGATGGACGGTCGCACTGGGCTCTCTGGCGCCGTCGCGTCCATTCAGGACATCAAGAACCCGGCCTCCGTGGCGCTGTTGGTGATGCGCTACACGGATCATTGCCTGCTCGTCGGGCCGGGTGCGAAGCAGTTCGCGAAGCACCATGGCTTCAAGGAAGAGAACCTTCTCACCGACGATGCGCGTGAAGCGTGGCTGCACTGGAAGGCCACGCTGTCCGACAAGGACGACCGTTTCCCGAAGGAGACGGCGTTGCTTCCGAAGGATGTGAAAGCATGGTTCGGCATCACCGGCACGGTCAATTGCTGCGGTCTCGACAAGGACGGCCATCTTTCCGGATGCACCAGCACATCGGGTCTTGCCTTCAAGATTCCGGGGCGCGTCGGAGACAGCCCTATCATCGGTGCGGGGCTCTATGTCGATGACGACGCCGGAGCTGCCGGCAGCACGGGCCGCGGAGAGGCGAACATCATCACTCTCGGCAGTGGCATGGTGGTGGAAGCCATGCGCCGCGGTGCGCACCCGACCGACGCGGCGAAGGAAGCTCTCGAACGCGTGGTGCGTTTCACCAAGATGAAGCACCTGCAGCGCGCCGACGGCAAACCGGATTTCCAACTGAAGTTCTATGCCATCGACAAGAAGGGCCGCACGGGTTCGTTCGGCATGTTCGCCGGCGAGCAGTACGCCATGTGCGATGAGCATGGCACGCGACTTGTCGATTGCCCCGGACTCTTCGGAGGCTGATGCCCATGCTCTCTGCCGATGCTGTGAAGGCACTCATCCGTGATGTGCCTGATTTCCCGAAGCCCGGGATTCTCTTCAAGGACATCACGCCTGTGCTCAAGTCGCCCCCGGCGATGGAAGCGGTGCTGGAGTTCATGGCGGAGCGTGCACGGAAGCTCCGTGTGAACATCGTGGCCGGACCTGAATCGCGCGGATTCCTCTTCGGAATGCCGCTTGCGCTCAAGCTCGGCGTCGGTTTCGTGCCCATCCGGAAGCCCGGAAAATTGCCCTGGCGCACGCGCTCTGTTTCCTATGACCTCGAGTACGGCAAGGACACGGTGCAGGTTCACGAAGATGCAGCCGGCATGGGCGACCGCGTGTTGCTGGTGGACGACCTCCTCGCGACCGGCGGCACCATGGCTGCCTGCGCGTCCCTCATGGAATCTCTGGGAGCGGAAGTGGTGGCCTGCCACTTCATGGTGGAACTCGGGTTTCTCGAAGGACGCACAAAGCTCGCTGGCCGCGCCATCGAGGTGATGTTCCGCTACTGACATGCGCACAATCCTCCTTTGCATCATCTTTCCGGCATGCGTTGCGGCCCAGTGCTTCGACGTGGTGCAGATGGTCTCGCCGGAAGCCACCGCCGGTGTGGCTGGCATTCCCGAAGGGAAGTCGATGCTGCGGATTCGCGCGCTGCCGCCGGTGGATGACCCGGACGACAACATCTCCTGGCGCGGGGCATTGGTGAAGGAGGTGGGCGAGCTCCAGGGCGCCATGTCGTTGCGCATCACGGATACCGGCTCGGGCTTCACATGTCAGGTGAAGTCGCGCAGTGGACGTCGCCGCTACAACATCGAGAATGAAGAGCTCGATCCCAAGGGGCTCACGCTGGTGAAATGCGGCTGGCAGAACCTGGACAAGGCGCAGGATGTGCTGGTGTTCCGGCGCGTGGCCGAGGACGCACCCTTCGAACAGCCGACGATGCGCCAGCTGCTGCATGAACTCAGTTCGGAATTGCTGCCGCGGAAGCCTGCGACTGGCGTCTTTGGCGGGATCGTCGCGAAGGTGCGCGAGAAACTCTCCAATGGCAACGCGCCGGAGCGGAGCTTCGAGGACTGGTTGGCGCACCTGCCGCTGGCGCGACTGCTGGAGCCGGCGCGCGTGGCCGAACTGCTCACAGCGTTGCAGTCGGATGAACGCGTCACCACGGCGGAATCGGCAGCGTTGTTGCGTTGCGCCCTCGGCGACGTGACGGCCATCGAAGATGTGGACGCTGTTCACGGGCACAACTGGTACAGCGCCCGCGCGGCGCTGCGTGCTGGCTGGGCAGGCTCGGATGATCCTGCGGTGCGCGGGGCCTTCGGCCTCGCAGCTTCCAGGTCCGGGCACAACACCGTTCCCAATTGGAAGGAAGGCCATGTCCTCTACGAGGAAATCGGTGCAGGACGCGCCAAGCTCCCGGGCACGGAAGACGAACAGCGCCGGACCCTCGCGCAGTTCGAGGCGCTCGCACGCGCAGCCGATGCCGGCCCTGCCATCACGTTCTGGGCCGTCGCAGTCGTCGGCATGGCCGCGCTGCTCTGGAGCACGCGCCGCTTGCTCGACCGCCTGCTCGCGTCCTGATCCTGCGGTGCAGCGACCTGCTCTCCAGCACGGAGTGCCTGAGCCCGAGTCTCTCTCCTGCATGCGCGCCGCACTGTGCGCACATGGACACAGCGCAAGGTGCAGGTGGTCTTGCCGCACATCCTGAACTCAGGGGCTGAAGCCAGGCGGCGCATGAGCGTGCCAATGGCGCACGCGGCAACAGGAGGTACAGCTGCAGCGCGGGTGCATTCGGTCAGCGGCATTGCTTCAGCGCGCGATGCGTCGACGCAAGGCCCGTGTGAGAGCACCTGTAACGAGGGCGACCATGACGACGCCAGCGCCGAGAGGAATATCGGCGATCACGGACACCACGGGTCCCCACCACGCGGAGAGCAGTGCCATTGCTGTCGATTCTCGCAGCGCACCGCGCACGTTGTTGCCCGCGTGTCGAGCCCACGCCGCAGGAATGATGAGCAGGCTCGCTGTGAGCAAGGGGCCGAGGGTGAGCGTGGCCAGCATGACGGCGAAGCCGAGGGCTCCCGCGAATTCAAATGCAGCGCTGCGCGTGGAGACTCCCGCAGCCCGGGCGGCATCCGGGCAGGAGGCTGTGAACAACCAGCGGCGTTTCGCGACCAGCGCGAACAGCCCTGGCAACAGGATCGTGCTCAAGAGGCCGAGCCTCTCCGCGGAAAGGCCGAGCACCTCGCCGTGCAGAAGTGGTTCCAGGCGTGTTTCGCCGAATGGAGATAGTGAGCGCGCGATTTCCGTGATGGCGAGCGAGGCCACGATCATCGCCGCGACGCCGCGCGTGACCACCTCGGTGCGGAACTGCGCTGCGATGACGAGGCCCAGCAGCGTGCCGAGCGCCGCACCAAGAAACACCAGCGCTGTGGACGGCTCGCCATCGGCTTCTGCGGAGAGCAGAGGCAGCGCGAGGACGAGTGCCATGCCGGCGAACGCGGTTTGCGGAAGCGCGATAGTGGTGAGGATGTGACGCCGGAAGGACGCGTGCAGGCCGAGGCGGGGGAGCACGAGAGCCGCCAGCAGCGTTGCGCCCCAGGCCGGCCGGAATTCCTGCCAGAGCAGAACGTGGGCATCGGTGAGGCACTGAAGAATGGATCCGAAAGCGCCGCTCATGCACCGGCCTCGAGGGTTCGCGCCGGCAAGTGCATGGATCGCATTGTCAGTCCGCTCCACGCTTCCGGGCGATGCGTCACGATGACGGCCATGCGTCCCGTCGCGATCAGGTGCTGCGCCATATGACGTGCGAGCATGGCGTCGCTCGTGACATCAACGGCCGACGTGGCTTCATCGAGGAGGAGCAACGGCGCTGCAGAGAGCAGGGCAGCCGCGAGACGCACGCGCTGCTGCTCGCCGCCGGAGAGTGTTGCGAGACGGCGATGTTCGCGCTGCGGCAGCAGCACAGCCTCGAGTGCACGGGCGCGGCGGAGTTTGCGCTCCGCAACCGTCCCGGTGCGTTGCTCGTTGAGGGCGAGAACTTCGTCCACGCCGAGTGGCACATCGCCTTCGTGTTCTGGCTGCTGCGCGACCCACGCGCTGCCTGCAGGCCGCGTGATCTGGCCGGACTCAACAGGTGTCAGTCCGGCCAGAGCTTTCAGCAAGGTCGTCTTGCCGCTGCCGTTCGGCCCTTGCAGCAACAACACTTCGCCTGGTGCGAGCGTGAAACTGATGGGCCCCACGCGCACCCCCGCGGCGGGCTGCACGACGAGGTCGCAGACATGCAGCCCTTGCGGCATCAGTGTTCTCGCGTCTCGGGAACCGCGGCTGCGAGTTCGGAAATCACGTGGCTCATCCAGTCGAGCCAGGTTGCATCCTTGCCCCGGCCAGTCGAGCCCATGGGCAACGCGAGGACAGGGATGCCCGTGCCCTCAGCGACCGTGGCGGTGAGGCCACCCGCCTTCCAGGAGGGAACCAGCAATGCGGCCGGCTTCTGCTCGCGCATGAGCTGCATCACCTTGGCAACATGGGCGGGCGAGGGTTCGAGCCCCGGTGTGTTTTCGAGGTCTGCGATCACATCGAAACCCGCGGACTTCGAGAGGTACGGGAAAAAGCCATGGCGCGTCACGAACTTGGCACCCTTCAAGCGCCGCCACTCTGGCTCCCAATCCTTCACCTTGGCATCCAGTTTTGCTTCGAAGGCGCGGAGCCCGGCGGCGAAATCCGCCTTGTGATCGGGCGCCAATTGTCCGAGGCACTCCGCGATCCGGCGCGCCATGTGACGGCCGCCTTCCGGATCGAGGTTGTAGTGCGGGTTGCCGCGGGCATGGAGATCCGTGCCGCGACTTCTGTCCACCTGAGCAGGAACTTCAAGCGGCTCGATCCCGACCGAGAGGTCGATGTGTCCGGGGCGCCCTGCCGTGAGGGCTTCGTTGCGAGCGCCTTCCAGTAGTGGCGGCAACCAGGAGTGCTCGAGATCAAGCCCCATGAGGAGGAGGGCGTCGGCCTTTCTCAGTTTGAGCAAGGTCGAGGGTTTGGCCACCACGCGGTGTGGGTCTTGATCGCCGAATGAAAGCACTTCGCACGCGATGCGCGTGCCCGCGACTTCACGCGCGAGATCCGCGAGGTCATGAGTTGTTGCAACCACCCGCAGTGCTTGCGCATGCAGGGCAGTGCAGAGGAAGGCGCACAGTGTGAGAGTGCGCATGGTGTCACCAAGCAAGGCCATGGTTGTGGCTCCCAAGCACGGTGGTCCATTGAAGCATGCAGAAACCGTACGCGTCGTCGGCTGACTCGTCATCGATCAGGCCAGCCTCAAGACGCAACCGGTTGTATTCGTCGAGAGTCCAAGTCACTGCGACTGCGCAGGCTTCCGTTGTGAGCGTGCGATCCTCTGCGTGGCTGAAGAGCTCCCAGCGACCACCCACAGTCCAGTGTGTGTCGAGTCCGTATTCCGCCATGACATAACCGCCGTCCGCGCGCTGGTGCGTGCCGTTCACGACGGGAGGAGTGGTGGAGTCATCCACGCTGGAGCTGCGAGACCAGAGCCATTCGCCACCGATGGTCAGGTGTCCTTCTGTGGCGGGATTGCGGTGGCGCCAGAAGACGTCCATGCCGGCGACAGTGCGGTCCGTGTCGCCAAAGGCGACAGTCGTGTTCGTTGGAGGGTCGGCAAACCAGAAGTGGCGTTCGCGCGGTGCGTGGATCACGCTCGCGCCAAGGGTGAGCGTGTCGTGCTCCGCCATGTCGATGGTCGTGGCCACCCGTGCGGTCCAGATGAGATCTTCGATGCCGCGTTCACCGACGGGCTCAGCGCCCACGAGAGCGGCGTGCTCGTGCGCGCCCCCGAGCGGGCCCTGGATGGCGTGACTGTCACCCTGCAGCGCATTGCCAGCGCCGAGACTCCAGCGCACGGGAGTGTCTCCGAGACCGAACCAGTGGTGCAGCGCGAGTCCCGTGGTGACCGCCCGCCCGCCGAGGAACTCCTGCACGGCGTACGGCTTGTCCACGAATCCGAGTTCGTGGTCGTGCAACGGTGCCGCGAAACCAAAGTCTACCGGCATGCGCCCTCCACGCAGCGTGAAGGTGTCCGGCAGTCCGTTGTCCCAGTCGGCGAAGGCGTCCTCGATTTCCACCGCATCTTCATGGGCTGCGAGAACGAAGGCGTACTTCGCGTGGGGGTCGAGACGCCCGGAGAATCCGAGTTCCACACTGCGCAGGCGGAACTGATTGTCCGTCTCGAAACTGTCCCGGCGCCCCGACGCCGTGAGCACGGCATCGGCCACGACGCTGATTTGCACTGCGGCAGATCTCGCGTCTCGCGCAGCTTTCGACAGTCCGCTCTGCTGCCACTTGGCCGCGGTGACATCCAGCGTTGCGGCAAGTTCAACCTCTGCCGCGAGGGGTGGATGCGTCCTCAATCCGGCCACTTCGGATTCGAGCGCGGCGATGCGGCTCTCATAGCGCGCCTGCATGGCAATCATGCGGGCTTCAAGGGACTGCAGATCCTGAGCTCCGAGCTCAGGTTTGCTGAAAACCAACGTTGTTGCGAGGACTGCAAGTCCCGCAACGCGAGCATGTTTGTTGGACAAAGGGAGACTCCGACTGGATGCGGCGCTGCGTTCACGAAGGAACGCGGCCATGCAATGACACGGTGAGATCTTCAGGACGCCAGTGTCGAAGTCGGAGCAGGCGGGCCGCGGGCAGAGGCGCGCAGCAGCGTTCGTGCATGAAGAAAGGGTGCAGGAGTCGATGCGTGCCACGCATCCACCGGCACCAACGTGGCCACAGCTGCCACGTGCAGCGTGGCGCCCGGCAGCGCCGCCAGTTCGCAGGTGGGGCAATCGCTGCCTTCATCAAGCGTGTGGTGGTGGTCGAGCGCCTGAATGGAGGCCCACAACCAACCCGTCAACGCCAGCAAGGCGAAGATCGCGGCAAGTCGTTGCATTCGCTGGGAGCCCACGGCGGCATCCTAACGTCTCGTCAGCCATTGCGCTCCGTGCATACCTTGTCGCGGTACGCGCTGCGCCGGCTCCACGCTTGAGACGAGCGCGTTGCACTTGGTCTCAGCGCTGAGCGCTCATCACGGTTCGCCGAATGCAGACCACTCTGCTTCGAGAGTCGAGAGTTCCGTCGCGAGGGTCGCGAGGCGCGTCTGCAGGCGGCGCACCTCCTCGCCTTGGCGGAAGATCTCCGGGTCGGCGAGTTGCGCGTGCAGGGCCGTGCGTTCTGCTTCGCGGCTCATGATGTCCGCTTCAATGCGTTCGAGCGAGCGTCGCTTCGTCTTCGAAGGGACCTTGCGCAGCGGTGCGAGCGCGGGCGCCTTCTCTGCGGGGATCTCGCGTGCCTGCTCGCGCCGCGCGCTCTCGGCGCGTCGGCGCGACGCGTGCGCCTCGCTGAACGATGTTTCGTAAATGCGCACACCATCCGCGTCGATCCAAAGCGTGCGCCGCGTCATGTTGTCGAGGAACTGCCGGTCGTGGCTCACCACCAGCAGCGTGCCCGTGAAATCCGCCAGCAGTTCCTCCAGAGCTTCGCGTGCCGGAATGTCGAGGTGATTGGTGGGTTCGTCGAGGAGCAGCATGTTGGGGCGCTTCAGCATGAGTTCTGCCAGCGCGAGCCTTCCGCGTTCACCACCGCTCAACTGCCTGATTGGCCGCTCCGTGTCTTCCTCGAAGAAGAGGAAGCGCGCGAGCAGCGAGTGCACTTCGAAGTCCGTCCAGCGCGGGCGCATGTCATGGATGAAATCCCGCACGCACTTCTCTTCCGGCAGATGGATCTGGGACTGCGAGAAGAACCCGATTTCGAGGGAGCGCCCGAGATCCACGCGGCCTTCCAGCGGCGGCGTCTTTCCGGTGAGGACGTTGAGCAGGGTGGACTTGCCGCAGCCGTTGCGCCCGACAACGCCGATCCTCTCGCCTGGTTCGAGGATGCAGTTGAGCCCGCGTACGAGCCAGCGTCCGTCGTAGCCGATGCCGAGCTCCTCGATGCGGAGAGGTGCGTCGCCTGCTCGCCGCAACGGCGTCATGTCGAGGCGCATGCGTTCCGTCGCGGCCGACGGCAGACTGAGGCGCTCAAGGCGTTCGAGCCGCCTTCTGCGGCCCTTTGCTTCCGCACTGCGCTGGCTGCCAAGGTGCTTCCTGATGAACTCCTCTTCCTTGGCAATGAAGTGCTGCTGCTTTTTCACGTCGCGCCGACGTGCTTCGAGCTCTTCCTTGCGGAGAACGGCAGCCCGGCTCCAGGGAGCCCGGTACAGCACCGGACCTTCGGTGCTGAAGGTCAGTGTTGCAGTGGTCACATCATCCAGGAAGCGCCGGTCGTGGGAGATCACGAGCAGCGCACCCTTGTGGCGCGCGAGGTGTTCCTCGAGCCAGGTGATGCCGTCGAGATCGAGATGGTTGGTGGGTTCGTCGAGCAGCAACAGGTCCGCGCCTTCAAGGAGCAGACGCGCGAGTGCCACGCGGCAACGTTCACCGCCGGAAAGCGTGGTGCATTCGGCGTCATGCAGCGCAGGCTTGAGGCCGAGATGCGCGAGCGTCTCTCGTGCGCGGTTGTCGAGATTGCCGGAGCCTTCGTCGAGGAGCGTGCCGAGGCGGGTGAGCTCTTGCACCAGTTCCTCAAGGCGCTCGCCTTCCGGCGACGTGGCGAGTTCCTCTTCCACGGCGCGCATGGCAGCCGCAGCTTCGTCGAGGTGAGCGAAAGCTTCGAGCACTGCTCCGACGGCCGTCACACCGGGTGTGAACTCCGGATCCTGCCGCAGCCAACCCGTGGCGAGGCCGCGCGCGCGGGCAACGGTGCCGCCATCTGCGCTTTCAACGCCCGCAAGAATGCGGAAGAGCGTGCTCTTGCCGCAGCCATTCGGTCCTGTGACACCGATGCGGTCACCGGGGTGCAGCTCGACGTCGAGGTTCTCGAAGAGAGTCTCTGCGCCGAAGGACTTGGCGAGGCCAGCAACCGAGATCAGCGCCACTGGGCTCAGCCTCCCGTCGCCGGATGAGCCGCGGCCTTCATGAGGGCGAGGCGCAGTGCCTCATGCGGCACGAGCTTCATGGCGCTGGCGAGATCCAACCAGGCGCCTGTGTCGTGTTCCGAAGAGCGGTGCCACTTCTCGTCTCGAGCCAGCGCCAGAAAAAGCACCAGTTCCTTCTCGTAGCCTTCGGGGCGGTCGGGGCGCTTGCCCGCGGCCACCTGATAGCGGTGCACTTCGCGAAAACCAGGCAGCACCTCCACGTCGTGGATGCCTGTCTCTTCGAGAAGTTCGCGCCGCGCGCCGGAGAGTTCGTCCTCGCCCTTTTCGAGATGCCCCTTCGGTACCGACCACGTGCCGTGCTTCGCGTTGCGGAGCAGCAGGAAGCGCCGTCCATCCGGCGTGAGGAGCATGAGGACGAAACCCGCTGCGCGGCGCATGGGAAGAGAATCCGCCAAGAACGGTGCTCTTGCAAGCCCGGCTGCTTCCAGCCCTGAGGGCCTCTGCTACAAAGACACGCATGCAGGTGAGCCTTGCAACGGTGCTCGGAAATGCCGCGGAAAGCGGCAGCGTGTGGCGCTTGAGCCTCGCGTATGACGCGCTGGCTCGCGGGGCGAAGGCGGCGCGCTTCGTCATGCTCTCGCTCGAAGATCGCCCGCTGCAGGTCCTGCCGAGGCCCTTCAGCCTCTCGGACGTGTGGCGCTGCGCGGATGGGGAGGTCGTCACCGAGATTCTCTACAAGCCGGTGGGCCGTGTGACGCGCCGCATGACGGCACTGAAACCGGGTGCACGCGTGCATCTCGGCGGGCTCGCAGGCAATGGCTTCCCCGACGCAGACCCGGCGAAGCGCCCGCTGCTTCTCGCTGGCGGCATCGGCAACGCACCCTTCGCGCTGCACGTCCGCGAGCTTCTCGCTGGAGCTTTCGCCGCGCGCGCGGGAGAAATCACGCTGGTGCTTGCAGGCCGCTCTGCCGAGGACATCTGGATCCAGCCGTGGGTGCGCGCATCCGGCATCCGCATTCTCGAGTGCACCGATGACGGAACACGGGGCGAGCACGGCCGGATCACGGATGTGCTGCGGCACGCATTGCCGGCGCTCGGCGCCGTGGAAGCCTTCGTCTGCGGCCCCGAGCCCATGCTGCATGCCGTGCAGGCGCTCGCTCTCGAAGCAGGTTTTTCGTGCCACTTGAGCGTCGAAGAACGCATGGCCTGCGGCTATGGCGTCTGCAACGCCTGCGTGGTGGAATCCCGCGCTGACGGCGTGCCGCGCGGACAGGGGACATTCCTCAAGGCTTGCGTGGACGGTCCTGTCTTCGAAGCCCGGAGCATTCACGCATGAGACTTTTCATCGCCACTCTGTGCCTGCTCTTCGTCGCTGCGTGTTCGCATGGCAGCGTGCTGGCGGACGAGCAGGGGAGGCTCCGCGACGGTCTCATCGAGATGCGCACCTTCGACTCGGGTGCCAAGGGCGAGCCGCTGGAAGTGCGGCGCATCCTCTGCCGCGACGGCAAGGTGCGTTGCAGTCTGAAGGATGGCACCACCGAACTGGAGGGGCCTGTCGAGGCCGACGCATGGGAGGAACTCTGGGACAAGTTCCTCGCGCATCAACCATTCAACGCAGCGCACCTCGATGTGGATGATCCCGACGCGGAGGGCGGTCCGTATCATCGCGTGCGCCTCGAACTCGCCGCGGATCATGCAGAGTTCTCAGCGCAGAACCGGCTCGACTTCATCGTCTTCAGCACGCAGGCGGTGCGTGCGCGCCTTGATCTGACCAACGCCATCGTGCGCCTCGTCGAGCAGACAGCCACGACGCCCGTCAAAAAGAAATAGCGGACCGTTCATGGCTCGCCTGCAGTGCACTGTGTTCCTCAGTCTCGCCCTGCTGGCGGCGAGCGCATGCGCTCAGGATGTCTGGCCCTTCGGTGGATCGCGGCGTGCGGGCGGGCGGGAACTGGATCTCTGGAATCTCGGGCTGCTGGGTGTGAAAGCCTGTGAGCCTGGAAAGATGCCCGCGAGCGGCGAGAGCACGGGCGCACGGCGCATCACGCCCGCCAAGAGCGCCGGTGCAGATAACGGACCGAGGGCGCTCGAAGTGGTCTTGCTGCACCCGGAGAGTCCCGCGGCCAAGGCTGGCCTTGTCGTGGGCGATGTGGTGCGCGGTGTGCAAGGAGCCTCCTTCGAGGAAGGGGCCCTTGCACCTCTCGCGGCGGCGCTGGACAAGGCCGAGCGTGCGGAGAAGGGGCTCGTGATCCTGCAGGTGAGGCGCATGGTGAAGGGGCGCGAAGAGAGTGTGAGTCTGAAGGTCCCCGTGCGCGGCAGTGCCAAGGGGTCCTTTGAGCACAAAGCGGTTCAGCGCACTGCGCTGGCTTTTCTCGCCCAACGTCAGGCGGGTGACGGCGGGTTCGCCGAGACGCTCTCGGGGAAGAACGGCGCCGTGGTGCAGACGGCCCTCGCCGGTCTCGCATGGCTTGCGGCCAGTGAAGACCCGAAGCGAGGATCGTGGGCCGAGTCCATCAACGGGGCTCGCGGCTTCATCTTGCGGCATGCCCTCACGCCGGACGAAGCGCCGCGCATCAGGAATGGTGCCAACTGGGATCAGAGCACTTGGGGCCTCGCGCATGGGCTGATTTTTCTCTCGGAACTGCGGCAGCGTTCGCGCACGAGTGTGCCGACGGGCGAACTTGAGCGTCTCGCCCGCGTGCTGCAGGAACGCATGGAAGCCTCGGGTGGCTACGCCCACGGACCGGGTGGCAAGAACGCACTCGACTATCTCGAATTGAACATTCTCAGCGCCGCGGTGCTCTCGGCTCTGGGGGTTGCTCATGCAGCGGGCGCGGAAGTGGATCTCGTGCGTGCACGCAAGGTGCTCGACTACTGCGAAGCCTCGGCCTCCGGCGATGGCGGCGTGGGCTACAGCACGGGCGCGGGGCAGAAAGGGCAAGGCAACATCGGTCGCACAGCGGCCGCGTTGCTCGGCGCGCGCACGCTCGGATTCGCAGAGACTCCCTTTGCCCTGCGCATGAAGAGTTACGTCGAGCGCAATGCTGCCGATGTGCTCGGTGGCCATGCGTCACTGATGCAGCACGTGCTGTTTTCCGGCGTCGCGGCCGCGGCTCTGGGCGCCGAGCCACTGAAGCGTTGGTGGGAGCGCGCCGAACGCGATCTCATCCTTGCGCGCACTCCCGACGGCAGCTTGCAGCCACGCCCGTGGCACGAGTCGTTGTCCATGGGCAGCAACTCCGACGTGAGCGTGGGTGAAGTCTGGAGCACCGCCTGCTGGGCCGTCGTGCTGGGCGCGGATGCGAAACGTTCTCTCGGTCCCGGATTCCCGGGCTGGTGCGGCATCAGCGCCGCGCAGCGCTGATCACTTCAACGTCGGCTGTGCGAGCACATCGAAGCGCGCCATCATGCCGGTGTCCTCGTGCTCGAGGATGTGGCAGTGGAACACGTTGGGTCCGACGAAATCGTCGAACGGGATCTTCACGGTCACCTGACCGGCGGGCGGCACGTTGACTGTGTCGCGCCAGTACGGCTGCGCGAGCGGTTGTCCGTTGACGTGCGTCACGAGGAAATGATTGGTGTGGATGTGGAAGGGATGTCCGGTGGTGACACCGTCCACGATGGTCCACTCCTCGACGCTGCCGAGGTGCATCTGTGCGGAGACCACCGCTGCGTTGAAGGGTTGCATGTTCACGCCCGTGACCATGGGGAACTCCGAGATGATGTCGAAGGACCAGTTGCGCTGCACGCCCGCCACACCCGGATCGGGGCGCATCGGCAGCAACGTCGTGGGCAAGGCCATGGTGAGCGGTGCTCCCTCGACCACCACTTCCGCGAGGATGTGTTCGGGGACAAAGGGCGAGAGGCCGTTTTGATGCGCCATCTTGCGCAGCATGTAGCGACCGGGTGCACCTGCGCGCACCAACACATCGGTCCGCTGTCCGGGGATCAGCATGGCTTCGGTGGTCGATTGCACAGCCGGCAACGTGATGCCGTCGAAGGCGATCTGGTGCAGTTCGTGGCTGTCGAGTTGGAGCGGGAAGTAGCGGCTGCCGCTGCCCGCGAGAATGCGCCAGCGCTGTACTTCTCCCGGACGCATGGTGAAGACGGGGCGCACCTTGCCATTCACCAGAAACAGGTCCATGCCGGTTTCGCTCATCACGGGCACACGCCCGGTTGCGGGATCGAGCTTGATGTTCGCGAGCATGAGGATGCGCTCGCGAGCCGCTGCGATGGTCGGTAGCGCATCCACGTCGCCGCGCACGATGAGCGCGCCCTGCATGCCGTTCGCCACTTGCCACGCCACATGTCCGTGGTGATGCGGGTGGTACCAGAAAGTTCCTGCCGGATGATTGGCGGGGATTGCGACGTTGTAGGTGAAGCTCGCGCCCGCGTTGACTTCGACCAGAGGATTGTCGGAGTTTCCGAGCGGCGACACATGCAGCCCGTGGAAGTGCAGGTTGCTCACGCGCGGATCCGTCCCGGCCATCGCATCGCCGGGCATGGGGATGTTGTTCACCAGCGTGATCTGCAGGTTGTCGCCGGGGCGCAGTTCGAGAGTGGGGCCGGGAATGCCGCCGTCGTAGCTCGAACTCACGAGCGCGATGCCCACCCCGATGTCGTGGTTTTTCTCCGACATGGTGATGGTCGTCGCGAGCACTCCGCCCGCACTCGCGCGGACTTCGGGCTGCGTGAGAGTCTCATACTGAATTTCAGTCCTGCGGTTGCAAGCGGTGAGGAGGAGTGTGAGGGCGAGGAAGATGGGGCGCGCGGATTTCATGCGCCGATGTTATTGGGCACAGGGTCTGATCGCCAAGTGCATGTCGCTGCTGAGCATCCCGTGTAAGGTCAGGCCATGGCCATCGCGGACTCGGAGAAGCGGCCCGGCGGAATCACTGCCTTGGCGGTAATCAATCTGGTGCTGGCGGCATTCTCTGCGCTGGGCATCCTCACGCTCGCGGGCTTGCTCCTGTTCAAGGACGCCTTCGAGGGCCAAGGCAGCGAGGATGTGCACGTCGAGTTGGACAAGGCCTTCGGGAGCGCCGGCACGCTCGACATTGTCATTCACCTCGGGCTCTCCATCGTCGCCTCAGCTTTGCTGGGCCTCTCAGGCATCGGGCTCCTGCGCATGGCGCCTGTCCTCGGGCGCTGGCTCTGCAACGCCTACGCGCTCACGTCGCTCGTGCGCATCGGAGTGGATCTCGCGGTGGGGTTCCCCCTCAATGCGGGCGTGCTGCTGGACCTCTTCTATCCGGCGCTTGTGCTGGTGCTTCTCAACGTCACTTTCCGCCGCGACTTCGCCGGCGGAGCAGCGCGGGCCGCGGACGTGGGGGCAACGGCGGATGGAGAAGAGCATCTGTCGAGGCCTTCCTCCACGGCGCTGGTGACGAACTTCGGCCTGCGGCATGCCCTCCGCGGCGGCGCGGCGGTGCTCTTTGTCGTCGTGTTCCTCGGCTCGGGCTTCATGATCGCAAACCTCTTCATCTCGCCTCTCGAGAGCATGCTGAAGGATTCGCCGCGCCGCGCGGAAGCCATGCTCGAAAGTGAAATGGCGAGCGACACCATCGGCTTCATCACCGGCGCGGATGACGCTACCTGCGACTACTTCGTGAAGGAGCAGCCCGCGGTGCTCTCCGCCATCCTGCTCTTGCTGGCCGCGTTGATGCCTTTCTTCGCGGGCATGGCGGGCTTCAACCAGACAGCCGGCGAAATCGGATCCAGAGGCTTGCGCTTTCTGCTGCTCCGGACAGACAGGCGGAGCCTCTTCATCGGGCGCTTTCTCGCGGCCCTGCTTTTCTCCAGCGCTGGCCTCGTACTCCTCGTTCTCGCCGTCGTGTCCTACATGGTCCTGAAGCTCGACATCTATCCTGGCATTGAACTCGTGAGTTGGGGAGCGCAGGGTTTCATCGCGCTCTGGTTCGTCCTGCTTCCGCACCTCGCCATGATGGCGTGGATCTCCGCGCTCCTCGATAGTGCGCTCATGGCGTTCACCGTCGGCACCGCCGCCGTCGGGCTGCCTGTGGTGCTGCTCAAGGGCGTTGCCAGTGCCGTCGAGACGGCCGGTGGTGCGAGCATCGCCTGGCTCGATCGTCTGCAACCATGGGGCTGGAAGTTCGACCTCCTGAGTCCCTCCTTCGGCATGCGTGCTCTCGCGGTCTTCATGATGCTGCTCTTCACCGCGGCGTTTCTCTGGCTCGGACTGCGCAGTTTCCAGAGGAGGGATGTCTGATGGCGGACGTGGTGGAAGTGCGCGGACTGTGGAAGCAGTTCGGCAAGTTCTCGGCGCTCGCGGGGCTCGATCTCGCGATCCCCGAGGGCAGCCTCTTCGCAGTGGTCGGTGCCAACGGTGCGGGCAAGACCACGCTCTTCTCCGTCCTCGGCGGTTTCTTGCGGGCGACAGCTGGTGAATGGCGCGTGCTCGGCATGCAGGCTCCCGAGGGTGGCCAGCTCCGTGCGCGCCTCGGCATGCTCCCGCAGGATGCGGCCTTCCTCGCCGGTGTGCCGGTGCTGGAGCAACTCATCTTCTGCGCGCGCCTGCAGGGGCTCGGGCCCCATGCCGCGCGCAAGGAATGCATGCGCACCCTCGAGGCCGTCGGCCTCGCGGAAGTGGCCGAACGGAATCCGCGCGCGCTGTCTCACGGCATGCTGAAGCGCGTTGCGCTGGCGCAAGCCTTCATCGGCAACCCCGAACTGGTGTTCCTCGACGAACCCACGGCGGGTCTCGATCCGGAGACAGCCCGCCGCGTGCGCGACCTCGTGCGTTCCATGAAGGGCACGCGCACGGTGGTGATCTCCAGCCACAATCTTCTCGAGTTGCAGGAACTCTGCACGCACGTGGCGGTGATCCATCAGGGCCGCACGGTGAGTTCGGGCAGCATGGTGGATATCGCTTCGTGCGGTGTCGTCTTCCGTGTACTACTGGAGGAGGAGCCGAGCCCGGCCTTGCTCAGCGCACTCCGCGCCCTGCCGGAAGTGGCTCATGCCGAGTCGCGCTCCGGAGAGCTGCACCTTGGCGCCCGGCCGGGCACGCAGCGCCGGGAGGCAGCCGCCGCGGTGCTGGGGCTTCTCTTGGCGGAAGGCCTTCCGCCGCGACGTTTTCAGGAGGGCACCACCCTCGAAGAGCACTTCCTCGCGAGTGTGGGCGGCACATCGGACGGGCTCGGGGGGTCCTGAGCTGCGGGCTCCGCGAATCCCGCGCGGCCGCATCTCTGCTTGAAGCGACGGGAGCGCCATGCCACGCTCAAGGCGCTCCGGACTGCGAATCCAGGACCTCGCAGCGGGGAGCATGAGCTGACAGATGCGCGACGCATACATCGTGAGTGCGGTGCGGACCCCGGTGGGCCGCTTTCTCGGATCCCTGAAGGACATTCCCGCCCCGCGCCTCGGGGCTGCGGTTGTCGCTGAAGTGGTGCGCCGCGCCGGCCTCGATCCCGCGCAGGTGGAAGACGTCATCATGGGCTGCGTGTTGCCGGCGGGGCTCGGTCAGAACCCCGCGCGTCAAGCGGCGATTCATGGCGGCATCCCGAGTGCGGCCGGTGCACTCACCATCAACAAGGTCTGCGGTTCGGGCTTGAAGGCCGTGGCTCTGGCGGCGCAGGCCATCCGCGCGGGAGACCATGAGGTGGTCCTCGCAGGCGGCATGGAGAACATGAGCCGTTCGCCCTATCTGCTGCCGGATGCGCGCGAGGGTTCACGCCTCGGCCACGGCAAGCTCCTCGACAGCATGGTGCATGACGGTCTGTGGGACATCTACAACGATTTCCACATGGGCATCACCGGCGAGAAGGTGGCGGAGAAGCATGGCTTCACGCGCGAGGCGCAGGATGCGTATGCCGTCGAGAGCCATCGCAAGGCCGCCGCGGCGAGCGCGGCAGGAGCGTTTGCGGACGAGATCCTCTCCATCGAGCTGGCGCAGAAGAAGGGACCAGCGCTCAAGTTCTCGGCAGACGAATCGGTGCGTGCTGATACCACGCTCGAGAGCCTCGCGCGGCTGAAGCCGGCCTTCAAGAAGGATGGCACGGTGACGGCGGGCAATGCACCAGGCTGCAACGATGGTGCCGCTGCGCTGTTGGTCGTTTCCGGAGAGACCGTGAAGGCGAACGGATTGAGGCCCATCGCGCGCATCATGGGCGCTGCCACCGGCGGACTCGATCCTGAATGGGTCATGCTGGCTCCCGTCGTGGCGGTGAAGAAGCTGAACCAACGCCTCGGTGTGTCCATGGAGACTTGGGACCTGATGGAGCTGAATGAGGCCTTCAGCGTGCAGGCCATGGGTGTGCTCAAGGAACTCGAACTGGATGTTGCGCGCGTGAATGTGCACGGCGGTGCGGTCGCGATCGGACATCCCATTGGTGCGAGCGGCGCGCGCGTGCTGGTCACGCTGCTGCATGCGCTGCAGCGTCGCGGCGGCAAGCGCGGGCTTGCGGCGCTCTGTCTTGGCGGCGGCAACGCGGTCGCACTCGGAGTCGAGCTGTGCTGAAGCGCGCTGCACTTCTCTTCATCCTCAGCCTTGCCGCCTGCGGCGATGACATCCAACTCGCCTCACCACCGGTGGCGGAGAAGGCGGAGCGACCGGCCGGTCATCCAGCTCACCCCGGGCATGAGGCGGAAGAGCAGGACCCCTTTGCTGATGGCGCCGCTCCGGCGACGACGGCCACGGAAGCGGCCGCCGCGGAAGAAACCTATTTCAGCGGAGAGGTGCGGCTCGCGGAAGGCATGCAGCTTCCGGCCACCTACACGATCTATCTGATGGCGGGTCCGCCGCCCACAGGGCGCCCACCGTTGCTCTCACGTCGCTACGACAAGCCATCGTTCCCGTTCACCTTCAATCTCGGTTCCGGCGACATTCCCTTCAAGGATTCGAAGGTTGCGGGCCCGCAAGTTCTTTCGGTCATCATTTCCGAGAAGGGACCGGTGATGGCGACGGAAGGGATCTACAAGCGCTGCACGTTGGAGGCCGCACAGGCCCCGGGCAGCAAGGGCATCACGCTCGAACTCAAGTACTGAAAGGCAGCCATGCTTCATCCCCAGGTGACGGTGATCGGTTCGGGAACCATGGGCAACGGAATCGCCCATGTGTTCGCGCAGTGTCAACGCGAAGTTCTGCTGGTGGACGTGAAGGAGGAATTCCTCGCACGCGCGAAGGACACCATCACCAAGAACCTCGAACGGCAGGCGAAGAAGGGTGCACTGGCCGAGGAACCTGCCGCTGTGCTCGCGCGCATCCGCATGAGCACGAATGTCAGTGATGCAGCAGGCACGACACTTGCAGTGGAAGCGGTGCCCGAAAACCGCGAGTTGAAGAAGGACCTCTTCCGCCGTCTCGATGCCGTCATGCCCGCCGGAGCCGTTCTCGCCACGAACACGTCGAGCATCTCCATCACCGAGATCGCTGCCGTGACGAAGCGTCCGGATTCCGTCATCGGCATGCACTTCATGAACCCTGTGCCGGTGATGAAGCTCATCGAAGTCATCCGCGGCAACGACACGTCAGATGCGACCACGGCCGACGTCATGGCCTTGTCGCGGGAGCTCGGCAAGACACCCATCGAGGTGAACGACTATCCGGGCTTCGTGTCCAATCGCGTGCTGATGCCACTCATCAATGAAGCGGCGTTCTGCCTCATGGAAGGCGTGGCCACACGGGAATCCATCGACGAAGTGATGAAGCTCGGCATGGGCCATCCCATGGGGCCGCTCCAGCTCGCCGATTTCATCGGGCTCGATGTGTGCCTGAGCATCCTGCAAGTGCTGGTCGATGGCCTCGGTGATCCGCGCTACCGCCCGTGCCCGCTGCTCAAGCGCCTCGTTGCCGCAGGGCACCTCGGGCGCAAGTCCGGCCGGGGTTTCTACGACTACAGGACCGCCTGAGGGATGGATTTCAGTCTCGACGCTCGCCAGCAGGAGTTGCGCGCCAGCGCGCGCGCGTTCGGCCTCGAACTCGCGCGTGGTGCTGCAGAGCGCGATCGTCAGCACGCGTTTCCTCGCGCTGCGCTGGCGGAAGTGGCGCGTCGTGGCTGGATGGGGCTCGCTGTGCCGGAGGAATTCGGAGGCCTCGGGCTTCCGACTCTCACGCAGTGCCTCATTCTTGAGGAGCTCGCGCGCGGAGATGTTTCGCTGCATGTCACCGTGTCGGTGCACGGCAGTCTCGGCTGCGGTCCTATCGTGCGTTGGGGCAGCGCAGCGCAGCAGCGCGCATTCCTTCCGGGGCTTGCAAGCGGTGAACGCCTCGGGGCCTATGCGCTCACGGAACCCGGCTCGGGCTCCGATGCGGCGGCGTTGAAGACGACGGCGCACCGCGACGGCAATCACTGGCGCCTTGATGGCGCCAAACTCTGGATCACCAGTGGGGGCAGTGCGGACACGTTCATCGTGTTCGCACGCACGGATGCTCAGGCTTCGAAGGCCAAGGGCATCTCGGCCTTCATCGTGGATGGCAACACGCCGGGGTTCACGCGCGGGAAGCCGGAGCAGAAGCTGGGGCTGCGCAGCAGCGAGACCACGGCACTGTTCTTCGATGGTGCGCTCATTCCCGCGGAAAACCTGCTCGGCGAACCGGGCCGCGGTTTTACCTACGCCATGAGCACGCTGGATGCGGGCCGCATCGGCATCGCCACGCAGTCGGTCGGAATTGCCCAAGCGGCACTGGATGCGGCGCTTGCGGGAGCGCCCAAGGCACAGGCTGCGGATTTCCGCCTCGCGGACATGGCCGCACGCACGGAGGCAGCGCGGCTGCTCGTCTGGAGAGCCGCTGCACTGAAGGACGCGGGAGAGGTTCACGCCACCGAGGCCAGCATGGCCAAGCTCTTCGCCAGCGAAGCGGCGAATCGCAACTGTCGCGATGCTCTCGAAGTGCTCGGTCCTGCGGCCTATGAAGAGGGTGTTGCGGAACGGCTCTTCCGCGATGCGCGCGTGACCGAGATCTACGAGGGCACCAGCGAGGTGCAGCGCCTCGTTATTGCAAGAGGGCTGCGCAGTGGTTGAGGGGCGGCTCATTGAAGGTGTGCTCCGCGGTGAGGAGGCGGCCATTGCGCGCTCCATCACCATGGTGGAGGAACGCCTGCCCGGTGCGAGGGCCCTGTTGGCCGGGCTCGCCACACACACGGGCAAGGCCCTGCGGGTCGGTTTGACAGGCGCACCAGGCGCGGGCAAGAGCACGCTGCTTGCGGCGCTCCTTTCCGCGCTGCGGCGCGCGGGGAAACGTGTGGCTGTGCTCGCGGTGGACCCGAGCTCGCCGAAGACCGGCGGGGCTCTGCTTGGAGATCGCGTGCGCATGGCCATGCACGCGGGCGACAGCGGAGTATTCGTGCGCAGCATGGCCGGTCGTGCTGCGCTGGGAGCACTCGCTCCTGCGGCAGGCGAGGCCGTGGATGTGCTCGACGCCGCAGGCTTCGATGTGGTGTTTCTCGAATCCGTCGGTGCTGGCCAGGCGGACCATGACATTGCGCTCGAATGCGATGTCACGCTCGTACTCGTCGCGCCGGGAAGCGGCGACGGCATCCAGGCCCTGAAGAGCGGCATCCTCGAGATCGCGGATCTCTGGGTGGTGACGAAGGGCGACCGGCCGGAAGCGGCAGGCCTCAAGGCGGAACTGCTCGCGTCGCTCTCACTTGCGGCGGACGCGCGCGCGATCGAAGAGCGCGTGGTGACTGTGGCGGCACTTGGCGGGCAGGGTGTTCCCGCGCTGCTCGCGAAAATTGAACAAGCAGGAGCGGTTGCCCGTGCGCCCGGCTCTCTGGAACCCAGACAGTTGCTGCGTCTCCGCAGGCGCTTGCTTGCGGCGGCCGCGGAACTCTGCGCGGAACGTCTGCCGCCGGATGCACCCCAACTCGCGGAACTCGCGACGCGCATCAAGAGCGGCGATCTCACTGTGATCGGAGCGGCGCGAGCGCTTCTCTCCGGAGGCAACGCATGACCCGACGCATCCGCGTGCTGGTGGCGAAGGCAGGGCTCGATGGACACGACCGCGGCGCGCGCGTGGTGGCAGCGGCGCTCCGCGATGCGGGCATGGAGGTGATCTACACCGGCCTGCATCAGACGCCGGAGATGATCGTCTCGGCGGCAGCGCAGGAGGACGTGGATGTCATCGGCCTCTCGCTGCACAGCGGCGCGCACATGGAGCTCTTCCGGCGCGTTCACGCGCTCATGAGCGAACGCGGGCTTGCAGGAGTGCTTCTCACCGGCGGCGGCATCATCCCGGACGAAGATGCGGCGGCTCTGGCTGCTGAAGGGGTCGGAAAGCTCTTCGGACCGGGCACGCCCACGGGCGAGCTCGCGTCGTACATCAAGCAGGAAGTGGCGCGACGTCGTGCGGAAGGGGAGAGGGCGTGACGAGCGCAGCTCTCTTCACTGATGAGGAACAACTCCTCGTGGCTGCCGTGCGCGAGTGCGCGGAAGGCCCCGTGCGTGCAGCGGTTCCAGCCTGCGAGAAGTCGCCCGCGTTCGCTGCCGGGGTGCACGCCGAACTGGCGGGTCTCGGACTCTTCGGGCTCGGAATGGACGAAGAGCTGGGAGGCACCGGGTCGCGCCGCATTCTCCAGGCTGCAGCCTTCGAGGCCCTCGCGCGTGAAAGCGGTGCAACGGCTCTTCTCGCCATGGTGCAAAGCCTCGCGGCCGAGGCGCTCACACAGGCCAGCGACGGTCGTCACCAGCCCGCGCTCGAAGGTGCGCGCGTGGCGACGCTCGTTCTCGAACCACTCGCCGCACCGGACGCATCCGGCAAGGCCACTCTCACGGGCATCTTGCATGCGGTCCCGGCAATGGGCGTTGCTGAGGATGTCGTGCTCCGGACGGGCGAGGGTGCAGCGATGGCGCTCTGGCACGTACGAGCCGCTGGCGCAGGCGTTGAAATGGCGCTCGCTGTCGAGCCGCTCGGCATGCACGGTGCCGCGCTGGGAACGCTGCGTCTCACGCAGGCGCCCGCGGACCTGCTCGTGCAGGGAGAAGCTGCGCTTGACTTCCTCGCCATCGCGCGTCTGCACATGAGCGCACTGCTTGCGGGCGTGGCGCAGGGTTCGATTGCTCCGGCGCGCCGCTACGCCGGTGAACGTGCGCAGTTCGGGCGCGAGATCATCCATCTTTTCGGAGTGCAGGAGCGCCTTGCGCGCGCCGCTGCCCGCGCCGCGGGTTTGAGTGCGCAGTGGGCGACCGCTGCGCTGAGTGCCGGTGCTCCCGGGTTCCGCCGCGCGGCCTTGCTTGCGCGCTGGGCCGCGGCCTCCGAGGCCGTGCTTGTCGCCGACGATTGCCTGCAGGTCTTCGGCGGCTTCGGGTTCTCGCGTGAGTATCCGGCGGAGCGTTACCTGCGTGACGCGCGCTTCCCGGGCCTGGGCGAATTCACATGCGCTTCCGCAGCGCAGGAACTCGCGGAGCTCTGAGATGCACCGCGGCCGACTTGTCATTGGTGTGTCCGGAGGCAGCGGGCCGGTGATGGCCGTGCATCTCTTGCGTGCGCTGCGCGCCCACACGGAGCTTGAGCTGCATCTCATTCTCTCGCACGCGGCCGTGCGGACGTTGCAACTCGAAGCTCCGGAATTGTCGCTCGATGAAGTCCGCGCTCTCGCAGATTGCGTGCACGACTTCCGCGATGTGGCTGCTGCACCGGCGAGCGGTTCGTGGCGTTGCGAAGGCATGGTGGTGATCCCCGCGAGCATGCACACCTGTGCGGCCATCGCGCATTCGCTGGCGGACAACCTCCTGGTGCGCGCGGCGGACGTGAACTTGAAGGAGCGCCGGAAGGTCATCATCGTGCCGCGCGAGACGCCGCTGCACCTCGGGCATCTCCGCACTCTCGCGACGCTTGCGGAAATCGGCACCATCATCGTGCCGCCCATGCCGGCCTTCTACGCGCGTCCGAAGACCATCGAGGATGTGCTTCAGCAGCTCTCGGGCAAGGTGCTGGATCTCCTCGGCATCGAGCACCAACTCGGCATGCGCTGGTCCGGCCCGGAACCTCATGACGGCTGAGAGGCGCGTGCGTCCGTGTGTCGAGCCCGCAGCGTGGTTGCGTGCGCTTCAACTCGGGGCTGAAGAGGAAACCTACGCGGCGACACACGTGCGTCGCTACGAGCGGGCCTTGGTTGCAGTGGCGCGCGCCCTCGAACTCAGCCCTGACGGCAACACGCTGCTGGAAGTCGCGCCGCACCTCTCCACGGAAATCCTGCGCGCGGCGTTTCCTCAGTTGCAACTGAACACGGTGGGTGGGCCATACCAGTGGCGTCATGCGGCACCCCAGGGCGAACACCTCGACTTCGATCTGAACAGCGCGCATCGACAAGAGGCCTGGCCGGGGTTTCACCAGCACGATGTGGTGTTCATGGGCGAAATCCTCGAACACCTGCATGCCGCCCCGCGCATGGTGCTCGGTTGCATCCGCCGCTGGATCAAGCCTGGCGGCTTGCTGGTGCTTCAAACACCGAACGCGGCCCGGCTCTGGGCGCGCTGGGCGCTGTTGCGTGGTTTCAATCCCGTGGCACCTCCGGGCGAGGGCGGTGATCAGGGGCACTTTCATGAATTCACGCGGCAGGAACTCGTGGACCTCGCCGCTGGACTCGACTGCGAGGTGCTGGAGGTTTCCTGCGCCAACGACTACACACCGCCCGACGTGTCAAACTGGCGCTTTTCAATGCGGCGCTTGTTGTCAGCAGCGTGTCCTTCACTCCGCGAAGCCTTCACCATGATCTGGCGCAAGCGCCGGCATGTGCTCGAGCCGAGTCTTCACTCGACGCGTCTTTTGTTGCATGTGGACCGCATCGAGCAGCGTGGCGAGCAGTTGTGCGTTGCTGGCTGGGCCGCGGATGTCGTGGACCGTTCGCCCGTGCGGCAGCTCGTGCTGCGCAGCGCCCGTGGCGATTCCATCCTCAATGTGCGCCCGATGGAGCGGCCGGATGTGGCTGCGGCTCAAGCAGGTCTTGTACCCGCGAGCTCAGGCTTCATCGCTGATGTGCCGTTGCGGGAGGTCGGCGATGTTCAGGGTGCTCAGCTTCTGGCGCTCGATCGCTTCGGCGACCACGTCAGGCAGCCGCTGCCGCGTTTCTGAGCGCCTTCTTCAAGGCGCAAGGCTGAGCACTGCAGCGCGCCACGGGCTGCGGGCGACAGGGCTTTCGCTGCCGGCTGCAAGCAGCGTTGCTCTCCAGAGGAAGGAGATGCGCGAGAGGCCGAAGGGTCTCAGGATCTTCGCAGCCAGCGCGCCGGCAGACTCGAAGCTGAAACCCGGTTGTGTGGTGTTGATGAGGGCTGCGCTCGCGAGCGGGAGGCGCAAGGGACCGCGCGTCGGTGTCGTGCTCTGCGGAATGGCGAGGCGGAAAGCCGCGCTGAAGGCGTAGTCGCCGATCTTGAAGCGGCAGTCCACGCGCATGTCACCCACCTCGGGGCGTGCGGCCATGACCAGCGCGGGAACCGTCCCCGCGGACAGCAGCGCCGGTTCCAGCGACGTATCGTGTTCGAGGTCGGGCATCCGGGCGAGGAGCTGCGGCGGCAGGTCAAGCGCACCGTGCGTGGTGATGGAGATGATCTCCTCGGCGGCCAGCAAGTGCAGCGAGTCATCGAATCCGAGCGTGAGGCCCTCCTGGCCTCCACGATCTCGTGCATACGCGACGATCTCGCCGCGCTCGGTTTTCACGCGCACGCCAGTGAGCGGTGCCATGGGTGCAGGGCGGAGCACGACGGCCGCGAGCGCACGCCCGGGCATGGCCGCGCGCGGCATCCACACATCCGGAACTCCGGAGCGCACGAGTTCGGGAGCAGTTGTCGGCAGCGCCGGGAGAATCACCGGTTCAGCGTCGGTGCGCGACCAGATCACGAGGGGGCCTTGGTGCTCGCGCAGCAGCGGTGCATCGAGGAGCGAACTCGTGTCGCCGAAGGCGGAGACATTCAGATTGCCCCACGTGAATGGTGGTCTGCACGCCTCGGGCATGAACCCCGCCGAGACGAGCGGGATGCCCGCGCGTGCGGCGCTTGCATCAGCGATCAGCACCGGGGCGCCAGCCGGAAGGCGGTAGCAGAGGCTGTCGGCGCTCTCGCGGAAACTCCGGATCTCGGTGGCGACGGAGAGTTCATCCTGCGCGCGAGTCATGAACTGATCGACGAAACCGATGCCGATGAGCGCGATGGCGGTCCAGGCAAGCCCGCGCCGCCAGCCGCCATGCTGCCCGGCGGATGCAACCAAGGTGGCTGCGAGAAACGCGAGAGCCGCCGTGGCGATGTAGAGCGAACGTGACCCACTGGCCGTGGACCCGGTCGCGACCAGCATGGACCAGTGCAGCGCAGCGGGCAGCGCGGCAGAGGCCAAGACCGCGAGTGCGCGCAGGACTCCGCGACCCGCGAAGGGCAGGGCCGCCAGCCCGAGCAGGAACCAGGGCACGACGAAACACCAGGCTGGAAGAGCGAGGAGGGCCGGGGTTGCGCCCTCCACCGCCATGCGCGCCGTGAAGAGGTCACTGGCGAGGCGCGGCAGTGCGGCGAGGATTTCTGGCACGGCGGCGAGACCCGCGTGCGTGCCACCGATGTATCCGAACCCTCCGCCGAGGCTGAAGAGGATGAGTCCGATGAGCAAGGGAAGCAGCAGGCCAGGCCAGCGGCGTTGGCGCGCAGATCCTGTGAGGAGCGGCGCGCTCACGACGATGACCAGCGCGCCCAGCATCAAGCCTGCGCGCTGACTGAGGATGGCCGCCGCCGCGAGGCTGCCGACGATCCACGGCGTGAGCTCGGCCGCGGGTTTCCTGTCTACACGGTCGAGGGCCGCGAGAGACAAGCAGATTGCGACAGCGCCACCGCTGGCCGAGACCCAGGTCCAAGCCTGCATGCCCGCAGGATTGAGCGCGAAGAGCAGAGCCGCAGCGAGACCCACAGCGCTGCTCGTCCGTCGTGTGAGCACCCGGCAGAGGAGGTACGCATTCGCTGCGTGCACCAGCAACGCGAGAAGGTGGAAGGGGCCGGCCGCGATGGGATGAGGAAGAACGCGCGCAGGAATGGACAAGGCGAGTGCGAGCACCGGCTGCACCACGGGTGAATCGGGCTTCACCTGCGGCATCGATCCCTCCACGGGAAGGGCCACAAAGTTCCGGAGCTGAGCGTCCGCCGAGGGAATGAACCAGTAGTCGTCCTGTGCAAACTCGAGCTTGAGGGCGAAGCTTCCTGCGGCCAGTGCCAACAGTGCAGCGAGGATGGCGAGGCGCGCGGTTGGGGGGTGGACCTGAGTCACTCAGCGTTTTCCGCTTGCGGGGTAGAGCCCCTTGGCCTTCAGGTCGTCAGCCACAAGCCGCATGCGTTTCCTGTAGAGGTGCGGTTCTTCGAAGGCGAGCGGGCCCTGTGTCTTCGCTGCGGCGAGGCACTCCGCAGCTTCCTTCGCAAGGCCGTTGTCACCATAGTGCGTGATGGATTCTGCCGCGAGCCCGGCCTGCAAGACGAGCACCGAGTAGTTCACATCGTCCAGAAAGACGTAACCGAGCGTGCGACCGAAGGGATCTTTCTGTCCGCTGCGCAGAAGTTCGACCTTGCGCGCGAGCGCCAGAGCACCGCGGAAGAAACCGTGGGCCACGTCGCCGAAGGGCTGCGCAAAGGGGATGTTGTGGTCGAGATGCAGCACTTCCGGCGTATCGATGCCGAGGATGCGCACGGACTCGACGCCCGCGGCGCTGACGATGTCGAGCGTGTCGCCGTCATCCGTGCGCAGGGTCGCCTTCTCGAGGAGCACGCGCTCCGGAGCCGTCGCGGCGTCCTGCACTCCGGTCGCGAGCAAGAAGAGAACACCGGCAATCCACCAACGCGCCATGGTCGAGCCTCCGCGCCCATTCTAGGTGCGTCTTGCGCTCGTGGCACTGGCCGGGATCAAGGCACGGGCGGAAGCTCGATACGCAGGAGGTCCCGCGCCATGAGCATGCCCGGGAAGACGCTCTCGCCCTGGACGCGCAGCTCTTCGAGAAGCGGACCATCGTAGCGTGTTGAGAAGTGCGTCGCGACGAATTGGCGCACACCGGCGTTGCGGGCGATGGTGGCGGCCTCGCGAATGGTGCTGTGCAACCGCGCGCGCGCCATTTCCTGCAGATCGTCACCGTAGGTGGCTTCATGCACGAGGAGATCCGCAGCGCGCGCGAGCGCCATGGCTCCGGCGCAAGGTGCCGTGTCCGTGCAGTACGCAAATGAGCGCCCGCGGCGTGCCGGGCCCACCAGTTCCTCCGGTGCGATGACGCGACCGTCCGCGAGCATGACGCTTTCTCCGCGCTGCAAGCGGCCCCGCTCCGGTCCGAACGGCACGCCAAGCCCGTCGGCCTTGCTCGCGTCGAAACGGCCCGGCAGATCGCGCTCCTCGAAGCGGAAGCCGGTGGCATGCAGGGTGTGCTTCAGCGGTGCCGCGCGCACCAGCCAGTCCTCGGATTCCAGCACCACGCCTTCGAAGTCCGGCTCCCATTCATTGAAGTGGAGCTCGAAACCAAGCCGGGCCGGGCGCGGGAAGCTGACCAGGAATCGCACGAAGCGCGCGATGCCCACCGGCCCGTGGATGGTGAGCGGGATCTCGCGCTCGCCGAGATTCAGGGTCGAGATCAGTCCACCGAGCCCGAAGATGTGATCGCCGTGCAGATGTGTGATGAAGATGTGATGGAACTTGCGGCGCGGGAATGCCGCCTTGATGAGCTTCATCTGCGTGCCTTCGCCGCAGTCGAACAGGAACGACTCACCATCGCGGATGAGCGCGACCGACGAGAGTCCGCGGCGCGCGGTGGGCACCGCGCTGCTGGTTCCAAGGAGCACGACCTCCATTTCCGCCATGTCAGCGAACCTTCGCTCGCAGCCACTTGCGCGGCATGACGTCCACGTCGCTGCCGGCGGGATGCCCAGTGACAGCATCCTTCTTCTGGCCGTGGATGACGAAGGCAATGCGGAGTTCCGCGCCCTCTTTCACACCGATGGTCTCGAGCGGCAGCGACAGCTCCGCGCTCCATGCGTCCGGCTGGTTGGTGCGCACGCTGCCCAGCAGATCCTGCGAGGCTTCCGGCTTCCATGCCCCGGCTGCACCGCGGGAGAGTTCGAGTGCCGCCCTCCCTCCCTCGGGCTTCAGAGTGCAGCGCAAACAGCGCGCATCCGGTGCCGCGGGACCGGTGCCACTGCCGTCGATGAGCAGGGTGAAACTGTTGTGGAGCAGGAAGCGTTCCGGGATCTCCGCGCCGATCACGAGCCGCGTCCGGTTGCGGGCGATGCGAATGCGCGCCGGGCGCGCGGCACCGGCCAGCGGCACGTGCACGATGGTTGCGCCTTCGTCTTCCGTGGCGCCGAGCTCACCGTCGAGCACGAGCCCGCGGACGAGCGGGATGTCGAGGACCACATCGCGCTGCAATGCGCTCTCGATCCAGCGCACGAGGTCGTCTTCGAGATTCTCCACCTTGCCGAACATGCGTGTTCCGAGGACGCCCTTCTCGCTCAGTGTGCGGAGTTCCGTCGCGGCTCCGAGGATGTCCTTCAGTTCGCGCGCGCCGAGGGCGGCCTCTTCCTCGGCGGCCACGATCAAGCAGCGCGTTCCCGCAAGTTGCCGCGCGTCATCGAGGGGTGTGAGCCCGCAAAGAGCCTTCAGCGGCGAGAGGAGGACCAACGCCCCGACCTTGGCCGGATTCGTGCGCGCGCTGCGGAGGGCTGCGCTGGCACCGAGTTCGGCGCCGAGCAGAACGCAGCGGCTCTCAGCGACGCCGAGGGATTTCAGGTGCAGCAGGGCGGCCTGCACATCGAGATCGAACTGGGACGCCGGATGCCCCACCGCCGCAGCACGCGGAAGCGGAATGCGCTGGCCCTGCGCGTCCGTGGCGGAGCCGCCGTGTCCTCGGGGATCAAGGGCGAGGGTCATGAAGCCCCGGGCCGCAAGGCGGGGAACCAGCGTTGCGAAGGCCGCCTTGCTGGAGCCGAGCATGGGCAAGAGCACCACGGCCCCCTGCAGCACGCTTTCTTTCGCCGGTCGCGTCAACGTGGCGGCCAGAGGCTGGCCGTCGGAAGCCACCAGCCGGAGTTCCTCTTGTCCTGTCAGAGCCACGGCGCATGCGGCAAGACAGAGCGCGAGGCGCGGCAACATGAAGAAGGTGGTGCGCATGGGTTGAGGCGGCCGAATGGAAGCAGCTCGCAGGGAGCGAGGCCAATTGTTACCGTCCGACGCCCCAGTTGAAACGGGGTTCACTGGAAAAGCACCCGATGCCCCGCGCCGTCGTTACCCATGCCTTCCGGACGCCCATCGGCAAATTCCTCGGGCAGTTCAAGGACTTGAGCGCAGTGGACCTCTGGTCCCATGCCGGGAAAGCCGTGCTTGGCGCTTCCGGTGTCGGGCCTGCGGAGGTGGACGAGGCCTGGATCGGCTGCGCACGGCAGGCGGGGCTCGGCCCCAACCCGGCGCGCCAGGCCGTGCTGCGTGCCGGCTGCGCAGAAAACGTACCTGCCAGCACGCTCAACATGGCCTGTGGCTCCGGGCTGCAGTCCGTCATTCTCGCGGCGCGATCCATCACCAGCGGGGCCGCGACCATCGCACTCGCCGGCGGCATGGAGAGCATGACGCGCGTGCCCTTCCTGCTTCCGCAGGCGCGGCTCGGCTACCGCCTCGGTCACGGCAAGATGGTGGATGCCATGTACCAAGACGGCTTTCACTGTCCGCTGGCAGGGCAACTCATGGGCGAGACCGCCGAGACTCTCGCCCGGCGCTACGAGATCTCGCGGGCAGAGCAGGATGAGTTTGCCGCGCGCTCGCACGCGAAGGCGGCCGCTGCGGCAGCGCGTCTCGCCGAAGAAATCGTCGCCGTACCCGTGGCTGCAAAGACCGGCACGGCGAATGTGTGTCTCGACGAACAGGTGCGCGGTGACGTCACGGCGGCGAAACTCGGATTGCTGCCCGCGGCCTTCGATCCCGTCGCTGGCACCGTGAGTGCGGGGAACGCCTCGGGCATCACCGATGGCGCGGCGGCGCTGCTGCTGATGACAGAGGAGGAAGCGACACGGCGCGGACTGCCCGTCCTCGCAGTGGTTGAGGCCTCTGCGCAGGCAGCCATCGATCCGAAGCTCATGGGGCTCGGCCCTGTGCCCGCGGTGCGCCGCCTCGAAGCTGCGAGCGGACTGCGTCTCGGAGCTTTCGATCTCGTGGAATTGAATGAGGCCTTCGCTGCGCAGGCCATCGCGTGCGATCGCGAATTGCACCTCGACCCGGAGCGCATGAACGTGAACGGCGGGGCGATTGCGCTTGGCCACCCCATCGGCGCCACGGGCGCGCGTATCGTGGTCACCCTGCTGCACGAACTCCGGCGCAGGAATGCCTCGCTCGGGCTCGCGACCCTTTGCATCAGCGGCGGCATGGGACTCGCCGTCGCGTTCAGGAGAACTGCATCATGAAGCACGTTGCCTGGCTGTTGCTGGTCACCCTCTTCCCGGCCCTGCCATTGGCGGCGCAGGGTGAGGATGGCGTCAAGGTGGAGCTGAAGCCGCTGCGCGCAGCGATTTTCGGACACCAGAGTGCTGAGCTCCTGCTCACGGTCACCAACAGCGGCACCAAGCCTGTGGCCGCGCTGTCCCGCGCGCAATTGGTCGCGCCGAAATGTGTGCTCGTCGCAGGCCGCATGGATGGCCCCGAGCGCAAAGGCCAGTGGGCGGAATTGGTGAGCAAGTCCCCCGAAGGCTCGTGGTCTGCACTGCAGCCCGGCGAGAGTTTCAGCCTCAAATTCACGGTGAAGCTTCCCGAGAGTGCGAGCGCCATGCCTGGTCCCTGCACGTTGCAGTGGGTGGGACGCGCTGGCGCCTTGAAGGACGTGCGCAGCAACGAGGCAAGCCTCTCCATTCTCGATGGCGCGCGGCCAACGCTGACCCTCGAGACCGACGCGGGCCCTGTCACGCTGGAACTCTGGCCTGACAAGGCTCCGAACCACGTCGCGAACATCGTCAGCCTGGTGCGCGCGGGGTTCTATGACGGCACGGTGTTCCACCGCACCATTCCCGGCTTCATGATCCAGGGTGGATGCCCCAAGGGCGACGGCACCGGCGACGCGGGCTACAAGATCCCCGATGAAGTGACCGGTGGAGAATTCCAGCGCGGCGTCCTCGGCATGGCACGCCGCTCCGAACCCCATTCCGCTGGCAGCCAGTTCTTCATCTGCGTCGCGGATGCAGCTCATCTCAACGGCAAGTACGCAGCCTTCGGGCGCGTGCTGGACGGACTCGAAGTGGTGGACCGGATTGTGGCAGCGCCCGCCGAGCGCGAGCGTGCCATCAAGCCGGTGAAGGTCTTGAAGGCCGTGGTGGAACTACCCAAGGACTTCAAGCCCGCGGAACTGAAGAAGGTCTGATTGAACAACGGGAGCGATTCATGAATTCACAAGTCATCATCGAAACGAGTATGGGTCGGCTCGAGCTCGAGCTCTGGCCTGACCGCGCGCCGCGGCACGTGGCGAACTTCGAGAAGCTCGTGGACATGAAGTTCTACGACAACCTCGTCTTTCACCGGGTCATCCCGGGCTTCATGATCCAGACCGGCTGCCCGAACGGCACCGGTACGGGCGGACCTGGCTGGAAGGTCGACCACGAGTTCAACAAGACGCCCTTCACACGCGGCGTGGTGGGCATGGCCCGCAGCGCGCATCCGAATTCCGCGGGCAGCCAGTTCTTCATCTGTGTCGCAGACGCCGGACATTTGAACGGCAGCTACTCCGCCTTCGGCAAGGTGATGGTCGGCATGGAAGTGTGCGACAAGATCGCCTCGGCACCGCGTGATCGCCGGGACAATCCCCTCGAGGAAATCCGCATGATCAGCGCGACCATGCCGGGTCTCAAAAAAAAAGTGAAGACGAGCGCCCCGGCAACGCCTGAGGCGAGCGCGGCGGCTGCACCAATTCCTGTCGCGGTGAACCCGGTGGCAGAGAAGCCGGTGGCAACCAAACCTCTCGTGGAGAAGCCCGTTGCGACACCGGCTGCGACGGCTGCTGTGACCAAGGCGGTCACGAGCCCGGTCACCAAGAAGCCAGCGGCCACGAAGGCTGCGGCGAAGAAGGCTGTCTCGAAGAAGCCTGTCTCGAAGAAGCCTGCGCTCAAGAAGAGCGCTGCGAAGAAGGCTGTGTCGAAGAAGCCCGCGGCCAAGAAGCCCGCGGCAAAGAAAACGGCTGGCCGCAAGAAGGCCACGAAGGGCAAGTGATGGGCTCCGAACACGACGAGTGCTGTGGCGGTCATGACGACGACGGTTGCACAAATGACTGCACGGTGCAGGAAGGTCTGGTGTTGGTGCAACCGGACGACGGCGTTGCCATCGTCACGCTGAACCGCCCGGACAAGCTCAACGCCCTCTCCGCTGATGTGCTGACAGAACTCCACATGGCGCTCGCCGGCATTGAAGCCGACGAGTCCGTGGGGGCGCTGGTCATCACCGGCAACGCCGCGACCAAGCGCCCGGCCTTCGCAGCCGGCGCTGACATCGCCGAAATGGTGAGCCTGAGCGCGCTCGAGATGCGTCAGCACTCGCAGTTGGGGCAGGCCGTGTTCAGCATGCTGGAGCAGCTCTCGAAACCCTCGATTGCCGCTGTGAACGGTTTCGCGTTCGGTGGTGGCATGGAGCTCACCATGGCTTGCCACCTCCGCTTTGCAGCGGAAGGGGCGAGCTTCGGTCAGCCCGAGATCAACCTCGGCATCGTGCCGGGTTTTGCGGGCAGCCAGCGTCTGCCTCGCCTCGTGGGGCAGGGCCGTGCGCTCGAGATGCTCCTCTCTGGAGATCCCATCAACGCCGCTGAGGCGCACCGTATCGGGCTCGTGAACCGGGTCTTGCCGGATACCGAACTCGTGAAGGGCGCGACGGAGTTTGCACGCAAGCTCGCGAAGAAGGCTCCCGTGGCGCGCGCGGCCATCATCGATCTCGTGGTGCGCGGCGCAGGCCAGACTCTCGAGCGCGCCATGGCGTCGGAGGCCGACACCTTTGGTCTCGTGGGCGGCAGCGAGGATGTGAAAGAAGGCATGCAGGCCTTCCTCGAGAAGCGTCCAGCGAACTGGGTCGGTCGCTGAGTATCCGGAGTCCTTCGATGCAGTCCTTCCGACTCACGCCGGAGAAGCGGGTGCTCTTTCTCACCCGCGACCCGGAGCTCATCCGTCGTCAACTCAAGGGCGAACTCAACCTCCGCATGGAGGATGTGAAGCCCGATGAACTTCTCGATGATGTGAACACGGACGCCATGACGCCGGCCTGGGCCTGCTTCGACTGGCGGCCTGCAGACATCGCGGTGAATGCCTACGCCGGACTCACCCCCGGCGGCGAGCGCCTCTTTCCAGCCAACGCCCTGAAGGACGGGAACTTCGAGGTCATCGTGTCCGGCCAGCGCAAGGGCACCGGATCATCCCGCGAGACGGCGGTGCAGGCGGAGAAGTGGAGCGGCATCCGCCTCGCGGTGGCCGCATCGTTCGCGCCCATCCACGCGCGGAACAACATCAACCAAGGCGTGCTCATGGGAAGCTACGCCATGCTCGCGCGCCTGCAGCGTGGTGAAGAGATCGCGCTCACGGAATTCGCGGCCGACGAAGATGCGGTGACGAAGGCCATCATTCTTGCAGGCGGGTTGTTCCCCTTCGGTCGCCTGCTTGCGGCCGGCAAGGTGACGCTGCCGAAGCTCGCGACCGCCGAGCGTCCAATGACCATGGCCGAGAAGGTGATCGCTCGGCACCTCGTGGCCGGACAAGGCGGCGCCTTCGTGAAGCCGGGCGATGCGGTGCTCGTGAAGGTCGATGGCGGCTACAGCCACGAATTCACCACGGCGCAGGTGCATGCCTTCCTCGAGGAGGAATTCGGCGCCGACTACAGCATCGCGGATGCGACGAACTTTGCCGTGTTCGAGGATCACCTCATCTACGCGGATGGCGTACCACGCATGGCGCCTTTTGCAGCGAAGATCGCGATCCTCCGCGACATGCAGCGGGCCTTCCAGCGCCACACGCAGGTGCGCGATTGGTCTGCGGTGGACGGGCGCTCGCCGGGCATCTGTCATCAAGTGGCGCGCGAGCAGTTCATCAATCCTGGCGCCTTCATCCAGGCGACGGACAGCCACACCTGCATGGGCGGCGGCAACAACGCGCTCACCTATGGAGTCGGCGCCACCGAATATGCAGCGCTCATTCAATCGGGCTTCACCACCATCAAGGTGCCCGAGTCCATCCGATTCGAACTGCATGGCACGCTCCGCCCCGGTGTCACCGCGAAGGACGTGATCCTCTGGATTCTCTGGAAACACGCGTCCAAGGGAGACACCCTCGACCGGGTGATGGAATTCGGTGGTCCTGGGCTGCAGCAGCTCGACATGGATGAGCGCGCGACGCTCGCAAACATGGCGACGGAGTGCACGGCGAAGTCCGGTATCTGCGACGGCGATGCGCGGACGGTGGAATGGATCGCGACACGGCGCGGGCTCGACGCGGCAGAGGTCCGGAAGCTGCTTGTTCGCGCGGATGCAGGCGCCCGCTATGAGGGCGGTGTGCACTCCATCGATCTCGCGACCCTCGAACCCATGGTGGCGACGCCCGGCGATCCCGCGGCGGGTGTTCCGTCCGATCCCACCAACGGCGCTTTCATCAGCAGCCTCGGCAAGGTGCCCATCCAGATCGCCTACGGCGGCAGTTGCACCGCGGGCAAGGACACGGACCTCGATTTCTACGCGGCCGTGACGCGAGAAGCACTCGACGCAGGGTTGCGCGTTGCGGCCGGGGTCGAGTTCTTCATCCAGTGCGGGTCCAAGGCCGTGGAAGAACGCGCCGCAGATCTCGGCTACACGGTTCTCTTCGAACGGGCTGGTGTCAAGCTCATCGGTGCAGGATGCGGTGCCTGTATCGGATGCGGCCCGGGCGTCAGCAGTTCCAAGGAGCAGGTCTCCATCAGCGCCATCAACCGGAACTTCCAGGGGCGCAGCGGCCCGGGCAGTCTCTACCTCGCATCGCCCCTGAGTGTTGCGGCCTCGGCATTCACAGGGCACATCACTGCTTGGAAGCCGGGCCTGTTCAGCAACGGAAGCGTTCTGCGCGTCTTTTCGTGATCCCCCGAAGCCCTGTTTCGGTGCCGTCTTTCGAGGGTGAGCGAACGAACTTGTGCCGTCCGTGATTTTTTGTGGCAGGTCTTGCACGGAGCCGCTAGCATGAGGACACCGTAAGCAGTCCGTATTCCTCCTGCACTCCACGGACTGGGTATTGCGGCATGTCGATCGTTGCGAACGGGTTCGCTCAAGGGAAAGGGACGGGGAAGATTGCAAGGCCGGCGGGGCCGCGTCTTCTCCGGGCAAAGGGCAAACTTCCGAAGGGGATGGGGATGGAAACTCGATTCGAGTGCATCTTCGAGGGCAAACGCATTTTCCAGGTGTTTCGTGAGGGAGCGGACGCCGCGATCTTCACGGGCACCAGGACACAGTGTCAGCGCTTTCTCGAGGTTTACATGGAAAAGGTCCAGAAGGCGCGCAACCGCGACCGCTCACGCAGCGCGGTGGATGTCACGGCCGTGGCCTGATCTGGTCGTGCGATGCCGGGGGAGAGCACGCCCATGAGACGCATGCGTCTCGAGGACAAGCGCGCTGCCGAGATCACCAACGCCATCGCTGTGGCGGATGACATCCTCCACAAGCGCACGGAGTGGAGGGGGCGGCCCTTTCACGTGGAGATCTCCACCAACAACGCGTGCAACCTCGACTGCGTGATGTGCGAGCGGCCCGACCTCTCGTTCATCGATGGCGACAAACTCGCCGAAGTGGCCGGCGAGGTCTTCCCCATGGCCTCCGTGGTGACGCCTTCCGCGACGAGCGAGCCCGCCATGGGGGACTTCGATCGCATCCTCGACCTGTGCGAGGAGCACGATCTCAAACTCGATCTCATCACCAACGCCAATCTCATCACCGACAGGCACATCGAGCGCCTCCGCGGTCGCGTGCACAAGGTGGACGTGTCCATCGACTCGCATTTGCCAGGCCTCTACGAGTCCATCCGTGTGGGGGGCTCGCACGCGAAGATGTTGCAGGGCTTGCGCCGGCTCGTCGCGTTGCAGAAAGAGGAGCGATTCCGGCTCACGCTCGTGTGTGTGCTCATGAGCCAGAATCTGACCACGCTCGCAGGGCTCATCCACTTCGCAGCAGCGGAAGGCGTCTCCATGGTGCGCATCCAGAAGATGCTGCCGTTCTTCACCGACCCGCAGCGTTTTCACGTGGAGGAGTGCCACACGGAAGAAGAGATCCGCTTCCACCTCGAGGCGGCGGAGTCCGCAGCGTGCAGGCTCGGCATCGGGCTGCATCTCGCATTGAACGAGGAGCGCAGCGTGGAGGGGAAGGGCATGGAACCCGCGCTCGGAACACCTTCCGTCGTCATGGCCTTGCAGGACGCATTCTTCACAAGCGCTCCCGGGCTCTGCCGACAACTGGCGTCCTATGTGCGCATTCTCCCGAACGGCAATGTGTATCCCTGTTGTCGCGGCCACGAAGAGCACCTGCTCATGGGCAACATCTTCAAGCAGCGCTTCGGCGACATCTGGAACGGGCCGGAGTACCGTCAGTTGCGCCACGAGTTTCTCACGGGCGATCTGCGCGAAGGGTGTCGCCGTTGCACCCTCTCCGGCCTCGGAACTCTCTGAAACATTCGGGGAATCGAGGCTTGACCGCGCTGACCTCGCGGGGGTGTGTGTTCTGAAGTGGATGCGGCTGCCGCTCTTCCACGCGCAGGCACGGCGCCGAACGCCGCTTTTCTGCGCTGTCATCTTGTTGGCTTGACATCCTCACTCCCTGTCCCCACAGTTCGCGTTGGCCTGATCAAGGGGAGGTGCGCGATGGACGACAGCGTGATGATGCAGGGCGAAGAGAGACTTGCCGACTGGAGGGACTTCATGCTGCGCACGCTTCTGAAGCGCCGTGTGCAGCGAGATCTCGCGGAGGATCTGACGCAAGACGCGCTGGCCTCGGCGTGGGGAGCTCGCGCGCAGATGCGCGATCCCGGCAGCGAACATTCATGGCTGCGGAGCATCGTGCTCAATCGCTGGCGCGCGCACTGCATGCGCTCGCGGACCCAGGAGGAGCTCGTCTCGGAACCGGAAGCCGTGAGCAGCGATCCCTGCCGCGTCGCAATGCGTGCCGAGGCGACGCAGGCCGCGCGCTCCGTGTTGCGACTCCTGCATGGTCGGCAGGCCCAGATGCTGCTGCTTCGCCACGGTCACGGCGTGGCCCCGAGGGACATGGCGCGCAGTATGGGGATTGCGGATGGCGTGGTCCGCCATCAACTCCACGCGGGGCGAAAGACGCTGCTGCAGGCGTTGCGCACTTCCCGCGTGCAGCAGGCGATGGCCGCCGTCGGCATCGAGCGCGTCGCGTTCCCCGACTGAACGATCACTGAGGACCCGCGGAGATGGATTCATGACGAGATTCCTTGGCGTGTGGTTGGTGCTCGGGGCCTTGCCCCTCGCGCTCGTGGCCCAGATGGACCCCGATCAGGAATTCCGCACGGCGCGGAAGGCCGCCGCAGCAGCATCAAAGGTGCAGGGTGCGGAGCGTTCGGCTGCCTTGACGGAAGCGCGCACTGCCATGCTGGCCGCAGCCGGCCGTGCTGGTGAAGGTTCGGCTCTCGCCTGCAAGGCGCAGCTCGAAGTGGGGCGCATCTCCGGGAAACTGAAGGACTGGAAGGCAGCCGAACAGGCCTACCGTGCCGCGTCCGCCGCAACGGAAACCGCGCTCATGGCGGATGCGCTCGCAGAGCTCGCGGCGCTCGCTCTCCGTCAGGAGCGGCGCGACGAGGCGGAGCAGTGGCTGGTGCAGATCGTCGAGCGTTGCGCAGAGGAAGAGCAGGAGCGTGCGCGCGCCATGGTGCGCCTCGGAGAGCTGGCGCGTGCCAGGAGTCGCACCGATGATGCGGCCCAATGGTTCCGCCGCGTCCTCGCGGAGCACGGCGAACTCTGGCGTCCGGCGGCCGATGCGCTCGAGGAGCTCGTGGAGCTCCAGTTTGCTGCGGGCGAGCGTGCTGCTGCCAAGCAGACTTTCGATGCGCACGCCCTCGCGCTGCGTGCGCGCTTTGCGGGATCGCCGCACGAGAAGCGCCTCGCGACCGCGCTCGGCCGCATCGCAGCGCGCGGAAAGTTCGATACTCCGGTCGGCAGTTGAAGCGCCCGCACCCGGAGTGACATGCAGCCCGGAGCCTGGCAACGCCTTTGGCGCATCAAGGGTTCCGGGAGCATGTGCAAGCGGCTCGGTTCTTGTGCAGGCTTGTGTTTGATGCTGCTGCTCAGGGAATCCGGAGGGCTCGAGCTCTGCGTGTTTGCAGGAGACACGGTGCTCTTCGGATGCGGCGCGCCAGCATGCTGGCTGCACCTTTGCGGACCGCTGGAGGTCTGCTTGCGACCTGGGCAGCGCATCCTCTGCGAGGAGGGGGCAGTTGCGTGTCTTGGCGCAGGCACGCTCTGCGTCGCTCGCGGGGTCATACGCTGCCGCTTGCGCGTGCGCACGACAGTGCAGATCGGTGCTGCACCGCCACTCACGGCGCGCGGGGCGCTTCGTATCGCGGAGCGAGATGGAATCGCATCGCTGCTGGTGGTCGAGGGTGTGGTCGCGGCAGGCGCTACGCTGCATCCGCGGGGCAGCGCCATTGAGAGTGTTCGCGGCGCGCCATGGCAACGCGTTGCCTGGCCGCGCTGGACCGCGCAAGAGCATCGGGACGTGATGCGCTGGCCCACGCACATCGAAGCGCACGGCGGGGTTGTTCAGTGTGCCGCGTGGTCCGGCAACGAGCGCTGGCTGATCGCCCGCATGTTGCAGCATGTGCGGAGTTTTTCACCGCTCACGCGCACCGCGGTGCTCGCTCTTGCTCTCGAACGCGGTAGTTCCGGTCTGCGCGTTGCGGCGCTGCAGCTTCTCGCTGATGCCGAATGCTGCTGGCTGCTGCAGATCATCACGCCCTTGACGCTGTCGGCGGAAGCTGTCGTGGCAGAGCAGGCCCTCGCGGCATGGCATCGTGGCAGCCCGCGTGGCGGGATGAATCCGGTCGAAGTACCGGTGGACGTGGCTGCATGGCAGAGCGCGTGGTCTGCACGCGAGGAAGCCTGCGCGCGCCGCCGCGCGCGCCCGTTGGAGCAGCCGTGGCGCATCGCGCCGTGCGAACGCCTGCGCGCAGAGGAGGCGCTCGAGCGCGGAGATGAATCCGGAGTCGTTGTCGAGGGCGATGTCGATCTGCCACCGGACCGGAGCTTCACGGACCCGGTGGTGCGTGCTCTCGTGGCCCGTCATGCCGGTCTTCTCGCGGGAGCTTCCCGTCGTCACGCACACCTCGTCCCGGGTCTTCTCGGTCATCGTCGCGAGGCGGAAGAACTTGCGCGCGTGCGCGGCAGCCAGGTTCTTTGCGACGGAATCCCGCGCCATTGGAGCAGCGCTGGATTGACGCCACGGCTGAGCTTTGCACACTGGATCCCGTTGGGTGGCGAGCTGTTTCCATGAGTGACCGTGCGGGCTCGCGTTGGGCACCAGAGCTTTCCCGGACTGCGGAGGTCTGATAAACCAACTGCGAAAGGCAGGGCGCGGCAGCCCGCAAACGACGCATGCTTCACGGCAAAAAAGGTCTCATCCTCGGGGTCGCCAATCACCGCTCCATCGCCTGGGCGATCGCCAAGTCGACGGCAGCAGTCGGTGCCGAGCTCGTGCTCACGGCCCAGAACGAGCGCTTCGCGCGCAGTCTCTCCGAACTGGCACCGGAACTGGGTGAGAACGCGCTCGTCACCACCTGTGATGTGGCGACGCCGGGCGACATCGAGCGCCTGATGGAGTTCGTGAAGCAGGAACGCGGTGGCCTCGATTTCCTCGTGCACTGCCTCGCCTTCGCGCCGCGCGAGGAATTGGATGGTGAGTACGTGGACACATCGGCTGGCGGATTCGCGACGGCGCTCGGAGTCTCCGCGCACAGCCTGACGGAGGTGACGCGCGCAGCATTGCCGCTCATGGAGGGGCGTGCCGCTTCGGTGCTCACGCTTTCCTACATCGGTGCGGAGCGAGTCATCCCGCACTACAACGTGATGGGTGTTGCGAAGGCGGCCCTTGAGGCGTCCGTGCGCTATCTCGCGGCAGATCTCGGGCCGCGCGGGCATCGTGTGAATGCCATCTCTGCCGGGCCGCTGCGGACGCTCGCGGCGGCAGGCGTCAGCGGCTTCTCCTCCATGCTGGACATTGTGGCTTCGCGCTCGGCCATGAAGCGCAACGTGGAGGCGGCAGAAGTTGGCGACGCGGCGGCGTTCCTGCTTTCGCCCATGGCCCGCGGCATCACCGGCTCGGTGTTGCATGTCGACTGCGGTTTCTCGATCATGGGCCTCTGACCGGGATCTGCGCCGCGCTGTTGCAGCGTGCCCGTTGTGGCGTGGCACGCGGGTACGCCGCCTGCTCTGTTCGGGGGTGATCCCGCTTCGCAGAGCCGCTCGGATGCACTCGAAGGCTCTTCTCAGCGGGACCCCACTCACGGCGCAGGCGGCTGCAGCGCGCGCGGGGCAAAGGGTGGGGCCGGTCTCGTAGACTTGGTTGTGCGGTCACGGGGTGATCCGTCCCGAGAGTGGTGTTTTCTCAGGAGGTCCGGAGACCGGCCCTCAGGTGATCAGGATGCGAACCGATGGGGCGCCTTGGGGAGGGCGACCCGGCAGGTACCGAAACTCTGTTCGGCACCGCGGCAGCTTCCGGACTTGGGGACGCCGCAAGCCACCGCACAGACATGTTCGGATCGCATGTTCGAAGTTTTAGCTTTGTGCTGTGTTTTCTGATTCGTGACGCGACCGCACGGCGTCTTCGTCAGGGCTGCGGAGTTGTGCGCATGAAACAGTGCCGCGAGCGCAACTGCTGCCGGAAGCATGGCATGCGTCTGCGCAGGCTGTTCCCGGCCAGAGCGCTTCGCGCGGTGCACACGCCGTCTCCAATGACGCGCCGTGAGCGGTCTTTACCCCAGCGCACAAGCTACGATGGCCAAGGCGGGAATCACTGATCAGCGCTCCCCCGAGCTGCGCCAGGTGGACGACGCCCGCGCTCGGTCACCGTGCTTCGATTTTTCGCCAGCTTTCTGTTCACGCTTTGCGCTGTGAGTGCGCTCACGGCGCAGGAGTCTGTCCTCAAGTTCATCGAGGGCCGCACCTTCTTGAAGGGCGAGCTTGCGACTGGGGAGAAGAGCGTCAGCGTGCATGTGCTGCTCGATCTCTCGAGTGCCGAGCCGCTGAAGCTGCATGCGCGCACGGCCGAGTTGCTGGAACTGGCCGAGGGCGACAGCGTGCGCTTCCTCGCCCGCGGGCACGAGCTCTTCTCCGCCGTGCCGGTGCTCGAAGAAATCAAGTCTCTCGAACTGCTCACGCGGGATCTCGCGCGGGAACTTGAAGAGGTGCCCGTCGTGGCGGTGGTCGGTGCGGCGGCGTTCGGATCGCGGGTTATCGACATCGATCCGCGTCAACGCACGCTCAGGCTCAGCGCCGGCCCGAGTGCCGCGCTTCCCACGACAGCAGCCATCGTCGAAGGCAGTGCGCCGCAGTTGGGTGAGCGCGTCGAGATTCCCTTCGGGAGCGGGGCTGCGCCGCGTTTCCCCGTGCGGCTCGTCCGCGGCGAAAGCAGCGTGGCTGGCCTCGCAAGCCTCGACACGGCCAACTATCACCTGCGCGTGGATGCAGCATGGCTCCAGCGTGTGGGAGAAGGCCAAGCGGCGCTCATGTTCGGGCCCTGGGATCTCCTGCGCTGCACGGCGCAGCGCCTCTGTGATGAAGCGCCCTCCGCAGACGGGACGCCACTTCTTCTCGGCAACGCATTCCTCGAGAGTTTTCGTCTCCGTCTCGACATGGGGCGACGCGTGTTGCAACTCGAGTGCATCGAGCCACTCCCTGACCGCAGCGCAGCCGCCGAAGCCTTCCGCGCGCTGCGCGCCAGAGACATTCCGGCACTCGCGCGCTGGCTGGAATCCCATGCAGAGCACGAGTTGCGACTGGAGGTTGCGAGCGCGCACTTCGAGGGCTTGCTGAGCAGACGACCGTTGCCGGAAGCCAGTGTGCTCATCGCCGCCTTGCGCACGCAATCCGCGGCGGACCGTCCGGCCAGAAAGTCGCGCGCACTTCTCGAGACGCTGGCGCGCTGGAAAGTGGAGCAGCCGGAGGCGTATGCCCGGCTCCTGCGCCCGGTTCTGGATCTCGCTGTGGAGAGTGCGGGCGAGGACGAAGATGGCACGGCTGTGCACAAAGCTCGCAGCGAGATCGGTGCCATTCTGTTGGAAGAAGGCGATCTCGAAGGCGCATGGCGGCAACTGCTTGCCGCGTCTCTCGGTATGCCGCGGGATGGCAAGGTGAATGAACGCCTCGGGCTTCTCTACGAGCGCATGGGCAAGCGCGAACGGGCCTTCTCACGCTTCTTGCAGGCGGCCATCACCGTCGAGGGCGGGCCCGCCGGATTGGAAGGCCTCGGGAGGCTGCGTCGCGCCGAAGGTGGCGCGCCGTTCAACGTGAACGAACTGGAGCGCATGCTCGAGGGCCGCGCACCGATCTTCGAGCCGGCTTCAGTCCATCGTCCTGCGGCGCCGAGTTCGCGGCGCGTGTTGGTCGAGCTGTTCACTGGTGCACACTGCAAACCCTGCGCGGCAGCGGACCTCGCATTCGAAGGACTGACGCACCATTTCGCTGGCGGCGAGGCGACCTGCATCCAGCATCACTTGCACGTGCCCAAGCCCGATCCCCTGACGCACCCCGCGGCGCTCGCGCGCGCCGAAGCGCTGGCCGTTGCGGGAACTCCGACGCTGCTGCTCGACGGGCGTGTCGCCGTGCCCATGGGTGGCCAGAAAGGCGATGCCGGCAAGCGTTTCCGCGAAGCCGTCGCAGCCATCGAGAAACGTCTTGCCGAAGAGACACCTTGGCGGCTCGAATTCGGCGCGACGCTGGAAGCGCGCGAGCTGAAGGCGCACGTCAGTGTGAGTGGCCCTGCCGGGAAGGGGGCCACGCTGCGACTCTTCCTCTGCGAGCGCAGCATGCTCATGCCTGGCGCGAGTGGCATTGTCTTTCACCGGCTCGTGAGTCGTGCCGAGATCGCGTCCGGCGGAGTGCTTCTCAAGCTGGACGCAGCACCATTCAAGCGAAGCTTCAGCGTCCGGCTGTCGGACGTCGATGCCGCCAACGCCTCGCATCTGGATGAGGTGGAATGGGCGAGTGGAGCCAGCTTCCCGCTGCGCGCGGGGCCGGTTGATCCGGGCGAGATCATCGTGGTGGCGTTCCTCGAAGCGGAGGGTGAGGTGGTGCAGTCGGCACGCTTCGAACTGGCTCCTCGCGAACTGCCCGCGGAGCGGAAGCGATGAGTGCAGCTTTCGCGGCCGAACGCGCAGTGATCGAGAGAGAGTTGCAGGGGGCAGCGCGCCGTGAGCGTGTCCAGCGCCGTCCTCGGGCGTTGCGGCGCGCCTTCGGTGCCGCGGCCGCGGCGGCCGCCATGACCAGCGTTGTTCTCGCGCTGCTCGCCCTCGGACGACACCTCGTGGCCGCGGAAGAGGCGCGCTTTCATTGGACGTGGCTGCTCGGCGCGTCCCTCGGAGTGGCAGCCGTGACAACCTTGGTGGCGGCCCTGCTGGACCTGCGTCGAGACCAGGCGCTTGCGCGCGTGGCTGCGCGTGTGGACAACCTGCCGGCGGCGCGGGGCCGCGTGCTTCCGGCCCTCGAACTCTCGCTCGGGGGAGCGGCTGACGGCTTTGCCGCGCTCGCGGTCCTGCATGGCGTCGAAGCCTTGCGGCAACCATTCACCATCGCTGTCGCGCCCGGAACTTGCCCGGCACGCACGCGCACGTTCCTGCTGGTCGCGCTCTGTTGTCTGGTTGCGGCGGGGCTGATGCCGCCCCGCGCGCCGCGGCAGAGCGACATGAACGTGGCTGGCCTCACGGCGGAGGGTCGGGCGACTCCCGAACGCGGCGCTGCAACCAGGGTATTGAAGCCCGAGACGCCCCCTGCGCCCAACACAGAGACCGAACGCGGCCTTTCCGCGACGGGTGAGCGCACGGGCACGCAGGGTTCTGCGGATGCGTCTCCTGCGCCATCGGTTCGTCCCGCGGCCGCAGAAGCGGGACGCGGTCGCAGTGCGGCCACCGAGCGCGCTGGAGCGAGCGGAGCTTCGAAGGGAGATGCAACTCCGGGCGGCGCGCCGCCCGATGCGCGTGACCCGGCGACGCGCGCAGCCAAGCCACCCAAGGCGGCGGCGCCCACGCGCGCCCAGCGTGCCCGCGAGTCGGAGGATGAACGCTCCGGCGCCACACGCGGTGCCAGCGGCAGCGGCGGCGGCAGCATCGCTGCGGTGAAGAGCGCGTGGCAGCAACGTGATCCCGGCAGTGACGAGGCGCTGAGTCCGAACGAGACCGGCGAGCGCATCGAAGAGGACCCGGACGAGGAAGAGGCGCGCGCAGGAACCCAACCGGGGCTGAAGGACCGGCGCCAGACGGTTTCGCGGGACCTGAGCATCAGCGGGCCCGGTGCGGGCGGCGATGGTCGCGGTGGCCCTTCGTTGCCGAAGAAGGCGCGCGGCACCGGCTCGATGGTGCTCGGGGTGCCGGTGCCGGATTTCGTGCGTGGCTTGCTCAACCCGGGGACCACGCGCATCACGCACGAGCGGGTGACGCCATCTCGGCGCGCGAGTGCGGCGCTCCCCGTCACGGAGCCAGCGCCTCGTGAAGGGCTTGCGCCCATGGTTCAACGTGCGCGCATCCCGCGTGCGTGGAGTGCGATGCTGGAAGCGCTGCAACAGGCGCGCAGGAAGGTTGGTGGGTGATGGATGCAGGTCTGGAACACGCCGCAGAGGCGGCGCGCACGGAGATCGAGGAGTTCCGCAGGACATTCGCCGCTCTCGAAGCGGCCGTCCACAAGCGCGTGGTGGGGCAGGATGCGCTCGTGCGCGGCACCATCACGGCGCTTGCGTGCGGCGGTCACGTGTTGCTCGAAGGCGCGCCCGGCCTTGCAAAGACCTTGCTGGTGCGCACGCTCGCATCCGCACTCGACCTCGGCTTCTCGCGCATCCAGTTCACGCCGGACCTCATGCCGGCGGACATCACCGGCACGCAGGTCTTGCATGCGACGGAAGGCGGAGGCCACGTGCTGCGCTTCGAGCCGGGGCCGCTGCATGCGCATTGCGTCCTCGCGGACGAGATCAATCGCGCCACGCCGCGTACGCAGTCCGCGCTCCTCGAAGCGATGCAGGAGCACACCGTCCCCGTCGGACGCGAGACCCGGGCGTAGCCCCAGCCCTTCATGGTGCTGGCCACGCAGAATCCCGTGGAGCAGGAGGGCACCTATCCACTGCCGGAGGCGCAACTCGACCGCTGCCTATTCAAGCTGCTCGTGCCCTATCCGCGCGAGGAGGACTATCACCTCATCCTCTCGCGCACGACGGGTTCAGAAGAGGTGGCCGTGGAGCACGTGGCGGATGCCGCGCAAGTGCGCGCGCTGCAGGCGACCGTGCGTCGCGTCGCAGTTCCTGAATCCGCGCGCAAGATGGCTATCCATCTCGTCATGGCCACGCAGCCGGGCTCAAGTCTGGCTCCGGAGGTCGTGAATCGCTGCGTGGCCCTCGGCTCAAGCCCGCGCGGGGCGCAGGCGCTCATTCTTGGAGGCAAGGTGCGCGCGTTGCTCGATGGACGCGCCGCGCTGTCCACGGCGGATGTCCGCGCGACAGCTGCGGATGCGCTGCGCCATCGCGTCATGCTCAACTTCCGCGGCCATGCCGAGCACCAGACCGGTGATCGCATCGTGACTGAAGTGCTGGAGGCCGTGCGCGCGGACTGACCATGCCAACCCGGCGCCTGTTCGACGACGAGACCCTCGCGGCCATTGAGGCCTTTGCACTCCGTGTGCGCCATTTGCGCACGGGGCCGGGGCATGGTGAGCACAGAACGCACGCTGCGGGCAGCGGGCTGGAGTTTCGTGACTTCCGCGCCTACGCCGAAGGCGACGATCCGGCCCGGGTGGACTGGAATGTGTGGGCCCGCACGGGACGGCTGTATCTCCGCCTTGCGGACCAGTTGCGCACGCTTCCGCTCCGGGTGCACCTCGACTTGAGCGCTTCACTCTTCGCGGACGGCGGAGCGCGCTCGCAAGCGGCACGCATCGCCGCGCTCGCTTTCGCGGCGCTGGGTCTCGCGCACCACGACCCCGTGCAGGTGTGGTGGACCGGCGCGGATGGGCACGTGGTGCGCAAGGTGCGCGGGCGCGGCGGGCTCTTTGAACTCGCCGAGGCTCTCGAGTCCGTCACGCCCTCCGGCGCGACGGATCTCGCCGCGCTGTTCCGGGCCTCGGAACCCGAACGGCGCAAGGCCGGGCTGAGTTTCATCCTCTCCGACTTCTTCGATCCCGCCGGGTTGCAGCCACTCTCGGAGGCCTTGTCGGTGTCCCGCGAGCGTTGCGTGCTGGTGCGTGTGTTCGACCCGGTGGATCGCACAGGCGGAGAGTTCAGCGGCGAGTTGCGCCTCGAGGATTGCGAGTCCGCGGCTGCACTCGAGGCTGATGTCGACGCGGCGCTGCGCGCGCGCTATCGCGAGGCATTCGCGCAATTCGAACGTGACTTCACTGCTCTGGCGACCGCGCCTTGGCGCACTGGTGCAGAGCTCGACGCGACGCGGCCTGTGCTCGCGCAGCTCGAACCACTCTTTCCCGAGGGGAGCTTGCAGTTGTGAACTTCGTCGCTCTCGGCACCGGCACGCTGCTCACCCTGCTCGGCCTCGCGGCGGCGGTGCTTGGCGCGTTGCACTTTCTGCGCGTGCGGAGAAAGAGACAACCGGTTGCCACGCTGCTTTTCTGGCGCAGCGCTGTGGCCTCCGAGCGTGCACGGCGTCTCGGTGGTCCGCCGCGACATCTCTGGACGCTTCTGCTGCTGATCCTCGCGGCGTCGTGTCTGCTCGTCGCACTCGCGGAACCACGACCTCTTGATGCCGCGGCGCGTTGCCTCGTGCTGGATGCCGGAGTGCTCGCACGCGGCAGTGAGGAGTGGATGCGCGAACGCGGAGCTGCGTTGGGCGCTTCCGACCCGGAAGTGAACCTCATTCTCGCGCAGGGCGGTGCTGTCGTGTGTTTTCCGGCGCGCTCCGCCATGGAACCACGCCGGCGCGCGCTTGAGCAACTGGTTGCAGGCGACGGGCTCGACGATCTGGAGGCATTGATCCAGCGTGCCTTCGCCCTGGTGCGCGGCCAAGGATCTGGCCGCGTGGTTCTTCTGAGTGCGCGCGCTCCGGCAGAACCACTGCCGCCGGGGCTCGACTTCGAATGCGCACCGTCAGCAGGCCGATTCCCCGCCGAGCCGGCAGCGGCGGCTCCGCGAGCCATCCAATTGCAGGTGGAGGCCACGCTTCCGCGCACCGCGCAGGCATTCGCGGAGCTTCCGCACTGCCAGGGCCCGGGAGCACTTGTGCAACTCCGTGAGGGCGCGGCCAGTGCGCCGCTTCCAGCAGGCGAACTTCGTCCGCATTTGCTCTCCGGTTGTGGTCCGGAGCTCCCGCTGTATCTCCCGGCGCCGGATGCGAGTTGCAGGAATGGCCTCGCCACGGATCCGACATGGCAGGTGCTGCTTGATATCGGCGGCGTTCCGTTGGTGCAGTGGCGGCAGGGACAGAGCGCAGCGGAAATCGAGGTCGCGCCCGGGCTCTTCAGCGCGGGCAGCGCCTTGGCAGAAGACGCGGCCTTCCAAGCTTGGTGTCTGCACTGGCTCCTCGGCGCGGGTGGCGGAGGCGCGGCCAGCGTGGCTGTGGAAGCGGGCCAGACGCAGCTCGTGCGCGCGGGCGGCACGGAGGCTGCGCTCAGTGGGCCGCAAGGCATGCTCGCGCGCTCGACCACGGGAGCGCCACGTGTGCTCATCACGCCCGCGCGTGCTGGGGAACATGCTGCTGTGGCGGGTCAGGCTCCGGCACTTGCCGTGCACTGGCCTGAGGCCCCGAGCACCGCTGCTTTCGTTCCGCTGGCGCCGCATTCCGCGCTGGAAATGCCCTGGCGTTGGTTGGCACTGGCGGCGCTGCTCTTGCTCGGCATCGACGCGTGGTGGCACGCTCGCGGGAGGACGCCATGAGTTTGGATGCGCCGCTCTGGCTGCTCCTCTGCGTGCCTCTGGCACTCTTCGAGGCATGGCGCCGTCGTCGCGCGGGGGAGGCCGTGCTTGCGCGCTGGCTCCGGCGTCTGGCGTTCGTGGCGCTGGTCCTCGCTCTGGCCGGGCCGCAATGGCAATTCCGCGGCGGGGTCGGAAAGCGCGTCCTCGTGGTGGATCGCGGCATCACCGTGGCTGCGGTGGATGATGCCCTGCGCTTGATCGCTGCCGAGGAAGCCTCGCGCGAAGGAGCCAGAGAGCTTGCAGTCGTCGTCTTTGCCGAGAGCGCGCGGGAACTGCCGCTCGCTGCCGGTTCCTTGCACCTGCCGGAGTGCACGACGCTGCCTGCCACGGCGCACGCCGAGGCTCTGTCTCTTGCAGCGGATCTCATTCCTCCGGGAGCGACGGGCGAAATCGTGCTCATCTCGGATGGGCGTTCGTTGCAGTTGCCCGAGCGTCAGGCCGCGCTGGCTGCGGCCGTGCGGGGTGTGGCCATGGCAACGAGGCTGGTGGGTGCCGCAGCACCCGCTCCACTCCTGCGCAATGTGCAGGCCCCTTCGCGCGTGCGCTGCGGCGAGACATTCAGAGTGTGCGCAACGCTCGACGATCCGCGCGGCCTCGTCTCCAGCGTGGAACTCCATGGCGCCGGCAACTCGGCCGCGCAGCGTGTCGCAGCGGCGCGGGACATCGCCATCGAGGATGCCATCTCACGTGAGGGGCTCGCGGAACTCGAGGTGCGCGCGCTGGCTGCGGATGGTGCGCTGCTGGCCCGTGCAGCGTTGGCGCTGGCTGTCACACCGCCCATCAGGGTGCACCTCAGCACAGACCCTGAAGTTCCTGCGCGTCGCGCGGCGCTGCAGCGCACCCTCGGAGCAGACGTGCGCTTCGTGGAAGCACTGGAGGAGGCCGAGGTGGTGCTCATCGAGGATGTGCCGGCCGAGGCCCTCGACCCCGCCTTTCTCGAACGTCTGCAGCGTGCCGTGGCGAGCGGCACCGGCCTCTTGGCCAGTGGTGGGCGACGAAGCTTCGGCCCGGGAGGCTGGCAGCAGACTGCTCTCGACCCGCTGCTGCCCTTGGGTGCGGATGAGAAAGAGGAGCGGCGCGACCCCAGCGCCACGCTTGTGCTCATTCTCGACACCTCCGGTTCCATGCAGGGCACGCGCATCGAGCTGGCAAAGGAAGTCGCGCGTCTCGCACTCGCGCGCCTGAAGCCCCACGACAAAGCCGGCATCGTGGAGTTCCACGGTGCGCGGCGTTGGGCCGCTCCCATCCAGTCCGCAGCCAATGCCGTGGATCTGCAGCGCGCACTCAACCGGCTCACGGCAGGCGGCGGAACCATCATCTTGCCCGCCATCGAGGAGGCCTATCACGCGCTCCTGAATGCGCGCACACGCACGCGCCATGTGCTGGTCATCACGGACGGTGGCGTCGAAAGCGGTGACTTCGAGTCCTTGCTGCGCCGCATGGCCGACAAGGGCATCACCACGTCGACGGTGATGGTGGGATCCGGCGCCGGGCTGAACAACTTCCTCTTTTCGCTTTCCCAGTGGGGCAAGGGCCGTTTCTATCACGCACCCGACCGCTTCGAGCTGCCGGAGGTGCGCGTGAAGCAACCTGAAAGCGCAGCTCTCTCGCCGTGGCGCGAAGAGCGCACGGAAATCCTTGGTGCACGCCACGCGGCATGGACCGACGGTTTCGGCCCGCTGGACGGTTTCGTCGAGTCGGTGGCGCGCCCGGGTGCGGTGGTGGATGCACGCAGCCGTGGTGGCGAAGCGCTGTTGGCTCGCTGGCGTCATGGCTCCGGCAAGGTCGCGGCCTTTGCAGGAACTCTCACCAGCCCGTGGAATGCGAGTGCGGCGCGCTCGGGAGGCACAGGCCGCACCTTGCTGGCACTCCTCCACGAGCTCGCTCCCGACCGCGGACATGAACCGGAACTCAGCTTCCTCGAAGGGCGCGTCGCTGCGCGCCTGCCCGCGGGGGTGTCCGCGATTCTGCACGGCACCGATGGAGTCAGCGCACGCTTCGCGCCGGGAGCGCCTCTCTCGGAGGAGGCGCTGCGCGTGCTGCCACACACGCCCCGTGGTGTGCTGCAACTCACGGGCAGCGACGGCAGCCTGCTCGCAGCACTCGCCGTCCCGTCAACACCAGCGTGGAGCTCATCCACTCCGGATGCAGCGGCGCTGCAAGAGCTCGAACAGCTCTCCAACGCACATTTGGTCCAGAGCCTCGGGCATCACGTGCCGCTCCGGTTTCCTCTGCTCGTGATCGCGCTGCTCGCGTTCGTCGCACAGGTCGCAGCGCGGCGCTTGTTGCCGCTTGTCGTGCTTCTCCTCTATCTCCAGCCGGTGGTGGCGCAGGATCAAGAGCTTCCGGCGCCGATGCGCGCAGCGGTCGAGCGTGCCATCCTGAAACAGGATCTGCCAGCGCCGGATCTTGTGGCACTGATCCAGAGCGAGCTTGGTGACTGCAGCAAGGTACTCGACCTCGCCGAACAGTTGGCCACGGGGCGTGGTGATGCGGCGCAACGCGTGGTGGCGCATCTTGCGCTCAACGCAGGGCTGCCCGCTCGGGCTCTCAAGGCCCTGGCGGCGCTTGCGAGGCCTCTTGCTGAGGACTGGCTGCTCGCTGCGCGTTGCGAGGAGCATGGAGGTGCGGATGCCGCAGCTCGGAAGATGCTTGAAGATCTGCTGGCGGTCCCCCACGAGCGTGCGCTCGATGTGACGGTGCGTCTCAGGCTGACGGCGCTCGCTCCGCGTGCGGATGGACCAACGGAGATGCTCCGGATTCTTGCACCCTTGAGAGACGCGGAGGAGCCCGGACTCCGGCTCGCCGTTGCAGTGCAAGCAGCACTCCTCGGGGATGCGAGCTTGTTGCTTGCGTGTGCGCGCGAGCCCGGAGCCTCTTTTGACATCCTGATGCTTGCTGCGGCCATGGGGTTGGAAGGTGGTGCGCCGCCAGCGGAAATCGAGGGCGTGCTCGAGAGCGCTCGCGTTGCTGCACCGCGTGAAGTGGATCGGCGCATCGTGGACGAGCGCATCATGGCCCTGCACCGGCGGGCAGGCACGCTGCCCGTGCTCGCGACGCGCTGGCTTGGTGCGCCTGACAAGGCGGCCCGCACGAGTTCTCTCGTGGCCTTGCTGCGTGAACTGTCGCGCCCTGCCGAGGCCCTGGAGCTCCTGCGTGCGGGAGGAGAAGACGTTGCCGACGAGCGCGTGCAACGTGAGGTGATCGCACTGGCGCTTGAGTGTGGCCGCTTCGAAGAAGTGGAGCGCGCCTATCAGGAGCGCATGGCCGCGGAGCCGGGACGCCTCACATGGGTGCAGGGGCTCGCTTTGTTGCAACTCTTCTCGGGACGGCGTGAAGCCGCGGTGCAAGTGCTTGAAGGCACTTTGAGCGGGACGCCACCGGGGCCGAAGTTGCTGCAGGTGGCGCAGCTTGCCGCGGATCTCGGATTGCAGGATGTCGCTGCCCATGCGCTCGAACGCGCACTCGCGGCGGATGCGAAGTCAGTTCTGCGTGCGCATCTCTTCGCCGCGGAGCTGGCGTTGCGCTCCGGGGATGAAACGGTCGCGCGCGCCGAGCTCACGCGTGCGGAAGCAGCGGCCGGGGAGGAACCGGAGGCGCTGGTGCAGGTCGCGCAGGCGCTGGAGCGCTCCGCCATGCCGCTGCCCGCCATCAAGATCCTCGAACGGGTGGTGGAGAAGACCGGCGCCGAAGACGCACGCCTGCAACTCGCATGGTTGCTCGAGCAGAGACAGAAGTTTCCCGAGGCCTTCGCCCACTGGCGCGAGATCTGGCGTGTGAGCACGACACCTGCGCGCCGTCGGCACGCAGAGGAACGACTGCTGGAGCTCGGTGCGCGTGCGGGCCTGCTGGCCGATCTGGCGGTGGACACCGAGAAGGATCTCGCTGCCGGGAAAGGCTCGCCGGAAGCCGTGCAGTTGCTCGCGCGGATCTATCAGCGTGCTGGCGATCAAGCGGCCGCGGTCGAAGTGCTCCGCGATCATGGAGCGCGGTTCGGCAAACCCGAGGCGGAGATCCTCGAATCCCTCGCGCGGGTCTATGAATCCTGCGACGACTATCCACGCCACGAAGAAGCGCTGCGTCAGCTCATGCAGCTTCGTCCCGAGGACGCAGTGGCACTGCGACAGCAATTGGTGCTCTCGGCTCTCGAGCGCGGTCGAGGCAAGGCGGCAGAGCGCCTGCTGGCGGAACTCATGGCGGAGCACGCCAGCGATCCCGCAGTGGACGAATTCTCCGCCGGTGTGCTGGGCATGGTGCAGCGAGTTGGCGCTTCCGCGGATGCGTGGGGCAAAGTGCTGGCCCGCAATCCTGATCGCATCGAAGCGTGGCTGCTCCGCGGCAACATGTTGCAGGCAGCCGGGGAGGGCGAACGCGCACTCCACTTGTACATGCTGTTGCTGGAAGAGGCCCCGAAGGATGACCTTTTCACCGTGGCGGCGGACGGGATTCTGAATCTCAAGGCGCCGCGGCGTGTGCTGGAGTGTGCGCTGCGCCGCGTCTACGCCCGCATTGCGGCGCGGCCGGCGAGCGCCTTCCTCTGGCAACTCGCGGCGGATTTCGAGGAGGAGCTCGGACGGCCGGAGCGCCAGCGGCTCATGCTCACGGCTCTGGCTGCGGTGAGTGGCGAGCGTCGCGGTGCCTGCACACGGGAGCTCTTCGAGCTCGCGCGTGAACGAGGCGAGCGCATGCGCGTGCTTGAGGAGGGCCGCGCGTTGCTCGCGCTCGGCGAAGAGTTTCCCCCGGACGTGTTTCTCGCGCTCGGCGAGGCCATGCTCGCTGCCGGTGACACACGCGGAGCGGAGCGTGTCTTCCTGCGCGCACGCGGTCCCGGAGAGTGGCTCGAAGGCCAGAAGGCCGTGGCGGAGCTGCTCGCGCGTCACGGAAGGGAAGCGGACGCAGAACGCATTCTCCGTCAGGCTTTGTTGGCACGCCCGGATGATGCCGCGCTCCTGTTGGATGTGTCCGGGTTGGCGGAAATGCACGGTGCCTTCGAGGCGGCCGCTGCGGATGCGCTCCGCGCACTGCGTCTGCTGTGCGCGCGGAGCCCGGGTGAGGATGTGAAGGGTGGCGACGGCCGGAAGCCGGCGCGTCCTCAGCGCGGCTTCACCTTCCTGCAACGCAATCAGCAGGAGGACTTGCACACGCGACTCTCCGCACCGGCCCTGCGTGCGCTGCTGGTGAATGGGTCCGCCGCCGCTGCGGCTGCACTGGTGACAGACCTGCGCGCGGAAATCACGCGCCTCATGAACCTTCCTGTGCGCGGAGGCCTGCTGAAAGACCACCCTCGCCTCGAACGCCTCTGGCAGGCGGTGATCGAAACAGAGCCCGTTCTCGGCAACCCGGCGGCACTCGCCGGGCTGGCACGCGACGTGCAGGCGCTGTTTCCGCAGGACGACAGCCCGCGCAGTCTCGCGGCCAAGGCGCTCGCGGAACGCGGCTGCATCGAGTGGGCGGCTGACACCATCGGCGCCGCTCCGGAACGCCTGCGCACGGCGGTTCCCGAGGCGTGGCGCGCACGCACCATGGCTGATGACGCTGCACTGAGCAGGCTCGCCCGGGACGATGCGCCTCTTGCGGCAGATTTCGCGTTGCGGCTGTGGCTCGCAGGCAAGGTCGATGCAGCGCGTGCGCTCGTGGCCCAGCTCGATCCTGTGTCCTGTCGCATCGCATCCGGCCAGCGTGCTCCGTTCCTCGTGCTCGTGCTCGAACTGGGAGATGGCCCGACGATCTTGCGCTGGTGGCGCGCGGCCTTCGAGGATGCGCTGCAGAGCGCGGATGCGCACACGGGCGCCGTCTCGGCGCGCGACATCCTGCGCGCCTCAGCTCTGCTCGTGCCCGCCGTCGAAGTGGCGCTGAAGGACGAACTCGCGCGGCGTACCGCTGGCGGAAACACGCTGGTTCTCGAGTGCCTCGCGCGCCTTGAAGACCCTGCGCGCGCCGCAACGGACCTGCCCGGGGATCTGTTCCAGGCCTTGGCGACCAGCATGGCGAAATCGACCAGCCTCGAACGCTGGCACCGCATCCTCAGTGCAGGTGATCGTGCGCGCCTGCTGGAGCAGAAGCTCCTCGCGGCGACCGGCACGATGCGTTGGCAGATTCTGAATCTCGTCGGCAAGGACGTGCCCGAGTCCGATGCGCTGACGACGGCACTGCTCGCGGCCTGGAGAGCGGCCCGTCCGCGCAGCGCCAGCAGTTCGCATGTGCCTCAGGAATATGAGGCTCTCACCGTGCTGAAGGCTGGCTTTGCGCCGGCGACCGAGTTGGCGCTCGTCGAAGTGCTGCGCGGTGAAGCCGGTGAGGTGGCGTGCATCACTCTCGCTCATGGCATTGCGCTCCTGCATGCCGGCAACGAAGGGGTCGGCGCACAGGTCCTCGCGACCGGACTCGCGGGCCTGCTCGCGGCACGGGAGCCATCCTTCCAGGCAGGGCAATTCCTCGAGTTCATCGCGACGGACACTCATCCCGTTCTGTCGCGTCAACTGGACGAAGCGCTCAAGACCCTCAAACCCGAGCAGGGGCCACTTGCGGCGCGTCTGCATGTGGCTCGCGTGCGCGCGCGCGGAGACAGCGCAGGCGCGATTGCGCTGGCGCGTTCGTCGGCCGGGCGTTGGCCGGGCTCGGTGATCGCGGATGAGTTTCAGCGCGTGCTGGAGCAGCGTGGGGAGTGGCTGGAGCTTGCGGAGTTTGAAACCGCGGAAGCCGAGCGCAGCACGACCGGCCGCGACTGGCAGCTCTCCAATGCCGCGAACCGGTGGATGCTGCTCGGCCGGTTGGACAAGGCGCGCTCCTTGCTGGAGCACACGGAAGAACAGGACTCGGCACTGGCGCCGCGCATCGCGCTCGCCGTGCTCGCGAGCGACGAGGCTGAGGCCCAGCGCGCGTGGCGGCGGAGCAGTGTGGCCAAGGTGCGCTACCGGAATCGTGGCAACGTGGTGCCCTTCTGGTACCCGGAGCAGTTTCCGGGGCGCGCTCCCGGGAGCCGCAGCGTGTTCACGGCTTCTTCGCCGGCGCTGCTCGAATCCCTGCTCGCGAGCGACGCGGGCATGCAGGAGTTGCGCCGTCTCGTGCGGGCCAGCCTGCCGGATATCGATGCCGCGGTGCTGGAGAAGCTCTGCCAGCGTGCGGGCAGCGCGTTGTTGCCGTCACTGACATCCGGACGCATGGCCTCGGAAAACGCACGCCAACTGGTGGCTCTGCTGGCGGAGGGCCCTCTGGGCAGCAGTTCCGAACTGGGCCAAGCCGCGCTCGCATGGGCCGAGGTCGTTCCGACCCTCGGTGACGGACTGAACAACGCGGACCTTGTACCCGTGCTCGCGCGCACCGGCCGGGCCGAGGAGGCTCTGCGGCTTGAGCGCTTCCACGCATCCGTGGACATTCTCGAGTCCGACTTTTCATCGACGGTGCTCTGCGCAAGCGATGCGCAGAGCGTGCCCGGCGCGAGTGCAAGGCGCGCGGCGTGGGCTCAGACGCTCGCCAAGAGGACGCTCGGCAATGAGGATCTGGCTCAGATTCTGCAGTGGCCCATGTCACCGGAAGAGCGGCAGGCCGTGCTGGCGGCGCTGCGTGCAGGGCCCGCGGCCCCGGGCGTCCCGTGGGATGTGGCGCGACGTCTGGCTCAACTGGGCGAGGCCGAGGCCTTGCAGTCACTGCTCGCCCGGCACGCCGACTGGCACAAGCCGGAGCGCGAAGGCAGCACGCAGTTCCTGAGGCTGGTGCAGTCACTCGCGACACCACTTGCATCAGAGGTGCTCGGCGTGCTCTTCACAGCCGCATCATCAGCAACGGGATTTGCAGCGCCGTACGAAGTGGCCAGGTTGCAACACGCATCCGGCTGCGACGAGGCGCTGCGTGCAGGGCTGGACATTCTTCTCGCGCGCTGTGATGGCGTGAGCGCGGATGAACATGCGCTGATCGAGCTCTCGCGTGCTGCTGGCGCTGAAGCGCCCGCGCGCATCCTCGAGCGTCGGCTGCTCCGCGAAGGGAGGCTCTTCCCGCCGCTGATTCCCGCCGTGTTGGATGCAGCCGCAGAGCTTCCTGCAGCCGAACGCTCCGCCTTGATGCAGTCGGCAGCGCGCTTTGGCGACCTCGCGGTGCTGCGCCGCTACGCGCAACTGTTCCTCAGAAACTGAGTCGCGCTGCGGGCGTCGTGCCAAGCAACCCGGTTGCGCCCAAGGCGACGGCGAGGCCGTCCACCTGGAATCCTGCGGGGAATCCGAGGGAGCCCGGCGGGAGCACGAACGGCTGCGCAGGGAACATGCCCAGAACCGGCCAGGACCAGTGCAGGAGGCTGCCCGGCAGGATGGGTTCGTTCAGGCAGGCGAGGGCCAACCCATCCAGTTGGAGGCCGAAGGCTGCGCCTTGTCCGAGCGGCAGCGACGTATCGAGAGAGAAGACCGTGAAGCCCTGCAGGGTGCTCGCCGGAATGCCCGCGAGGCCCACGTGGAGGTTGCCCGCACCACCGCCGAGCGTCCCGAGGCCCAGTGCGAAACCGGAACCGGTGGGCGTGAGAAAGAGGTTGAGCGTCGCCGTGCCCGTGGCGGTGACGGTGACCGTCCCCGTGGCATTGGCGTAGCCCGCAAGGCTCGCGGTGATCACGTGCTGACCGGCCGGGAGTGAGAGGAAGAAGGCGCCATCGGAGGCGCGGCACTTCCGGGTTTCACCCTGCGTCCAGGCGATGGTGTTCACGGCGATGTTCGCAGCGAGAGGCTGACCGGTGAGGGCGCTCTTGCAGTGTCCCGCAACCGGGATGGGCCGGTTGAATACGCCTTGGACGAGCGGCCAGAGTTGCAGTGCTTCACTTGTCGCGGCGCTGTAGGCCGGCTGGAAGGAAGTGTTCATCTCCACGAGGTAGGCGTAGCTCGTGATCTCGCCGATCTGGAAGACCTGGTGTTCGCCCTCGGCGCTCGGATCGCGCGTCCCATAGGTTGCGAGGGGCGCGATAGCCATGCCCTCCGCATCAATGTGCGCGCCCACGGTGGGGGCGATGGAACTGCAGACATACGAGAGCAGCACTTCACGGCCGTAGGAGTGGAAGTCCACCACCTTCGCGAAACGCCGCGCGCGCGAGAGATTCACGATGGTCTGCGTTTCGATCTCGCTTCCGGGGCTGACGCCGCGGTAGGTCTCGGAGGATGTGACGCTGCTTCCGGGGCAAGCGCTCGCCCACAGATGCGGGTAGTTGCGGTTGAGATCGACTCCGTAGGTGCCGTCGCCATTGGGCTTGCGATTTTTCCGCCAGAGCGCATTGCTGGTCCAGACGGTGTTCACGCCATCCGGGTTCACCACCGGCACGATCCAGATCTCGTGCGTGTTGATGAGGTTGGTGAGTGTCGGGTTGACGCCGTATCCCGCCGTCAAACGCTCGATGAGGTCGAGCGCCTCTTCTGGTGTGGTGATCTCGCGGGCATGGTGCGAACAGGCAATGAGGATGCACGGCTCGTCCTCATCCACCAGCACGTTGTCCGAGATCTTCATGGCCTCGATAGCGCGTCCCTCGACAGTGAGTGAGGGCCCGAACTCAAGGCTCAGATTCCTGATCTTGCAGAGGCCGGGCAGAGCTGTCTGCTTCGCGAGCAGGATGGAGTGGATGGCAGCGAGGTCGTGGTACCCAACCGGAATGTCCTCGAGGATCGCGGTGAGCGGAGTCGCCGTTTGCAGTACGACCGGCTGAAAGCCTGCTTGTGTGAGGACCGCGTACTCCTGCGGGGAGAGGATGGCTTCCATCCAGTCCGGTCCCATGGGCAGGCAGTCCGCGTCGTAGCCGAGCGCTTCGAGGTTGGCGGCGAGTGCCTCCGGTGCAGAGGCGCCGAGGCGCACCCGGTAGTAGGGATCACCACCCGGGCTCTGAGGAATCTGGGCCGCAGCCACGGAGGCGAGGAGGACAAGAGCGAACATCGCGCGCATGAAAAATCTCCGGGGCATGCAGCCAACCGCGGCCATTGCGCCGACGTGCTGGCACATTGACCAGCCTATCCCGCGAGGGGGCGTCGGTTCCACCACTTTTGGCCCCGCCGCGAAGCGCCGTGGACACGGATTTCCGGCCGGCCACAAGTGCAACGGGGCAGCCGGGCGCGGGCTGGCTAGCATCGATCCATGGAACTCGTACTGCTGCGCCATGGACAGAGTGCATGGAACCTCGAAAACAGGTTCACAGGCTGGGTGGATGTGGACCTTTCGGAGGCTGGGCGCCGCGAGGCCTTGCGGGCCGGATCTTTGCTGAAAGAAGGCGGGTTCGTCTTCGACGTGGCCTACACCTCGCGGCTCAAACGCGCCATCCGCACGCTGTGGATCACACTCGATGCTCTCGACCAGATGTGGCTGCCCGTGCACAAGGACTGGCGCTTGAACGAGCGCCACTACGGGGCTTTGCAGGGTCTCAACAAGGCGGAAGCTGTGAAGGCGCATGGCGAGGAAACCGTGCTCGCCTGGCGGCGCAGTTTCTCGACGCCACCGCCAGCGCTGGCCGCTGATTCAGCCATGAACCCGGCGCGGGATGCGCGCTACACGGACGTGGACCCCGCGCGCCTGCCGCTCACAGAATCGCTGAAGGAGTGCTGCGAGCGGGTGGTGCCGTTCTGGGAGCAGGAACTCCTGCCTGCCATGCGCGAAGGCCAACGCCTCATCATCACCGCGCACGGCAACTCGTTGCGTGCGCTGGTGAAGCATCTCGACGGCATGGACGAAAAGAGCATCGCGAAGCTCAACATCCCGACGGGATTCCCGCTGGTCTACAGCTTCGACGCGGCCATGCGTCCCACGGGCAGGCGTTACCTCGGCGACGAGAATGAAGTGCGCGCGGCCATCGAGGGCGTCGCGCATCAGACCAAGGGCGTCTGAGTTCAGGACGGCCCGGCGCCGTAAGCGCGCGGCCGCCGATGCAGCAGCATCTGGTGGCCCTTGCGCGTGCTGCGTGCATCACGGAGCGCCGCGAGATCAACCGGTCCGACCACGATCTTCTCGCCCGGCCCTGGATCTGCCTGCGCGAGGATGCGGCCATCGTGATCGGTGATCATGCTGCCGCCGGGCCATGAGAAGGGCGGATAGTTGTTGATACTCGCTCCTTGATTGCACGCGACGACGCAGCAGAGGTTCTCGATGGCGCGGCAGCGATTCACCACGGTCCACCAGTCCATGGGAGGCGTTGCGCCCCAAGGGTCCATGTAGGCACTGATGCGCACGAGAATCTCGGCGCCGGAGAGCGCGAGCGCACGTGTGCTCTCGGGGAAGAGCCAGTCGTAGCAAGTCGCAATCCCGATGCGGCCGAGTTCCGTTTCCGCCACGGGGAACATGGGCTCGTCGTAACCGGGGAGATCCTCGGGGCTGGTGTGCACTTCCCATGGCAGCCAAGGGTGCACCTTCCGGTAACGCATGCGAGAGCCATCCGGCCCGAGGAGCAGCGTGGTGTTGAAGACCGCACCCGGCCAGCGCGCATCACTTTCGAGGAAGGAACCAGTGACGATCCAGACCTTCCGCTCGGCGGCCTTCCGCGCCAACGCCTCCACGTGTTTGTTCTCCGCCGGAATGGCGAGCTGTTCCAGAAGATCGCTCTTGCGTTCGTAGACCGGGCACGAGATGGCGAACTCGGGGAAGACGAGGAGCTTCACCGGAAAGAACGGCGCGTAACCCACCACCGCCTGGTCGATGCGTTCCAAGAGGTGGGCGACGGAGATCTCGCTTCTGTCGCGCGGGTGCGGACGGTCGAGCTGGATGGCAGCGGCGTGGAACCTGTCGATGGGCATGCCCCCGATCTTAGGCCACACGCCGCGCGTCAACACTTCACTGGTAGGTGTAGATCGTGTTGCTGGTGCAGCCTTGCGCCGTCGTGACGACCACGGCGGCAACGCCGACGATTCCTGGGGGGGTGGTGCAGATGATCTGCGACGGTGAGTTGGTGACGATCGTTGCCGGTGTGCCTCCGATGGTCACCGTGCATGGCGCCGCGAGCCCTTGACCGTAGATGTAGAAGTTGGCGCCGCCGGCAGCAGGGCCGGTGGAAAACAGCGTGCCTGTGACATTCGGCTGGTTGAAGGGGCGCGTCGCAGATTGACCGTCAGGGTTCGTGACCACCATCGTGCCCGGGCAAGGCACACCAACGGGCACGCTGGTGATGATTTGCGTGGCTGTCTGTGAGGTGATCGCCGCGACGATGCCGCCGAAGGTCACGACACAACCGGCCGCGAAGTTGGTGCCGTTGATGGTCACCGTCGCACCGGCGTTGCCGAAGATGGGCGCCATGGACGTTGCGGTGGGCGCCGGCAAAGGCAGCACGTTCACCGTGACCGCGTTCATGACCGCAGGACCCGTCACGTCGATGATCGCTCCTTGCAGGCGGAAAGAGAGCGGCACCTGGATGCCTGTGGGCAGGGTGAACGCCCAAGCGCCGGGCGCCGAAGGAATGATGCCCGGCAGGCCGAGGCCGATGTTGTCCGTGAGCGTGAGCACGAACGGATTGAAGGGATCGAGGATGGGCGGCAGGAAACAGAAAGCGCCGATGGCTGTGCTGAAGGGGATCTGCGCCGCCGGGGGTGCAAAGGTGCACCAGATCGCAAAGGGATGCACCGCAGTGACAGGCACCGGCGTGTAGGCAATGGTGAGCGGTGCAAAAACGGAAGTGCTCACCGTGTGCGCCGAACCGCCCGCGCTCGCATTCACCGTGAGGACTTGCGCAGGCATCGGCAGCGTGCCCACTCCGATGTTGCCTGTTTCACAGGTGATGGCAGCCGCGGTGGAAGCGAAGGTCCAATTGAGTACCTCATGGGCTTCCCACACTCCACCGGTGCTCGCCGTGAAACCCACGTACGCGGTGCCGTTCGGAAGACTGAGTCCGCCCACGGCCGCACCTCCGGTCGCAAAGGTGGCGCCGGTCGCGAAGTCATAGGGCCGCACGAGCACCGGTGCCGCCATGTTGTCGAGCCAGACGCTGATGCTGCCCGGCACGTAGAGGATGCGCACCGTGTGGATCTGCTGGTCATACATCAGAGGCGCCGGTGCCAGCACACGACCGATGGATGCGTTTTCCGAAGCCGAGATGGCTGCGTTGCCGTTGGTGTGGATGGAGATTTCGTTGGGGCCCGTGTCGAACCACGGAGAAGCTCCGTTCGAATACATGTCCAATTCAACAACCAGAGCATTCACGATGTTGCCGTAGCCCGTGTTGCTGCCGTTGCCTCCGGTGGCGGCGCTGCCTGCCGGCGAGTTGTGCACGATGAATGCCATACCGTCCGCGCCCTGTGCTCCGGCGCGCGTCACCTTGAACTGAAAGGTGGTGTCGAAGCCCGCGACCACCAGCATCGGCGCGGACTCGTACGCCTGTCCCGTCTGGTTCGTGAGGTCCGGCGTGAGTTGGAGTCTTCCGCTGGCTGCAACGATGCTGGCGTTGCCATTGAGTGCGAGGCTGGTCGCCCCGGCGAATGAGGCGTAGCCGAAACTTTGCGCGCACAGCGGCGACAGAGCGCAAACGACCCAACAGATGGTGCGAAGGAACTGCATGGGCATCACTCCTTGGAAGTGAGAACGAGAGAGGGGCGCACTTGCCGCGGGGGTTCTCAGGCGCACGACGGCGGGAGCATCATAGTCAGAGGCGCTGCCGGAACGCCAGTGCAGAAACCCCGGCCCCAACGGGCCCTGTCCGGACGCGAGCCACTGACGGAGCGGCCTCGCCGAGGTTTCGAGTCCGCTCCCGGTCACCCCTGTGGTTCAGGTTCTCACTGGTAGGTGTAAGTCGTGCTGGTGGTGCAACCCTGTGCCGTGGTGACGATCACGGGAGCGACGCCCGTGATTCCTGGCGGCGTCGAACAGATGATCTGTGAGGGATTGCTGGCGACGATCACGGAGTTGTTGCCGCCAATGGTGACCGTGCACGGCGGCGCGAGGCCTTGGCCATAGATGTAGAAATTCGAACCACCGGCCGCGGGGCCCGTGCCGAAGAGCGTGCCGGTGACCAAAGGCTGGTTGAAGGGCTTGGTGGCAGACTGACCGTCAGGATTCGTGACCACGATGGTGCCGGGGCAGGGCACACCTGCGGGCACGCTGGTGACAAGCTGGGTCGCCGTTTGGGTGGTGATGCTGGCCGCGACGCCACCAAAGCTCACCGCGCAACCGCCCGCAAAGTTGGTGCCGTTGATGGTCACGGTCGCGCCGGCGTTGCCGTAGATGGGTGTCACCGTCGTGATGGTGGGCGCCGGCAAGGGCAGCACATTCACCGTCACCGCGTTCATGATCTGCGGACCGAGCGCGTCGATGATGGCGCCTTGCAGACGGAAGGAGACGGGCACGGTGATTCCTGCGGCCAGCGTGAAACTCCAGGCTCCCGCGGCCGATGGCACGAGCCCCGGAAGGCCGAGTCCGATGTTGTCGGTGAGGGTGAGGACGAAGGGATTGAAGGGATCGAGGAAGTGCGGAATGAAACAGAGCTCACCGTAGGGCGTGCTGAGCGGGATTTGCGCGGCCGGCGGCGCGAAGGTGCACCAGATGGCGAAGGGGGTGACAGCTGTCACGGGCATGGGCGTGTAGGCCACGGTGAGCGGCGCAAATGCGGACACGTTCACGCTGTGAGCCGAACCACCGGAGAGGCCATTCACCGTGAGGACCTGCGCGGGCATCGGCAGCGTGCCTGCTCCGATATTGCCTGTTTCACAGGTGACGGCAGCGGCCGTCGACACAAAGGTCCAGCTCAGCACCTCGTGGGCCTGCGAGAGTCCGCCGGTGGCGGCGGTGAAGCCCACGTATGCGGTTCCGCTCGGCAGGTTGAGCCCGCCGACGGCTGCACCACCGGTGACGAAGTTGCCTCCCGTTGCGAAGTCGTACGGCGTCGTGAGCACCGGCGTGGTCATGTTGTCCAGCCATACGGTGATCGTGCCGGGCACATAGAGGATGCGCACGTTGTGCACCTGCTGGTCGTTCATCATCGGCGCCGGCGCCAGCACGTTCCCGATGGAACTTGTCTCGTAGGCGTTGATGGGCGCGTTGCCCATGGTGTGGATGGAGACCTCGTTGGGCCCGGTGTCGAAGTACGGCGCCGACGTCATGGTGTACATGTCGAGTTCCACCACCAACGCGTTGGCAATGCCGGGGTTGCCGCCGTAGCCGTTGTCGCTGCCTTGGCCCGCACTGGGCACCGCAGCGCTCCCTGCAGGCGCGTTCTGCACGATGAAGCTCATGCCGTCCGCACCATTGGAGCCGGTGCGCGTCACCTTGAACTGGAAAGACGTGTCGAAGCCCGCGACCACCAGCATGGGCGTGGTCTCATACACCTGACCTGTCTGGCTCGTGGCGTCCTGCGTGAGCATGAGGTTGCCGGACGTGGCACTGATGCTGGCGCTGTTGTTGAGAGCGAGGCTCGTGGCACCAGCAAACGTGGCGTAGCCGAAGCTCTGGGCGAACACCGGCGCGAGAGCGAGCAGCATCAGACTGGCGGTGCGGAAGAACAACATCGTAGGAACTCCTGTGGACAGGCAGCAGAACCTGAAGGTCGCACGGGGTGCGGTGCCGCACTGCAGATCAACGCCAGAATCCTAGTCCTTGACTGGCCTCGACCGCCAGTGCCTGAGACTCAGCGTGGCGGGGCGTTGCCGGGAGGGGTGGCGCCTTGGGCAACCCCCTGAAGGGCCGGCAGATCGAGCGCGAGAGTGGCGCCGTCGGTCCGGAGTTCGAGGGTGCCGATGGGGGTGAGGGCACCACCCTGCGGGCCGCCGCGACCGCCTTGCCGGCCACCCGGGCCGCCGCCCTGAGCACCGCCGCGGCCGAAGGCGCGCAGGCTGTAGCTGCCGAGAGCTGCGTTGCGGACAGTCACGGACTTCATGCCGCTGGCGAGATCGAAGCTGGCGCCTCCGCCTCCGAAGACTGCGCGCAGATCGGTAGTGGCAGCATCCGTCGGCACAAGGAACACGCGCATGCGCGCGCCCTCCGGCAAGGCGAGATTCAGCGGCAGTGCGACGGTGAACTCGAGGGCACGTTCAAGGGTGATGGTTGCGGGGAACGTCGGCACTTCCTGTTGCCAGCGGAGAAAGTCCTCCGCCGTGACGCTCACACTGTGGCGCTGCTGCAGACGCAACGTGAATTCCACGCGGCCATCGGCGTTGGTCGTGCTTGTCCCGTTCGGAGCACGCGCCATGGCATTCAAAGAGTCCTCCACGTTGCGCACGGACACCCGCGCTCCGCGCACGGGCAATCCGGCAGGACCGCGCACCGTCAGCTCCGCGAGCGCCCAGTCCCGGCCGACCAACAGGTCTTTCAGTGCCGCTGGTGCCGTCCGTTCCTTGGCGACGACATCGAGTCCGTCGAGCGTGCGCTCATCCTCGCCGTTCACGATGAGCTTCACGCTGCAGAGGCCGACGGGAATATCCCGCAGAGAGAACGTGCCGTCGCGGCGGACACGAGTGCGGCTCTCCCGCCGGACGAGGTCCTCGCGCTTGGCCGTTGCGACCACATCCACCTCCAGTTTGAGGCGTGTGTCCGGGAAGATCACGTTGCCGACAAGTTCGCCTGTGGCTACGAGGCGCACCACGACATCCTTGGCACCAGCCGCAACGGAGATCTTCTCGGAGACGAGCTCGCGCCCTTCGACGGCGAGATCCACGCGCCCTGATTCCGGACGCTCGCCGTAGAGCTTGAAGCGTCCTTCCTTGCCGGAACTCACGCTGCCGAGCGAGCGGTTCTGGTTCTGGCTCTGCGCTCGCGGGCCACTCCGTCCACGCAACGACTCTTCCATGCTCGCGCTGTTGCCCGTTGCGGGTTCGGATGCACGGAGAGTCACATCCTCGACGCCGGTTGTGTCGGCAGCCACGATGCGCCCCGTGGCGAGGGCGAGGAGATCGGGAAGGCGTTGAGGGCCGAGGTCAGTGCGCCCTCCTTCCTTCATGGCGGGAAGCGGGATGCTGTGCAAGGGTTCCGCGCCGCCGCCGAAGCCCATGCCTTGGAAGCCACGATCGCTCGCATGCAGCTCGAGCACACCTCCGCGGGGATCAACGGCAAACTCGGCGCGGCCCTCCGCATCGGTCACCAGCGGTCGGCCACCGCGGCGCAGCATTTCGTTCATGCGGCCCGTGTCCCATGGATTGCCGCCACGGCCAGTGTTCGCTGTTTCGCCAGCCGCATCGCGCAAGCGCGTTGTGAAGCTGAACCACGGCACCGGCCCGCCTTCCGCATCCAGGAGTGTGATGGCGACGGTGGCCTCGCGGAGCCCCGCCTGCACGTTCGCGTTGTGCTGACTGAGTCCCATCGGGACATTCACGGCGCTGGTGGCCGAGAGACGCTGCCGCGAACTCGTGGTGGCAGTCAGACGCACACCGGGTTCGATGCCACCCACGGCAATGTGGCCCGCTTCCATGCGCAGCATGGTGGGCATGGCGAAGCGCCCGCGCTGAGGTGACGTCGCTGCCTCATCGCGGGCACGCTGGAGGAGCAGCGTTGCGTCCTCCTTGAGAGCCGATCCGGATGCGTCCACGAGCTGCAAGGTGAGCAGCAGACTCGGCGGGATCGCGAGCGCGGCGTGGGTCGTGCCCTCCGGCAGCAGCGTGGCGCGCGCCGTGACTTCGTCGCGGCCAGGCAGGAGCGCCGCGACTTCGATCTCCTCAAGATCCCCGAACTCTGATTCGCGCGCCGTGACCTCGAAGCTCGCGACGCCGGTGGTGGTGTCGGTGAACGCACGCAGGCCTGCGCCGCGTGGCCCGCCGCGTCCACCGCGTCCGCCACGGTCACGACCTCCAGGACCCATACTCTCGAAGGGGTTGTTGTTGTCACGTGGCTCGCGGAGTTCCACCTGCACGCGACCTGCGGGCGCGCCGCCGCCATCCCGCACCGTCACGGTCACATGCTTGACGGGTTCGAGTTGCACCACGGCCACCACGCCGTCCGGAACACCACTCGGGAGCGGATCCTGCTGGCGGAATTCGGTGACGCCGAAGAGTTCTCCGGAACGGACTTCGAGTGTGAGGCTTCGCCGCGGCAGGGGCGAGAGCGTGGCGAGGCCCTCGGCATTGGTTTGGAGCTTCCTGAGCGCGCGTCGGTCCTGTTCCTCGGCGAAGGGGAAGCCCCGACCTTGTGTGGGGCGGAGGAGCAGCAGTTCCACATCCCGCGCCGGTTGGCCGTCCGGCATGCGCACAAGACAGAGGCTCGGCTCGGATTCCGGAGCGGCGGCCTCTTCGCGATCGCTCTCCCTGTCGAAGGGCGAGGCTGTGATGGGGCTGAGACCTTCCAGGCTCAGTTCCGTGCGCGGCGCGGGTTCCGCGAGCGGCCGCTCGGCCTGTTCGATGCCCGGCGTGCTGTCCTCTGCGCCGAGAAGCCAGAAGGCGGCCCCCGCTGCGACGACTGCCAAGAGTCCGAGAAGGATGCGTTGCGGGCGTGCACTCATGCTCGGAACCCTACGCGCCGGGAGCGTGGATCTTTGGGACCGTCATTGGCGTTCGGCGGAGCGGGTGCGGGGCAGCGGGACCTCGGCATCCGCGAGCCAGAGCCCCGTGATGGCGGTCACCGCGGCACCGAGGGCCAGTTCCCGCGGATGAACATTGGCCAGCACATCCTTGGCCGTGTGATGGAGGTCGAAGTAGCGCTCGCCCGCGACGTGCAGGGACATCACGGGCACGCCGAGGCGCGCCAGCGGCGAGATATCCGCGCCGCCTCCACCCGTCCTCACAGCGCCGAGATCGAGGGCGCCAAGATGCAGATCGAGATCGGCCATGGCGGCGACGGTCTCCTTGCCGCCGCCCACGCTGACACCGCGGGGTGAGAACCCGCCGCTGTCCGATTCGAAAGCGGCGACGTGCTGCGCCACTTCATCCGCATGTTTCTCGGCGTAGCCACGGCCACCGGCGAGGCCGTTCTCCTCGTTCGCAAAGAGCACGATGCGCACGGTGCGCGCGGGCGCCGCGCCGCTGCCGAGGATGAGACGCGCCGCCTCCAGCGCATGAGCGCAACCCGCGCCGTCATCGTGGGCTCCGTCGCCGGAAGGCCAAGCGTCGATGTGTCCAGCGAGCAGCACGATCTCCGCCGGCTTGCTGCTGCCCTTGATGTCTCCCACCACATTCCATGCAGGCGCCGGGCCCTTGTGCGCGCAATCCTGTGACCAGCGCACCTTGAGGTCCGGCCATTTCACGAGTGCGGCTTCGAGAGCCTCGGCGGCCACGGCCGAAAGCGCACATGCGGGCAGGCGCGTGAGGCCTTGCTCGTAGTTCATCGCGCCCGTGTGCGGATGATCATCCACTTCGGAACCGGCGCTGCGCACGAGAGCTCCGAGGCCGCCGACCTTTGCTGTCTCGATGGCGCCTTGACCTCGCTGCTGCACCGCATCGCTGTAAGCCTGCCCGGTGGAGATTTGTGATTCGTCAAAGGCGCGCGCGAAGAAGACGAGCTTGCCCTTCGCATTGGCGCCGAGGGCGCGCAACTGCGCCATGGTTTTCACCATGAGCACGCCGGATTCGATGCCACCATTGGGCGTTGGTTCTGAACCGCCAAGCGGCAGAGCCGCGAGGAGCTTCTCGCCCTCGGGGGTGACGAGCGCGACCTTGCATTCACGACCCATGTCCCAGGCTTCGACCGTCACTTCTTCAAGATGCGCATCCTTCAGTCCCATGCGCTGCATTTCCGCGAGCGCGAAATCCGCCGCCGCTCGCGCGCCCGCTGAGCCGGCAAGTCGTTTCGGCGCCGCGGCGATGAGGTCCTTCAGCACGCGCATGGAGTTCTTCGTGCGCAGCGCATCGCGGGCCATGGCAATGGCGCGGGTGCGGAAGGGCGGGATCTCCTCCTGAGCGGTGAGGAGAGGCAGCAACGTGAGGATGGCGAGGCTGGCGGCAACGAGAGAGCGCATGGCGCGGATCATATGCGCGCAGCACACGGCCCGTATCTCAGTCGAAGCGGCGTTCGAGTTCGGCGACCACGGGACCAGTCGGCTTGAGTGTCAGCGGAGTCCACGGAAGGAGCCAAGCGCGGGACCACGGCTGCGCGGCGGCGGTGTAATTGCTCGTCTGTCCGACGGATGCGAAGGCTTGCTTCAGGCGCGGCGCGGATGGTTGAGCGAGCACACGATCGCGCACTGTGATTGTGGCGGGGCTCAGATGGAACTGACGTTCGAGCCGGAACGGCGAGGCGCCGTGGGCGTTCACAACGCGACGCTGCAGGACGCGCCGCACGAAGCCGCGGAGAAAACGGCCGGGTCCGTAGAGGAATCCGCGCAGGAGGAGATTGCGACCGGGCGTCAGCAGCTCGCGGCGCGGCGGTCGACAACGCGCGATGGATGTGGCCTCGTCACCTGAGACGCGGACCTCGGCGTCGTGCGCAAGATGGCTCGTGAAGCGCTGACCATTGGCGCATGTGAGTGCGACCCCGGAATCGTTGGCGACCAGCGTTCCTTCCTTCCAGATGCGGAATGAGCCGCCCTTCTTCAGGCCCGCGATGAAGGTGCGTGTGCCGCTGCGCTCCACGAGGAAGCCTGCGCCGGGGAACCAGTGGCGGCCTTGCGGCAGTGTTGCCGGTGCGACGGCGCGCGGGTGGAAATCGCGCCACGCGAGCAACCACGAGGGCGGGTGGTGAAAGACAAGACGGTCATCGTCGTTGACGGCGAACGCATCCAGTGCAAGGCCGGCGAGCACGCGGTCCGCGACGCGGCGTGCCGCCGGAATGTGTGGCGCAAGGATCTCGAAGCCATGCGTGTGCGTGTGGTGCGTATTGCGTGCGCCGTACTCGCCACCGAAGGTGCCGTCCGGATGCTGCACCTTTTCGAGGAACACGGTGGCGCGCGTGAGTGCGGCGAGGAGTTTCTGATCCGGCCGGCGCTGCCAGTAGCGCGCGAGAAAATCCACCGTCACTGTGGTGTAGCCGGGATCGCAGCCGTCGTATTCGGGAAACCAGCCTTCTGCATGCTGCGTGGCGAGGAGCGCATCGAGCTTGGTTGCGGCTGCCGTGCGAAGCTCGTCTGCACCGCACACCTCCGCCGTGATGAGAAGCGCCGTGGCCGTGATGGCGTGGTGATTGCTGAGCTGCCCCGATTCCTCGTGCTGCGCGAGCCAGTGTGCGCGGCGGACGAGGAACGTCCGGTCAGCGGCGTCGTGACCGGCGATCTCCGCGCTGAGCGCAAGGGCATGCAGCGAGAATGCCGCCGCACCGAGAGCGCGCTCGAAAGGGTGATAGTCATCGCAAGATCCATCTGCATGCGCACTCGTGCGCGCGTAGCGGAGTGCCGCACGAACCCATTCGAGCAGGCGCGCTTCGCCATGCCAGGGACTTCCCGGAATGGGCAGCGTCGCCGCCAGCGCGAGCGTGAGCGCGCCTTCTTCACTCATGCCTGACGGAAAGTCGGTGATGCGAAGGTGCCAGTAACCGCGATCGAAGCAGCCTGCTGTGGCGCTCTCGGGGTCGCGATCAAGGAGTTGCAGGATGCGCGGGAGGCGCGCGAAGGCGTGGCGGGCGTAGAGGTCGCGGGTGAGTTCCGTCACTGCAGTTTCTTCTGCGCCACGATGAGATCGGCGAGGAGACCGAGCAGCAGCACGAGCAGGCCGCCGACGCTGAGCACGATGGTGCTCTCTTGCAGGCCTTTCTCCACGACCATGAGGTCGTGCACGCCCTTGGCCACACTGCCGGCAATGAGCAGCAGCCCCAAGGGCCCGAAGACCCGGAGCGGCCGGAAGTAGGTCACCATGCGCACCACGGTGGCGAGATACCGCGCGCCGTCGCGGAAGGGCCGGAACTTCGAGACGCCGATGCGCGGGCGATAGTTGACGGGCACCCAGGTCACGGCCTGGCCGTTGGTCATGAAAGCGAGCGTCATGGAGGTGACGCACGAGAACCCGTCCGGCACGACCCAGAGGTAGCGCAGCATCGGTTCGCGCTTGAAGGCCTTCAAGCCGGTGTTGAGGTCCGGGATGTGTCGCCCCGCGAGCAGAATCGCGATGCGGCGGATGAACCACTTCGCAGGCACGCGCAGCGCCTTCAGCGTGCCCTTCTCGCTCGCGCGGTCGCCGTTCACTTGATCCCAGCGTGGAAACATCGCAAGCAGCTTCGGGATGTCCGCGGCGTCGTAGCTGCCGTCCGTGTCCATCATCACGATGAGCGCGCCGCGCGCTTCGCGCACGCCCGTCTTCCGCGAGGCGCCGCTGCCGCCTTGCAGCGCGCGCCGCACCACGCGTGCGCCGAGCGCCTCCGCGGCGGCGGCGGTGCCGTCGGTGCTTGCATCATCCACGAGGAGGATCTCGTAGCTCTCCGGACGCGCGGCCATCACGGCGCGCACTTCGCGGATGACCGGACCAACCGCAGCCTCTTCGTTCCAGGCAGGCAGCAGCACGGTGATGTCCACGGCGCGCTGATCCGTCGAGGCCACTTCGGTGGAGGGTGTGTCGGCGCGTGCGTGGCCCGGGGTCATGGGCCGAAGTCTCGCCGATGGCGCCCGGGGCTTCAATGTCGGCATTACGTAAGCTGGTCCCGGCACGGTGAATTGCCTGTGCCAGGGGAGCCCGAGATGACCGAGAACGACCAGCCCTCTGCAGCGCAGCCCGGTTCCCCGGCCGTGCCACCAACGGTCACGCCGCAGTATTACGGTCAGCCGCCGCGCATGCGTCGGCCGCTCGGAGCGCTCACGGTCATCGTGGCCATCGGCTGTCTCGCCTCGGCCCTCTGCTGCGGATGCCTCGATGGCTACCTCGGCATGGCCACCGCAGTCTTGCGCGGCGGCGAGGTGGGCGAGTCGGTCTTCGTCGATGCGCTCGCGGACGCCATGCAGGACGCGAAGACACGCTCTCTCGCGCGCGCCAAGACGGACGAAGAGCGCGAGCGCATGGTGCGCGCCTTTGACGTGCTCGACCGCGAGAATCTCCCGGAGGTGACGATCAGGACCGTGAAGAAGGGGATGGACACTCCAGCGGCGAAGACGCTGCTCACCCTCGCCTTTCTTGCGGCGGCCGCTCACGTGGCCATGTTCATCGCGGGCATCTTGCTGTTCCTGCGCCGGGGTGCTGCACGCTGGATCGGCATCGTCGCCTGTTGTGTGCTGGTGGGCCTGCACGCACTGATGGCTTTCAATCTGCTCGAAGTCACCAGTGCCATGACGAACGAGTTCATTCCCTGGCTCGAAAACATGACGCGCAACTCAGGACAGGTTGTCGAGAGCGAGATCGGCCTCATCGGCACGCAGGTGCGCGGAGCGACCGTGGTGGGCGTCGTGGTGATGCTCGTCATGAGCAGCATCTGGCCGCTCATCGCAGCCCTCACTCTCGGGTTCTCGCGGCGCATTGCCGAGGACACGGCCGCCGCGCCGCAGAGCTGAAGTGGAAGCGCGTTCGATCGACGTGGCCGTGCTCGGCGGCGGTGCGGCGGGGCTCATGGCAGCCATCCGGGCGCGTCGTCACGGCGCCAGTGTGGACCTCCTCGAGAAGAATCGCAGATGCGGGGCGAAGATCCTCATCAGCGGCGGCGGACGTTGCAATCTCACCACCACCCGCGAAGGACCTGCGTTGCTCGCGAGTTTTCGCGGTGCTCAAGCAGCCTTCCTGAAGCCATCCTTCGCGGCGCTCTCGCCGCAGCGCTTGCGGGCGTTCTTCGAAGAGCACGGAGTCGAGACGGTCGAGGAGGAACTCGAGAAGGTCTTCCCGGCAGCGGACCGTGCGAGTGTCGTCCTCGACGCGTTGCTGGCTGCGGCGGAGGCAGCGGGCGTCGTCATTCACACGCAGTGCGCTGTGCAGGCCATCGAACAAGCAGAAGGTGGTTTCCGCATCCGCCACGCGGGCGGTGAAGTGCTTGCGCGCCGCGTGATCCTCGCCACCGGAGGCAAGAGCTGGCCGAAGGCTGGCACCACGGGCGACGGTTACGCCTTCGCGCGAACTCTCGGGCATACCGTGACGCGGCTGTTTCCGGCGCTCGCGCCGCTTCACACACCGGACCTGGTCTGGCGTGCCTTGAGCGGGCTCACCCTCACGACCTGCGCGGTGAGTGTGGAGGAAGCAGACGGCACGCTGCTCCGCTTCGAGCGGCCGGTGCTGTTCACTCACGAGGGGCTTTCGGGGCCCGGTCCCATGGATGTCTCGGGCACGGTGGAGGCGCGCGGCGGCGCCACGGTGAGCATCGACTTGCTGCCTGCCATCGCGGAACAGGATCTGGATGCGTTGCTTGCGGAGCGCGCGCGGAAAGGCGTGCCTCATGTGGACGGGCTGCTGCCCGACGGGATCCCGCAACGCCTGCGACCGGTCCTGCTGCAACGCGCGGGCATCGCGTCCGGCACGCGGGCAGGGGAGCTCCCGCGCGAGGCGCGCCGAGCGCTGAGCTCGATTCTGAAGCGGCTGGAGTTCAAGATTCCAAAAAGCCTTGGTTTCGATCAGGCCGAGGTGACGCGCGGTGGCGTCGCGCTGGATGAGGTGAATCCGCGCTCCCTCGAATCGCTGATTGTGCCGGGTTTTCATGTGGTGGGAGAGGTGCTGGATATCGATGGACCCATCGGTGGATTCAACTTCCAGGCGGCCTTTGCAACGGGCTGGGCGGCTGGGGATGCGGTCGCGAGAGCACTGCACAGCGCGTGAAAGCTTGCGCGTTTCCGTGGATCATGGGCCCGGCGCGAGGTGGCCTATCCGATGACTCCCGTGACGCGACCGGTGGCAAAGACGGATTCCCCTCATGTGAAGGTGCTGCTCGTGGAAGACGAGGCGGACCTCCGTGATCTCGTGCGCTTTCATCTGGAGCGCGAAGGCTTCAGTGTGGAGGCTGTGGGTGATGGGGAACGCGGGCTCGAACTCGCACTGAGTCGCTCATGGTCAGCCGTGCTCCTTGACGTCATGCTGCCCGGATGTGACGGGCTCGAAATCTGCAGGCGGTTGCGTCTCGACACCCGGCTGAAGCAGGTGCCGGTGCTTTTTCTCACCAGCCGCGGTCAGGAGAAGGACATCGTGGGCGGCCTCAATCTCGGTGCTGATGATTACCTTGTAAAGCCCTTCTCGCTGAAGGAACTCACGGCGCGGCTCAGAGCCGCCATCCGGCGCGCTGGTGCTCCCACGCATGCGTCGGGTCTCAACGCGGGGACGATCCAACTCGATCCTCTGCGCCACGAAGTGCTCGTGGCCGGAGAAGCGCTCTCGCTCACGGCGACGGAGTTCCGCCTCTTGCATCACCTGATGCGCCACGCCGGGCGGGCCTTCACGCGTGACGAGCTGAAGCCCTGCGCCATCGGTGAAGGTGTGGTGGTGCTGGACCGGAATATCGACGTGCACATCGGCAACCTGCGGAAGAAGCTTGGCGATGAAGCTCCGCGCATCAGCACCGTGCGCGGGGTCGGCTACCGCTTCGAAGGCGACTGAACCGGAAGTTCATGCGAACGCGACTTCAATCCTTCGCTCGCGTGGCGGAAATCCTCGGCATCCTCGCCGCGAGTCTCAATCTTTATCTCGCCATTCTCGTAGCGCGCGTGAGTGAGGCGGGCGGCGTGCCTTGGTGGGCCATCAACGCAGCAGCCATCCTTGCAGTTTTGCTGGCATGTGCGGTGCTGGGATTCGTCGAGCGGCGACGCTCGAGGGTGGCCTTGGAGTGTGCGCAAGCTGCAAGCGCGTTGCAGGCGCAGCAGATCCGCGCGGAAGGTGAACTCCAGCGCGAGATGCTCGATGGTCTCGGAGAAGCCGTCTTGTTGGTGGATGCACGGCACGGGGTTTTGCGCGCCAATCAAGTCTTCAAGGAACTCTGGAATGGCGGCCGTGATCCGGCCGGCGCCGCACTCGGTTCGCTGGCGCTCGATGCGGCGGCTTTGCGTGCAGTCGACCGCGCCTTCGAGGAGCGGGCTCAAGTGCGGGAGTCCTTCCGACGTTCCGATGGCAGCGCGTTTGACGTTCTGGTACGACCGTTGCCCGCGACGGGACACGAGGTTCCGCGCGTGCTCGCGCTCTTCATCGACACGACGCGCATGGAGGCTCTCGACGATCTGCGTCGGCGTTTCGTCGCCGATGTGTCGCACGAGCTGCGCACTCCCATTGCCGCGATTGCAGGTGCCATCGAAACCGTGCGCAATCTTCCCGAGGGCGAGCGTGAGAGTGCCGAGCGCTTTCTTGCCATGGCCGAGCGACAGGCGCAGCGCATGAGTGCACTTGTCTCTGATCTGCTGGACCTTTCGCAGATCGAAGTGGGGGCGGTGTCTCTCGATCCGGAGACGCTTGTGCTTGCGGAAGTGATCGCGGATGTCATCGAGCCAGCGCGTGCAGCAGCCGGGCGTTTCTCGGTGGCACTGCTGAGTGATGTGCGCGGGACACCATGCATCTTTGCCGATCGCCGTCGGCTGGAGCAGGTGCTCGGCAATCTGGTGGACAACGCCCTCAAGTTCAATCGCTCCGGCGGCACGGTCACGTTGCGTGCGGAGACGAGCGAAGGCCGCGTGCGTCTCGAAGTGGAGGACACCGGACGCGGTATTCCGGCGGAACTCCTGCCACATGTCTTCAGCCGCTTCTTTCGAGTGGACAAGGCGCGCGATCGTGAGGCTGGCGGTACCGGCCTCGGCCTCGCCATCGTCAAACATCTCGTGCAACTGCAGGGCGGACGCGTGAGTGTGAGTTCTGAGCTCGGCCGCGGCACCCGCTTCACCCTCGATTGGCCCGTGCAATCTGAGCGCCAGAACGGCTAGACTCGCGGCCTATGTGGCGCATCCTGCCGCTTCTTCTGTTGGTCGCTTGCAGCACGAGCGAGACACCGCTCAGCATCAGCGCCGCTGAATCGCGTGGCGCGACGCTGCTCCTGGAGGGGCGCGCGGCCGAGGCCGCAGAGCTGTTCGCCCAGGCGATGAATCAGGATCCACGCAGTTCCGTTGCGGCGTTCGGTGCCGCCGAAGCGGCCGCGCTTCTGGGCGACGATCACAAGGCCGGGTTGCTCCTCGAGCACGGGCTCGCGCTCATGCCGCGCACGCTGGAGGGGCTTCGTTTCGCCGGTGGAGCGCTGCTCTATGTGGCGGAACATACGCGCCTGCCCTCCCGCCGTCGGCAGCGCGCTTTGGTGGCTTGGGACTATCTGTCGCGCGCGTCGCGGCCTGAAGTGGGTGGGGATTTCTTGCTCAGCGGCCGGGCGGCACTGCTCTGCGGCGAGGCAAGAAAGGCTGAAGCGCCCTTGCTGGCCAGTTGGCGCATCGCTCCGTCCATCGAAAGTCTGCGTGCTCTTGATGCCTGTTGGCACGCGCTGGGTGTGCCGGACACGCTTCCGAAGTTTCTCAGTGCTGAACAGAAGGCAGGCGTGCTCACGCCGGTGCTCGCAGCGCGCATCGCTGCCGCACAAGACCTGAAGCCTTACCTCCCGCCCGAAACCCCTGCGCGCTGAGTCGGCGTGTGGTGCGCTGCACGACGCGCGCACGACGGGCGTGTGCGGGGTTGCGCGGCTCTGTGCAGGGCTTGATGCTGCCGCGCGCAGATCTGCTGCGTGCTGCGTCGCGTGGCTGCGCGTCAAGGCCTGATGCTGCCGCGCGCGAGTTCCTGCTGCAGGCGCCAGAGGGCGCAGAGAGTCTTCCCATCGCGAATCTCGCCGCTTTGCGCGAGTTCGAGTGCCTCGTTGAGCGGCAGCACGAGGGTGTCAATGATCTCATCGTGCTCGGGAGCAGCGGGGACTGATTCGAGTTCGGTGGCGGCGAAGAGGTGGATCACTTCATCCGTGAATCCGGGCGTGGTGAAGATGGGGCCGAGCCTGTGCAGGCGGCCTGCTTTCACGCCCGCTTCTTCGATGATCTCGCGCGCCGCGCAACTCTCCGGCGATTCACCGTTGTCGAGCTTGCCGGCGGGTGCTTCGAGAATGAACCCGCCCGCTGCGTGGCGATACTGACGAATGAGGACCACGCGTCCATCCGGGTGGATCGGCACAACGCAGGATGCTCCCGGGTGGCGGATGATGTCGAGGCGGCAGTGCGCGCCGTTCGGCAACAGGAGCTCCTCGCGCCGGAACTGCATGAATCCCGAATCGTGAATGGGCGTGATGCTCTTCACCACGGCCTGGTCCTCTCCGAGTGAGAAGACGAGGATCTCCACGCGGCGGCGGATCTCCTCGCGCACACGCGCGAATGCTTCGCGAACGTCCGATTCGGAGCCTTGAACGCGGGCGGGGTCAGAGAGCGGCCAGTGATGACGGCGGGCCTTCGTGGGCAAGGCTGGACAGGTGTCTTCCGCGTCGCCGCAGAGGGTCACCACGACGTCCGCGTGGGCGAGGAAATCAGGAGCGAGGACCTTCGAGCGCTGCGCGCTGATATCGATGCCGACGGCGCTCATGGCTGCAATGGCCTGCTCGTCGAGGCCGCGTGGGTGAGTTCCTGCACTTGCAACCGTCCAGTGTCGGGGCGCGATGGCCCGGGCAAAGCCCTCCGCCATCTGGGAACGGCAGGCATTGGCGGTGCACACAAAGAGGAGGTGCATGGCGCCACTATCGCCGATTGCCTCAGCCCGGCAAGAGGCCTTGCGGGTGCCCATGCTCGGCGCCCGCGGTGTCAGGATTCGGACGCTGTGTGCCCGATATGCACAGTTGGTGATGCGCACGAGATTCACGTCGGATGGTATTTGACGTGAGTTCATGACTCGGCCGCGTAGCCTCTGCCCGGCACGCGCGTTGCGTACCAGATGGACATGGAGTCCATACATGCTCAAGAACGCTCGACGGACCATGATGGCCGTCCTGTGCACCGCGGTCGCGGTGCTGGCTCAAGAAACCATGGAACCCACGGTCGAAGGGCGCCTGCTCTCGATCCTTCGTGCGCGGGGTGTCATCGACGCCAGTGAGTACACCGAACTGAGTGCACTCGAAAAGGAGATGCGCGGAGGCGCTGATCTTGAACGTCAGGTGAACGCTCTCGTGGCGGGCATGCAGGATGCTGCGCCCAAGCTCGCCCGGAAGGCTGGCAAGGGCTTCGAGTTCGCAACGGCGGACGGCAAGTTCAGCATGACGCTCGGCGGCCGCATCCAGACTCGCGCCACGTGGAACAACTTCGAGAACGCGGACGACAAGTTCAACTTCGCGGTGCAGCGTGTGCGCATCGGGCTTGATGGGCAGGTCTTTGACGCATCGTGGAAGTACAAGGTCATCTTCGATGCGTCCGGTGACAAGGTCACCGCAGGCGCCAGCACGAGCACCGCCAGTTTCACGGCCCTGCGTGAAGCGTGGCTCGAGAAGAGCATCTCCAAGGCCGTCAACGTGCGCATGGGCCAGTACAAGACGCCCTATTCACGCCAGTGGCTGGCCAGCAGTGGTGGGCAGGAGTTCGTCGACCGTTGGGTGGGACACGGGACGTTCGCCCAGAACTACCAGCCGGGGCTGATGCTGCACGGCATGACGGGAGGAGAGAAGTCGGATCTCTTCGAGTACTACGCCGGCGTCTTCAATGGCAACGGTCTCAATGTTCAGCAGACTTCCGGTGGCGACAATCGAGTGCTTGAAGTGGTGCGCGTCGCCGTGAACCCCTTCGGTGGGCTGAAGTACTCGGAATGCGATTTCGCCGGCGGCGACTTCAAGGCAGCGGCGGGCCTCAACGTCTGGTCGAGCAATGATCCTGCCTTCGACAAGGCGGACCGCAGCTTCGGCGGAGATCTCACGCTCGCGGGCCACGGCCTCTACCTCACTGGCGAGTGGCATGACCGGAGCTTCGCCAACGGAGATCCCGACAACAACGGCTGGTTCGCTCAGGCGGGCTACTTCGTCGTGCCGGGCACGCTGGAAGTGGGCCTGCGCTATGCGACCTGGAGTCGCGAAGGCGCGACCACCGGTATCGACAATGTCAGCGAGATCCTCGGCGTCGTGGGGTGGTTCGCCGATGGCCACAACCTCAAGATCCAACTGGATGCCGGCCGGGTGGAGACCGACAACCTCGGCAGCACCCCGGACATGGAGGAATTCCGTGTCCGTCTGCAGGCCAGCATGATCTTCTGATCTGAAGCGCCTGCCCAACTGAGGCGCCCAAACTGCGGGGCGGTGAGCCGATGGGTTCGCCGCCTCGCAACATTTGCAGGCAGGCTAGGCTGTGCGCATGCAGCGCGCACTCTCGACGAAGGTCTGTCTGTCTCTCATCGCACTCGTTTCCGCCCTTGCCGCACAGACTCCATTCGAGTCAAGGCTGCTCGACGTTCTCGAAAGGCATGGCGTGCTCTCTCCTGCGGAGCTCGCGGACCTTCGCGTTGAAGCGGCGCGCGGAACGGATGCGGCAAACCTCGAGGCGCGCATCGGCGCTTTGGTTGCCAGCATGCAGGATGCGCCCGGTGTCAACATCAGCCACAAGGGTCGTTTTCAGTTCGGCACCAGTGATGGCAAGTACAGCATGAAGGTGGGCGGCATGATTCAAGCGCGCGGCACCGGCGCCTTCAACGAGGATGCTGCGGACACCATCGGGTTCGCTGCTGCGCGCGTGCGCATCACTCTCGAAGGCCAGGTCTTCAGTCCGGCCTGGAAATATCGCGTGCAGCCGGAGCTCGCGGGTCCAGTGGTCACGACATCTGGCGGAACGAGCACCGCGGCATTTGCGAGCCTCACCGATGCCTGGTTGGAGTGGACCGGCAGCCCGGCCTTCGGCCTGCGGATGGGACAGTGGGAAGTCTGGTACTCGCGTCATCAGCTCATTGGATCGGGGCAGCAAGGCTTCGTTGACCGTTGGAGTCAGGTCAAGAACTTCGCACCGGCTTACCAGACGGGATTGATGGCCTTCGGTGGCATCGGTGGCGAGAAGAATGATCTCGTCAACTGGAGCGCGAATGTCCTGAACGGCAAGGGTGCCAATACCGCGAATCCCGACGACACACTCATGGGACTCGCACGCGTTGCTGTCTCGCCCTTCGGTGCTGTGCCGAAGTACGACAGCGACCTCAAGCACGGAGATCTGCGTGTGGAGACTGGGCTGAACGCCTGGACCATGGGGCACCCGACCGCCGCGGGTGGTTTCGAGTGCGTGGGTGCCGATCTCACGGCCATGTGGCACGGCTTTGCTTTCACGAGCGAGTGGCACTCGCGCTCGAACCCCACAGGAACGCCGCGGCAACACGGTGGCTTTGCACAACTCATGTGGAATGCGCTCCCCGGGGAGATGGACATCGGCCTGCGTCACGGTCGCTTTGCCAACGAGGACGCGCTGAGTGGCGCCGCAGAGGTCGTGGAAACCACGGCCGTGCTGTGCTGGTACGTGAGCGGCCCCGAGCTGAAGCTGCAGTTTGATGCGGGGAAGATCACCACAACTTCCATCGCAGGAGTTGATGCAGACCAATGGCTTGTTCGCCTGCAGGCGCAAGTCGTGTTCTGAGCCTCGTTGCGTCCGGATCTTGACGCTGTGTACCCCTCAAGGTGCAAAGGCGACGGGTCTTGGACCATGGCGGCGCACGCTGGAATTGATGCTGCGCCGCGGTCAGCGCCAGATTTCCTGCAGGTATTGAGCGGTTCTCAACGGACTGCCTGTGATCAAGCGCGCGCTGGTTGGCTGGCACGGTGTTCGCTTCTCTTGCAAGCACCTGTCTGGAGAAGTCCGCATGTTCAGCACTCGTTGCCATTTGCTCATCCTCACAAGTCTCCTCGTGTCGGCGCCTCTGGTTGCGCAGGGCGTCGTACAGCCGGAAGTGGAGCAGCGTCTGTTCGAGATGCTGCGCGAGCAGAACGCTATTACCCAACCCCAGTACCACGAGCTGCTGGAGTTGAGTCGCAGCGCGGCAGAGCGTGCGGACTTCTCTCTGCAGGTTGCTGGCGCCACGGAGGCGCTCATCGCGCGCTTGCAGGAGAGCGGCCCTTCACTGGCCTACAAGCCGGGCAAGGGGTTTGCCTTCACCACGCCCGACAAGAAAGCCTCGATGACCGTCGGAGGCCGCGTGCAAGCGCGCCTCACCAGTACCTGGCCCGAAAAGGGGACCGAGAACATTGACATCAATGCTTCGCGCGTCCGGCTCTGGTTGAAGGGCAACGCCTTCAGCCCGGATTGGAAGTACGAGATTCAACTCGAACTTGCCGGCACACGCGTCAAGGGCGATGTGGACCCGGCCGGAACCTTCGCCTCGAATTCCCGGTTCGCCTACGCGAAGGAAGCGTGGATCTGCTGGGAGCCTTCCAAGGCGGTCAATGCCTACTGGGGCATCTTCCCGGCGCCGTACAGCCGACAGCTCTACATCAGCGATTCCAAACAGCAGTTCGTGAATCGCTGGATCGGGAACGACGAGTTCGCACCCGATGATCAGACGGGCATGTGGGTTGGCGGCGAGTTCGGTGGAGAGAAAGAAGACCTGTTCCGCTATGACGTTTCTGTGGTGAATGGCACGGGCCTGCACGTGCCGGTGGGCAACTCGACACTCATGTACACGGGCCGACTGGCCTTCAACCCCTTCGGCGGCGTGGATGATTCTGAATGCGATCTCGGTGGCCGCGAGGACTTCGGCATGCAACTCGGGATCAATGCATGGACCAAGGAGGACGACGCCCTCGGGGCAGCGGACTCCTGTGTCGGCGCTGACGTGTCCGTCGTGTGGAATGGCCTCTATGCAACCGCGGAGTATCACGACAAGACTCACGCTGCGGGCGGACCTGATACCAAGGGTTGGTTCGTGCAGGCCGGCTTCTTTGTCGTGCCCGGTGAACTTGAGATTGGTGTCCGTCACGCGCGCATCGACTTTGGCGGCACCATGCCCTCGGATGCCTCGGTCACCGAGACACTCGGTGTGCTGGGCTGGTTCATCGATGGTCATCGCTTCAAGACGCAGCTCGACTGTGGCGTGATCACCACAGAGAACCTCCTCGGTGTGCAAGAGGACGAGTGGCGCCTGAGAATCCAGACGCAGCTCATCTTCTGATCCCTTAGGCTCATTCGCGTGCGCGTGGTGAGCCTTGTTCCCTCGATCACCGAGACCCTCGTCGCCTGCGGCGTGGATTCCAGAGAACTCGTGGGGCGCACGGACTGGTGTGTGCGCCCTCTCGAGTTGCTGGAGGAAATACCCGCCTGTGGAGGCACCAAGAACCCGCGCCTTGCGCGGGTTCTTGAATTGCAGCCAGACCTGGTCCTCATGGATGCCGAGGAAAACCGGCGCGAGGACTGCGAGGCGCTGCGGGCCGCGGGCCTCGAGGTGCACGCCTTCCATGTGTGCTCGGTGCGCGAGGCCAGCGCCTGCGTGCGGACTCTTGGTGGCCTCGTGGGGCGTGTGCGTGAAGCGGAAGACCTAGCGTTGGACATCGAAACCTCGCTCGGTGAGGTGGCAACAGCAGTGGCGCAAGGCCCGCGTCCACGACTCATCCCGCTTGTCTGGCATCAACCGCTCATGAGTGTCGCCCCAACGCGCTACACGGGTGATCTGCTTGTGTGCGCGGGATTCGAGGTGCTGTCGAAAGGCGATGCCGGATATCCGCGCTGGACTCTGCATGAACTGGCTGCTGCGCGGCCGGATGTGCTGCTGCTTTCAGAAGAACCCCATGACTTCACCGTGGAGGAGGCAGCGGATTTGCGAGCGGCGCTCGGTGCCCGCGGGCTCAGCTCGACACGGGTGGTGAAGTGGGAGGCAGGCCATGAACTCACGTGGTTTGGTGTTTCCACGCGAGAGGCTCTGCGGCACTTCGCGGAACTGCGCGCGCAGTGCGCGCTACCATCCCGGCCATGCTGACTCCGCATCCAGATCTCGCGCGCCTCGAAGACAGCTTGCTCGTATTGATCGACTGTCAGGAACGGCTGTGGAAGGTGATTCATGATGGCCCTGCGCTGGAGCAGCGGCTCGGCAAGCTGTTGCAGGGGGCGCGTTCTCTCGGTGTGCCGGTGATCGTCACGGAGCAGGACCCCGCGAAACTGGGCGCAACCTTGTCCACGCTCCTCGCAGCGGCTGGCGAGTGTCCGCGCATCGCCAAGTCGAGTTTCGCGTGCGGAAGCGAACCGGCATTCAACGAGGCCCTGCGTGCAACGGAGCGCGGCACGGTGTTCTTGGTGGGAGTCGAAGCCCATATCTGCGTCGTGCAAACAGCGCTCGACCTCCTCGCGCGCGGGTTCAAGGTGCAGATCGTCGGCGAGTGCACCGGCAGTCGCGATCCCGCGAATCGCGCGGCGGGGCTTCAGCGTCTCAGCGATGCAGGGGCAGTGATCACAGTGACGGAATCCCTGTTGTTCGAGTGGATGAGTTCGACACAGCACCCGGCCTTCCGGACCATTCGCGATCTGATCAAGTGAGGGACTCATGAGCGCACGTACTTTCACAAGCCCTGTGCCGGTAGCCTTCGGCGACATGGATTACGCGAGGGTGCTGTACTTCCCGAGGGTCTTTCATTACGTGCATCGTGTGATGGAAGATTGGTTTGCGCGCGAGTTCAGCCTGCCCTACGACCGATTCCTCGGAGAACGGCAGCTCGGCCTGCCGACGGTTCATGCGGAGGCCGACTACGCGACGCCCATCCGCTACGGCGATGCGTTGCAGTGCACGATGAGCGTGCGGCGCTTGGGGGCCAGTTCGGTGGATCTGCGCTTCGTGTTCAGCGTGAATGATGCCGCTGTGTGCGAAGCGCGCACGACGGTCGTCTGCGTGGACATGGTGAGCTTCACCAAGCGCGCGCTGCCGGAAGACTTGCGGGCGTCGCTGGCTGCCTTCCTCGTGCAGCAGGGGTGAGAGCGGACGTCAGAAATCCCTTGTGCGGCGGAGTTTCGGTGCACTTCCAATCGAGAGGGTCGATCAGGTAGGCTGTGTGCGGAACGTCCCCGCGGAGTCTCACATGCGCCACATTGCAGTCCTGCTTTTGGTTCTGTCCATTGCTCCGGCCCAGTACCTGACGCTCAATACGAAGCTCAGGAAGCATGTGCCCATTCCGACAGGGGACTGGTGTGCAGGCAACACCGGCTACGAAGCGAACGGGCAGCGCTATCTGCTGCAGACACGCGGTACGGGCGGGCTCGCCATCGTCAACACCACGATTCCGGAAAACGCTTCCGTCGTCGGCTCGCTCACGGGCATCAGCGTGAAGGAGATCAAGTGCTGGAACAACTTCGCCTACGCGACCACGGACAGCGGGCCGACGCGAGTGATCGACTTGACGAACCCGACAGCGCCTGCGGTCGTGTCATCCAGCATCGTGGGGGCACACGCACTGCAGATTGAGGGCGATCGTCTCTACCTCAATCGCGCTTCGCAAAGCGTGATCGAGATCCGCGACCTCGCAGCGAATCACCTCAACCCGCCGTTGCTCGGCACCATCAGCGGAGGCAATCACGACAGCAAGCCCTATGGCAATCGTCTGCTCGTCTTCGGCGGCACGGGCACATCCAAGATCATGGACGTGACCAATCCTGCGGCGCCAGTCCAACTCGGCAGCATCACGCCTGCGGGCTATGACCATTTCGGCGCGCAGTTCGAGGTGGGCGGCCAGATGTACATGTTCATCCTCACGGAAGGCACCGGCGGGCAGGCCTATCTCTACAACATCACGAACCCGGCCAGCATCTCGCTTGTCACCACCTACATCACGTCATCAGCGCTCTCCATTCACAATATTCTCATCAAGGGCAAGTACGCATTCATCTCCTACTACAAGGATGGCGTGCGCATTCTCGACCTCAGCAATCCGGCTTCGCTCCAGGAAGTGGGCATCTTCGATCCGAACGCCAGCAACGCGAGTGGCGGGCTCTACACGGGCACGTGGGATGTGTATCCCTACCACGACAGCTTCTACATGGGCGAGATGTACAACACGATTGGCGCCAACACGCAGGGTGCATGGATCGTGGACTTCTTCCCGACCTTCGGCAACGGTTCCGCCGGTACCGGCGGGCTCACGCCTTCGCAGTGGTGGACCAACGGACCTGCGTTCCCCGGCAACGCGGACTTCGCGCTGCGCATGATTGATGGTCGTCCGAACAGCGCTTGCGTGCTGGCCGTCGGGTTCAGCAACACTCTCTGGAATGGTGGACCGCTGCCCGCAGCCATCGCGCCCGGCGTCATGTTGAATGTCAGCCTCGATGCGATGTTCAATCTCGTCACCAACGTGAATGGCGGGGCCTCCTTGCCCATCGCGATTCCCGCAGGCTTCGGCGGCACCTTCTATACCCAGTGGGCCGTCTTCGATCCTGGTGTTCCTGCCGGTGTGGCCGTCACCAAGGGCGGCATCATCCGCATCTGACGCCATCGCAAACCTCACTCCATGCGCACGCGGTGGCTCCGAGCACTTGGCGCTGGAGCAGGGCTGCGTGGAGGCCAGAAGACCGCAATAAAGCTGTGCAGTCGCGGCGCAAATGAAGCTTTCACGAGCATCCATGCGCTTTGACGTGGCGTGGCGCCGGGGATAGTCTCGCGTGATGCAAGCGCACGCCACGACTTCATGGACGGTCATCCTTGCCACGGCGCACGGGAGCGCTGCGCATCGAGAACATTTCGTGCGCATCTACTCTCCGGTCGTTGAGGCGTACTTGCGTGTGCGTTGGCGTAGCAAGCGTGGTGACGAGATCGCGGACACGGTGCAGAATGTGATGCTGGACTGTCTCCGAGATGACGGTCCGCTGACAGGTCTGGGTACGGAGCAGTGCCCTTCATTCCGAGCCTACCTGTTCGGAATCACGCGCATCGCTGCATTGCGCGAGGAGCGTTTGGAGCGAAAGCTGCCGTGCCCGACTGATCCAGAGCTGCTGACGAAAGTACCGAGTGCCGTGGACGATGTCACAGTGACTCGCGCCTTTGATGTGGCCTTTGGTGCGGCTCTGGTGAAGCTCGCTCTTGAACGCATGCTCAACAGTGCCGCGGATGCAGAAACCAGTCTCCTGCGGCAACGCGTTCTGAAGCTGCGCTACCTTGAGGGCATCACACCAGCGGAAATCGCTCTGCGCACGGGTGTCGAAGTGAGCCGCGTCTACAAGCAAATAGAGTCTGCGCGCAACGATTTTCGTGGAGCGTTCTTGTCCGTCGTGGCAGAGCAGCATCCTCTCTCGACGCAGCGCGAGACCATCATCGAGTGCGAGGAGATCTTGCGCGCGTTCATGAGCCAATGAGGGGAGCCTTGCCGCGTGGACGATTGCACCAGTCCCGATGACAAGCCTGCGGAAGGGGAAGGGCGGCCGCTTGATGACTTGCTCTCTGCGGCGCTTGATGGTCACATTGGTTCCGTGCTCGCGGAGCAGCGTGACGCGGCAGCGTCAGCAGTGGTCGGCGCTGCACTGGAACGCGCCTGCAGCACGCCCACGGCTCCAGGGCGACTGACGCTCGGCGCTGAGATCGCGCATGGCGGCATGGGGCGCGTGCTCGCCGCGCGCGACGAGGTGCTGCAGCGGGACGTGGCCGTGAAGTGCTTCGCGCCCCATGGCCCGCAGTTGGAGTCACTCCGCGCGCGTTTCGTGGACGAAGCTCGCATCGTGGCTCAGTTGCAGCATCCGGGCATCATTCCCATCTATGACCTGACGGTGCAGGAAGGCGGCGCGCCTTGTTTCAGCATGCCGCGCATCAATGGCGTGACCTTTGCGTCCATTCTCAGGGATCCCGCGGTCCTCGCGAGCGGCTTGTGCGAGTGCATTCGCATCCTGCGGCAAGTCGTGTCGACGGTGAGCTACGCGCACAGTCGCGGTGTTGTGCACTGCGATCTCAAACCGGACAACATCATGGTCGGCGCGTTCGGTGAGGTCTTTGTTCTCGATTGGGGGCTGGCGCGTCGAGCAGAGACGCAAGGCACGACAGGAAGCACGTTGCCATTCGTGGCCGGCACACCTGCCTACATGGCCCCGGAACTCGCGCGAGGCACGTGTACTGGCGCCGATCCGAGGCTCGACGTGTTCGCCATAGGTGCAATCCTCTGCGAGGTGCTCACTGGCCAGCCGCCCTACGTGGCAAGCAGTGCGCGGGAGACGCAGCTCAGTGCACGCATGGGTTGGATCGAGACAGCGAGAGAGCGGCTCGCAGCCTGCGAACAACCGCAGGCCCTCGTGGATCTTGCCTTTGCCTGTCTGGAAGTGGAGCCGGAGCGTCGCATCCAGGACCTCGGCACGGCGGCCCTCAGACTGGATGCGTGGAGCGCGAGCCTTGATGCGGAGTTGCGAGCCAGCGAGCGCCGTGCCGCGGTTGGTGCGGCCAACGCGATGGCAGAGCGTCGCCTCTGGCGGCGAACGGCGCTGTCCGCAGGAGTGATCATCTTGCTGCTCGTGGGTGGATGGATCTGGCGCCAACAGGTGCTGGATGAGAGAGCACGCGTGCGCGAGCGCATGGCGCGCATTGCCGTCGCGGCGCTGGATGAGGCGCGCGTCGGGCTCGGAGCTGCGGCGCTTGTCGGCGCGGAGTTCGTGCCCATCCTGCAGAAGGCACGCACAGCGTTCGGCGCTGCGATGGAGGAATTCAAGGCCAACGAATTTGATGCTGACCTTCGGGAAGAGTTGCGTGAGATGACACAGCGCCTCGTTGAGGCGGAAAGAGCAGGGCGTGAGGATGAGGCTCTGCTCGCCGTGTACGACGACACGTGCACGGACGGAGTGGCGCTGGTGAGCCCGGCCGAGCGCTGGCGGCGTCTGGCGGGTGCATTCAGTGCATGGGGTTGGCAAGGTGGGGAAGCGATCGAAACGCTGGTTCCGAGAGTTCACGCGAGTTCCCAGCCCGAGAGAATCATCACAGCGCTCGATCTGTTCGCTCGTCTCTCCTGCTGCCAAGAGGAGGCAGTGAGTCCCGCACATGCCGTGGCCTTCGCGAATCAATGTGATGCCGATGCGCAGCGCAAGCGCATTCGGGATGCCCTGGTGACTCGCGATGCAACAGTTCTTCAGGTCATGGCGCATGACAGCGCGGTCATCGCATTGGCACCGCGCACACAGGTGTTGCTGGGGGAGAGTCTGAAGATCCTGCAGCGGCCACAGGAGGCCAGCGTTTTCTATCGCGCTGTGATCAAGAGGCATCCTGACAACGCGGACGTTGCCTTGTTGCTTGCAGAGATGCTTGCGCAGCGGGACCCGGATGAAGCCGTCCGTCTCACATGGCTGGTGCTGGCCGTGCGGCCCCGCTGCAGTCGCGCGTGGTATGTGCAGGCAACGGCCCGCTATTGCAGCAAAGACGCAGCGGCCGCGCGCGAGGCCCTTGTTCGCCTGCATGAATTGGCTCCAGAGTCCGCGTACGCGGACCTGCTGGATGCGCGCATTCTGGAATTGGAAGGCGATGGCGCTGCTGCCATGCTCAAGTATGACGCAGCACTCGTCCACGATCCCTTGTTCAGCCGCGCGCTCCTTCATCGTGGCATGCTGCATGTGAAGTCCGGACGCAGGCGCGAAGCTCTCGCCGACTGGGAGGAATGCTCGCGTCTGGCACCATCTGAGAGGGACTACCGCTTGGCGGCGGCCTATCTGAATCAGGATTGTGGCTTTCATGAACCCGCAATCGCGCATCTGCAATCCGCCGCCGCGCGTTCTGGTGGCGACGCAAAGGCATGTTTCGCGCAAGGCTTGGCGCTCCAGATGTTGGGCAGGCTGGCTGACGCCGTGGCTGCCTACAAGTCTGCGTTGCAGCTCAAGCCCGACTATCCGGAGGCGGCCTGCAATCTCGGGCTCATGTTGCAGTTGTCGGGAGAACTCGATGAGGGGCTCCGCATGCTGCGTACCGGTCATGCGCTCGGCACAGCCGGCAACAAGAAGTGGTCCTGGGATTCTGCAGGCTTGATTCGCGCGGCGGAGCGCGCGCAGGAGCGGGAAGCGCTGCTCGCATCCGCCCTACCCGCCGCGTCATCTTCTGAAGACGCCATCGAACTCGGGCGCGTGGCTGCCACGCGCGTGGACCAGCCACTGGCACTCAAGCTGCTCCTTCAAGGGCGCTCACACTGGGACGAAGCACCAGGCTCGCGCATTTTTCGTGACCGGTTCCTTGCCGCCCGGGCCGCGGCCGCAATCGCAGCGGGCGCAGTCCGTGGAGAGGGCTCCGAGGCCCTCGCGCTCAGCTTGATGCGGGAGGAATTCGAGCTCCTGCAGGCAGAGACGCTGCCAAGCGCAGCCCGATCTCTCGCCCAACGCCTGCAATCCCTGCTGCTGTGGCTGCACGACCCTCTGCTGCAGCCGTGGCAGTTGGACGGTGCCGCCTTTGCAGCCTCCACCCGGAAAACAGAGTGGACCAAATACTGGGCTACGCATGCTGAACTCCTCGCTGAGGTCCGCAAAGCGCAGCAAGCCCTGCGCTGATCTTGCGGCCTGGTGCCCGGAGCCGGGGCTCAAGAATCCGGCGGTTCGCACTCTCTGCGCTGGCTGCATAACCATCGCGAGATGGGGCACTTGCAACGATCTGCGCGGCTCGATTGTCCAGAGACAAGATTTTCTCAGGGGAATCGGACAGATCCTGCGGTGTGTGACTAGACCGTGCTGAGTTCTCCGAGCTCAGGCGGGAAGCAACCGGCCATGACCCCAAGGAAATCCCACCATGAGTTCAGTGAAACCCGACCTCTTCTGTTCGTATGCATGCCTCGCGCAACCGTGTTCAAGACTGCCTGCCGCGTTGGCGGGTCTGTTGTTGCTCCTCGTGACGGGCATCGCAACCGCACAGGGACCCGCAGCGACTCCGATGGTCGTCCTTGGTCTCAGCTCCTCTTACGCGCTGAAAGCTGATGGCACTGTGATGGTGTGGGGGAACAACGGCTCCGGTGAACTCGGTCTCGGGAACTACGCTCAGCAGACCACACCCCAACCCAATGTGGGGTTGTCCAACGTCCGTGCGCTTGTTGCGGGCTACTATCACGCCTTTGCGATGCTGAATGACGGGACGGTGAAGGGGTGGGGCTACAACTGGTACTCAGAGCTCGGACTCAGTGGAGGCGGTGAATTCACCACTGTGCAGCCAATCCCGGCGCTTTCCAATGTGGTGACGCTGGCTGGGGGTGCGCATCATTCACTTGCACTTCTCTCGAACGGGACAGTGAAGGCGTGGGGATCGAACCACGTTGGTCAACTCGGCCTCGGGCACACGGTGAATCAGACTCTGCCGCAGCTCATCCCCGGGCTTACCAACGTCATAGCGTTGGCTGCAGGCGAAGACTTGTCCATAGCTTTGATGGCAGATGGCACAGTGAAGGCGTGGGGACAAAACGACTATTCGCAGCTTGGTCTCGGGCACAACCTGACCCAGAGCACACCCCAGGTCATCCCGGGGCTCTCGGGAGTCACCGCAGTGGCGACACTGATCAAACACTGCGTGGCACTGCTTGCGGATGGGACGGTGATGGCTTGGGGAATGAACACTGCGGGGCAACTAGGCCTTGGGTACAGCAGCGCGTTTCAAGGTACACCTCAAGCCATTCCGGGGCTTTCCAATGTCACCCATCTTGCTACTGGGTATGAGCATACCTATGCATTGCTCTCAGATGGCACGGTGAAATCCTGGGGCGGCAATAGCGAGGGCCAACTCGGCAATGCAGGTCCGAGCTATGGGCAGTTTCTACCGCAAACCATCCCGGGGCTTTCCAGCGTCGCAGCGATTGACACGGGTGCTGCGCATATTCTTGCGCTGCTCTCGAATGGAGATGTGAAGTCATGGGGCAGGAACGGCTACGGCCAACTAGGGCTCGGGAACAACTTGTGGCAGTCGACGCCCCAGTTGATACCCGGCCTCTCGCTCTGCAGCGCAGGGCTGTACAGTCTTTCAATCTCGTCACTGGGTAGCGAAGCGGTTGGCATCGTCATTCCTTGGAACTGTGAAGTGGGCACTCTCGGAATGGGGAACTATTACTTCAACGCGTTCAGCGCAGATCCGCTGAACGCGACCAGCCCAGGTACGGGAGTGTGGCACGGGCTTCACACCACGCAGGCCGAAGTCCTTGCATGGCTCAATGCAGGAGCAAGCGGCTGTTCGATTGCATTTGGCTCCCTGGGCGTCTCTGGTGCCGCCACAGCAAGCATTGCCATTCCTCCTGCTCAACTTGCGGGGCTCACGATTCATGGAGTCAGTGTTGCCATCAACCCACTCACGGCCTTGGTGGTTGCTGATTCGAACGTCGCAAGCCACACATTCTGATGGGCTCGACAAACTGAACGGTTTCTTGTGTCGGTGCGCGGGTCTACGAACAAACGTGGGCCCGCGCATTTGTCTCATGCGCCGCAACTGCGGCGCGGAGCATCAGCCTCAGTGGCGGCGCGCGAAGAGGAAGATGGGGATGGAGGAGGCGATGAGCGCGGCGCCGATGCCGGTGTAGACCGCAAGCACCACTGCGGGATGGCTTTCGCCCCAGAAATGGCGCAGGGACCAGCCGAATCCGATCATGAGCGGAATGAACAGCGCAAGGATGGGCGGAAAAGTGCTGAAGACCGAAGCCTTGCCGGGTATGGCTTCGATGCGCGACATGATGCGGCGACTGGAACGGCGCAGCACCGTGAGGCCTTTGGCGACACCGAGTGCAATGCCGATGGCCAACGCGAGCGATGCGTCGTCACCCGCGGCCTCCCGGAATCCGAGGCCGCGCCAGACGAGGAAGCTGCCCATCACAAACCAGAGCAGAAACGCGAAGCGCGCCCTGCCAGCCATTCCGAGTTGCATCGAGATCTCCTCAGCCGTCGTGGATCGCCTGCTCTTCGCGCGGGATGTAGGCCTCAAGGAACTTGAAACTGGCCGACTCGCGGATGAGATTGCGCGCGATCACAAGGCGCTGCACCTGATTCGTCCCTTCGTAGATCTGCGTGATCTTGGCGTCACGCATGTACTTCTCGATGGGGTAGTCCTTCATGAAGCCGTAGCCGCCGAAGAGTTGCACCGCGTCGGTGGTCACCTGCATGGCGGTGTCCGTCGCGAAGCACTTGCTCATGGCGCTGAACTTCGTCACGAGCGGCGAGCCCGTGTCGATGGCATGCGCCGCGGCGTAGATGAGTTGGCGCGCGGCTTCGGTCTTCTGGGCCATGTCGGCCAGAATCTGCTGCACCATCTGGAATGAGCTCACCGGAGCGCCGAACTGCTGGCGGCCGGTGGCATAGATCGTCGCCAGTTCGAGCGCGCCCTGCGCGAGGCCCATGGCCTGCGAAGCGACACCGGGACGGGCGAGGTCGAGGGTCTCCATGGCGTGCTTGAAGCCGTAGCCCGGCTTGCCACCGAGGACACGATCGGCACCGACGTGGACACCATCGAAGCGTGTTTCCACCACGGGCACACAGCGGATGCCCATCTTGTCCTCCACCTTGCCGATGGAGAAACCTTCATCGCCCTTCTCGACGATGAAAGCGGAGATGCGCTTCGCCTTGCTCTCGAGGTCGGTGACGGCGAACACCGTGTAGAGGTTTGCCGCGCCGCCGTTGGTGGTCCACTTCTTCTCGCCGTGAATGCGCCAGCCGGTGCCATCCGGGATGCCGCGCACCTTCAGCGCCTGCGCATCGGAGCCCGCCGTCTTCTCTGAGAGGCAAAAGGCACAAAGACGTTCGCCCGAGGCAACCCCCGGGAGGTACTTCTTCTTTTGCTCTTCAGTGCCGCCCACGATGAGCGGGAAACTGCCGAGGGCGTTCACCGCAAACAGTACGCCCACTCCGCCGCAGGCGCGGCTGAGCTGCTCGACAACGAGACAGAGATTGAGGACGTTCTGCGGGCCCTCGCTCGCGCCGCCGTACTGCTTCGGGATCCAGACCTTGAAGAGGCCTGCTTCCGCGAGGGCGTCGCGCACGCGCCATGGATACTCCTGCTTTCGGTCCTGCTCGGCGGCTAGCGGTCGCACCACGTTTTCAGCAACTTCGCGGGCCTTCGCCTGCCAGAAACGGTTCTCGTCATTGAGCCAGGGCATGGAGATCTCCAGAGCGCGGGGCGCACAAGTTCCGTGCGCGAACCGGGCAGAGCACTTTACGCCGGACTCATGTGCTGGCAACCGCGAGACGCGCGGTGAAGGCGGCAGTGACGGCGGCCTTGGCTTCGGTCATGGTGGGTGGCGTTGCGAGTTCGCGCGCAAAGGACGTCATGACCGAGGCATCGAACCCGCAGGGATTGATACGGCGAAAGAGCTCGAGGTCCGTGTGGACATTCAGCGCAAAGCCGTGCCACGTCACCTGACTCCGGCAGGCGATGCCGATGCTCGCGAGCTTCCGGCTCTCGAGCCAGAGGCCTGTGGCTCCGCTCTTCCGCCCCGCGACGAGGCCGAACTGGCCTGCGACTTCTGCGAGGGCATCTTCGATAAGGCGGAGGTGTGGCCGCAGCCCGCGTGGTCCGTCCGGAAGGCGGCGGATGAGATAGCCGACGAGTTGTCCGGGAGCGTGCAGCGTCACGTCGCCACCGCGTTCCACGCGCACCACGGGAATGCCATCGGCCGCGAGCACGTTGGATGCATGGCTGCCGCGCCCGAGCGTGATGACAGCGGGATGCTCGGTGAGAAGCAGCGTGTCCGGCGAGCTTTCAAGGATGCGCGCTTCCAGCGTGCTGACTTGTTCCGCGTGGGCCGCAGCAAAGTCAAGAAGCCCGAGATCCCGCACGCAGAGCGCCATGGACTCATCTTACGAGTCATGTCGACACCCCCTCGCGATGCACGGCGCACGGTGGCTCCGCAAGTCCCGCCCGCTTCATCCGATCATGGATCTGGCGCACGGCGAACGTCGTTTCCGCCGCGTCGAGCAGTACCCAAGATGCACCACGAATCAGCCCCTCCACAGCGCCTGCTGCACGTAGGCCGGCAGCCCATCTATGGGCGTGACCGCGGGCTCATCGGCTACGAGCTGCTCTACCGCTCCAGCGCAGAAAATCGCGCGATGTTCACGGATGGCGACCGCGCCAGCCTCACGGTCATGCTCGCGGCCTTCGTGGAGATCGGGCTTCCCGCGCTCACTTCAGGCCGCACAGCCTTCATCAACATCACCCGCAACGGCATCCTCTGCGAGTTCCCGAGGATCTTTCCGCGCGAAGGGGTGGTCTTCGAGATCCTGGAAGACGTGGCCGGGGACGAGGACGTGATGCAGGCGCTGATGCGCATGGTCGAGGACGGCCACGTATTCGCTCTCGATGACTTCCGCGAGACGCCTGTTAACAAGACGCTGCTCCCGTGGGTCAAGATGCTCAAGCTCGATGTGCAGGCGCTCAGCGTCGAAGAACTCACCCATCATGCGCGCAGCCACGCTCATCTCGAGATCATCGCGGAGAAGGTTGAAACCCGCGAACAGCATGAGCGCTGCCTCGAACTCGGTATTGGCGCATTCCAGGGCTACTGGTTTGCGCCACCGAAAGTGCTGAGCTGTGTGATGCCCCCGGTCAGTCGCGCCACAGTGCTTTCGCTCTTGATGCTGCTGAAGGGCAGGGAGCACTTCGACCCGGCCGCCGCCGCCGCGGTGCTCGCCACCGACCCTGCCATGCTGCTCCGTGTGCTGCGCGCTGCCCCGGCTCCAGAGCATGGCATTGCAACTCTTGGCGAAGCCCTCCACGCCATCGGCGCGGATCGTCTCGCCTCCATCTGCACACTGCTCGTGCTGGCAACGGATGGCGATGAGCCACCGCCACCACCCGAAGGCGTGATGGCCCGCGCGCGGCTCGCGGAAATACTCGGCGCAGTTACTTCGCGCAATGAAGCCGACGAGGCGCTCTTCGCCGGACTGCTTCTCGCCGCCACACCCGATGCCTTGACGCGGGGCGCCATCCTTGCGGCCCTTCCGCTCGCGCCCGCCACGCGAGAGGCCATTCTCGAACACACAGGCAGCCTCGGCGCGATTCTCCGCGCCGCTGCGAATTTCTGCGACAGCGCGCTGCACGCCGCGCCGGGCGAAGAAGTGACGGACATGGTGCGCGCCGCCCATCACCGCGCTCGTCGCGCCCGCGACCTGCTGCTCGCGTGACGTGCATGCCACGGTGACTCCGCGGGCGGCGCCTTCCACATTCTGACGCGACGTGCTCAGCGAATCGTGACGGGTTGCCAGGTGGAGATCAGCATGCCGGGGGCGAAGGGAACAAATGCCACTCCTTGGACTCCGATGCGCAGGCCGGAGAGTGCGGGTGCGTTCGGGATCGCATAGGCGAGCGAAGCATCATGATTCACGCCGGATGTGACGCTGCCAAGCAAGAGCGGCGCATCGATCCAGACCGACCCGAGAGGCTGGAGTGTGAGTGGCGTGCTCAGCGGCGTCCCCAAGTAGAAATATGCAGGGCTTCCACTCACGGCCTGCATGGAGAAACTCCCGTTGCCTCCAACGGCAAAGGCCGAGGCCGAGTCGGAGATCGTCAGGACCGGGTTGGTTGTGAGCGGGTCCCAATCCAAGGAGGTGGCGATGCCGTCTCCATCCGCGTCACCGCCGTACTGGAAGGTGTTCATCATGCCCATGGCCATGTGATCGGCGTTGTGGCAGTGGAGGGCCCATTCACCGGGATTGTCAGCGAGGAACTGCATCGAGGCGGCGCTCCACGGCAATCCCACCTGACGAATCAGCACCGTGTCCTTGATCGGCGGCGCAGTCGTGCCACCAGCAGTGCCCATGAGTTTCCAGAAGTGCCCATGGATGTGCATGGGGTGGTCGAACGACCCCATCATGCCCGAGGTGTTCGTGAAGTTGAGTTGAATGGTCTCCTGAGCGTTCAGGGCCAGCGGAGTGACGTTGGGCCATGCTTGGCCATTGATCGTGAAGATCATTGACGGACTGCCACCCGAGAAACTCATCGATGCAGCGAGCGGCAGGTTGTAGTTCCGGTTCGGCGCGGTCGTGATCGGTCCTTGCGGCGTGAAGGCTGCGAGTTGGGAGTACGAGAGCAGAGCACCGGTCGCCAAGTTCGCTGGGACAAACGTCGCTGATGGCACGGGCATGGCGGAAGCCGCATACTGAACGACGCCGCGCACGAGCACCGCGCCGCGATTGGCGATGTCCGAGACGGCGAGGCTCCATGTCCCGGGGTTGTTGAGAGTCACGATGGCGTCGTAGCGCTCGCCAGGTCCGATCGGGATTGCAGCTTTCGGGAGCGGCTGGACACGATGTCCGTCCGTGTGTGTCACTTCGAGAAGGTGCCCATCCAAGGCGGACCCCGGTAGCTGGGCGGCGCTTGCGCAGTACACGTGAAGAGCGGTGCGCGTCCGCGCGCTCAGTGCTTCGCGGGGTTGTAGATGTGGATCGCGAGGTGGTGGAGGTCTTCGGCGGCTTCCATCACGGTTTCGGAGAGAGTCGGGTGGCTGTGCACCGTGAGTGCGAGGTCTTCAGCGGTGAGGCCCGCTTCGATGGCGAGGGTGGCTTCAGCGATGAGTTCGCTGGCGTGCGGCCCTATGATGTGTGCGCCGAGAAGCAGGTCGGTTTGCGCATCGCTCACCAGTTTCACGAGCCCCTCTGTCTCGCGAGCGGCGAGGGCGCGCCCTGAAGCGGCGAACGGGAAGGAACCGGTCTTCACGGCACGGCCGGCCTTCGCTGCTTCGGCTTCCGTGAGCCCGACGCTTGCCATCTCGGGGTCGGTGAAAATAGCCGCAGGCATGGCGCGCACGTCCCAGATCGCGCTGCGGCCAGCGATCACGTCCGCGACAAGCAGGCCTTCCTTGCTGCCCTTGTGCGCGAGGAGAGCACCGCCCGCCACATCGCCGATGGCGAAGATGGCCGGATTGGAGGTGCGGCGTTGTGCATCAACAGTGATGAATCCGCGCGCATCGGTGGCGACTGCGGCGGCGTCGAGTCCGAGTGCAGCACTGTTGGGACGCCGACCGACAGCCACGAGGATCTTCTCCACAGTGGCGCGTTTCTGAGAGCCATCCGTTTCAAACGCGACTTCGAGGCCAGCAGCAACCTGTGTGAACCCGAGAGCGCGCGTCTTCGTGTGCACTGTGGCGCCGGTCTTCTTCAGCTTCCGCGCCAGCACCTTCACGCAGTCTGGATCCTGCCCGGGCAGGATCTGATCCATGAGTTCGATCACGGTGAGCTTGGTGCCGAACTTCTGGAGGTACATGCCGATTTCGAGGCCGATGACGCCGCCTCCGATGACGGCGAGGCTTGCCGGCGCGGCCGTGAGATCAAGCGCGCCCGTGGAACTGAGCACGAGTTTCTCGTCCACGGGAAAGGGCGGGATGTCCATGGAGCGCGAGCCCGTGGCGATGACGAAGTGATCCGCTGTGAGGGTGGTCACGCCCTGCGCACCGCTGATCTCAATGGAGCGCGGTCCGCTGAAACGCGCTGTGCCCGAGAGCACCTGCACCTTGTGATTGCGGAGCAGGGTTGCAATGCCGGTGGTGAGGCGCTGAACGATGGCGTCCTTCCAGGCCTTGGTCTTCGCGAGGTCGATCTTCTTCTCGGGAATGCTGATCCCGATCTCCTCCGCGTGTTTCAGTTCGTCCCAGAGTTTCGCGGCGCTGATCCAGGCCTTGCTCGGAATGCAACCGACATTCAGGCAAGTGCCGCCGAGACTGGCTTCCCGTTCGACAAGAGTGACCGGCACTCCGAGTTGGGCGAGACGGATGGCGGCCACATAGCCGGCAGGTCCGGAACCGATGACACAGGCCTTGGTGCTGATGCTCACAGGGGGAATGCTCCTTCGGCCTTGCCGCTGGTGTCGCGGTCGGCGCTCATCATCTGGCGCGTGAGTGCGGGGGGCATGGTGGAGTACACATCGCTGAACATGGAATCGAGATCCGGGCGGGGTGCGTGCTCCGCTTTGGCGATGCCTTCCTCGATGGAGGCCTTCAAGTCGAGGGCGATGGCCTCTTCGTTACCTGGACCGAGAATGCCCCCAGCGCGCAACCATGCGCGGTAGCGCTCGATGGGATCGACCAACACCCAAGCGGGAATGCTGGCTTCGTCGCGGTAGCGCGTCGGATCATCCGAGGAGGAGTGGCCTCCGCGCCGCCAGGTCACGAACTCAAGCAGTGCCGGACCTTCGCCGCGCTGCGCTCGCGCAAAGGCCAACTCCGTCGTGGTGCGCACGGCGAGTGCGTCATTGCCATCCACGGCGATGCCCGGCATGCCGTAGGCCGCGGCTTTCACAGCCACACTGCCACTGGCCGTCTGTTTCTCGAAGGGCACGCTGATGGCCCAGCCGTTGTTCTGGCAGCAGAAGATGACCGGAGCTTTCCACACTGCGGCGAAGTTGAGAGCGCAGTGAAAATCATGTTCGCTGGTGGCACCGTCGCCGAGGTACGCGAAGATCACCGCACCATCGCCCTTCAGTTTCGCAGCGACTGCGGCGCCGGTTGCTTGCGGCAGTTGCGTGGCGATCGGCGAGGAGAGCGAGACGTAATGCACCGCGCCGCTTGAAAAGTGCATGGGCTGCTGACGACCCTGCTGTGGGTCGAGCACGTTGCCGAAGAGCTGGCCGAAGTACTGCTCCAGCGGGAAACCGCGGTGCAGCGCGATGCCTGCTTCCCGGAGCGCCGGAAAAACCCAGTCGTCTTTCCGTGCCACCGCGCCGCTGCCGATGATGGCCGCTTCCTGGCCAGCACTCGGCCCGAAGAAAGCGATGCGCCCCTGTCGTTGCAGGAGCAGCATCTTCTCGTCCAGCATGCGGATGAGCAGCATGGACCGGAACATCGAGCGGTGTTCCTCGGCGGGAAGTTCCGGTGCGCGCGTATTCGCGGGCAGCCCTGGCAGAGGCAGCACGCGCACGAGCCCTTCCGGCTGCGAGTGAATGGACATGGGCGCTTTCGAACTCAGCTTCCGAGCACGAGCAAGCCCGGGTTCTCAAGCAGCTTCTTCATGTGGTTCATGAGATGCGCCGCCGTCCCGCCATCTACCACGCGGTGATCAAGGGTGATGGAGAGATAGCCCACGCGCCCGATGACGATGGCGCCATTCCGGACCACCGGCTTCTCCTTGATCTGGTAGACGCCGAGGATCGCGACTTCGGGATGATTGATGATGGGTGTCGCGAAGAGTCCGCCAATGGAACCGGCAGACGTGATGGTGATGGTGGAGCCCGTGAGTTCTTCGCGCGAGGCCTGACCGGCGCGAGCTTTCGCTGTGAGCTGTTGCAGATCGGCGGCGATGTCGAGCACCGAGCGCGCGTCGCAGTTGCGGACGACAGGCACCATGAGCCCGCGCTCTGTGTCCGTCGCGATGCCCACGTGAATGTCCTTCTTCACCACGATCTCGCCGGCCTTCTCATCGAGGGTGGCGTTCGCGGATGGGTGACGACGCAACGCACTGCAGAGAGCCTTCATGATGAAGGGGAGGTAGGTGAGCTTCACGCCATCCTGCTCGGCGATGCCTGCAGCGTCCTTTCGCAACGCATATAGCGCTGTCATGTCGATCTCTTCGACATAGGTGAAGTGCGGTGCCGTGAAGGCCGAGCGCACCATCTGGTCGCCGGTGGCCTTGCGGATGCCGCGGTAGGGGATGCGTTCCTCGCCACCTGCAGCGAATGCTGGCCGCGGTGCGGGCGCGTGCCGTGCTGCGGCGGTTGCCGTGCTTGGTGCTGCGGGCGCGGCATGCGCCGCGACTTCGCGTGCGGCTGCGGGTGCGTGCGCTGATGCAGCGGCCACGCGCGGCGCAAAGCCCGCGGGCGCTGCGCCCGGTGCACCCTTCAAGAAGTTCACGAGGTCATCCTTCGTGACACGGCCGTGCGGGCCACTTGCGGGAACCGCAGCCAACGGCACGCCGGATTCGCGTGCGAGTTTGCGAGTGGCCGGAGCCGCGAGGATCTTCGCGTCGGAGGCAGTGGCCTCGGCTGCGGCACTGGCAGGTGCGGCAGAGGCAGGCGCTGCAACTGCATGCGTCGCTTGCGGAGCAGGGAACGAGGCCTGAGCCGTCGCTGCCGGCGCAGCTGCGCTGGTCGCAGCGCCCGTCTTCTCCAGATGCACGATCACACTGTGCACCGGCACCACCTGCCCGGCCTTCACGAGGATCTTCGCGACGCGGCCGGTGACCGGCGAGCCGATTTCCACCGTCGCCTTGTCCGTCATCACTTCGACCATGGGCTGGTCTTCGCGCACTTGATCGCCTTCATTGACGATCCAGCGCACGATCTCGCCCTCGGCCACGCCCTCGCCGATGTCCGGCAGCTTGAACTCGATGGTCATCTGCTGTCCTCCGCTCAAAAGGCCCTGACACGTTGCACCGCATCCAGCACGCGCGCCGGGCCAGGCATGTAGACGTGCTCAAGAGTGTAGGGGAACGGCGTGTCGTAGCCGGTGACGCGCACGATGGGCGCTTCGAGGCAATCAATAGCTTCTTCGGCGATGATGGCGCTGATTTCGGAAGCGAAACCGCAGGTGCGGGTGGCCTCGCTGGCGATGACCACGCGCCCGGTCTTCCGCACGCTCGTGAGAATGCACTCTTCATCCAGAGGCACCAGCGTGCGCAGATCGATGACCTCGATGTCGACACCGTTCCGCGCGGCCTTCTCCGCCGCTTCCAGCGACGTGTGCACCATGGCACCCCAGCTCACGATGGTGACATCCTTGCCCGCGCGCGCGACGCGCGCCTTGCCAATGGGCACGGTGAAATCAGGATCGTTAGGCACGTCGCCCTTGACTGTGCGGTAGATGCGCTTCGGTTCGAAGAAGATCACCGGATCAGCGCCACGGATGGCGCTCTTCAAGAGGCCCTTCGCGTCTTCCGGCGTGGCTGGATAGACCACCTGCAGACCTGGCGTGTGACAGAAGTAGGCCTCGGGCGACTGCGAGTGATAGTGCCCCCCGCGAATGCCTCCACCTGCAGGTGTGCGCACCACGACTGGGCAGGTGAACTCGCCGCCCGAGCGATAGCGCATCTTCGCCATCTCCGAGACGATCTGATCGAAGGCCGGGAAGATGAAGTCTGAGAACTGGATTTCCGCCACGGGCTTCAGGCCGTACATGGCCATGCCCACCGCGGTGCCAATGATGCCGGATTCCGCGAGCGGCGTGTCCATGACGCGCTCTGCGCCGAACTTCGCGAAGAGTCCGTCGGTGGTGCGGAAGACACCGCCGTTGCGCCCCACATCTTCGCCGAGGACCACCACGTCCTTCGAGCGTTCCATTTCCTCGTGCAGCGCGAGATTGAGCGCCTGCAGGAGGGTCATGTTGGTTGTGCCGTTGGTTGCACTCATGTCGTGGCTCAGAGGGGGAATGCGGCGTTCATGTCCGCAGCGTGGGCATCACCTTCGGCGAGCAGCGCCGTGCGCTGCTTCAAGAGCCCGGCCGGACGCTCGGCGAATACATCGTCAAAGAGCGAATCCTTCGCCGGTGCGGGTTTCGTTTCGGATTCCTTGGCGGCTTCGGACATCTCTTCTTCAGCGGCTGCGTGAACCGCTGCCAGAGCCGCAGCATCCGCGTGGCCGTTCGCAATCAGCCACTTCTCGAAGCGCTGGATCGGGTCCTTCGCCGCCCACTCTTCTTCCATGGCCTTCGGGCGGTAGCGCGAGGGGTCGTCACTCGAAGAATGTGGCCCCATGCGGAACGAGAAGAGTTCGAGGAGCGTGGGACCTTCGCCGCGGCGGGCGGCATCCACGGCATCCTTCGTCGCGCTGTAGACCGCGAGCACATCGTTGCCATCGACGCGGCGCCCCGGCATGCCGTAGGCAACGGCCTTGTCCGCGATGCTGACAGACGTGGTCTGCCCCGTCACGCAAAGCGAGATGGCGTACTGATTGTTGATGCAGATGAACACGCACGGCGCCTTGAAGACGCCGCCGAAGTTCAGGCCGGTATGGAAATCGTTGCTGCTGGTTGCGCCGTCGCCGAGATAGGTGAGGCACACGTGGCCGTCGCCACGGATCTTCATGGCCATGGCCACACCCGCGGCGTGCGCGATCTGCGTGCCGATGGGAGAGCCGATGGAGATGAAGTTCCGCGAGCGGAAGGTGTAGTGCACGGGCATCTGCCGGCCCTTGGCCGCATCGCCCGCGTTGCCGAAGCAGTTGTCGAGCATCTCGACGGGTTTGACACCGCGCCACAGCGCAGTGCCCGGTTGGCGATAGCTCGGCGAGATCCAGTCCGCTGCATCCAGTGCTGCTGCCGAACCGATCTGCGCGGCCTCTTCGCCGAAAGACGGGACGTAGAAGCCGATGCGCCCCTGGCGCTGCAGCTTCATGCCGCGTTCGTCGAGCTTGCGTGTGCGCACCATGGCGCGGTGCAGAACGAGGAACTGTTCGCGCGTGAGGCGCGGGGCGGCGAGCTCGAGGCCCGGCCCGCTGGTGCCCATGACGGTTTCGAGAGTGGTGGTCATACGGACGTTCCGCCGATGCCGGTTTCGCGTTCGCGCAGCCAGCGTTCGGTGAAGAGTTCGCCGGCACGATAACTGCTCCGGACGAGCGGACCCGAGGCGACGAAGAGGAACCCGAGCTGCAACGCAACCGTGCGCCATTCCTCGAAGCGTGCGGGTGTCACGTACTCGCTGACAGGCAGGTGCCATGTGCTTGGTTGCAGGTACTGGCCGAGGGTCAGGATGTCCACGTTGGCGGCGCGAAGGTCGTTCAAGGTCTCGCGGATCTCGTCGGCCGTCTCACCGAGCCCGAGCATCAGGCTGGACTTGGTGAGCTTCGCCGGCGCGAGGTTCTTGTAGTGGACGAGGGCGGCGAGGGTGTTCTCGTAGCTGCTCTTGCCATCGCGCACCTTGCGCGTGATGGAGCGCACCGTCTCGACGTTGTGTGCGAGGACAGAGGCGCCGCTGGCTGCGACGAGCGCGAGGTCGTCCCTGCGCGCGCGGAAGTCGCCCGTGAGCACTTCGACGAGGAGCTGCGGCGAGCGAGCCCGCGCGGCATTGACGCAGCGCGCGACATGGGCGGCGCCGCCGTCTGCAAGGTCATCCCGGTCCACCATGGTGAAGACCACATAACTGAGATCCATGGTCGCAATGGCTTCAGCCACGCGGGCGGGCTCGCCTTCATCCACCATTCCACCAGGGTTGCCGGTCTTCACGTTGCAGAAGCGGCAGGCGCGCGTGCAGGTGTCGCCGAGGAGCATGAAGGTGGCAGTGCCAGCGTTCCAGCATTCACCGATGTTCGGGCAGCGGGCCTCTTCACAGACCGTGGCGAGGCCGAGACTCTCGCGCAACCCTTTGATGCGTGCGTAGTTCGCGCCGCCGCCGAGCTTCACCTTCAGCCAATCGGGCTTCCGCAAGGGCAGGGGAGACGGCGGGTTTGATTCGTCGCAGGCCATGTGTGGTGCCAAGGGTTTTTATGAGAACCGCAACGCTCCCGCAAGCGTGCGCCAAACCTCTTGCCCGACGGGCGGAGCGAGTTCGCCCTGTCCGATCCTCCTCTGTGCACCTGCAGGAACGCTCTCAGCGCAACTGCTCGCCGTTGATGCCTCATCCCCGAACGGAACCCGGGCCTTCGCAAGCCTGCCAGGTCAATGGGCAATGGGGGGCGCGCACGATGTCTGGCGGAGATGATCAGGCCTTCGTGGTGTTTCTCGGTGACCTGCAACGACCTGCACCATGTCTGTTTTCCGTGGGGAGGGACAAGCAGCGTGGGCATTGGCGCAACAGGCTCGAGTGTGCGGCAGCGGAACAAGCGCCGCTCCGAATGACATGATTTGTTGTCTGTTCCATCCGTCGCCCTATATGGTTGGTGGCTACAGCAATCTGTCATTCACCTTCAACGCCAGCGGTGGAGTGAACTGGCTCGGCAGCTGAGCGATGCACTGAGGGCCTTCCCACTTGCCTGTCCAGACGCGGCCCGCGAACATCGCGCTTGCGTGCTGGTGTTTCGTGCGTCCGCACGCGTGAATTCCGTCGGCCGCATGATCATCACGCAGGCGCGGGAGCGTTTTCAGTTTATGCAGCAGGGAGAGGATCAGGTACTGCTTCTGCGCGTTGCAACTGTTGCGTCAGGGCCTGGTTGCAGCGAGGCGCGCGTGGTAGAGGGCCGGTGCCTGCAGATTGATCGGGAGATTCTTGGTTCCCGTGCGAAGGAGTCATGAGTGGGGCCATGCAGGCTCCGCAATCAAACGTCCGCAAGGAGATGAAGAGATGACTGCAGTGAAGATGCGTGGTGAGTGTTCTATCCAGGGTGGCGGAGCGGCGTACTCAAGGATGCAATGCGCGTGGGCAGGAGCGGTCCTGCTCCTGGTGATCGGCACCACCTCCGCACAGGTTTTTGTGACGACGCCGAAGATCGCGGGCGGTGCTTATCATACGCTTGCTCTCAGTGCCGACGGCACGGTGAAGGCATGGGGCGGAAACCAATATGGAGAGTTGGGCAACGGAAACATGACGGAGCAATTGACACCTCAACTCATCGCGGGTCTCTCCAGCGTCACGGCTGTCAGCGCCGGCATGTTGTGGTCCATTGCGCTCCACTCAGACGGATCGCTGCATGCTTGGGGCAACAATACCTTCGGCCAACTCGGGGTCGGGAACACTTTGCACCAGTCCCTTCCCCAACTCATTCCCGGCCTATCCAATGTCGCTGCCGTGGATGCTGGCCGTGATCACTGTCTCGCATTGCTCGCGAACGGCACGGTGATGGCGTGGGGAGGAGGCAATAACGGACAACTCGGCCTCGGGAATACCAATGATCGGTACACGCCGCAGCTCATCCCCGGTCTCGCGAACGTGACGGCTGTGGCAGCGGGTGACTATCACTCCTTGGCACTTCTGTCGGACGGCACGGTGAAGGCGTGGGGATGGGGTTTCCTGGGACAACTGGGTGTTGGACCTGTGATGTTGGCGACCACTCCTCAAACCATAGCCGGACTCTCCAATGTTATGGCCGTGTCTGCAGGAGCGGACCACTCTCTCGCGTTGATCGCGGGCGGAACTCTGAAGGCATGGGGGGCTAATTTCCATGGCCAACTCGGCATCGGGAACACGACGAACCAACACACGCCGCAGTCCATTCCTGGACTCTCCACCGTTACCGCCGTGGATGCGAACGGCAACCACACCCTCGCAATTCTCACGGATGGCACTGTGAAGGCATGGGGAAGTGGCTCGCGCGGTCAACTCGGTACCGGGAACCTGTTTCATCAGAGCACTCCACAGGTCGCCCTCGGGCTCTCCAACGTATTGGCCGTGGCTGCAGGAAGGAGGCACTCTCTCGCCCTGCTCGGGGACGGCGCTCTGAAGGCGTGTGGGGAGAACGACTATGGCCAACTCGGTCTTGGAAACACAACGCAGCAGAACGCCCCGCAACCGATCCTCGGCTTCTCCCTCAATGGCGCAGTGTCCTACAGCCTCGTGATCATGGTGTTGAGTCCAGCCGCCGTCGGCATCACCATTCCGTGCAACACTGAAATTGGTGCTCTCGGCTCGGCGCACTATTACTTCAACGTATTCAGTGTCGATCCATTGAACGCCAGCAGCCCGGGCACGGGCGCATGGTACGGCCTGCACGCCACCCAGGCGGATGTCTTCGCGTGGCTCGATGCGGGCATCAACGGTCTCACATTCGCATTCGGAGCGCTGGGTTCGTCTGGTGGAGCAAGTGCGAGTGTTGCGATCCCGCCTGCACTTCTCGCTGGGCTTACCGTGCACGGTGTCAGTGTCGCCCTCAATCCTCTCACTGGCGTGGTCGCCGATTCGAACGTCGCCAGCCACACCTTCTGATGGGGCCTGCACGCGTGGCGGTCGTTGTGCCACGCGTGCAGCGCCTGTTTGCCGGTGCGAGACATTCGGGTTCGCGGAGCGAGGGAGTCCGAAGGTCGTTCAGCAACAGCATGCGCGGATTCACTCGCGCGACTGTTCGGCTCGCGATCAACGCGGCGGGGCGGAGTGCTGCGGATGCAACGGGTGCTTGACCGTGATGCGCCCGGCTGGCACGTTGGTCTCGGTGATTTCAACACCGTCGAGGAAGCGGATGGTGAGCCTGTCGACTGCCTTGGCCAGACCGAGCCCGATGATCTGGCGCAGATCGTGCTGCGAGAGGAAAGAGACATCAGCACCCACCCAGCGGAGTTGCTTCCTGCCAGAGGTGACTGTCTCGATGCGCGCACCCCGACAGAGCGCGTCCGGTGCGTCGAGGATGACCGTCAAACTCCGCCCAGGTGTTTTCGTGTCGTTGCGAAGCAGCAGCGGCCTGCCGCGGTTGATGTTGAGCGCGAGATCAACATCGCCGTCGGCGTCGAAGTCTGCGGCGGCGAGACCGCGGGCGTTGCGTGGCGCTGCTGCGTCGGACCCTGCTGACGGAGCGAGGTTCACGAAGCGTCGGCCTTCGTTCCAATAGAGGAACATGGGCTCTGCCAAGAGCATTTGTGCATTGTCGCGCCGCTCAAGAGTGCTTCCGTTTGCGACTGCGAGATCCTGGCGACCATCGAGGTCGAGATCGGCCAGAGTGCATCCCCAACCCACCGTGTCGATGGAGACTTCTCCGAGTCCCAACTGCCGGGATTTGTCCCGATACTCAAGCACGCCGCCGGGCATCATCACGCTGATGTAGAAGGCATCTTCCTGCGCCACCCAGTGAGTGAGGAACATGTCGGGTAGTTCGTCGGCGCTGTCGAGCATGCTGCCCAGTTCTCCCAGCGAAAGGCCCATGGAGGCGCGGGGATCCGCTGTGCCGGACATGGTGGAGAGATCCGCGAAGGGTTGGAGTCGGTCGGTTGCCTCGGCCGCGTCTCCGCAGTGATTGCGGAACAGCGAGTTCGGCGAGGCATCGTTGTTGACGTAGAGATCGAGCCAGCCGTCGCCGTCGAGATCCGCGAAGGTTGCAGAGAGTGAACGGCCCTGCGCATCGGCAACTCCGAGACGCTCTGCCACATCCGTGAACGTCCCATTGCCGTTGTTGTGGTAGAGGCGATTGGGCACCGGATCGAAGGCGCTGGGATTGAGTGTCCAAGGCACTGTTGCGGGCCCGTTCGCCGTGGACATCTGCGCGTCTTTCGCCGACGAGGCGGAAGCCCGCGCGACCACTGCGTCATCGTGGCGGAGATAGTTGCAGACGTAGAGATCAAGGTGGCCGTCGCGGTCGAAGTCGCCCCACGCGACCCCCGTGGACCAATGTTCATCCGTGACACCTGCTGCATGAGCCACATCCGTGAATCTGCCATTGCCTGCATTGCGAAAGAGCCGATCCGCTCCATGGTTGGTCACGTACAGATCCAGATCGCCATCGTTGTCAAAGTCGGCGAAGCTCGCGCCCATGCCGAAACCCGCAGGATCTGCAACTCCAGCATGCACGGTCACGTCAGTGAAACGCCCGCCATCATTTCTGAACAACTTGTTCGTGAACTCTCCTGTCTTTGCACCCACGACGCCGAGGCTGACGACGTAGAGATCAGGATCACCGTCGCCGTCATAGTCTCCCCATGCGAGTCCAGAGCCTGTGTCTTCTGGCAGGATGCGACGACGCTCCCCGGGCCCGTGCTGCATGCGGATGCCGACGGCTTGCGCCACATCGGTGAAATGGAATGTGGGTGCGTTGGCGCTGACGAGATTGCGGAACTCCGCAGTGATCTGGTCTCCGGCCTCTGCAAGATCCGTGTCCCGCATGCGCCGCATGACCACCACGAGCACCACCAGAGCGCCAGTTCCGACGACAGTGGCAAGTACGGCCCAGAAAAGGCGGCGTTGCCGCTGCGTCGCCGCCTTGAAAAGCCACATCAGCGCGCGCCAGTCGGTGCTGTGACTGGAATGCTGGCCAGCGCAGTGGACTGCGCCACCGTGGGTTGCAGCACGCCGCTCTCACGCTCCATCTCCGGCACCACCAGGTCGAGAAACTCTTGCCGGTAACGACGGAAGTTGAGCGTGGCGCTGACCGCGAGCGGCCCTCGCGCGTCAGCAGGCACCAGCAGGCGATAGGTCTGATTGTCGGAGTGCAGGGGATAGATCACACGCGGACTCTTCCCGCCTGCGGCTTTCCACAACTCGTGGCGAATGAGCGGCTCCTTGGCTGCGTTCACAGGCATGCCTTCGAGAACGAGCGTGCCCTTGTCGCGCGCGTTGCCAATCTCGTGCGCAACGCCGGGCGTGTCGAGAATGCCTCGTGTCACGGGGTCGATGCCGCCCCACTCGGCGAGGATGCGGCCATCCGCGTCGCGTACGACAAGATGAACCCACGCGCGGATGAAGTCGAGTGGGCCAGTGATGAAATTGTGGCCCGCCTTCCTGTTCGTGATTCCAATGCCGAGTTCGAGTTCCGCGCCAGCTTCAATGCTCTCCGGAGACACGATGGTGCAAGTCGCGACCGGCCCTTCCGGCCACAAGTGCTGGATCTCCGGCAAGATCGTCTCGCCGCGCATCCACTCGTGCGTGAGGCGCACCTGCTCCTGCCAGCCTTCCAGTTTCATCACCTCCGGCATGAGGAAATTGGTGCCGATGGAGCCGTGATGTCGGTGCTTGCCATCGTCTTTCGTGCGGCGTGGATCTCCGCCCTCGCCGTGTCCGGGATCACTCGAATCTGCCACGAGACGCATGTGGCAGTCGCGGCACGAGAGGTCTTTCAATGGTTCCTCCGCGTGCCAGTGGCTGCGCCGCCATTCATCAAACTGGTTCTGTCCGGGCGTCACACCGAAGTGATTCAGGGCCTCGGGAATGAATTGCTTGTGGCAGGCACCGCAGAACTCGGGCTGTTTCAAGACGGCGCGGTCGTAGTCGGCGAGATGCTGCCTCGGCCAGGCGCGAATGAGGAAGTCGGCGATCTCCTTCGCGAAGCCGCTGCCGTTCTCGCCGATGTACTTCTGGGGAGGCGTCAGCACGTAGTCCGCATTGCCTCGCTGGTCCACCTTGGAGAGCGAATGGCAGGCCACGCATGAACAGCCCTCTTGCATGCCTGGCGCGGACAGGCTCATGTTGTGAATGTCCTTCGCGCCGGCGAAAAGCGAAATGGGATCGTGGCATCCGGCGCAGTAGCGTGTTTCCGCGGGTTCGCGGTCGGCAGCGAAGTTCTTCTGCACCTGCTGGAAAGGCGGATTGGCCGCCGAGAAGCGGTGCGCGCTTGGAAGCCACTCTTTGTAGATCTGCTCGTGGCAACCGGAACTGCCACAGGATTCGGAGCCGCCGAGGAGTTCGGGCGGAACGAGTTTCCCGTTGGCTGTGCGGGCGTAGGTCGGCGCGAAGGGGTTGCCGCGATACTCTTCCGAGTTTTGTGCGTAGGCGGGCATGCTGTAGCCCTCCGGTGGCTCCATTTCGCGCACGCTTTCCGGCCAGAGTGCTGCGAGGACAGTGACCAGCACGGCGCAAACAAGGTTGAATACTCCGACGCGCACCATGAACAGCCGCACCGCAGCACGGAATGCAGCGGGCTCGGTGAGTCCGAGACGGCGGCGTTGCCACGCCATCACGAGATGCACCACGAGGAGCGCGGTGACAGCGAGTGCACTGACGAGATGCACATCATCAAAGGCGATGGAGAGCTTTGGGCCCATGAAGCACTGCCATGTGACGAACAGACCTGTGACGACGGAAACCAAGGTGGCTGCGAGGAGCGCGTAGCCGAGGAGCATCACCGCGGTCATGCGCTGGCGCCACCAACTGCGAAGATGGCCGGCGACGTAGAGGCTCGCGGGCACGAGCAGTGCAAGGCCGAGGAGCGTGTGCAGGAGCACCTGGAACTGCCCGGACAGCGAGAAGGGCGCGAGCCAGATCACGAGCCCCGTGATGGATTCGGCTACGAGTGCCCCCGTGACCCAACCAGCGAGGCGTGAGTTCCAGCCCTCGCGGGCGAGAATCTCGGCGCTCGACTGCGGGCCGGGCGGCGCCGGCAAGGCAGTTGCATCAGACATGTTGTCCTCGAGCAGAGGGGCCTAATGCCACCACTGTGAGAAGATCGTAGCCCATGCTTGCCGTGCATGAGCAATTTCATTTCGGCCCCGCCGGTTGGGATTACCCGGACTGGAAGGGGAGGGTCTACCCGCTGGCCCGTCCGCAGGGGTTTCACCCGTTGCGCTTTCTCGCGGACTACGTGAATCTTGTGGAATTGAATGCCTCTTTCTACGCACCGGTGGCGGAGAGCAGCGCGCGGCAGTGGCTCACATTGCTCGAAGGCCATCCTGATTTCCGCTTCGTGGTGAAGGGGTGGCAGCGCTTCACTCACGATGAGGACAGCCCGGGTACCGAGGCGGAAGTGGCGCGTTGGTGTGCAGGTGTCGAACCTCTTCAATCCTCGGGCCGTCTGCTTGCGGTGCTGTTGCAGTTTCCCATCACGGTGCTCGACAGCCCGTGGACCCGCGAACGCCTGACGCGCGTGCGCGCGCTGCTGCCTGCCGAATGGACACTCGCTCTCGAAGTACGCCACGCCAGTTGGCTGAAACCCGAATCGCTGCGCTGGATCGAAACACAGCGCTTGGCCTTCGTGAACATCGACCAGCCACAGGGACGCGGCACTCTCCCGCCCACGGACCTGCGCACCCATGCGCTTGGCTATGTGCGCTTGCACGGACGCAACGCGCGCGCATGGTTCGATTCAGGTTCTGGCCGTGATGCGCGCTATGACTGGCACTACCGGCCGGATGAACTCGCGGAGTGGACGGCGCGTCTCAAGAGTCTCAGCGCCAATGGCGCGCCCACCGTGCTCGTCGGCAACAATCACTTTCATGGCAAGGCCATCGCGGCGGTGCTTTCGCTCGTGCATTCGCTCGACCCCAAGGCACCGCTCCGCGTGCCCGAGGCCATGCACCACCACTTCCCCGAGCTTCGCTCCATCGCTCGCCCCCGCAACCCGGGCTTGTTCGACTGACCAATCAGTACCGCGCGGTTGTGCTCAAAGGTGCGTGATCATCGAACTGGCGGAAGCGAGGACGTCGCCTTCATCAAGGGAATCGTCGGTGAGTGCGCCCGGGGCGAGAAGAAGGGCGCGAATGGTGTAGTTGCCGAGGAGGTGAGTGGGCAGCCACTGAAACGTGATGACGTTGGGGAGTGTGAGGTTGAAGGGTGCGTCGAGGGCGATGTTCGTGGCCGCGCGGCTCCAGGTGATGGGATGCTGATCGAGTGCCGGAGCCATCTGGAGGAAGAGCGGATTGGTGAAGTGGAACGCGCTCTGGGCATCAGGCAGCACGATGCCGAGGACGAGATCCGCGAGTTGCGGCCGGCCGGCGTTCACGAGACTTGCACTGACAGTCACGAAGCTGCCGGTGCTGGCCAGCGGTGCCGAAACCGTGACTCCGAGGCTGAGCGCGCCCCAGCCCTTGAAAGTCGATGCGGGTGTCCAGCCGGGATTCGCGCTGGTGGTGAAGTGATAGGCGCCTGGTTCTGTGCCACCTGTACGAAGCAGACCGTTGAAGTCATTGGCCGCGACGTGGGCCTGATCCGCCTGGTTCAGGAATACGCTGGTGGTCTTCGGATAGACGTAGCCCGCATTCCCGAACGTATGTGACATGAAGTTCGTGGCGTTGGCGGCCATGAGTCCGAGATTCGAACCTGTGGTTGTTCCGAAGCAGTAGTTGCGCGAGGCTGTGCCCGTGAAGTTCGCGGGGCCTTCGAAGGCACGCTGCGTGGCGGCGCCGTTCACAAGGCTGAAGTTGTTCGCGACGACGAAGGGCGCGGAGAAGGTGTTGGTTTGCAGGCTCAATCCGACGCCATTCGCGCTCATCACGCGCTGCACGGTGTTGTGGCGAATCGAGAGCCGTCCGTAGAAAGCGCCCCACGAGCCTGTGTCGCGGCGCGTCACGCGGATGCCTGCATTCACGCAATCCGAGAGGATGTTGTTCTCGATCACGGCGCCTTCGATGGCATAGATGCCTTCGTTGCGCGCATTGCGCACGAGATTGCGGCGGATGATGTTCGGCTGCGTCGAAATCGCGAGGTTCGTGGAAGCGTGATACACGCAGATGCCAGCCCGCGTGGAGCCACCCACGTTGGCCAGCACGTTGTCCTCGATGATGTTGCCATGGCTGCCGCCCTTGAGCTGGATGCCGTAGCCGGTGCCGTCCAGATCCGCTGGCGGGCAGTCGTGAATCCAGTTTGAGGCGATGCGGCCGTCGTGGGCGTAACGCTTGTTCACATCTTCGTAGTAGCCCCAGTAGATGCCGCAGTAACAGTTGGCGATCTCCGTGTTCCAGACCGTGATGCGCTGCACGAGTGGCGCTTGACTGGAAATGCCGCAGTTACCCACGTCATGCAGCTTGCAACTGTCGATGCTCACATCGTTGCAGTTGCCTGTGAACTTGATGGCATCCACCAGCGCCCATGAACCGTAGGCCGCACTGCCATTCTCGTGGGAGATGTCCAGGCCGCGCAGGTACAGATACGAGCAGTTCGCGATCTGCACCACGTTGTCATAGGCCGTGTTGCGCACGAGCACCGTGCCTTCGGCTTCGATGCCGATCCAGGCACTGGGCGTACCGTTCTGTCCACTCAGACTCAGCCTGCCGTTCAGCCAGTAGCTGCCCTGTTTCAGGTGCACGATGGTGCCTGGCGCGAGGGTGATGAGTTCCAGCTTGTCGAGCGTGCGCCACGGTGCGGCGGCTGTGCCCGCGTTGGCGTCATTGCCAAGCACTGGGTCCAGCCAGCGATGGAGCGAACCGGCGCCGGGATACACCGGCCGCGTGGATTGGCCTGGCAGTTCCGTGGTGCAAACAACAACGGCGAGGACCCAGAGGATCCGACGCAGGACTGCTGTCATCTTGTGGGTGATCCGGCGCATGGACGCTTGCGCTGTCGCCTCATCGGCTCATGGACAAAGGGGCATGAGCAGGGCGCTTCGCGTGAACATGTTCAGTCTCCGGTCGGCTCCGCAGGAGGCTCGCCTTCGGGGCGCTGTTGCGGTTGTTGCGCTTGTTGCGCCTGCAGAACCTGAAAGCTCCGCATGTGCAGCATGGTGTTGCCGTGATAGAGCTCGAGAGAATGCGTGCCAGCGCGTTGGAATGTGATGGGAGGGAACGGCATCGCGAGCTCGACGCTGGTCATGGGGATCTTCGGGAACTGTCCGCGCACCTCGCAGAGCTGCGTTCCTTCCGGATCGCGCACCACGAGCCGCATCGCGACGTTGCCGGTGAAATCAGACAGCGCGAGGAACACGACGAAGGGCATGTGCGTGGTGGGGAACTCGCGCACGAGCACGGTGTTGTACGAGCCGATGACGCACCATTTGCCACTCGGCGCTTGTTGGAACGCCGTGTCACAAACGATCATGCCGTTCAGTTGCGGAGTCGGTTCGCTCATGGTGCCAAGCTAGCACCATGAGCCTGACCAACGGTCGTTTCTCAGAGCAACCAGAGCTGCGTGGTGTTGCTGACGCTGAACTGCGGTGTGGTTCCGGGGAAGGAAACGAAGGCGTGCCACACCTGCATGGGCATGGGCAGCGCAGTGCCCGCGGGAAGCGTCACGGAAGCCGCAGCTTGACCGTTGGCATTCAGCATACCCATCGACGACGTGATGAGCGTGTTCGGGTTGCTGGCGAGGAAGAAGAAGTAGGCGTCAGGCAGGAGCCCGAGGGTGCCGCCACCCGGAAGTGCGAAGCCCGGCGTCGTGCCGCTGAGTGAACCCAGCAGCAGGTAGTTGTGTCCTGCGCGCGCAGGGCCGCCCTGGAGCTGCCACTGCACGGTGCCGCCCGCCGCGAAGGACAGCGTCGAGCTGTTCTGCTGCAGGAGATTGCCGGAGTGCCATGCGACCGCCTCCTGACGCGCCGGCGAAAACGAAGAGTTGGTCGCCATCCCGCAGATGGTCAAGCTGCCATCCGCATGCACGAGAAGGTCCATCGCGGTCGACGAGCTGTAGTTTGCGGGCAGGAAGGTGTGAAGGTCCACCGGCGCAGCGGAGTTGCCCGACCAGAGCATGGCGTGGTACCCGCCGGTGGCGAGGCTCTTGTCGCCCACTTGGTAGCCGGCCAAGCACGCACTGGCCTGCGAACCAACGGATCCTGCCGGTGCCAGCGACATCCAACTGTTGGCGGAACCACTCCACAGCGATGCATGAGAACCGACGTAGCCGACGAGTTGGCCTCCAGAGGCATCGTTGATGTAGCTGCCTCCGGCCACGGCCGGGGGGTGCAGGTCAGTCCAGACGTTGCCGTTCAAGCGCACGGCGTGTGTCGAACCCTGAGTGACGGATCCGTACCAGTCGTTGCCTTCCACAGCGGCAAAACTCGAGGAGGTGGTTCCTGATGGCGGGGTCGTGTACGCAAAGCTGGTGACCGTCGGCCAACGCATGGCTCTGGAGTAGAGGGAAGCCTCATCGAACTTGCCCCAGCCCGCGATGCGCGTGCCATCTGTGCACGTGGCATAGTGGATTTCATTGCCACCGTAATTGAGGCTCCAGAATTGTCCCGTGGACATGGACCACGCAGCAGAGTTGGCGTGGTAACCCGTGCCGACTCCCGGCACTGTGTAAGGAGCCCAGAACCAACCCACTGCGAGATCGCCACGGATCGCAGCGATTTCGCCGCCAACCGAGTTGGCGGGTGTGTGGTCCGTCACGAGGTTGCTTCCGAGCGTCCACGTGAGGGGATGGTCGAGGTATGCATACGGTGGCGAGACGAACTTCGCCGATCCGACGATCTTGTTGCCCGCAACGCCGTGCGCGCGGGAGTGCTGGGCGCCCGCGGGATGCAGGAGCGCAAGCTGGAACATCTGCGGCAGCACAGGCGCGGGGAGCAATGTGAGCGACGCAGAGGAGGAGGTGACGGTGCCGCACAGGTTGTTGATCACACAGTCATAGTTGGCGACATCTGTCACGACGGCGCCTTGGATGCCGAGGCCAGCGCTGGTGGCGCCAACGATGGTGCTGCCGTTGCCGGTCGCGCCATTGCTGAGAGGGATGCCGTTGCGGCGCCACTGATAGGTGAAGGGGGCCGATCCGCTCGCGGTCAAGCTGAAACCCGCACCGCTGCCGGAATAGACCGTGACGCTGACGGGTTGAACGCTGACCGTCGGACAAGTCGGAGTGAAGAGCTTCTCGACGCTGTTCGTGGCGCCGGTGGGCGTTGTTCCGCCCATGGCCCAGATCCAGCCCTGCGCATCCATGGTGCAGCCGAATTGCTGGCGTGCCGTGGCCAGGTTGGGTCCGAGGTTCCACGCGCCTGAGACGGGGTTGAATACGAACACAGTGCTGCGGATCACGCCGTCGCTGCCTCCGATGACGCGAATCAGTCCGTCCATTCCGAGAACAGCGCGAGCTCCGCTGCGTGGTGCCGGCATGTCCGGAATGGTTGTGTCCGACCACTGGGAAATGTGGGTGTCGAAGCAGGCCACATTGGCGGTGCGCACTCCGGCCGCATTGAAACCCCCGAACACGAGGATGCGGCCATGGCCGTCGTGGCAAGCTGTTGCGTCAGCGACCTGTGACGGCATTGCTGGCATCGCGCTCCAGATATCGGTGCTGGCGTCGTAGCGCTCCACGCGATTGCTGTTCGGTGCAGCGAACGTTGGATTGGCTCCGGGGCCACCACCAATGGACCAGATGCGGCCCAGCGCATCGCTGCAATGGGCGAACAGGGTTCCAGGCGCCCAGTTGGAGCGATTGTTGATGCCGCCGTTGTTGCCGTTGACGGCATCCCACACGTAGGCCTCGCCCGGATCGCCAGCGGGGAACGAGCCTCCGAAAACGATGATGCGTCCGAGGGAATCCACCTCAGCCGCGATGGACGTGAAGTGTCCTTCCGTTGCGGGAGCCGCGGTCCACGTTGATCCTGTCGCAGCGATCATGTGCGCCGCGGCATCATTGGCTCCGGTGAACGGTGTGCCACCGAGCGCGTAGACGATGTTCGCTGTGGTGATTCCGGCGGCGTACTGCCGTCCCCCGACCGTCGTGAACGAGGGACCTGCCACCCAACTCTGTGCCGTGAGGGAACAGCTCAAGAACAGAATCAATGAGAACGCGTGAACAAGGCAATTGCGGGGCATGGGGAACTCCGAATGTTCAGGAAAGTGGCTCACACCAAGGCACGCGTTGTCGCGAAGCCAAGTGTTCGCTTCGATGCGCACTATGCGAATCCGCATCGAGGCCTGTCAACCTTGATGCTGCCCGAGCGCAGGCAGCCGGGTATTACTTGACCTCAACGGGGTTTTGGGCCGTGTTGACGTGACGATTCAGCGCAGGTAATCGGCGCGTGCCCCGCTGAGCACGGCCCGCCAACGCGCCAGCAATGTCATGCGCTTTGCAGTCTCATCCGCGCCTCCGTCGGCGGCGGAGAGCCACGTGCAGCACGCTGCATCAGCAAGAAGGCGAGACAGCTCGACGCAGGCATTGACCGTGAGGCGTCCATGTTCATCGGTCGTTGCTGTGAGCGTGTCGAGCAGCCCTTGCAGAAGTACGAGTACGCGCGGTGCTGTGCTGCTCTCGCCGCTTGTGATGAGGGCGCGAGCGAGAAGGAAGGACGACGCTGGCGCTCCCTTGTGCTGCACCTCCGGGGTTCGCTTGATGGCGTCCGCGAGGAGTCGTGCTGCTCGGGGAGCGTCATTCGAGAGTGCGGCTGCACGCCCGAGCAATAGCACATCGTCGGTGGATAATGCAGATTCCGACTCCGGAGCAAGCTGTGCCAGTCGCCACATGGCGGCCTCGATTCGTTCGGCATCCTTCAACCAGAGCGCTGACGAATACTGCCATGCGTCGCCGCGTTCGGAGCCCAGCTCATGGCCGCGTCGGAAAGCAGCGACCGCCTCAGGGAAACGGCCGAGGTGTCCGAGCTCGCGACCGAGATTGCACCAAGCTTCAGCCCAATCGGGGCGTGCCGCGACGACGCTCTGGTAGTTCTCCACGGCGGCAGCACTTTGGCCGAGCTGTGACTGCGTGCGCGCAAGGCTGAAGCGCAGTATCGGATCACCGGATTCGCTCGCGCTGCTGGCTTCGAGCAGGGGCAGCGCCGCTTCGTGTTGCTGCAAATCCTGCAAGGCACCAGAGAGGAGCTTGCGCGACAGAGGATGCTGCGGTGCGCGAAAGAAGGCTGTCCGCATGCAGGCAAGCATCCCGGGCAGGTCGCCTTTCCGCCTGAGCGCGAGGCCCTTCAGGGCGTGACCGTGCACGTTGTCTGGATTGATTGCAATCGCAGCGTCGAAGTGGGAGACAGATTCATCGAGATGGCCAAGGAGCATGGCGGCGCCCCCGAGATGTATGTGTGCATCCATGCTGGCAGGATCGATGCACAGCATTTCCTCGGCCATGCGCCGGGCATCAGTCGCTCTGTGAGCAAGCAGGAACGCGGTGCAAATGACATCCCGGTGGGCAAGGCTCTCTGGCTCCGCTGCGAGGGCGCGCCATAGATGTTGGAGTGCAGCGTCCGTATTGTCGCGATGCGTTGTGAGGTGCGTCCCCATGAGGTGATTGAGGCGCGGATCCGTCGGATGAAGCGCCAAGGCGCGCTGCAGGAGGTTCTCCGCCTGGACGTGTTCCGAGTGTGCAAGCAGGGCATGCACGAGCAGGAGCAGACTCTCTGCGGGCGCGGCGGACATTTCCGTGCTTGCCGCAAGACTGAGCAGTGCTGAGGTTGCGCCTGCAAGACTGGCCGCGCGTATCTTCCCACGGGAGGGATCTGGATCCGCTGCATTGGCGATGGCCACGATGCGCGCGGCGAGGCCAGGTCTGCCAGTGGGTGGAATGAGTCTGGCCCAGTCATCCAGAGCGATCACCAACTCCCTGTGCGAGCGCTTTGCAGCGACGGCCTCGGCGCAGAGCGCGACGGGGATGGCCTCATCGCTCACAGGCACATGGAGGGCGTGGAAGAGTCGTTGATAGGCCGCGACGCGCACCTCCGGTGGATCGCTGCGCAGATTCGCGCGGTTGCGACGCAGTGCATCCACGACCGCGGCTTCGTGTTTCTGCATTCCGCGCATGTCGCGTGTCGCCGCGAGGTTGGAGTCGAGCTTGAGGCGCAGCCAGTCGGGAGCATCCGTGGCCCGGGCCTTGGCCTCGCTCAGAATGGCGAGTGCTCCTTCAAAGGCTGCATCGCGTGCAGCGACATCCGTGTGTGCCGCGTCGCGAAGCCCGATGGCTCTTTCCATTGCGGAAGTGAGTTGGGAGCTGAGCAATGCAGCCTCATCAAGGCGCGTGCGGCGCGTCCACTCGTAAATGGACGCAGTACCGAGAAGGAGGAGAAACAGTGTCGCTGCCAGCAGGAGGTTGCGTCGCCGGACCCGCCGTTCCTGGGATGCGAAGGCCTCGGCGCGTGCGCGCCCGAGTTCGGATTCACGCATGCGTGCGGCCAAATGTGCGCGCCAGGTCGACAAACGTGCAACGAGGACACTTGCATCGCGGGGACGAGTCGCAGGGTCGGACCCGAGACAGTCGATGGCCAGGTTGACGTAGGTGTCATCCGCACCGGAGGCGGTGAGACGAGCCTTGACGGGGCCGAGGTCTGCGTGACGCGCCTAGGCGAGTGTGGCGAGGCGGGAAGCACCCTGCCAAGGCGGAGCGCCGGTAAGGATCTCGCACAGCATCGCCCCAAGTGCGAACACGTCCGAGCTTGCGTTTGGAACAGGGCATGCGCCGCTTGCGAGTTCCGGGGCGAGCCATGCGGGAGTTCCCATGATCCGCTGCGGTTCAGCGAAGATCGGGTCCATGTCCACCTGGGCCAAGCCCCAGTCCAGAACGAGGACCTCCCCAAATGGGCCGAGCATCACGTTGGCGGGCTTCAGGTCACCATGCGCGACGCCCTCATTGTGAGCGTAGGCCATGGTCTGGCAGACGGATTCGAAGATGCTGAGCAGTGAGCTTGTGCCCATGGAATGCGGGGAATCCTTGCGGTCGCGTTCCATGCGATCCGCGAGGGTCTCGCCTTGCACATGACGCATGCTGAACCAGGGGCGACCATCCGCCAGCCGACCGTGTTCATGGATGGGCACGATGCCGGGATGTTGCAACCGCGCACAGATACGCGCCTCACGCAGGAATCGCGCAGCAAGGATTGGATCGGTGGCGTGAGTTGGTCCGAGGATCTTGAGTGCAACGGTACGGTCGAGATCCGCGTCATGAGCGCGTACGACCACGGCCATGCCGCCGCGGCCGAGTTCTTGACCGAGTTCGTGGTGCCCGGCAGAGCGGGGCAGTGGCGCTTCCTTCGCTTCCATTCCGGCGCGTGTGGCTGCACGACAGACGGCGATACGAAAGGCCTTCTCCAGGAGAGCATCCTCTTGGGTGAGTGGTTCTTGCGATTCCATGGCGGGGCGCGATCCGCTTTCAGGTTCACGCGGGAAGGCAATTCCTTCGGCCTGCGGATCCGATTTTTGCACCTCAGGTGACCAATTCGCCAAGGAGCGTCTGCATTTCCCCTTCCAAGGCGTTGTCAGAAAGCTCCGGATGCTGAGTGCGCATCACGTCCAGAAGCGCCTGCCGGAAATCCCGTCGGGCCGCGTGCAATAGTTTGTATACACGTGTCACATCGAGGTCGAGTCGTTGCGCAATCTCCCGTGCGGGCAGGCCCTGCACATAGTTCATGTCCAGGAGTCTTGATTGCATCGCGCCCGTCCCCGCGTTGGTGCGGCTGCCCATGAGAGCAAAAGCCTCGCTCACGAGCACTTCGGCGAATGCCCCGTCGAAGATCGCGCTGAGGCGGCGTTCGTCCACGGGGTCGTGTTGCTCGGGCAGCGCGACGGGGTCCCGTCGCCGGCGCTCTTCCACTCGCAGGCTCACGTTGCGTGCAACTCCGTAGAGGAATGCGCGGAATCCGCTTGAGCGATCGGCATCCACCCGGCTGAGTGCACCGCCGTCCTTCAGGCACTCGAGAATCACCTCCTGTGTGGCGTCAAGCACCTGCTCGTGTTCGAGTGGCAGTCGCCACCTCGCGGAGAGGTAGCGGCGCAGCGCCGGTTCGTAGTGCGCGACGAAGGCGATCTGTGCCTCGTGCCCTCCTTCAGCGGCCCCGAGTACGAGGGTCCACGACGTGGTCTGATGCGTCGGCACGTTGCGAGCTTACCCCCCGCAGCAAGTCTCGCGCAATGCAGAACTTGCATCAATCAAAGGGGCGCCGACAAGTCGGATCTGGTCGGCGTTGTTCAAGAAATCCGGGCTGTGGCGGGAAGGAATCCACTCTCTGCCGGAACCAGACAATGTCGCACGATCTGCTCTATCTCCTCGTTCACAGAAGCGGAAGCCGGCCTGTCCGTTCTCAGGAGTTTTTTCCCATGCTCAATCCTCATCCTCAACTCGGTTCAGCTCGCGTGTTGCGCGGCTGCGGCTCTGGTCTTGTCGCGGCTGCGTTGTTGGTGCTCGTGACTGCACTGGGCCTGCCTGCGCAACCACACGTAACACCGCGCATTTCGAGTTCTTCATACAGCGGCGCGAATCACTCGCTGGCCTTGTTGCCTGACGGACATGTGCGCGCGTGGGGCAATGGCCTCCATGGGCAGCTTGGGCTCGGGAATACGTTCTCGGCATCAACGCCAACAGTTTCAACCACGGTTCCCGGTGTCACCAATGCGCGTGACATCGCCGCCGGGTACCGGTTTTCTCTGGCGCTCCTCGCGGACGGCACGGTCAAGTCTTGGGGCTACAACAATGTGAAACAGCTCGGCTTGGGGGCGGGCTCTCCGACTCAAGTGACCAGTCCGACCGCGATTCCGGGGCTCTCCGGAGTCATCGCCATTGCAGCCGGGACTGACTTCGCGCTTGCTCTTCGTGCGGATGGAACCGTGAAAGGCTGGGGTTCCAACCATTACGGTCAAACGGGGGTGAACAGCTCGAGCGCAGCGGTGTCTGTGCCAACGACGGTGGTGACCAGTGTGGGAACGGGAGCATTGACGGGCGTGATAGCCATCGCGGCCGGGGGTGCTCATGCTCTCGCACTCCGCAGCGATGGCACCGTGTTCGCGTGGGGAACAGACTTCTTTGGAGAATTGGGAAGCCCCGGTAGCGTGGGAGGCAGCTTTCCGGTCGCGTTTCAGATGCCCACGGTGAGTGGCGCTGTTGCCATCGCTGCAGGTGCATCACACTCGCTCATCGTGCTGGCTAACGGTACGGTGCTCGCGTGTGGCGATGATACATTCGGGCAGCTTGGCATTGCGAGTGGGCAGTCCGTCAATCAGGTGCCGACGATAGTACTCCATTACACGGGGGCGCCGCTTGTTGGCATCACTCGTGCTGCGGGCGGCCGCTCCCATTCGTTGTTCCTCAACTCAGCTGGCGATGTGCTTGGCTGCGGCAACAACTCCGGCTGGAAGTTGGGGCTGGAGGTGGAGCAGGTCTACAGCTTGGCGAGATTCATCCCGGATGGTCTAGGTGCGGTGAGTATCGCTGCGTCGAGCAACTGCAGCTTCATCATCACCGCGAACGGGCAAGCGTATGCGTGTGGCACCGGTCAAACGCTCGGCATTGCGAGTGGCGTGACAGTGGCAACGACGCTGACATTGATGCCGCAACTCACAGGAATCAGCTGCGGCAACATCTACAACTTCGGTCTCGCAGGCGTGGGCGATGGCTTGCAGATGCAGATCGCCTGCAACCAGGGCACCAATGTCGCCAATCTCACTTTCGGAGAGCTGCTTTTCTACGTCAACGCCTACAGCTTTGATGCCCTGAACGGCGGCTCACAGGTGGGCGGAGGAAACTGGTTCGGACTGTTCATCACGCCAGCTGAGTTGGATCTTCACTTGGGCCTCGCACTCAGTGGATTCAACATGGTGATCGGCATGCTCGGGACGGGCGGAGGAGCCACGGCGCACATGCCACTCAGTCCGGCGCTTACGGGGCTCAGCATCTACGGCGTCAGCGTCGCCATCAACCCGCTTTCCGGCAATACTGTCGCCGAATCCAACATTGCTGGAGCCGTCCTGTGATCCGCATCTTGTTCGTGCATGCCGTCGTGGTGGTCGCATGGCTTGGCGCGCAGGGGCCACCACAGGTCGCTGTAGGGACCGATTTCACCCTTCTGAGGAAACCCACTGGCGAAGTGCTGGCCTTCGGCGGCAACTGGAATGGGCAGCTGGGGCTTGGCGACAATGCCACTCGCCTATCTCCCACCTTGGTGCCTGCACTGCAAGGAGCGAGCATGCTGGATGCCGGCTTGGCCCATGCGCTCATGCTTCTGCCCGATGGAACCGTGAAATCATGGGGAAACAACAACTTTGGTCAACTCGGTCGGCCCAGCGGCAGCTCTGGCATTCCGACGCAGATTCCTGGCCTCACGGGCGTCGTTGCCGTCGCGTGCGGGCGTGACTTCTCTCTCGCACTCGCAGTGAACAGTGGCGTCACCAAGGTCTACGGCTGGGGCTACAACGGGGGAGCCTTGGGGCTTGGCACCCTGCTCCCTGCGAACGCACCAACAGAAATCACTTCATTGCAGGGAGCGGCTCCGGTGATCGCGATGGCAGCGGGTCGATTCACGACTTATTTTCTCAAGGCAGATGGCACGGTGTGGGCCTGTGGCAGCAATTTGTCAGGTCAGCTCGGGCAAGGCAATGTCATCATGAGCTCGACACCGGTCCAGGTTCCCATACCGGCGTTCATTACGAGCATGGCCGCAGGTGATTTTCATGCTTTCGCACTGGACAACGCTGGAAATGCATGGTGCTGGGGCCAGAACACGAACTACGCGCTTGGTACCGGCACCAACACCAATGTGCTTTCGCCAATGTTGCACCCATCTCTGAGTGGAGTCAGCGCCGTCGCTGCAGGTCAAGTCCACACATTGGCAATGCTCCAGGACGGCACAGTGAAATGCATGGGCGGGGGTTCCTCGGTCCAACTGGGAACGGGTGCCACGACCAATCGCATGACGCCGGACAATGTGACTGCGATCACCGCATGCCAGGCAGTCTTCGCCGGGGCGGAGCAGTCCTTCATCATTCAGAACAACGGCGCGGTGATGGCGTTCGGCAAGAACACCTACGGGCAGCTTGGTAATGGAGCGTCGGGAACCCCGGTTCTGACCCCGACTTCGATCCTGGCACTCTGCAACCAAGGTCCCGCGCTCGCATTGGCTCTGGCTCCGGCTGGAAGCAATCACGTGATCATGACGCTCAGTTGCAACGGGACCGTGGGGGCTACCCCGCTTGGATATTTCAATGCGTTCTCGATCAATCCATCGAACGTGAGCGCGCCAGGCACGGGCTGGTGGCATGGCCTGCATATCGACGCTTCCGAAATCACTGAATGGGTCACGCTCGCCAGCGCTGGCGAGCCCTTCTGTTTCGGGCCCATGGCCAGTTGGGGTGCCGCAGCGACATTCCCGGTGGCTCCGTCTGCACTCTCGGGAATCACCATTCACGGGGTGAGTGTGCTGATCAATTCAGGCGGTGTCGTCGAATCGTCGCCTGTGATGAGCAGGACGTTCTGAAGCGCGGGCCGACGGCGTTGGCAGGTGGAATCAGACTCGGATGGAACGCCATGCGCCGTGGCGCCAGCGCAGCAGCATCGCGAACATCCACGCGGTGCAATAGACCGCCCAGCCGCTCCATGCACCGAGGAGTTCGCTGCCGGGGGTGAAGGTGCGCACGAAGAACCACGTGGCGGGAAGGCAGATCATCCACGCAACGATGATTTCCGTGAATGCCACGTAGCGCACATCACCCGCACCTGTGAGTGCGCGGGAATAGATGATGCCGACCGCATCAGGAATCTGGAATGCCATGGTGAGCGCGAGGCAGGGGCCAGCGAGCGCCGCAGCTTCGGCGTTGTCGAGAAAGAAGGCTGTTGTGGCCTCGCTCGCGAACCATGCGGGCAACGCGAGTACGAATGTCACACTGCTGCCGAGAAGCCCGGCTGCACGAGCGCTCTGCCGGGCGTATTCGGGGTCGCCGCGGCCGAGTGCCTGACCGACCATGGTTGCAGCGGCTGCGCCAATGCTCATGTTGATGACGACAGTGAGGCCTGCGAGACGCCAGACCACGTTGCTGGCGGCGAGCCCGAGCTTGCCGGTGTTCGCGCCGATGATGGCGAAGAACATCATGCTGTGCGAGAAGGCGAGGCCCTGCAGGGCACGCGGCCAGCTGAGCTTGGCGACGCGCTTCATGATGTCGCGACCGAGATCGCGGGCGCGAAAGAGGGCGTAGGTTTTTCTCCAGTGCCCGCGCATCAACATCATGAGCAGCCAGAGGAGAGTCAGCCACGCTGCGAGAGCGGACGCGATGCCGGCGCCACGCACGCCGAGGGCCGGGGCGCCGAGATTTCCGAAGATGAACATCCAGTTGAGAAGGAGGTTCAGACCGTTGAGGACGAGGCCGGTAATGAGATCGAGCCTCACATGGGCGGTGCCCCAGAGAAAGCCCTTGATCACGAAGAGGAGCAGCAGAGCCGCGAGGCCAGCGCCGAGTCGTCCATCGAGAAATCCGATGGCGAGGTCGCGCGTGACGGCATCGTCCACGAACAGGGGGATGACGAAGCCCGGCAGCAGGAAGGCCACCACGGTGGCGGGAATGCTGACGACGAGCCCGAGCACGAGGGCATTGGTGAGCACCGCACCGGCCTCTTCCTTGCGGCCTTCTCCCACCCGACGTGCCACCAGCACCTGCACGCCGGTGGTGATGGCGCTGAAGACGAGAAAGACCACAAGGAACACGGAACTCGCGGCACCGAGGGCCGCAACCGAATCAAGCGCGATGGCTCCCGGCAAGCGCCCCACCATCCAGGTGTCCACGAGGCTCACGAGGTTGTGTGCGAGGTTGCCGGCGACGATGGGAGCTGCGAGACAGCTCACCTCCTTCAAGCGCTTCAGCATGGACTCTTCAGCGAACGCCGCGCGGCGCGGGCAGTGTGGCGAGCAGCGTGTTGATGATCGCGTCGGCGTTGATGTCTTCAGCGACCGCGCTGTGTTTCAGGATGAGTCGGTGGCGCAGTACCGGATGGGCGAGAGCGCGCAGATCGTTCACATCAGGCTGGGCGCGGCCGTGCAAACGTGCGCGCGCAACCATGGCGAGGCTGAGCATCTGGCCCGCTCGCGGACCGGCACCGAGTTCGACATGTTGGCGCACGAGTTCAGGTGCCTTGGCATCCGCGGGACGCGTCTTCCGCACGAACTCCGCAATAGTGCGCGCGACAGTCTCCGGCAACGGTGTCGAACGTACCTCGCGAATGGCGGCGAGCAGTTCCTCCCGCGTCAACACGGGGCCGAGTGCCGCATGGCTGCCGGCTGTGGTACGGCGGAGGATCTTCAACTCATCCGCGCGCGCCGGATAGTCGAGCTTGAGGAGGAAGAGGAAGCGATCGAGTTGCGCGGCGGGCAGTGGATAGGTGCCTTCCTGCTCGATGGGGTTGCGCGTCGCAAGGACGGAGAATGGTTCCTCAAGCGGCGTCCGTTCGCCGCGCGCGGTCACCTGTCGTTCTTCCATCGCTTCCATCAACGCAGCCTGCGTCTTGGGTGGTGTGCGGTTGATCTCGTCGGCCAGCACAAGGTTCGCGAACAACGGCCCTTTGAGAAAGCGGAACTCGCGCAAGCCGGTGCCGGCGTCTTCAGCGATTACCTCCGTGCCCGTGATGTCGGCAGGCATCAGATCCGGCGTGAACTGGATGCGGGCGAAGCGGAGATCCATGAGCTCCGCGAGGGATTGAACGAGAAGCGTCTTCGCGAGGCCCGGCACTCCTTCGAGGAGCGCGTGCTGGCCGGCAAGCACGGTGATGGCGAGCAACTCGATGGTGTCTTCAAGGCCGACGATGCGTGTCTTCAGCCGTCCCGTGAGCCGTTCCGCGGTGGATCTCAAAGATGCGGCAGATTCCGTGGCCATGGCGAAACAGTCTCCGCCGCGGCGGGGCCGGGGTCAAGCACGGGGGTGAGCCTCGCCTGCACGGGATATGCTCGGAAGGTCCCGCGGCGGAGTTCCCCTCACCATGCCCGTACATTCCAGCAGACTCGTCACCATCGAACGCTTCATCCTCGACGAGGAGAAGACGCATCCCGGCGCGTCCGGGGAGCTCACGAACCTCCTTTATGACGTGGCTCTCGTCGCGAAGATCATTGCGCGCGAAGTGAACCGCGCCGGGTTGGCCGACATTCTGGGCGAAACCGGCGATGTCAATGCCACCGGCGACGATGTGAAGCTGCTCGATGAGTACGCGGACAAGGCCGTCTTCCGCGTCATGGACCATACCGGGCGCCTCTGCGTGATGGGCTCGGAAGAGCACGAGGGCATCATCAAGATCCCCGAGCGCTTCCCGAAGGGGAAGTACGTGCTGCTCTTCGACCCTCTCGACGGCAGCAGCAACATCGATTCGAATGCCAGCATCGGCACCATCTTCTCCATTCATCGCAAAGTGACTTACGGCAGCGATGGCACGGTGGAGGATTGCCTGCAGCCAGGCTCGCGCCAGGTGGCGGCGGGCTATGTCCTCTACGGGCCGAGCACAATCCTCGTCTACACCACGGGGCACGGCGTGCACGGATTCACCCTCGATCCCAGCCTCGGCGAGTTCCTGCTGAGTCACCCCAACATCAAGACTCCGGACGAGGGGAAGATCTATTCCTGCAATGAACAGAACCGCGCCGACTGGGAACCCGCATGGCGTGAATACACCGATTGGCTGAAGGAGAAGGACGCGGCCACGCGGCGCCCGCGCAGCACGCGCTACATCGGTTCATTGGTGGGTGACTTCCACAGGAACCTCCTCTACGGCGGCGTGTTCTTCTATCCGGGTTCCGTGAAACGCCCGCAAGGCAAGCTGCGCCTGCTCTATGAAGTGTCCCCGCTCTCCATGATCTGTGAGCAAGCCGGTGGCCGCTCCGTCGATGGTCTTGGACACCGCATCCTCGACATCACGCCTTCGGAACTGCACCAGCGCGTGCCGCTCCTCATCGGCAGCAAGAAGGATGTGGACGAGGCGGAGGCTTTCCTCGCGGCGCGCCGCGCTGTGCACGCCGGCAAGTCCTGAGGGAATCCATGTCGCGCGGCGGGAGACTCCGTGACACGGCGCTCGTCGCAGCCTTGCGTGAAGTCTTCGCAGCGGCGCCACGTGCTGCACTCGGGGTGCTCTGCTGCCGCATCCTGCAGGCGCTGACGCCGCTCGCGCTCGTTGCACTCAGCTCCGAACTGCTCGCGGGCATTCTCTCTGCGGTGGCGGCGCCTGCCGGGACTTCGGAACGGGATCTCGCGCGGGCCGACGTCGAACTCACCGGCGGACTGCTGGTGCTTCTGCTCCTCGTCGATGCGCTGCTGCGCATGCTCCGGCAGTTCGCGCAAGACCGGCTGCGTCAGCGCGTGACCTTGCGCATCGAAGAGCGGCTGCAGGCGCACGCCGCCACGCTCGACCTCGCGCACTTCGAAGCGCGGGAGTTTCATGATCTGCTCCACCGGGTGCAACTGGACGCGGCGGAGCGTCCGGTGCGCGCCTTCGATGCACTCGTCGGTGGCTTGCAGGCAGCGCTGACGTTCACGGGCGCCACGATTCTCGTCGCCGTGACGGCGCCCTGGTTTCTTGCAGCGGCCCTGCCGCTCGCACTTGTCGCGGTGTGGTTGCGTCAGCGCACGGCGCAAGCAATGCTCCGCGAGATCGAGCGACGCACGCCGGAGGAGCGTTTCATGCGCTATCTCTCGGCGCTGCTCACAGGACCGCAGCATGCCAAGGAAGTGCGCGTGCACGGCTTCGCGGCAGCGTTGCGGCAGCGCTGGCGCGCGCTCGCGGAAACCGTCACGGATGCGCGTCTCCGGCTGCAACGAGGGGCGGCGCTGCGCGCATTCCTGCTGCATGCTGTGTCCGGAGCTGCGATGGCGGCGGCGCTCTGGTGGCTGGTGCTCGAAACCATCGCAGGGAGCCTCTCTTTCGCGACTCTCGTGCTGGATGCGCAAGCCTTGCAGCGCATGTTCATGGCGCTCACGGCGCTCGTCGGTTCGTTGTCCCAGTTGGTCGAACACCAACTCTGGCTGCGACGCCTCGCCGAGTTTTTCGCGCTGCGTCAAGCCATCTCTGCGCCGGAGCACGCGGAGCCCGCACCACGCCGGATCCTCCAAGGCATCGCAGTGCGTGGCGTTCGTTTCCGGCACAACGGCGCCACGCGCGACGCGCTGCAGGATGTCAGTTGCACCTTCAAGCCCGGCGAGATCACCGGCATTGCAGGCGTGAATGGTGCGGGGAAGAGCACGCTCATACGGCTCCTCGCGCGGCTCTCGGATCCGGATGCGGGCGCGGTGCTTGTGGATGGCGTCGACCTCCGGGCCATGGCGCCGGAGGCATGGCGGCAACGGATTGGAGTCATCTTCCAGGACTTCGGGCGCTACGAACTGGCGGTGCACGAGACCGTGGCGCTCGCGACGGGCGGGAACGCGGCGCGTGTGGACGTGGAGCGTGCGCTGGCTGCCGCCACAGCGACACCGGTGGTGGAGCGCATTCCGGGTGGCAGCGATGGCATCCCGGGGCCGCGTTTCGGCGGCGGCGAACTCTCGCTCGGGGAATGGCAGCGTCTGGCGCTCGCGCGGGCATTGCTGCCGGATGCCGCTGTGCTGCTGCTCGACGAACCCACGGCTGCACTGGACGGCGCGGCGGAAGAAGCGTTGTTCGCGGAACTGCGTCGCCGCGCGCCGGGGCGGGTGATCCTCGTCGTGGCGCACCGGCCCAGCGCTCTCGCCTTGTGTAATCGCGTGATCCGCTTGCACGATGGCCGCATCGTTGCGGACGGCGGCCCCGGGGCGCAACGCGCCTGAGTCGAGGCCCCGCGGCAACACTGCGCATGCGCAGGGGTTCACGAGTTCGCAGCGGAGCAGAGCGGCCGCACGCGTCGCGCACTCCGTTTGACGCCACCCTTATGATGCTCGCGACCGCTGTGGTCCCAGGGGAACTCGATGCGCCGTTGGATGATCGTGTGCACGTTCGCTCTCTTGCTGCCGGTTCTTCAGGCGCAGGGTGAAGTTGGTGGCGGCGACCGGAGCGGGCGGCGCGGCGGTGCCGGAAGGCCCGGTGGCGGAGAGGCGCCGGCCCCGGAGGCACGCACGGGCATTCCTGTGAAGAACGAGCTGGTCACGAAGTACTGCGTGGGCTGTCATCCTGCGGATGCCACCGGATTGATGACGCGCATCTCGTATCAACGCAAGTCTCCCGAAGGCTGGGAGATCACTCTGAAGCGCATGTTGCGCCATCATCATCTGCAAACGACACCGTCCGAGGCGAAGGAGATCCTCGCCTATCTCGCGAATGACTTCGGGCTCACACGCGCCGAAGCGCGGCGCGGGCTCTTCGAATCCGAGCGACGCGTGCATTGGTCCGAGAGCAATACCGATCAGGAACTGAAGGAGTCCTGCGCAGGATGCCATTCCCTCGGGCGCGTCTACAGCCAGCAGCGCGATGGAACGGAATGGAAGCTCCTGAAGGCCATGCATCTCGCCTTCTTTCCCTTGGCGCGCTCGCAGGCGTTCCGTGGCTCACCGAACCGCGGCAACAACAGCAACGTGAACATCGAGGCCATGAGCGAGGCCGAGCGTCAGGAGTTCTTCGCACGCATGCGTGGTGAAGGCGAGACGGGGCCGGATCGCGCGGACCGCGTGCTGGAGGCGCTCGCGAAGTCGCAGGCTCTCATCACGCCGGAGTGGAGTGCGTGGCAGGTGGAACGGCGTGAGGTGCCGCTGGCAGGTTCATGGAGCGTCTTCGGTCACGAAGTCGGGCGCGGAGATTTCACCGGGCGCGTCGCCATCGAACGCACGGAGGAGAATGGCTACAGCACCCATTGGACACTCAACTTCGCGGACGGATCCGTGGTGAAGCGCCGCGGGAAATCCGTGCTCTATGCGGGCTATTCCTGGCGCGGGCGCAGTGCCGTCGAGGGTGGGGATGCAGCCGACGCAGCGAAGGAGGTGCTGCTCCTCGATGCCGATTGGCAGCGCTTCGAAGGACGCATCTTCCATGGCGCCTTTGGTGAAATCGGCGCGGATATCACGCTGGTGCGTGACAGTGGAGCGGCGCGTCTCCTGGGCGCGAAGCAGGGCTGTATCGAAGTGCCCGCGGCGGATGCGAGCCTCGAACTCTTCGGACAGAACTTCCCTGAAGGCCTCACGCCCGCGGACTTTCATGCCGGACGCGGAGTGACGATCAAGTCCGTGGAGCGCCTCTCTGCGGAGTGGGTCAAGTTGGTGCTGAGCACCGAGCCGCAAGCGGACCTCGGGCTGCGCCGCTTGAGTTTCCGTCTGGACCCTGGCCCGCGTTGCCTCACGCTCTACGACACGGTGGACTACATCCGCGTGGAACCGGGGCAGGGTTTCTCGCGCGTGGGTGGCGTCGCGCATCCGAAACAGTTCGAGCGCTTTGAAGCGCGGGCCATGCACCGTGGGCCGGACAAGAAGAATTGGACCGCGGATGACGTGCCTCTGTTCACGCTGGCCGCTCGCTGGCGCCTGGAGGAACTGCCAGCCCATGAGTTCGATGACGATGTGAAGTATGTCGGCGTGCTGGATGCAGCGAACGGTTCCTTCACACCCAACAACGACGGGCCCAATCGCGAACGCCGCTATTTCGCGAACAACATCGGTGATGTCTACGTGCGCGCGGAGGCGGAATGGGAAGGCTGGGTGCGTCCTCCCGAGCCGAAGCCAGTGCCGAAACCGGAGCAAAAGCCCGCTGGCGAGGGCGGGGAAGGTGCACGTCGCGGGCCGCGCGGCCGCGCTGGGCGAGGACGCGAGGGCGGCGGTGATGCGCCACGAACCCACAGCGAGGGCGGCGTTGAGGCGCCGCGAGGCCACGGAGATGGCGCCGGTGCCGCAGCACCCGCGGCCGAGCCCGCAGCTCATCCCGCAGCGCAGCCGCCAGCCCCTGCAGCGGAACCAGCAACGCCGAGCGCGGGGTCGCCAGTGCCGGAGCCCGCAACGCGGTCCGCTGCAGCGCCAGCAACGCAGGATGCGACACCACCCAAGCCCGTGGAGCCGCCGAAGCCGCCGCCCGTGCCCACGGAGCGCGCGCGCCGCACTTTTACCGCTCGTGGCCACCTGCTCGTGACCGTGCCCATCTGGGTGCAATGGGATCGTTACGACTGGGATACGCGGTGAACTACGCGACGGCACAACATCGCCGCGCCCGTGGCAAGGACATGACCTACGTCTGGGCGACGCGCAGCGCCGCTCTCGCGGGCCTCGACGACGCGGCACTCGCAGTCCTCGACAGTTTCGCCGCTCCGCGCGACCCTGAAGCATGGTTCGGTGCGGAGGGCGCTGAAGACGAGCGCCGGAAGTCGTTCGACGCACTCGCCGCTCTGGGCCTGCTGGAGCCAGCGGATTTCCGCGTGCCCATCGCACCGGATCTGCCGGCGCTGCCTTATCCCCTGGGCACGCTGGTCCTGAACGTCACCAACAAGTGCAACCTCTCCTGCAGCTACTGCTACGAATATGGCGAGGACCGCATCAACGAGTCCTCACGTGGTCCTGCGCTCATGAGCGAGGAGACCGCGCGTCAGGCGGTGGATCTGCTTTTCAAGGACAGTGCCGGGCGCAGGAATCTCTCCATCACCTTCTTCGGTGGAGAGACGTTGCTGAACTTCCCGCTCATCAAGAGCGTGACGGAGTACGCGAACGCCAAGGCGCGCGGAGAGCGGCGGCGCATGAGCTTCGCGCTGACGACGAATGCCACCTTGCTCACGGAGGAAGTGATCGACTTCCTGACCGCAGAGCATTTCGGCATCAACATTTCCATTGACGGGCCGCGCGCGACGCAAGATGCGCAACGCCCTTTCTTGAGCGGCAAGGGCACGCACGACGTGGTGGTGCCGAAGATCCAGCGCCTCATCGCGGTCAATCGCGAACGGGGCGGGCGACCTGTTGGTGCCCGTGTCACCGTGACCGCGCAATCCGCGGATGTGCAGACGATCTACCAGCACCTCGCCGGAGAACTCGGCTTCGATGCCGTGGGCTTCGCACCGGTGACGTCTGCTCCCGGGCGCGACTATGCACTCACGGGCGAGAACTATTTCACTCTCCTGCAGGCCTTCGGCGTGCTTGCTGACGATTTCGTGAGCGCCGCCAGTGCCGGGAAGAACCACGCCTTTTCGAACCTGAACGATCTGCTGCGCGAACTGCATCAGGGCGTGAACAAGGCCCATCCCTGTGGCGCAGGCCTCGGGCTGGTGGGTGTCAGCACCGGCGGAGAACTCGGCCTTTGCCACCGCTTCGTCGAATCAGGCGAGCACGCCATCGGCACCGTCACCAGTGGCCTGGATGAAGAGCGCCGTCGCGCGTTCCTCGAAGCGGGCCACGTGGGCACGAAGGTGAGCTGCCACGACTGCTTCGCGCGCCCCATCTGTTCGGGTGGTTGCTACCACGAGGCCTGGGTGCGCTACGCCGATGCAACGCAACCGAATCTCCACTCCTGCGAATGGATTCGCGCCTGGCTCGATCTCGGTCTGATCACATACGCCCGCATCATGGACGCGAATCCCGCGTTCTTCACCCGCTACGAGGAGGCTTCATGAGCCGCATCACTCCCTTGAACCGGAAGGCGCGTCGCATCGCCGCGCGCTTTGCAGGCTCCTTCGCCGACGCACACGCGCTCGCGCCGCAGGACCCACCGCTCGGTTGCACCACCATCTTCGCGCCCGGTTGGGAGGTGGACACCGATGGCGGCACGGCCAATCTGTGCACGCCCATCGAGCGTGATCTCTACGATTGCCACCACTCCTGCTACTGGCCGGCGCAAGTTCCGGATGCGCTCACCAATTCGCCCAACTGGGCGCAGAGCTGTGGTGCGCCGGTGAATGACTGGTCGAAGATCGACCTGGTGTTCCCATGAGCGGAGTGCCATCTCTCATGCGTGCACCTGTGTTGCTGGCGCTGCTGCTGGCCTGCTGCTCACTGGCGCTGTCAGTGCAAGCGCAGGATGCTGCCGCAGTCGTGCCCGAGCCGGAGAGCGCGATCATCGCGCACTACGTGGTGCTCTGGCCGGACATTCTCGGGCAGTTCGACACTGCCACCGACACCATCACGCGCCAGATGAAGTTCAAGCATGGCGTGCAGCACGGTGTGGAAATCCTGCACGACAAGAAGACGGCTCTCGCCATCACCGGCCAACGCGGCATGATCGAGGTGATCGATCTCGAGAAGCTCGCAACGGTGGATGAACACCCCATTGCGAAGGACGGCTGGATCCTGCGTGCGCGCAGCGTGACCGAGTGCCCCGGCGGCAAGAAGTGGTGGGTGAACTGCGAGCGCGTGGAGAAGAAGGTGGACCACTTCGTGATCCACGAACAGATGTGGTTTCCCTACGACATTGAGGCGAAGGAACTGGGCGAAGCGGTGAAGGAACTGCCCGAGGCCATTCGCCGCGGCGCGCGCATCTCGCCGGACGGCAAGTCGTGGCACGTGTTCGACAAGGACCTCGTCATCCTGGAACCGGAGACGCTCAAGGAAACGGGCCGCATCGAACTCTCGAAGCCGCTCTTCACCGGCATGGGGCCGATCACCTTGCAGAGCTTCGACTTTCACGAAGGACGCAATCCCGGCTTCTACCGCATGCTCTGGAGCATGACCGATCCGGTGAACACGAACCGCCGCCTCGGCGGCATCCTCGATCTCGACATGACCAAGCTCACCATCGCGCGGCGCGAGGAGTGGGGCGTGCCGAACATGGGCGGCTTCGGCTCGTACATCACCGCCGATCACAAGCGCGCCTACGGGCACGGCGGCGGGCGCCGCGGCTTCGGTGGGCGTGGGGGAACGGGCGGTGAATCGGAGATCACTCTGGCGAGTTGGGATCTCTCGAACGGTCGTCGCATCGCCGAGAACACCTTCAAGGCACGCACGGCGCTCGGGATCTCTGCCATTGCTCCTGATGGCAGCAAGCTCTATCTCACCGGTCGTGGACATGACGTGCTGGTGGTGACGGGGGAGTTGCAGGTCTCGCGCACCCTCGAGCTGCCCGGCGAGGTTTCCGACTTCATCGAGATCCGGCGCTGATGACGCGGGTGGTGCTGATCGACAGTTCGGTCAACGCCACCCATCCACATCTTGCGGGCGCGGTGCTCGAATGCGGCCCGGCCTTTGATGCCGAGGGGCAGGCGGCAACCGCCCCGCTGCGTGATCAGCTCGGACACGGCACTGCGGCGGCCGCTGCCATCCACGACCTCGCCCCGAGCGCGGTGCTGCACATCGTGCGTGTGTTCGATGCCAAGCCACGCTGCACCTTCACGGCGCTGCTGAAGGCGCTTGAGTATGCGGCGGATTGCGGTGCGTCGGTCGTGAATCTCTCGCTGGGCACGCCGCTAGCCAGTCACGCTCCGGCCTGCGAGCGGCTCGTGGCACGCTTCAAGGCCGCTGGAGTCGCCCTCGTGGCTCCGGTCTCCTTCGAAGGCATCGTGTCGTTCCCGGGCGTGCTTCCCGGTGTCTTCGGCGTCAAGGAAGACGCCTCCCTCCCGCGCGAAAAGCCGGAGCTGAAAGACTGGGGTGGGCGGGTCATCTGGCATGCATCGCCTTTCCCGCGCGCACTGCCGGGATTGGATCCAGCGCGCAACCTCCATGGCGCCTCCATGGCCGCCGCCAACTTCACAGGTTGGTTTGCACAGCGTCTTTGCTGCGGGGAAGCTCCTCCATCCAGCTCTCGATGAACCCGAGGGCGCTGGCTTCGCTGAGGATGCCGCGGAGTTCTTCCTGGCTGAGGAGGTTGGCGCCACTGATGGCGCCCGCGCGGCGGCAGCAGTCTTCGAAGTTGCCGGGTTGTTCGGTGAGTTTCAGCACTTGGTCGACACTGAGGCGGCCGATCTCGTGCAAAGCGTCGCCCGTGCGTGGGGACTGATAGCCCATGCGTTCGCGGAGCTTGTCACCGTCGGAAACAAGCAGTGGCGCCGGGACGAGGCGTCGGGTGCGCACGAAGCAGCGCGGCAGTCGCATCGGCCCCCGGGCGGATTCTTCGAGAATGAAAGTATGGCGCGTTTTCCAGAAGGGTGCGTCCTGGAAACGGCGTTCCGTTGCGTACCAGAGCAAGGTGGTGCGCGCATGTTCGCGCCAGTGCACCGCGTGGAACTGATGCAGGTGGTGCTGCACCGGGCGGAGCAAATGCGGACTCTCGAGAAGCGTGCGCACGGCTTCCGCCGTGCGCCGCGCAGAGTGGAAGGCCTTCAAGAGCCCTTGCGAAGACAGGGGATCTGCACCGCAAGCCGCATCGCCGCAATGCAGCACTCCTTCCACGGGCTGGATCAGGCGCGGTGTGGCCGGTGTCCCCAGATCACAGCGGGCTGAGAGGGTGCGCGCCGGCCCGAGAGAACGGGCGACGGCGTTCTTGAAGAGCTGATGCGCGCCGACCTTGCGGGCCTCTGCGGCATCCACCATGAGCGTGAGTGCCGCTCCGCCGATGGTGCGTGGAATCCACCACAGCCAGCCTTCCGGCACCGCTTCGATGATGGTGGTGTCGCGCTCCGACGGGGCCGTGTCGATGAGCGCCGTGAGAGCCAGTGTTTCGGGCAGGCTCGCAATGACCTCGCCACTCAAGGTTGCGCCCCGTCCACCGAGCGCGTTCACCAGCACGGCGGCACTGAGTGTCTCCTCGCGGCCCTCGAGAGTTTTCACGCGCACATTGCGGTGCACGCCGTCGATGCCGAGGACGTCTGCATTGATGAGGCGCGCGCCAGCAGCCACTGCGTGCACACGCAGTTCGCGATCGAAGATCTCGCGGGCCACCTTGAAACCGCGTTCGTGGGGCGCGAGGTCCTCGATGACGAGGCGGGTCGGGTCCTTCGGCATCCAATGCACCGCTCTCCGCGGTGTGCCGAAGAAATGCTCGCGGGTGAAGATCTCCCTCAGCCCCAGTTCCTCGATCATGGGCGTCGCGCCGGCGGGCAACGTTTCCTCCGGCATGTGTTGCCGGGGGTGTGTGCGATCCACGAGCAGCACGCGAATGCCGTTCTTCGCCAGCAACGTGGCCAGCACGGATCCGGCGGGACCCGCACCCAGAACAATGACTTCAGGGGGAATCACAACAAGGGACTCAAACCCAAGCCCGCACCCAGCCTAGCCCACCCGTCAAGCCCCATGCGAGCGTGCGTCAGTCGTCATCTCGCGTGGGGGCGAGTCCGGAGATAGAGCACGCGCGTTGCGTCGCCGGGTTCGTAGAGCACGCCGAGGTCGCCGTTCTTGAGAAGAGCCATGGAGCTGTAAGCGAAGTGGCCGGGGACGAGGAGGAGAGAGCCCGGCCAGGTGTGGCCGTCATCCTCCGAGCTGCGGAGGACGCCGCGGCAGCGGCCCTTGCCCGGGGGATCACCTGCGGGATTCAGGAAGAGCAGCAAGTGTCGATCAGCGTCGTGCAGCGCGAGGAGACTTGCCTGGCACACGGGCTCCGGGAGGGCCGGGTCTGCGTGCGCTTCGCTCCATGTGAGCCCGCCATCCTCCGATCGCGCAACGAGTCGGCCCCTGTTCACACCCTTCCAGTGGCGGGCATTGAGGATGAGGCTGCCATCCTTTGCTTCAGCCACTTGCACTTCATTCAACTCTGCATCCTTGCAAGGAACATCCGCACCGCGGCGCCAGGAGACGCCGCCATCGTCGCTCAAGGCCATCCAGTTCACGAAGTGGCGACCCGCTGACTGTGAATTGAATGGCACCACGATGCGACCTCGTGCGGGACCGCGTTGGAGTTGAATGCCGATGCCTGGCCCGGAGGCTGCGGTCAGCGCGTCAGCAGGCTTCAGTTCCGCACTGAGATCGCGAGGCGCGCTCCAATGGAGGCCATCGTCATCCGAGTGCATGACATGGATGCGCACCGAACCCTCGGGTCCGGCGGCGAGTCTCCCGAACTCACCTGTGCCAGCAGGGAAGAGTTGGTGAAAGAGAAACACACGTCCGCTTGCGGCCTCTTCGACGAGGCAGGGGTTGTTGAGCGAATCATGGCCTGCGTCGCGCATGGTTCGCGGCGCACTCCAGGTATTGCCGTCATCCGTCGAGCGCGAGAGCACGAGGTCGTTTCCGGCTTGATCGCCTGCGTTGGCGCGCCCTTCCGCAACCGCGAGCAGCGTGCCCTTCCGCGTGGCGAGGAGTGCCGGGATGCGCACGGCTGCGTGGGGCAGGTTCACGTGCGCGGCGAACACCTCGCGGCGCAGGGACGCTTCCATGGGCGGCGCGCTGCTGAGGGGCTCGGGCTGAGCACAACCCGAGACGGCGCCGAGGGCGAGAAGGAACAACAGCCGCGGGATCTTCATGAGATGGCGCTTGGGGCAGCGGGCCCGGCGGCAGTTTCGCATGCGCCGAGGCTCAGGTGGCTGCGGGCAAAAAAGAACCGGCCCCGCGGAACGCATCCGCGGAGCCGGCACTCTCATCGGGGCGAGAGGATGTGAACCTCCGGCCTCTTGGTCCCGAACCAAGCGCTCTACCAGGCTGAGCCACGCCCCGGATGCCAGTTGACCAGAAGATCAGACCAGCGTGGTTCGCATGGTACGAGAGGAGTGCGGCTCCGCCAAGAACGGCGGAAAACGCACGAGAATCTGCGTCTTCAGGATGGTCTGGCCCGCGCCTTCTGAAGCCCTGGCTGCGGGAGAACCGGTGGCACTGGTTCGACGTGTCGCGTCACGCCAGCGCACGCCGGAAAGTGCAGAGCGGCATGGCTGCCGTGCACGGTCGCAGAGAAGGAGCTCAGCGCGGCCGCACGGCGAGGACCTGGACTTCCACGCGCGCTCCACCCGGGAGGGCCTTCACCGCCACGCAGGCGCGCGCGGGGTACGGCGCAGCGAGCATGCGCCCGTAGATCTCGTTGAAGACCTTGTAGTCGGCCATGTCCGTGAGGAACACGGTGCAGGAGATCACATCCGCAAGGCCGAGGCCTGCGCGGCGGAGTTCGGCGTCCACCTTCTTGAGCGCGCCCTCCACTTCCGCTTCAAACTCAGCAGCGGGCGCGATCTGACCCGCAACAGCCACAAGCCCGGAGGCTTCCACCGACGCGGAGTAGGGGCCGAGCGCACCCTGCGCGGGACGATGGATGCGTTCGCCCGCAGCGCAGCCGGACAGCAACAGCGCGGCCAGCAGAACGACCAGGACATGCTGCTTCATGTGTTGCATCAGAGGTTCTCGCGGACTTGAGCGGTGACCGATTCTGCATCGAGGAGCGAGTTCTCCACCGCAGGCAGCGCCCAGTTGTCCTGATTCACGAACCAGATGTGATCCTGGAAGGGGCGGAGCAGCTCGTGAGGCACGCCATCGGCAATGAAGTTCGGCCTCGCGACGGGCATGGCGTGGCCCCAACGAGAGAGTCGCACCTGGCGCACCGCACTCGGCGCGACATTCAGCATGCCGAGCACCGAGTTCAGGTACGGCACCAGCGTGGAGGCGTAGTTCTGCCATGGGTCATTGATGAGCAGCGAGAAGCGAGCGGTGAACCAGGGCAGCGGCCAGTAGAGCGTGAGCACGCTCTTCTGCGGAAAACCTTGCTCTGCGAAGCTGCCATTCAGCACATCCACGGGGCGCGGCGCTGCCTCGAAGGCCTGCGCGGTCATGGGGAAGGCCTGATTCTCGACGAGGAACACGTCGTAAGACGAGAGCGGAGGCGGCACATCGAGAAGCACATTCGCGACCACGTAGGCCATGGTTTCCACGCGCTGCATGGCGGCGTGCTTGTCGGGGTCGAGGCTCGCGAGGTTGTGCAGGACATGCCGGCAGATGTGCTTGCCGCAGGCCATGATGACTTCATCCGCAAGGAGCGATCTCGTTTGCTGATTGTCGTCGATCCATGTCACGAGGACCTTTGGTCCAGCGCGGCGCACATCCACCACACGCGCGCCCGCGCGGAGAAGAGGCGGCGCCGACGGCGGGCGTGCGAGTTCCACCGCGCGGAGTTTCTGCCAGAGACGATGCGCCATCCAGGCGTTGCCGCCGGGCAGCACCCAACGCCCGAATTCCTCCGCGGCGACGAAGTTCCAGCCCGCGGCGGCGGAGATGTCCTCCATGCCCACGCCGAAGGAGGAATAGAAATAGCCCTGCACGGCGGCAGCGAGCAAGGGTGTCAGGGGCACACCCATCTGTGCTTCCACATTGCTGCGGAAGTCCACCAGATCCAGCGTGCGTACCGCGTGGGCCGCTCCGGGACTCGTGGAGAGCGGAATCTCCGGGTACGCATTGTGCGCCATGTGCGTGACCACGGCGGCGTAGCGCTGGAAGGCGAACTGCTCTGTGGGCGAGAGTCCCTGGCCTGACCAGAAGTTCCCCTGGATCGCGCCGTTGATCACGACAGGATCCGGCGGCAGCGCCTCTTCCTTCACGAGATGCAACCCGAGGCGGCGGTAGAAACGATTCAGGAAGGTGCCGGGATCTGGCGTGATGAAGTACGCACTGCCGAGAGAGGCGTGTTGCCCGAGCCATTTCTCGCCGAGGGCGTTGCCGCCGAAGCGCGGGCGCAGATCGAAGAGCACCGGATGGTGCTGTTTCAGAAGGAAGGCACTTGCGAGCCCCGAAAGCCCGCCGCCCACGATGGCGACCTCCACTTCCTCCGTCGGTGCCGGAGGCGAGCCATTCCACGCGACATGAAACGGAATGGAGTTCGGATCCGGGAAATCATCACCGGTGAACCAGGGAGCGAACGGGATTCCGTTGACCAGCGTGGACTGAGGGTTGGGTGGCAGTTGCAGAAACGGGTTCGAAGCGCCACCGGGTGGTGGTGGAGGCGGCGTGCCAGAGAGGCGGAGACTCAGTCCCGCTGTGAGTCCGAGACCTGCGGCCACAAGGCCGTGTTGGAGAAACTGGCGACGGTCGGGCATGACAGTGAATCCACGGGAATCCTAGGCTCAGGGCGGTGCTCCGCGCCAGCGCAACTTGCGTTCGACTCCCGTGGCAGGGATCGGTTTGACCGGAATCCGGGCCTCATTTCGAGAGCGCCGGTTCTTCGATCCAGTAGATCATGCGCTCCTCGCCGCTGGCGTAGTCGAGCGGGTTGAAAGACGGGGTCAGGAGCACCGCACGCCGCGTGCAAATCACGCCTTCGGCGCCGGGCACCGGACGGGCGATCATGTCATGAGGCAGCATGGCTGTCAGCGCCGTGCTCATGCGCACAGCCTTCTTGGCGCGGATGTGAAGCTCGACCTGCACCGTTGCGCCCTTGGCCTCGGGGTGTCGTCTCACCAGCACACTAGGCCAGAGATCCGTGCCCCGCTCGACCAGCGCGCGGCAGTGCGGGTCGCCATAGAACACGAACGCATCCCGGTCCCAGAGGTTGCCGAGCAATTCCTGACTCGCGTGCGGGAAGCGCTCGTGCATGACGCGGAGGAACCGCTCCGGGTCCTCACGGAGCGCGTCATCGAAAGTGGCGGCGGCGAGTTGCGGATCAGCTTCGACCAGTTCCGCGATGCAGAGTTGGTTCGCGATGTACGCGGACTCAGCCAGGGACAGGCGGCCTTGTGATTCCACCCAGAGTTCGCGCGTCTTCCAGCCCATGAAGCCGCGCCAGGTGACCACGTTGTAGCCCGCGAACTGGTGCACGCCTGCGCTGAACATGCTTGCGAGCGCGACGGAGTCCCTGGGAACGACGTGACCGATGAGGCAGTTGCCCGCAGCGAGCCAGACTTTCGGGTGGGACGAGAGGATGCGCGCTGTGACGCCATCTGGCGCGCGCGCATTGAGGACACCCTCGTCAGACACGATCTGTCCACCCGGGAAGCGGAAGCCCATTTGCCAATCGCGTTCGGTGGCGTGCCCGCTGGTGATGATCGCGTCGGGTTGTCCGTGCGAGAACTCAAGCGCGAAGTCGAGGGTTCCGTCGCCCCGGCCGCTCAGAGTCACCGTTTCCTTCCCGCGTTGTTTCACCCGGCGCACCCCGGCTTCCCCTTCGGAGAAGGTGATGCCTTCAACAAAATCGTCGGGGGTTCCGGTGCCCGCGAGAAGCCTCTTCACGTTGATTTCCGCTGGACCATTGGCGCTGCGTAGCGCGTCTTGCGCATCGAGGCCTGTCACAATGCCCCACAGGCAATCTCCGAATGGATCGGCATTGATCGCGCGCGTGGCCTTGTGCCAGAAGGCAACCATGTTGCGCGTGATGGTGTCATGGGGCGCCACCACGATGAGGACGTCCGGAGCAGCAGCGCGCAGCATGGTCCGTATGGCTTCGCGTCCGAGGCTGGTATGGACATCGCCGACGAACAATCTGGCGTTGTGCCGACGCTGCAGGGTGTCCGCAACATGGTGCCACGCGTCCGAGTTTGCGCTCTCGTGATCGATGCATATCAATGTGCTCGTCTTGGAAACCGGCGCGGCCGGAGTGACCTCGATGCACATGGTGGCCAGCGCGAGGATGGACATGCGCATGCCATCCGCGTGCCACAAGGGATGCGTGATCCATCCCGTCTTGCCGGCAGATTCAAGTTTCTCGGCGGGAATGCGAGCGAGCAGCGAGCCTTTGTCCCAACTGGCTTGCATCCCCGGATGGGTGCCGGACGCGATCTGCTCCACGTTGTAGGACCCGGACATGGCAAAGAGCAGGTGCCACCGGCCAGGCTTGGTTGGAGCGCGCAAGTCGACGCGCGCGCTGTGGCGTTGATCGCCCACAGCAGTGCTCCATGCAACCGTCCAAAAGCTCCTGCGTGGATCGCCAAAGGTCACGGTGGCCGCAACGGGCGCGACAGCTCCTGCGTGCATTCCGTTGGACACCATGAGTTCCACTTCACCCTGAATGGACTCACCTGCGGCCACGCGGAGTGTGGGGATGGAGAGTTCCGGCTGCTCGCCTTCAGCCGGCGTGGTGAGGGAGAGCTTCTGGCCGTTCAGTCGCGCGCCGAGGATCTTGATGGCGTTGCCGTTCCACTCCGGCAGCACTTCCTGTGCGTGGCTGGCGAGGGACGTCAGCAGCAGGACCGCGACACCCTGGATGGCGCTACCCGCTGCCCGGCCTGACCGTGGTGTTGGTTTTGTTTTCATCTGTCTTTCCAGAGCGATCATGGATGTCTCCGGGTTCACGGGCTCACGCGCATTCCGCGCTGCGCTGGCGCCCGGCAGGTTCTTGCAGGCCCAAGGCGGGCTCTTCCACTGCGAACATGTCCCACGGGGCGTGCCAAACCGCAGCCACACGGTCATGCGGAAATCCCTATGATGTCCCCACTGTGACCGACGAGGACATGATGGGTCTCCGGCTGGGCGCTGACCGCTCCATCGTGGTCATGCGGAAACTCGGCAAGGGTGGCGGCGGTTCCGTCTGGCTCGGCTGGGATGAGAAAAACCAGCGCAGCGTGGCGCTCAAGTTCCTCGATCCCGTGTCGGCCGCGGACCCGAAGCATCGCGAGCGCTTCATCCGCGAGGGGCGCCGTTTCGGCACCCTGCGTCATCCCAACATCGTGCGCGTGCACGGGCTCGCGCAATCCGGCACCCACCTCTACCTCGTCTCCGAGTTCGTGGATGGTCGCAATCTGCACCAACTGCTCAGTGCCGAGGGGCAGATGAAGCTCCGTCATGCTCTCGAGATCACGCGGGACGTGGCTCTCGGGCTGGCACATGCGCACTCACAAGGTTTTGTGCATCGCGATCTGAAGCCCGAGAACGTCATGGTGCGCAGTGCGGACGGGCGAGTGAAAGTGCTCGACTTCGGTATCGCCAAGGATCTCAATGCCTCGGATGCGTTGACACAGTTCGGGCACTATCTCGGCACGCCCGCATACAGCGCGCCGGAGCAGGTGCGCGGCCGTCTCGTGGACGGGCGGAGCGACATCTTCAGCCTCGGCGTGATTCTCTACGAGCTGCTCTCGGGAAAGACGGCCTTCGCAGGGCGTGAGAGCACGGAGATCCTGCGCGCAACACTGGAGGATCACCCCGAGCCGCTGGTGAAGCTCAATCGCAACGTGGAAACGCCGGTGGCGCAACTCATCGACCGCATGATCGAGAAGGACCCGCGCAAACGCGTGCAGGACATGGCCGCCGTTGCGGAAGCGCTGTCAGCACTTGTGGCCGGAATGCCTGCCGATGTGCAACCGGAAGAGGAGACGCGCATCCGGACGGATCTGAAGGGCTTCTTCCGGGACGGCTGAGCTCAGGCCGAGCCGGGCAGATCGCCGAGAGGCACGATGCGCGCGAGGCTCTGCTCGGGCACGGTGAGAGTCGGGAAACGCGGAGCGTTGCCATACTTCCTCACCTCCGCCAGCCATTCCTGTTGAGGTTTCGCGTTCTCGGCGGAATCGTGGAAATCGGCTGCGTGGATCACGATGAATCCGTTCTCGCGCAGGTCGTAGCGCCCGACGAAGGTGCGCGTGCCCGTGGTGAAGATCACGACAGTGATGCCGTGCATCTCTTCGTGTCCGGGATGGAACGTGTGTCCACTCATGTTGAAGCTCCTCGGTGCGCGGGACGGCGCACTTCCACATTCGCGTTGTAGTCGGGCACGCCGCTCTCGATGTTGCGTTCGCCATGAGGGAGCAGCGCGTTTGCTTCCGGCCAGTGCGCCTGCAGCGTGCCTCGCGTCACATCAGCGAGGAACACGCGGCCGCGGAGCAGCCCCGTCGCACTCACCACTTCGATGGCCTCGTCGGCGCTGAGGCCGAGTTGGCGCGCATCCTCGGCGTGCATGAAGATGTGATCGCGCGCCGCGCCGGTGAGCTGGCAGCGCTCTGCCTGGATCATGCTGTTGAACTGCTTGCCACGACGCGTGGCAAGCGCAAAGCGCTCCGGGCCGTGGGGCCTCGGAACGGGTGGATGTACCACCTGGAAATGTCCACGGCCGTCGTCGGTAGGGAATTGCCCGTCTGTGCACAGCATGGGCCCGCCCCACTGGAACTGATCGCCCGCCCGCGAGAGTTTCTCGATACCGGCGTAGCTCGGCACGGTGGCCGCGATGTCACGGCGAATGGAGGGAGCGTCACTGCAGCGGAGCGCTTGCATCGCGCCCGGGCGCACGGCCTCCGCGAGCCCGAGCAGCATGCGCCACTCGGCGCGCGCTTCACCCACGCGATGGCCTTCGAGTTCCGGCGAGAAGATCACTCTTCGCTCCGTGCTGGTTTCAGTGCCACCACCCTCCTGCTCGTAGCGCGTGGCAGAGGGCAGAATGAAGACCGTGTCGGCAGGCTCCACGAACATCTGGTGCGTGAGCACGATGTCGGTGTGGACGCGCAGTGGAATGCGTTCGAGAGATGCACGCACACGCAGCGGATCGGGCAGCGTTTCCATGAAATTGCCACCGATGCACCAGAGTGCGTCGAGTCGGCGCTCATGCGCTGCGTCGAGTGCATCGACGCACGAGAGGCCCGCGTAGCCAGGCACAGGGAAACCCCAGAGCGCGCTGAGCCTTGCGGTTTCGCCGGCAGTGATCGCGAGGCTGCCGGGAAAACTCGTTGCATAGGCGCCCATCTCCGCGCCGCCCTGCACTCCGGAATGTCCGCGAATGGGCATGAGGCCCGTCCCCGGGCGACCGACCCAGCCGCGCATGAGCGCGAGATTGGCGATAGCGTGAATGGTGTCCGTGCCGTGCGCGTGCTGCGTGATGCCCATGGACCAGACGAGAATGCCGCGCTTGGCGCTGGCCATGAGCTCGGCCGCGGCCTCGATTTCGGCGACGGTTGCGCCGGCGCGCTCGGCGAGATCAGTGAGTGAAGATTCTTCGAGCGCCGCTTTCAGGGCTCCAAAGCCGGTGGTGTGCGCGCGCATGAAGGGTTCGTCCACGGCGCCACGTGCGTAGAGGACTTTCTGGACGGCATTGAGAAATGCGAGATCTCCGCCGATCTTCACGAGTTGCGTGTGATCGGAGATCTGCATGCCGAACATGGCGCCAAGCGGGTCGGATGGAACCCAGTAGCGCTCCATGGACGGTTCGCGGAAGGCGTTCACCATCATCACGCGCGTGCCGCGGCGTTTTGCTTCGGCGAGGTACTTCATGGAAACCGGCTGATCATTGGCAGGGTTGCTGCCGAGGAAGATGATGAGATCGGATGCGTACCAGTCGCGATACGAGCAGGTCGTGGCTGCCACGCCGATGCTCTTCTTCAGCGCGTTGCTGCTCGGCGCATGGCAAAGTCGCGCGCTGTTGTCGATGTTGGCGCTGCCGAGGAAACGCCAGACCTTCTGCGCCATCCAGTAGGTCTCGTTGGTGATGCCGCGGCTGGTGACAAAGCAGGCGCTGCGCGCGGGATCGAGGGTGCGCCAGCGAGGGCCGATTTCGCTCCAGACCTCGTCGAACGAGACCCGCGTGAACCCCTTCTCGCCGCGCCGCCTGCGCAGGGGACAAGGGATGCGCCCGAGGTCGCGGAGTTCACGGCTGGTGAGCGCAGCGAGCGCGCTCACGTCCGCTGCGATCTCAGGCGCGAATGCGCCCATGGTGTTCAGGCGCAGGAGTTCGAGGCGCACGAGGCAGAGGTGCCGCCCGTCATCGATGGTCCAGTCACGCAGCCCGGTGGTGCCCAGAGCGCAGCCATCACACACACCTTCGTTCAGGACCTTCCACGCCCAAGGGAGGTTGTCCTTGTTCTGCCAGAGCACGCGCAGCATGGCGCGAAAATGCTTCGGCTTGGTGAGCCCGAGTCCGAAGGGGATGGCGCTGGCTGCAAGGCTCAACGAGGAACGGCGGCGGCGCTCGCTCTTGTCGGGCCCGGCCGCCGGTGCGGAACTCACTTGCCCTGCGGCGCCTCGCCGTCCTTCTTCGCGTTGTCAGCAGCTTCCTGCGTGGCCATCGCGGCGGCGGCATCCTTGATGGATTGCGGCGCTTCTTTCACTTCGAAGAGCGAGACTTCGAACATCAGATCGCTGTTGGGGGTGATGTCACCCATGCTCGCTTCCTTGTAGGCGAGTGCGGAGGGCAGCCACATCACGCGGCGCCCGCCTTCCTTCATGCCTTGGAAGCCAAGTGAGAAGCCGTCGATGACCTGACCCTTCGCGAGCGGGAACTCCGCAGGCTCGGTGCTGTGCTTCCAGTTGGCATCGAACACCTTGCCGGTGGTCGGCAGCCAGCCGGTGTAGTTCGTCTTCACGATGACGATGCCTTCGACGGCCTTGCCCTTGCCTACTTCGAGGTCGAGGGTCATGAGGCCGTTTGCGTGTTTCACCACGCGGGGATCATCCTTCGGGAAGGGCTTGAAGGCTTTGTCGGGGCCCTGCACCACGGGCGCTGCGGTCGTGTCCTTCACGGGCTTCGCCGGTTCCTTCGACTTGGAACAGGCGCTGAAGAGAACTGCGACGGCAAGAAGGATGCTGACAAGACGCATGGCTGGCTCCGGATCCGCGGATTGCGGCGTGCGGGGATGATAACGACGCGCCGTCAGGCCGTCAGCGCCCACGGCCCCACGCTTCAGCCGAGGCTTTCGAGGGCTTGGTGGGCGAGCTCTGCGAGTGAGTTGTCCCGGCCACCGAGCACCAGAATGGTGTCGCCGCTGCGGGCTTCGCGGCGCACAATGCCGATGAATGCGTCGCGCTGGCGGAGTGCTTCTGCTGCGGCACCGCGCGCGCAAAAGTCCTCGGCGAGGTCCGCGGCTGTGATGTCACGTCGGGCCGTGCCGCCCGCATCGTGGATGGGCGCGAAGTACCAGCGATCCGCCGCGCGCAGCGCCGCGGGGATCAGCGCGGCGAGTTCTTCGCGCATGAAGCGGCTCGGACCGAACCCGTGCGGTTGGAACAGCGCGAGGACACGCGGTGCTGAGGCCTGCGCAGCCGCGAGGGCCGCAGCGAGCTTCCTCGGGTTGTGCGCATAGTCGTCGATGACGCGGATGCCATTCCGTTCGCCGACGATTTCGAAGCGCCGCGCGACACCGCGATAGTGCGCCAGTGCGCGGGCTGACTCCTTGAGGCCCACGCCAAGAGCCTCGGCCGCGGCCATGGCGGCGAGCGCATTGCTGGCGTTGTGCGCTCCGGGGAGCGGCAATGCGACTGCGATATCGCGAATCCGGAAGCGCGCGCCGCGTGCGTCGAGAGCGAGGTCTTCGCCGCGGAAGGTGGCCGCGCTGGAAAACCCCGTCACCAGCGCACCCGCGCGCAGGTCACGGCATTCGGGCTCATCGCCGACGATGCGCACGCGGCGTGTGCGCGCGAGGAAGTCGCGGAAGAGCGTGAACACTTCCGCGGGCTCGATGTGGTCGCGGTGGAGATTGAGCACGAGACCCACTTCGGGCGCGTGCTGCACCAGGCTGCCATCCGATTCATCCGCCTCCACGACGAGAGGCCCGAGCCCGCGCCAGGCGTTGCCGCGCACCTCGCTGTCGCGCAGACAAAGCGCATCGCCACCGCTGATCAGCCCCGGATCGCGTCCCGCGTGCCGGAGGATCTCGAAGAGCATGGTGGTGACAGTGGACTTGCCACTGGTTCCGGCCACTGCCGCGGAGACTTCAGAACGCACATGTGCACCCAGCAGTTCCGCGCGATGAAGGATGGGAATGCCGGCGGCGCGCGCTGCTGCAAGATCGGGAATCTCTGCTTCCACCGCGGTGCTGGTGACCATGGCCGCGGCGCCCCAGACGCCCGAACCATCCTGCGGGAACAGTGTGACTCCGAGGCGCTCGAACAACGCGCGGTCGGAAGCCTGCTGGCCACGGTCGAGCGCCCGATCAGAACCCGAGGTCGCAGCGCCTCCGAGAGCGCGGTACTGCGCGAGTGCCGACATGCCCGAGCCTGCGATGCCCACGAAGTGCAGGCGCGCATCCCGGTTCGCCGCCAGCTCCAGCGCGAGCTGGTTCATTCTCCGTCGCCGGTGACGAGCGCGAGAGAAGCGCGACGCTCTTCCGGAGCGAGCTCTACCACTTCCACCTGCACCGTGGCGCCGTGCTTGAAGCGCGCGGCCGGCCGGTCGCCCTGTTCGCCACCCATGCGTGAGACGTGCAGCAGGCCCTCGAAGCCGGGCTTCAGTTCGACGAACGCGCCGAACTTCTCGACGCGCGTGACGCGGCCTGTGTGGCGTGTGCCCACGGCAAATGCGGTCGGCGCATCCCACCACGGATCGGGTTCGGTCTGCTTCAGGCTGAGTTTCAGGCGCTGTTTTGCCTCATCCACGCCGAGGACGATGAGGGTCAGACGCTGTCCGGTCTTCACCACCTCGGAAGGGTGGTTCACCCGTTGGCCCCACGAGAGTTCCGAGACATGCACGAGACCTTCTGCACCGCCGTCGAGGCGAATGGCCGCTCCGAAGTCGAGCAGTTCGCGGACTTCGCCCTCGACGATGCTCGCGAAGGGGAAGCGGGAAGCGAGATCGGTGTGCGGGTTCTCTTCGATGCGGCGCATGGAGAGCGAGAGCTTGCGCTTCGCCGCGTCGATGCCGATCACCTCGACTTCGACTTCTTGATTGAGTTGCACCACGTCGGCAGGTTTGCGGACGCGCTTCTCCCAGGAGAGTTCGCTCACGTGCACCATGCCGGCGAGGCCCGGCTCGAGTTCCACCACGGCGCCGAAATCGAGCAGCCCGGTGACGCGGCCCTTCGTGCGCGAGCCCACCGGGTGACAGACCTCGATGGTGTCCCATGGGCCGGCAGTGGTCTGCTTCAAACCGAGCGAGATCTTGCCGCTCGCGCGATCGAAGTTGAGCACGGCCACACGCACCTTGTCGCCCTCCTTCACGAGTTCGGAGGGATGACTGACGCGGCCCCAGGCCATGTCGCCCTTGTGCAGCAGCCCTTCGGCGCCGCCGAGATCGACGAAGGCGCCGAAGTCGAGAACCTTCACCACGGTGCCATCGAGCACCTGACCGGCTTCAAGGGTGGCGAGGAGCTTCTCTCTCTGACCCGCGCGCTCCTCTTCGAGGAGCGAACGCCGGCTGACGATGATGCGGCGGTCGGCCGCATTGCATTCGACGACGCGGACGGGGAAGCGCTGGCCCACGAAGGGCTGCAAGTCCTCGATGAAGCGCAGTCCGACTTCGCGCGCGGGCATGAAGGCGCGCAGTCCCACATCCACCACGAGCCCGCCCTTCACGGCCTCCATGACCCGTCCCTCGACCACACGGCCGGTGCGGCCGCTCGCGAGTTCGGCCATGAGATCGGCGCGCTTCGCATCTTCCGCGGAGCAGGCCACCTGGCCATCGGCGTTCTCGAGCTTGAGCACGCGCACGCGCAAGGAGGAGCCCACGGCCGGGAACTGGTCCGGGAACTCGGAAATGGGCACAACGCCATCGGACTTCCAGCCCACGTCCACACGCACGGCGTCAGCCTGCATCCCGATGACCTTCGCCTCGACCACGTCGCCGGGCTTCGGTTGGCGCAGTTCCGGGCTCGCGAGCGTGGCCGCGCTTGCCTCCTCGGAGATGAGAGCGGATTCGAGAGCCTTGATGACCTCGAGGTCATCGGGCAGGTATTTCCTCACGCTCTGGCGACTCTTGCCGTCATTCATGACACGTCTCACGTCTTCCGGGAATGGGCGGCTTTTCCGCCGCGCGGGCCTTGGGAAACTGGGCGCACCTTAGCCGAGCGGCGGCCGCTCGCCATGGTGCACATCGACGCCGCAGAGGATCATCCCGTATGCGCATCCACAACTTCAATGCCGGTCCTGCGGTGCTGCCGCGGGAGGTCGTGCTCGAGGCCCAAGCCGAGCTTGCAGACACCGCAGGCACGGGCATGAGCATTCTTGAATGGAGCCACCGCTCGCAGGAGTACGACAAGGTGCGCGGGGACACCGAACGGGACCTGCGCGAGTTGCTCGGGCTGGATGCCTCTTGGAGCGTGCTTTTCCTGCAAGGCGGCGCAAGCCTCCAGTTTGCGCAGGTGCCCATGAACTTCGCGACCGAGGAGCGGCCCGGTGGTTACGTCGTCACGGGCGTGTGGGCCGAGAAGGCCCTCGCGGAAGCGGCCCGCTACAAGGAAGGGCGCACACTCTGGAGTGGCAAGGAATCGAAGTTCACGCGCATCCCGTCGGCAGGGGAGTGGCGTTGCACTGATGAACTCGCTTACGTGCACATCACCAGCAACAACACCATCTATGGCACGCAGTGGCGCGAACTGCCACAGACCGGGTCCGTGCCGCTCGTCGTGGACATGTCGAGTGACATCCTCTCCATGCGGCGTGATGTGGCGGGTTGCAGTCTCATCTATGCCGGCGCACAGAAGAATCTCGGACCCAGCGGCGTGACGGTGGTTGCTCTCAGAACGGAGTTGCTCCAGCGCGCGCGGAAGGAGCTCCCTTCCATGCTTGCGTATGCGACGCACGTGAACGCCGACGGCATCTACAACACGCACCCCACCTTTGCCGTCTGGCTCATGGGGAAGGTGCTCGCGTGGTTGAAGCGCTCGGGAGGCGTGGCTGCCATGGAGGCACGGAATCGCGCGAAGGCGGAACTTCTCTACGGCGAGATCGACCGCAGTGGTTTCTGGCGCGGACATGCCGCGCTGGATTCCCGCTCGTGGATGAACGTGACCTTCCGTGCGCCCGATGCGGCCGCGGAAGCGGCCTTCCTCGAAGGCGCGCGTGCGCGCGGTCTCGTGGGCCTCGAAGGTCACCGTTCGGTCGGCGGCATTCGCGCGTCGCTCTACAACGCGCTGCCTCTGGAATCCGTCGCGGCGCTCGTGGCGTGGATGCGCGCGTTCGAGCAGGCGCGCGGCTGAACCGCGCGCGCTGCGAATAGATTCGAAGACTCAGGGCGCGCGGCCCTTGGTGACGTTGATACCCACGGCCATCAGAACGAGGCTGCCCGCGGCGCTGCGCTTCACCACACCGCGGATGACGACATCCCGTCCATGGTCGAGTGTGTGGAAACCACGGACTTCCTGAGCGAGAACACGTTCACCCCCGCGGCATTCGACGGCCAGAGTTCCGGTCTTCAAGGCCGCAGGGTCTTCGCAACAGTAGTCCCACGGCTGCTTGCACTCATCGGTCATGTCGTAGCAGTCCTTCAGCGACAGATCGGCAATGAGAAAGGCGGCACGTCCGGGGACGAAGACATCCGCGTTGCCGCCGACGCGGCCTGCGACAAGCACGGCTTCGCCATCCTTGCCGTTGGCCACGATGTCCTTCACGCCGCGTGGTGTGCCATCCACCTGCGCCATCCAGAAGCTCTCGGCCATGCTGTTCGAGGCTGCAGGTGTCGCGTCGTTGGACGACTCCTTCTTGTCGCTGCAAGCGGCGGCGAAAAAAGCGAGAGTCAGCAACAGCACGGAGGTCTTGATGTTCATCACGTTCAGTTCTCCTTCAGCGCGACGGCGACAGGAAGTCGCACGGCGCGGATCATGGCCGGGATTGTTCCGATGATGCCGATGGCGAGGGCCCCGGCGAAACCTGCGAGTACGGCGCGTGGCCCCACATCGAGCGCGAAGGCGCTCATGCCGATGCGGAAGGCTGCGCCATCCACGAGAGCCTTGGCGAGCATGACGCCGAGGCTGCCGCCGGCGGCTGCGAGGAGCAGTGCTTCCTGCAGCAGGGTGACGGCCAGCGCGCCGCCGCCGTAGCCGAGCGCGCGCAGCGTGGCGAGTTCACGCATGCGGTCCTGCACTGCGGTGTTGAAGGTGTTGGCACCGGTGGCCAGCACCGCTCCCGCGATGAGCAGGGTCATGATGAAACTGAGGGCGCGAATCGGCGCGAAGTAGGCGACCATTTCGCGGTAGTAGACCTCGCTCGGGATGCTCACGAGTTCGAGGTCGCGTCGGCGCTTGGCGAAGAGATCGAGCTCCGCCAGAGCATCAGGATCATCCATGCTCACGAACAGAGCCGAGCTGTCGTCGCGGCGCGAGAGTCCGCGCAATTCCGTCAGCGGAGCCCAGATCTCCGATTCGACGGTGCTGCCGGGAGCACTGAACTGGCCGCTCACCGTGAATTCGCCGCCTTCGAAGCGGAGCTTCCGGCCTGGTGCGAGGAGGTCCTCATCCACGCCGAGCTTCTTCGCTGCGAGCCGCCCGACCAGCACCTCAGAGCTGCCCGGTTCGTGACCGGCCGTGATGGTGACACCGGCGTGCACGAGGAACGCCGCGGGTGTGATGCCGCGCACGAAGGCCGCGCGCGCCTCGCCCTCGGGTTCATCCTTGCCGCCGAGGCGGAGGTTCGTGCCCATGTGGATCTCGCTGGAGATGAGCGGCATGCCGCCTTGGCGGCTGATGCCGGCCACGTCCGCAGCGAGAAGGGAATCCGCAGCGGCACTCACAGTGCTGCGCAGCACATCGCGCCCTGCGACGGAAGAGAGCATGATGGCGGTGCGATCGCTGGCGGCACTGCTGAATCCGCGCTCCATGCCGTCCGAGAAGGCGATGGAGCCCGCGAGAGCCGCGGCGACCAGGGCACATGCGGTCGCAGTGAGGAGTGTGCGACCGGGGCGGCGCCCGAGATTCCCGATGGCGTAGCTGAAGGGGAGCAAGCGCATCTCAGGCCCCCCTCAAAGCAGCCACGGGATCTGCACGCGACGCGCTCAAAGCCGGAACGATGGCGGCGACAAGCCCGAGACCGAGTGCAAGGACGAGGCCCTTCAGCATCACCAACACGGAGACGAGGAACTCGACGCTCACACCTTCGACGCCGATGCTGATGCCGCTGAGATGCACCGTGAGCCAGGCTCCGGCGATCCCGAGGAGCGCAGCGGGAAGCACGAGCATGAGGGTTTCGAGGAGCACGATTTGCAGCAGGTGTCGGCCCTCGTAGCCCACGGCAAGGCAGATGCCGAACTCGCGCCGTCTTTCCTGCACGGCCATGTTCACGGTGTTCGCGACCAGCACGAGCACCACGATTGCCGCCACCATGCCGAAGGTGCGGCCGAAGCCGAGGAGCTCGCGCAGATCGCGCGTGGCGCTTTCGAGGAACTCGATGCGCGGCCGGGTGTCGGTGGGTTCCTCTGCCGTCTTGAACAGCTCGTCGATGCGGCGCGCCGTCTCGCGCGCCATGGCCGGATCCTTCACCTTCACTTCGAACTGCGTCACCGTGCCGAGGCGGTTCACCGGTCCGCTGCGCTGCAGGAACTCGAGGTGGGTGAGCACCACATTTTCTTCCACGCGCTCCGGTGCTTCGAAGATTCCCGCCACGTTCACGGTGATGTTGCCGAGGCGGAATTTGTCGCCGGGAGCGAGATTGCGGCGCTCGGCGAAGGCCTTGCCCACGAGGGCCGTGTCACGACCGTTCTTGAAATCACTCTCGGAGCCTGCGGTGACGCGCACACCGCGTGCAGAGAAGAGCCGGTCCACCGGTGCACCTTGGAAGGTCACGAGATCGAGGCTTGCGCGGCAGTTGTTGAGAAACACCTTCACCGGCAGCACGCTCTCGACGCCGGGCAGCCCCTCGATGCCCGAGGTGTAGCGCTCCGGGAGGAAGCTCGTCTGCGGGCAATAGCGATTCTGGCGGTAGACGATCAGCGTGCGCGAGGCCTCGCTGCCGGAGAGCGCCGCGTCGAGGCCCGCCGAGAGGCTCTCCACGCAGACGAACAGGAACAGCGCAACAGCCACGCCGAGCAGCGTGAGCAGCGTGCGTCCCGGTCGACGCAGCAGATTCCGGCGTGTGTAACGCGCAAGGAAGCTCAAGCGTGTGCTCCCGTGGCATCGAGGAGCCGCCCCTTGTCGAGGCGCACCACGCGCGAGCCGCGTTCCGCCGCCTTCAGATCGTGGGTGACCATGACGATGGTCTTGCCGCGTTCGTTGCGGAAGCGCTGCAGCAGCGTGAGCACGGCTTCGGCGGAGGCGTGGTCAAGGTCGCCCGTTGGTTCGTCGGCGACGATGAGCGGCGGGTCGGCCACGATGGCGCGCGCGATGGCGACACGCTGCTCCTGCCCGCCGGAGAGCTGGCGCGGATAGTGCGAGGCGCGGTCGCCGAGGCCGACGGCCGTGAGCGCGAGGCTCACGCGTTCATGGCGCGCGGCGGCGTTCATGCCAAAGAGGAAGAGAGGCAATTCCACGTTTTCGTACGCCGTGAGTACTGGGATCAGGTGGTGCTGCTGGAACACGTAGCCGACGTGCTCCGCTCGCCAAGGCGCGAGTTCGCGCGCGCTCATGGAGGTGATCTCCTTGCCGGCCACGACCACGCGCCCCGACACCGGGCGGTCGATGCCGGCGAGAAGGTTGAGCAGGGTGGTCTTGCCCGAACCCGAGGGCCCGAGCAGCACGAAGAACTCACCCTTGGCTATTTCGAGATCCACATTCTCGAGAGGCTTCACCTCGTGTTCGCCCTTCTTCCACGACTTGGTGACGCCGTGCAGTTCGATGAACGCCATGTCATTGACCCTCCGGGCGTACTGCGGCGCCTTCTTCCAGTTGCGCGAGGCTTCCACCAACAACGGCATTGATGAGCTTGTCCGTGAGATTGAGCCCGCTCTTCATGCTGAAGGATCCGTCTCCGGTTGCCGTGCCTTCCACGTGCCGCCGCCGCGCCGTGCGCGACACCGGATCGAACACCCAGACCGAGCCGCCTTCAACAAGCAGTGCGGGAATGGAAAGGAACTGCACGTCCGCGGTCGTTGCCCCGGCGGCTCCGCTCGCAAGAAAGCGCACCTGGCAGAGCATCTCGGGACGGAGCAGCGTGTCCGGTTCCGTGACGCGCACGTGCACCTGCAAGGTCACCTTGTTGATGTCCGCGGTGTGCACGATGCGTGTCACCTTGCCCGCGTAGGGCTTGTCGCGGCGCGCCTCGGAAAGGATCACGGCCTCGCTGCCTGTGACCACGCCGCCGATCTTGTCTTGCGGCACATCCACGCGGATGCGCAACGACTGCGGGTCATAGAGGCTCACGACGGGCGGGCTCGCATCGTCCGGACCGACCACGGAACCGACACCCGTGCGTCGCTCCAGCACGATGCCGTCCAGCGGTGCACGCACCTGCGTGCGCGAGAAGCGGAGCCGTGCGAGCTCCATGGTCGTGATGGCGTCACCGTGTTTCGCCTCGGCATCCACGAGGCCAGATTTCGCGGTCTCGAGCCGCAGCCGGTCTTCGATGCGCAACTCGCGTTCGCGGCGCGCGCGGGCGAGCTTTGCCGCGGATTTTTTCACGTCCGCCGTGGCGCGCTCGACTTCCGCCTGCATGGCGAGCAGTTCGCCATCCGCCTCGCGGAGCCTGGCCTTGGCCAGCTCGCGATTCCACTGGCTGGTGGCGCCGGCTTGGAGCAGTTCCTCCTGCACGGCGAGTTCCGCTCGCGCCGTCGCCACCAGAGATTCCGCCTTCGTGACTGAGGCACGGTCGAGATCCACTTCGGCCTGTTGCGCGCGCAATTCACCTTCGGCACTGGCGAGAGCCTCGGTCACCGCGAGCGCTTCACTCCAGTTCAGCTCTGCGGCGGCGAGTTCCGCCTTGGCGCGTGTGAGAGCCGCTTCTGCCTGACGCACACGCACTTCTGCCTGCGCGTAGACGAGGCGTTGCTCCTCATCGGCGAGACGTGCCACCACGTCGCCGCTCTTGACGGCGTCGCCCGCCTGCACGCGCACATCCATGAGCACGCCGGGTTCGAGAGAGGTGACAAGCACCGGCGCCGGATCGGGCTCGACCCAACCGGCGGCCTGGAAGAGTGGTGTACCCGCCGCCTGCGCGCCGCCGGCGACCGGCGTTGCGCGAGTGAGGGTCACCACGGGCACCTTGCGGAAGAGGTCGACAAGACTCTCCGAGAAGATGGCAGCGGCAGCGCCGAGCACGAGGAGTGGCACGAGAAACACCGTCCAGCGGCGCTTCGGCCTCGCCACGCTTGTCGTCTGGCGCGCCAGCGCCGCGAGATCCACTTGCGGGTTCAGGTCGCTCATGACTTCTTCTCCAGAGTGCGCGGGCCGAGGGCCTGCAGGTAATCGAGAATGCGGAGGAAGGCGTGCTCGCGGTGGCGCTGAATCATCTCGATGCCTTCCATGCGGCGTTCGAGAGCCATGATCCAATCCGTGAGCGCTTCGCGATCCAGACTGAAGCGCTTGCGGGCCGCGATCCACGCGCCCGCAGTGGCGCTGTCGACGATGGGCACATGTACGGACCAGTTTTCGTAGGCCGCTTCCATCTCGCGCCGCAGCGCCACGACTTCATTCCATGCGGCATTGGCGGCGTCTACCCACGCACTGGCCGCGGCGTCGCGCCGGACAGACGCAACCTTCATGGCCGAGCTCACGCGCGAGGGCCATGGGAAATCGATGGCGACCATTCCTCCAGGTTGAGTGCTCAGCCCCTTCACGAGAGATGGTTTCCACGAAGGCGTGATGGTCGGAATGATGCTCCGCGCGGCGAGCCTCAATTCCGCTTCATTCATTGCGTATTCGAGCCCGAGGCGCTTCAGGTCCGGGCGGGCCGCGAAGAGGGCCTCCGCCTCCGGCAGGCGCGGCACGCCACCGGCCACGTCGAAGTCATCGATGGTTGCCAGCGTGATGCGATCCAGTGGTTTGGCATCGGGGCCGAGCCCGCAGGCTAGCGCCAATTCCGCACGCGCTGCGGCCAGCTCCGATTTCGCATCGGTCCGCGCTTCGAGGAGTCGATGGAACATGGTGCGTGCGTCGTGGACTGTGGTTTCCGCGAGGCGCCCGTGCATCTGGAGCAGCAGGATGCGTTCCTGATCCTTGGTGGCTTCCGTCACCAAGGCTTCAAGAGACTCCAGATTCGCGCGTGCGGCCGCGACGCGGATGCGCCCGCGGTCGGCAGCGAAGGGCGCCTTCCAGAGCGCCTCGGTGAGACGCGCTTCATCACGGCGCACGGTGGCGGATGCCAGCGCTTCCGCTGCCGCGCTCTGGCCGATGCCGAGAAGCGCGAGGAGGTCCACTCCCACACCTGGCTGCCACTCGGTGAATCCCTCACGCGAGCGCATGATCTCGGTCTCGGTCATGAGCGCTTCTGGAGACCCGACGCCGGTTTCTGCAGCGATGGACGCTCTCAGTTCCTGGAACGCCGCGCGCACATCCGGGCTGAAGGCGAGGGCACTCGCGTGCCAGAACTGCGCGAGGTCAGCGTCGAGAGTTTCCGGATTGCGGTCCTCCGGCAGAGCCGGAAGCGGGACCAGCAACGCGCCAGTGGGCAGAAGCTTCAGTGCTTCATCCACGGCCTCGGCAGAGCTGCGCGTGCGCAGTTGAATGAGTGTTGAGGCACCATTCGGCGCCGCCTTTTCTTCCACGGCGCAGCCCGCCAGCAGGGCTGCCGCCACGATCATCTTCCATCGCACCATGGGAATCCCTCGCAAAGGACCGCGGGAAACAGACCATCCGCCCATGAGGGGCGGAACGCCGAGGTGCGCAGTTCAGATGCGCAGCGGAACGGGCGCGCTGGTGCGCGGAGGTGCGAGACCTGCTGCGGGGAGCAGGGATTCAGCAACGCAGGTGCGCGGAACGAAGGAGTTGGCTGTCCAAGGTTCGGCCACCACCGCGCTCATGTCCGGTAGCGGGACGCTGCCCGGTGCCGTGACGCGGAAGCCTCCATCGTGCAGGCCGAGCTCGACGCAGCCGACGCAGCGCTCATCAGCGCTGAAGGTGGCCATGGAGCTGTCGAGGGCGGGATTGCCGGAACAGCAGCAGGCTTGATCTGCGCCGCAGCAGAGGTCCGCTTCAGCCGCACAGACGCAGATTTGCAGCGTCGCAGGCAGGAGCAGCCCCGGGATCAGCAGAATAATGAGCAACGTTCTCAACATGCGATGCAGCGCGCGTGATCGTACCACGTGCCCTACGCAACCACGGTCATCCTGCCTCCCTCGACTTCCCGTGAGGGTGGCCTTGAGCCCGGACAGGCCCCTTCACTTCTGGCCGACGAGCCGACCGTACTTCCGGAGCACGTCCCGGAGCTTGTCATGCGGAATGGCCTGCAGGCACGAGCCGCCCTGACCAGCGAGTGTGCGTGCGGCGATGAGGGCGTTCACGATGGCCTCCTCGGTGGCTTCCACCACTGCGATGAAGAGGGGGTCCAGGGCATCATTGCCGAGGAAGCGGGCTGTCATGAGTTCAGTGCCGAAAGCTGTACCACTGTTCGCGGTGCTGAAGGCGAGCATGAAATCCCCGCTGGAATTTCCTGCATACGAGCCCATGCGCCCGAGCGCGAGCGGTGCTCTGCGCGCGAGGCGTTGCAACTGGTGCGGGAGCAGCGGTGCGTCCGTCGCGATGATCACGATGATGGAGCCGTTCTCCTTCGGCGGATCCGCAGGCGGGTTCAACTCTGCGCCCACGGGAACGCCGGCGATGGTGAGTTGCGGTGCGCGGCCGTAGTTGGACTGCACGAGCACGCCGAGGGTGTGTGCACCGACGCGCCGTGAAGCTGTTCCGGTGCCGCCCTTCCAGCCGTGCGTGTGCATGCCTGTGCCGCCGCCCGCGTTGCCCTCCGCCACCGGCCCGCAGCGCGCGCCGTCCAGAGCGGAATTGACATGCTCAGGCCGCACATGGCTTGCGCCGAGGTCATTGAGTCGGCCATCCCATGTTTCTGCAACGAGCGGCAGCGCCCAGAAAGATCCGCTTGCGTCCGGGGTGCCGTGCTTCCGCCGCCACTGGATCGCCGCGTCGCGCACGGTGCCCACGCTCTCCGTGTTGGTGATCAGGACTGGTCCTTCGAGGAATCCGGATTCGGCGATCCAGGCCGTGCCGGTCATCTCGCCATTGCCGTTGAGCACAGCGGTGCCGGCCATCACGGGTTCGAGAAGCGAGGAACGACCGCGCGGCAGGATGGCGGTCACTCCGGTACGCGCGCAACTCGCCTTGGCATCCGCAGCGTCGCCGTGAATGAGCGTGGTCATGCCCACCAGCACTCCCGCGACATCGGTGATGGCATTCTCCGGGCCGGGAGTTCCGCTGAAGGGGATGCCGAGGTCACGTGCACGCGGAGCGCGGGGAGGCAGGCTTGCGGCGGCGGCACCACCTCGGTGCAGTGTCGAGAGCAGGCCGCCGCGCACGAGCACAACGCGCGGGTGTTCCGCTTCCACCAGCGTCACCACGACGCTGCCGTCGGCGAGCACCGTCAGGTCGTCGTCGTCCGCGTGGGGGAGCGCCAACACGTCGCGCTGTGTGTCGGTCACAGGATCGAAGGACACCAGAGTGCGGTTCTCGCGGCTTCCACGGAGGTAGAGCACTCCGCCCGTGGGCGTGAAGCGCGCTCCAAAGGCGCTCGCATCAGCCGGCGAGATGACGCGCGCACCGGTGCCATCCACACCGATCAGGTTGACGACACCACGGATGTGCTGTGCGTCGACATCCACGAAGTCTTCGTAGAGGAGCAGGCGCCCGTCGGGCGAGAAGTACGGGCGCGAGTCCCGGGCGCGCGAGGGTGCGAGCTTGTGCAAACCGCTGCCGTCTTTCTGCATGAGCATGAGCCCGTCGTGGTTGTCCGGACCGAAGCCCATGAATGCGATCTGTGTCCCATCCGGCGACCAGACCGGCGAGCGGCCGGTGGTGTGCGTGAGTTGGACGGCGTTGCCGGTGGCGCGATCGAGGCGGAAGATCTCGGCTACGTGCTCTGCATTCCAGCCAGCAAAGATGAGTTCACGGCCGTCCGGACTGAAGCGCACCGCTTGCAGAGGCATGGAGTCCACGAGGATGCGGCGCGTGTGCGTCACAAGATCGAGGAGCGCGAGTGCCGGACCGCGCGGGCCCTTGTTGGAGTGATCGAGGTACGCGACTGCGCTGCCATCCGGTGCGATGGCGGGGAGGCTGGCCGCCGCGTCGGCCACGAGGGTCTCCATTCGTCCGCGTTCAAGAAGCAGCAACGGCGCGGGACCGCCACGGGGCGCAGCGCCGGTGCAGACCACTCGTTCCTGGGCCGCGATGAACATGGCGACAAGGCCGCAAGCGATCAACGTGCGCATGGTGCCATCCTAGTGCGGCGCGGGAAGGCCCGCCGCGCTAGCATCAGCCATCATGGTTGAAGCCACAGTCATCTACGAGGGCGACCTGCGCACGGTCGCAATTCACGCTCCGAGTGGTTCCCGCATCGCCACGGATGCCCCCAAGGACAATCAGGGCAAGGGCGAGGCGTTTTCCCCCACGGATCTCGTGGGGGCGGCACTCGCGAGCTGTACGCTCACTCTCATGGGCATCGTGGCGGCGCGGCGCGGCATCGACATGAAGGGCGCGCGCTGCCGTGTGGTGAAGGAGATGGCCGCAGCTCCGGACCGTCGCATCGGTTCGCTCAGCATGGTGCTCGACATGCCGCCCGGTGTGCCCGCCGAGTTTCATGCCGCACTCACGGCGGCTGCCGAGGGTTGTCCAGTCAAGAAAAGCCTGCACCCCGATGTGGCCGTGAGTCTCACGATCAACTGGTGATTTGTGATGCAGGCCTTCGCTGCGGACACGAACGAGAGTCTGCTGGTAGCAACGAGTGTGGCGGCTCTTGTCGGCGTGTTGCACACGCTGGCCGGCCCGGACCACTGGCTGCCCTTCGTCGAGATCGCGCGTGAGCAGCGCACGGGAACGCGGCGCTTGGTGCGACTCGTGCTGCTCTGCGGCGCGTTGCATTGTCTCTCAAGCGTCGTGCTTGCCATGCTGGGTGTTGCACTCGGTGAGGCGCTCACCGCCTTCACGGAACTGAACGAGGCGCGGGGGTTCCTCGCCGGGCTAGCGCTCATGGTGCTCGGGATCTTCCTGCTCTTTCCCCGCGGATTCGTGGCGCGTGGATCAAGGCCGCGCCGCACCGGCTTCTGGATGGTGCTGGTCTTCGTGCTCGGCCCGTGCGAGTGGTTGGTCCCCTTCGCCATGGCTGCGGCGGTTCGTCACGGTCCTGCCGGGCTCGTCGCCGTTGCCTCCAGCTTTTCGTTCGCGACCGTTGCAACAATGCTCTGTGCAACACTTTCTGCCGTCGGACTGCTCTCGCCATTGTTCGAGCGCGTAGGAGAGCGGCGTGCGCGCCTGCTCTCAGCAGGACTTGTCATCGCCAGTGGCGCCCTCGTCCTCTGCGGGTTCTGAGGGCGTTTCTTGATCCATCCTTGAGTGGGGCCTCTTCTGCGTCCGTGTAGCCTTGGTGCGGCGCCGCATGCGGTGCCGGAGTTGCGCTCATGATGAAGAAGGCAGTTCTTGCGACGTTGCTTCTGGGTAGTGCGCTGTGTGCGCAGGGTCAGACGATCTACTTCTCCACGCGCTACACGGAGTGTCCGCGCTCGGGACGCGCGGGAGACCAACTCAGCCTGACGCCCATCTGTGGCGCAGGCATGGTGCTCGGCGGCAGCTACATCGTCGAGTCAGCCATCGCCAACTCACCGGGCATCAGTTATGTGCAACCCGGGGTGCCCAATGCGACCATCCCGAACTCGCTGCCTGCGACGGTGGTGACCGATTACGTCGAGATCTCCAATTTCCCGCAGTTCAATCTGCTCATCGGCGATCTCGACAGCGACGGCCTCATGGATGAGTCCACGAACTTCCCGGGCGTGGATGCGATCTGGGTTCCCGCCGCCGCCAACGGTCGGCCGAACAACTTGCACGAGATGTTCGTCTCGTCGCACACGGACAGCGTTGGTGCCGCGGGGTTCATCGGCGTGAACATCACGGAAGCGGACATGGTCATGTTGCCGCGCGCGAGCAATGTCTATCCCATGCCGAGCACACCGGTGCCCCCGATCTTCTTCATTCGTCAGGCGCACTTTGAAGCCTTCTTCGGACTCGCGGCACCGAACAACACCATCGACGTGGATGCCTTCGCCGTGGACCAGACCAATGGCGACATTTATGTGAGTTTTGATGGCACTGCGGGCATTCCGCTGGCGCAAGTGAAACTGAGTCCGGTGGGAACGGCTGTGCCCGTCACCATCACGCGTGGCGACATCATCCGCATCCCCGGCAGCGCATACACGCCTGTCGGCCCCTACGGCAGTGTGAGCCTTCCACAGGCAGGCTTTGCCGAACTGCTCTACACCGCCACCGAGGTGAAGAACATGGCCATCCTCGCGGGCGGCAATCCGGGCACCGCCGCGGTCGCGAACTGCTATGGCCTCGATCTCGACCTCGCAGCGGCCACGGTGATCACCACGGCGGGATTCACGGCTCCGGCTCTCTACTTCACCGTGGATGTTTCGGGTGGTGCAGCCGCAGGTGTGCAAAACCTGACGGCGAGCGCCATCTATTCGACGCTGGGTGGAGGCTCCTTCGCGCAGATCAACGGCGTCATCATGAGCAATCCCAATGCGCTCGGCATGCGCGACCTCTCCTTCAATCCTGCTTTCTACGCCGGACCTGCAGATGCACTGGATGTTGTCCTCCACAACCCGCCCCTCGCGGCGACCTTTGGCCGTCCGCTGCATCTCGATGCCTATCCGACCTCGGCGCTGCTCTCCACCCATGCGTTGAGCTGGACGGGCCACCTGACCGGCTACATCAGCAATGCCGCTCCGGGGACGCTGCTCGCGGTGTTCGGCAGCGTGGAATTTGTGCCCGCGGGTGGATGGGTGCCGCGCTACGACGTGAGCCCTTACGGCGTCGGCGGATATCCCGATCTCTATGTCGATCCATTCGGCATCGCCAATTCGGGCTGCGTGCTCTCACCGGCTGGCGGTGCATTCAGTGCCGCGTGCCAGATCCCGTACCTCCAGGCAGCGTTCAACGGCGGCATGAACCCCATCACCACTTACGTCGATCCGACCAACGGGGCTGACAACGGGGATACCTGCTTCGACCTCGATCTCTCCGGCGTCCTGCCTCCTGGATCGTTGCCCATGCTTCCTCCACCGGTGGTGGTGTTCCAGGCCCTCGACATCGGCACGCTCCGCCTCTCCGAACCACTCTCCTTCCAGCTCAATTGACCCACGCGCAGAGCGGGCGCATAGGCAGCACGCGCGCTGATACGGCACGCGGATGCGCCGCCTGCTCTGTTCGGGGGTGATCCCGCTTCGCAGAGCCGCTCGGATGCGCTCGAAGGCTCTGCTCAGCGGGACCCCACTCGCGGCGCAGGCGGCGCAGGCGGTCGAGACGGTGTACGCGAGCTCACAGATGCGTCTTGATGGCGTTCCACATGAGGTTTCTCATGTGCTGCGAGAGGCGCGGGTCCTGGATGCCGTGGCGCTGGCGCGGATAGAGCATGAGATCGAATTGCTTGCCGGCGCTTTGCAGTGCGAAGCAGAGCTGCATGGCGTTCTGGACGTGCACATTGTCATCCATGAGTCCGTGGATGATCACAAGGTGCCCCTTCAGGTTCGCCGCGGACGCGAGCACAGACGAGCGCTTGTAGCCCTCCGCGTTGTGCTCGGGCGTGCGCATGTAGCGCTCGGTGTAGATGGTGTCGTAATTCTCCCACGCATAGACGCCACCACCCGCGATACCGAGCTTGAAGAGATCCGAGTGCGTCATGGCGAAGGCCGTGATGAATCCGCCGAAGCTCCAGCCGGTGAGCCCGATGCGCGCGCCATCGGCCCATGTCTGTTGGCCGAGCCAGCGCGCTGCATCCTCGAGATCGGCCGCTTCCTGCACGCCGAACTGCCCGTAGCACTTCTCCGTGTGAGCCTGACCGCGTCCTGAGGAGCTCCGCACATTGATGTCGAGGGTGCCGATGCCTTGGCCTGCGAGGAACTGGGCGAAAGGGTCGGTGTGGAAGCTGTTCTTCACTGTGGGCGTGTCGGGGCCGGCATAGGTCTGCATCCAGACGGGCGCGCGCGTGCCTGCGGCGCGATGGAGCGGCTTGGTGAGGCGTGCATCGAGCAGGTAGCCGTCACGGGCTGGGATGCGCACGAATTCCGGTGCGCTCATGGTGCCTGCGGCGAGGCCTTGCGGCTTCGGCGCGGCGGCCAATTCACGGACAACCTTCGCTGCGGTGTCATCCTTGCCAATGTGCAAGAGGCGCTGGCAAGGCGGTGTGTCCGTGGCGCTCACGGTGTCCACCATCCACTCGCGGTTCAGCGAGAACTCCAACTCATGCTGACCAGCGCCGGGCGTGAGGCGCTTCAGGGATCTGCCGTCGAGAGCGAGGCGGTAGTAATTCCTGTTTTCGGCGCCATCCTTCGTGGCACTGATGTCGAGGCAGCCCGCGGCTTCATCGAGGTGGAGGATTTCGGTGACCTGCCATTCGCCCTGAGTGAGCGCGCGTTGTTGCTGACCGTCTGCAGAGCAGTGGTAGAGGTGTCGGTAGCCCGTGCGTTCGCTTTCCCAGAGGAAGCTGCCGTCCTTCAGCCAGTGCGGCATGGCGAGGATGTTCACCCAAGTCTTCGATTCTTCGCGCAGGATCTTCTGTGTCTTGCCGGTGGCAGGATCGGCGCTGAGAACTTCGAGCCAGCGTTGTTCGCGGTCCTGAACCATGAAGAGGACCTGCCCGTTCGGGGTCCAACCCACGCGGACGATGAGGATCTGGTCCTCGCTCTTGAAGGCGGAAAGATCCACGTTGACGATGGCGCCCGTCGTCGTGTCGGCCACCAGCAAAGTGGAGACCGGGTTGCCTTCGCCCGCCTTCGGATAACGGAGATGCTCGGTCAGTTGTGGCTGACGCGACTGGTCCGTGATGGTGAAGTCGGGCACCAGCGCCTCGTCGATGCGCATCCAGACGATGTGCCGTCCATCCGGCGAGAGCCAGTTGCCCCGGAAGTCGAAGCGACCGTACACCTCTTCCTGATAGACCCAGTCGAGTTCACCTTCGAAGATGCTCTCGCTCGCGTCGGATGTGAGTTGCTGGACCTTCTCGCCATTCCAGATGGCGAGGTTCCCGTCATCCCGGATGCAGGAGACCATGGCGCCGTTCGCACTGATGCTGAGTTGACGGCAACCCTTGAAGCCTGGGCCGGAGCGCTGAACAGTTCCGGCTCGCACGCCCTTCACCAGTTCGCCTTCGTCAACGAAGACACCTGCGGAACCATCCGCCGCTTCGATGAAGCCCTGGCGCGGATGCGGCGTGCGGGGCAGGGTGCTGCGGAGTGGCCCGCCCGTGAAAGACGCCGGGTGCACCGCGTCGCCGCGGTCCTTCAGCGCCTTCTGCACCACGTCCGTCAAGCTCGGCGTCGCGACTGGAGGCGCGGGGGCATCGGCCGGTTTCATGTCCGCCGGATTCAGGACCCCGTTCGGGCCTTGCAGGAGGTCTGTGCCCTCCACGAACCCGAATGCCGCGGGCAGCCGCGTCATGAACTGGCTCATGCCCTGACGGGAGAGAGCCTGTTCGAGAGTGAGGGGCTTCGGTGCCGCGTCTTGGGCCGAGAGGCCAGCGAAAAGGACCAGGGTCAGCGCGAAAGAGCACCAGCGAATCCGCCACGAGTTGTGCATGGCGAAGATCCTAGCCTTGGCGGCAGCGGCCCTCAGGCGCGGGCGAGCTTCCGCAGAGAGAGCGCCAGCTTGGGCGCACTGTGTTCGAGGGCCCGGATGGCGTTCTCCGCCTCGGCATGCTGTCCTGTGCCGAATGCGCTGATGGCGAGCGAGTAGTGGATCGCCGGGTCGGTGGGATCGAGGGCGAGCGCAGTGCGCAGCGTGTGGGCAGCGTTGCGGCAACGGCCGAGCCTGATCCAAGCGACACCGAGACCTTTCAGTGCTTCGATGTCACGCTCGTCCCGCCCCAGGACTTCCATGTACATCGCGATGGCTTCGTCGGTGAAGCCATCGTCGAGAAGCCTTCGAGCGCTGGCGGCATCGGCGACCATCGTCTGGGTGTCCGGCCTTCGCCACGTGCGCGTGGGGTCGTCATCGTTGTCGGACGGGGTGTCGGATTGGTCGCGCATCGTCGTCACGGCTCATGATGGAAGTGGCTGTGGAACTTGCGGGTTTTTGAGTGTCAAGAATGTGCGTGACACTTGACGGTCGTTCTGGTACATCAAACCGGCTCGGACGGTGCCTGCGACAGAAAGGATGCAGCGCTCACGGGACCGGGCTTTCAATCACCCCAACACGAGGTTCCCCAGTGAAGAGACCGACACGGAAAAAAACGGCGCTGGCACGCAGCCAGACGCCCTTTCAATTGGAGTTCCTCGCCTGCCTGGATGAGTGGCAGCGGAGGGAAGGAAAGACGCTTTCTGGCCGAGGCTTCAGTGCTCTCCTGGGCCGCTCATCCAACCACTTCAATCTCATGGTGAATGCGGCCTTCGTCCCCTCGGGCGACTCCATTTACGAGATGGTGGAAATCCTGAAACTCGGCCCGACCGCTGAGGAGCGGCTCATCCGGGCAGCCATCGCCACCAAATCGCGGCAGCGCACTCGGGACTCTTTCTGGCTTTGTGAGGCTGGGCGGATGATCCAGAAAGGGAGCCACGAAATGGAGACCATCAACCAGTTCCTGAAGGAGCAGGGGTTGACGGAGCGGTTCGAGAGCTGGAAAAAGAAACATCCCTGATTTTTCGCCGGAATCCCGGTGGGTCAGGTCATTCATCGTGGTGAGAGTGCGGGGCCGCCAGGTCCAGAATTCACTCCTTCTCGAACGGCTGACGACACACAAGAGTTCACTGCACACCTCAAGACTCACGCCGGATCGGGGCCCCGCACTTGTCACCTACTTTGCCGCAACAACCAAGGTTGGCGCGGCATTCCTTTTTGGACGCGCTCCGGCGCCGCTGCTAGGTTGTGGCACGGCCATTTGCGGTCGCATTGCCCATGAGCACCACCCTCCGCGCCACTGGAGCCGTGCGTTTCGTCACTGCTGCGTCACTCTTCGACGGGCATGACGCCGCCATCAACGTCATCCGCCGCCTGCTGCTTGAAGCAGGCTGCGAGACGATTCACCTCGGCCACAACCGTTCCGTTGCCGAAATCGTGACGGCGGCCATCCAGGAGGACGCCGATGGCATTGCCATCAGCTCCTACCAGGGTGGTCATATGGAGTTCTTCCGTTACGCGCGTGAGTTGCTTGATGAGCGGGGTGCGAAGGACATCAAGATCTTCGGCGGCGGTGGTGGGACCATCGTTCCGCGCGAGATCGCGGAACTCGAGCGCGGCGGCATCGAGCGCATCTACTCACCGGAAGATGGTCGGCGCCTCGGCCTTGAGGGCATGATCAAGGACATGGTGGAGCGTTGCCGCGCTACACGACGTGGCGAGACCATGCCGGAGGGCGCCCTCCGCTTGCCGCGCCTTGTCACGCTCTTGGAGGCGCAGCCTGAGGACGCGGAGGCACTCTTCGCCCGCGCGCATCTCGCGGCGGCGGCGAAGCGCGTTCCCGTGGTCGGCATCACCGGCCCCGGCGGAGCCGGGAAGTCCTCCTTCACGGATGAGCTGGTCCTGCGCTTCCTCCGCACTCGTCCGCAGGGTCGCGTGGCGGTCTTGGCCGTGGATCCGACCCGGCGTCGCACCGGTGGCGCGCTCCTTGGCGACCGCATTCGCATGAACTCGGCCGCCAACGAACGGGTGTTCATCCGTTCACTGGCCACACGACAGCAGGGCGGGGAAGTGTCCCGCGCGCTGCGCCCGGTGATCGAACTCGTCCAGCGCAGTGGCTTCGACCTCGTGCTCGTGGAGACGAGCGGCATCGGCCAGGGCAGCAGCGCCATCACGGATCTCGTGGACGCGAGTGTCTACGTCATGACGCCCGAATACGGGGCCGCATCGCAACTCGAGAAGATCGACATGCTCGATCTCGCGGATCTCGTGGTGGTGAACAAGTCTGATCGGCGTGGAGCGGCGGATGCGCTCAGGGATGTGCGCAAGCAGTTCCGCCGCGGGCGCAAGCTCTTCGATGCTACGGATGCGTCGTTGCCGGTATTCGGAACTGTCTCGGCGCAATTCAATGATGCGGGCGTGAACGAGGCCTTTGGCTGCCTGCTCGGGATCATCGACACGAAGTGTGGCACTGCGTTTGCCACCGGCGTCGTGGCGAGTGTGTCTGCGCCGCGCACGAGCATGGTGCCTCCAGGTCGGGCCCGCTATCTCGCCGAGATTGCCAATGTCATCCGCGCGCGGCAGACGCTGGTGGAGGCGGAGTGTGCCAAGGCGCGCCTGCTCGGGGCCGTGGAACAGGCGGGCTCGTTGCTGGACCCGGCCGAGGCGGAGGCGCTGCGCGCACGTGCGTCCACTGCGGCAGCGCTTGCCCCGGAATCGCGCGCCCTGCTGGACGGCTGGCCGCGGCTGAAAGAAGCCTGGTCCGGTACGGAATTGAAGAGCCGCGTACGCGAGCGTGAGTTCAGCCAGCCTCTGCGTGTCACCACGCTCGCGGGCACGAGCCTCCCGCGCGTCGCGCTGCCCAAAGACGACGAACCCGGCGCCTTGCTGCGCTGGCTCCTTCTCGAAAACTTGCCCGGACGCTTTCCCTTCACGGGTGGCGTCTTCGAGCTGAAGCGCAAGGACGAGGACCCGAAACGCATGTTCGCGGGCGAGGGCCCGCCAGCGCAAACGAATGCGCGCTTCCACCTGCTCTGCCGTGGCGAGAAGGCGCATCGCCTTTCGACCGCTTTCGACTCTGTGACGCTTTACGGCCGTGATCCGGAACGCAGGCCGGACATCTGGGGCAAGGTCGGCGAATCCGGTGTGAGCATCTGCACGCTGGATGACATGCAGCGCCTCTTCCAGGGCTTCGACCTCTGCGATGCGAACACCAGTGTGAGCATGACCATCAATGGTCCGGCGCCGATCCTGCTTGCCATGTTCATGAATGCAGCCGTCGATCAGCAATTGGTGCTGTTCGAAAGGAACGAAGGCCGCTGTCCGACGGAGCAGGAACGCGCACAGATCTCGGCGCGCACCCTGAAGACCGTGCGGGGCACGGTGCAGGCGGACATTCTCAAAGAGGATCAAGCCCAGAACACCTGCATCTTCAGCACGGAATTCGCGTTGCGCATGATGGGTGATGTGCAGCAGTTCTTCATCGAGCATGAGGTGAAGAACTACTATTCGGTGAGCATCTCCGGTTACCACATCGCTGAAGCAGGCGCGAACCCGATCACGCAACTCGCATTCACGCTCGCCAACGGGTTCACCTATGTCGAGGCGTGGAAGGCGCGCGGCCTTGCGGTTGAGGATTTCGCACCCAACCTGTCCTTCTTCTTCTCGAACGGTCTCGATGCCGAGTACGCCGTGATCGGGCGTGTGGCGCGGCGCATCTGGGCGGTCGCCATGCGAGACCTTTACGGTTGTCCGGAACGAGCGCAGAAGCTCAAGTACCACATTCAGACCTCGGGGC
>SXUL01000117.1 GCA_005790545.1 Planctomycetia bacterium | reverse complement strand
CGGGATTGCAAAGCCGCTTCCTCCTCGTCGGCTGCGCGCTCGCGCTGCTCACGGGCCTGCTGATGCTGCTGCCCATCCACTTCATCGCGCACCCACTCATGCGCCTCACGGACGCGGTGCGCCGCGTGCGCGAAGGAGCGACGAGTGTGCGTGTGGAAGTCTCCAGCGAAGACGAAATCGGACAGCTCGCAAGCGGGTTCAATCACATGGCTGCCGCCGTGGAAGAGCGCACCAAGAGCCTCGAAGAAGTGGCAGCCGACCTCCGCGCCCAGCGGCTCGAGCTCCGGCGCGAGAGTGCGCGCTTGAACGCCGTGCTCGGTTCCATGCAGGATGCACTGATGGTGCTCGACCACGAAGGTCGGACTGTTGCCCGCAACGCTGCCGCGAAGGCCATCGAGCCCTTCATCGAGAAATCAGCCGCTTCCGCGCTGCATCCTCACCATTCTTGTCGCGGCAACCCGGGCTCGGAAGAAGACTGCATGCGCTGCATGATGGACCCGGCGGCGGAGGCGACGACCTGCATCCTCGACGCAGGCGAGCGCATCTGGGAGATCCACGCCACCCGCCTCGCTCCTGATGAGGGCGGGCAGCAAGGCCGCGTGCTTCTCGCCCGTGATGTCACCGAGCGCACCCACGCCGAAGAGCGCCAGACACACCAGGAGCGCCTGGCCGTGCTCGGCGAAGTGGCCAGCGTCATGGCGCATGAACTGAACAATCCCCTCGCGGCCATCTCCATGTTTGCGCAGATGTCCGAAGAACTCGCAACCAATGATGCAGATCTTCGTGAGAACCTCGCAGTCATCCGGCGCAATACGGAGAGTTGCAAGCGCGCCATCCGGGAACTGCTCGACTACGCAACGGACACCATGCCCGTCGTCCAGTCCGTGGACATGCACGCTGTCATCGAGGACGTGGCGCGTTTCCTCCGGCCCATCCGCGAACGCGCACACATCGAACTCGTCATCGAACCGGCGGCCAGCATGGCGGACGTGACCGGCGACGATGTGCAATTGCGCCAGATCCTCGTCAACCTGCTGGTGAACTCTTTCCAGGCCATGGAGGGACGCGGTGGCAGAGTGACCATCCGCACGGCGACGCGCGGCGACCACCTCGAAATCGAGGTCTCCGACAACGGACCGGGCATTCCTGCTGACGCGCACGAACGCATCTTCAAACCCTTCTACACCACCAAACCTCGTGGCATCGGCACGGGACTCGGCCTGCCCACGGCGCGTCGCATCGCAGAACTCCACGGCGGCAGTCTGGAACTCGCGCACACGAGTGCGGAGGGCACGATGTTCCGCGTTCGCCTGCGTCTTTCGGGAGTTCCCGTATGAGTGCCGTGAAGCAACTTCAACAACGGCTGGCCGGCATCGACGTGGTGGTGGCTGAAGACACCGCGGATCTCCGCCTCGGCATCACGCGCCTGCTCGCGCAACTCGGGGCCACCGTGCGCGCAGCAGAGGATGGCCGCGCAGCACTCCGCCTCATCGAGGAACGCGTCCCCCACCTCGTGCTCACGGATCTCATGATGCCGCACATGTCGGGCTCGGATCTCCTGATGGAGGTGAAGGCCCGCTTCCCGTCCGTGCAAGTCGTCATCTTCACCGGCTTCGGCACCATCCAGACCGCAGTCACCTGCCTCCGCGCTGGTGCCGCCCACTTTCTCACCAAGCCCTTCGACAACGCCGAGGTGGTGCAGATCACCGAGCGCCTCGGGCGACAGGTACGCGCCGAGCGGACCGAACCGCGCGCCGCCGGCGGCCGCGAGTTCATCGCTGCTGACCCCGCCATGCGCGCCACACTGGAAATCCTCGAACGCAGCGCACGCACACCGGTAGCGGTGCTCCTCGAAGGCGAAAGCGGCACAGGCAAGGAACTCGCTGCACGCTTCATCCACGAACACAGTGCGGCCCGCGACAAGCGCTTCGTGGCAGTCAATGCCGCCGCGCTCCCGGACACGCTGCTCGAATCGGAGCTCTTCGGACACAAGAAGGGGGCCTTCACCGGTGCTGAGCGCGACCGCGACGGATTGTTCGTGGAAGCCGACGGAGGCACGGTGTTCCTCGATGAATCGGCGAGCATGTCGCCCGCATTCCAGGGGCGCTTGCTGCGCGTCCTGCAAGAGCGACAGGTGCGACCGCTCGGTTGCACAGCCGACCGCGCCGTGGACTTTCGCCTCGTCACCGCGAGCAACAAGGACCTTGAGGCCCTGCTCCCGAGCGGCGCCTTCCGCGAGGATCTCTTCTGGCGCCTTGCGGTGGTGCGCGTGCGCCTGCCGGCCCTGCGCGAACGACCGCTCGACATCGAGCCTCTGGCGCGGCATTTCCTGCGCGAGGGCGCGCGCACCTGCCTGGCACCGGAAACCCCGGTGCCGGAGTTTTCGAGCGCTGCACTGGACGCCCTGCGCGCGCACACCTGGCCTGGCAATGTGCGCGAACTCTCCAATGCCGTGCAGCGTGCTCTCGTCGTCTGCAGCGGACCGGAGATTCATCCCCATCACCTCGGGCTCACGTCACGCGCGCCCAGCGGGGTGGCATCGGGAGCTGCGGATGGCGCGGATTACAACGCAGCCAAGCAGCTCGCCATCGAGAACTTCCAGCGCGAGTACGTCGAGCGCGCTCTCGAAAAGAGCGGCGGCAACATCACCCACGCTGCGGACCATTGCGGCATGACGCGCGCAGCCCTGCAACGCATCATGTCCCGGCTGGGTATCCGTGGTTCTGAATCATGAGGAATGGGCCCCGGCCTGCCTCCCGTGCCGGATCGCGCGCGGCCGATAGGATGCGTGCCGTGAACGGCGCGAAAGGCGCGCCGGAACGCTGTTATCGAGTTGAGGATTGCTGATGCGCATCGCCGTGTTCGGAGCCGGGTATGTGGGTCTCGTGGCGGGCACATGCTTCGCCGAGACCGGCAACAGCGTGACCCTTGTGGACGTGGACGCCGAGCGCGTGCGCCGGCTCAACGCCGGAGAAGTCCCCATCTTCGAGCCGGGGCTGACGGAACTCGTGCGCAGGAACCGCGCCGAGGAGCGCCTCGCATTCACGCTCGATGGCGCTGGCGCGGTGCGCAACGCGGAAGTGATCTTCATCGCTGTGGGCACACCGATGAGTGCAGACGGCAAGGCGGACCTCCGCTATGTCCTCGAAGTCGCGCGGACCATCGGCAAGCACCTCGACGGCTACAAGGTCGTGGTGGACAAATCGACCGTGCCCGTGGGCACGGCAGATCTCGTGCGCGCCGAGATCGCACGCCAGACCACCCATGAGTTCGATGTGGTCAGCAATCCCGAGTTCCTCAAGGAAGGCGCCGCCATCGACGACTTCATGAAGCCGGACCGGGTGGTCATCGGCGCCTCCACGGAACGCGCACGCGCCACCATGGCCGACCTCTACGCGCCGTTCATGCGCACCAACAAACCCATCCTGCACATGGATGTACGCAGCGCGGAACTCACCAAGTACGCCTGCAACGCCATGCTCGCGACGCGCATCTCGTTCATGAACGAAATGGCCCTGCTCTGCGAGAAGCTCGGGGCCAATGTCGAGCATGTGAGGAAGGGCATGGGCACTGATGCCCGCATCGGTTTCCCGTTCCTCTTCCCCGGCCCCGGTTACGGCGGCAGTTGTTTCCCGAAGGACCTGCAGGCGCTCATCAACACCGGACGCGAAGTGGCCTGTGTGCCGCAGGTACTCACGGCTGTGGAAGCCGTGAATGCAGAGCAGAAGCACCGCCTCGCGGAGAAGGTGGCCGCTCGTTTCGGCGGCGCGCTCAAGGGAAAGCGCGTTGCCGTCTGGGGGCTCGCTTTCAAACCCAACACGGATGACATGCGCGAAGCGCCGAGCCTCGTCTTGATCGAGGATCTTCTCGCCGCGGGAGCGGAAGTCCGCGCCACGGACCCGGAGGGCATCGCCAACGCGCGCGGGATGCTCGGATCGCGCCCGGGCTTGAGCTTCCATGAGCGCAACTACGAGGCAGCCGAAAAAGCGGATGCCCTCGTGCTGGTCACCGAATGGAACGAGTATCGCCGCCCGGATTTCCTGCGGTTGCGCGAACTCATGTCCGGTCCCCACCTCATCGATGGCCGCAACATCTGGACTCGCAGCGCCGTGGAAGCGCTCGGATTCCAGTACAGCGGCATCGGCATGTAGTCCGGCCACGGCCGCACGCAGCCCCGATTCCTGAGGGCTCTTCGACTAAGATCCGCCCCGCGTGCAGGTCACTCGGACGCGACCGGCGCCTCATTGCCACATGAAAACGCTGAGTCTTCTCCTTTGCTGCGCGGCCCTTCTTGGCGCGCAAGCCCCCAAGGAACCCGAGCGCTGGTGGGAGTCGATGGACTACGGTCCGTTCCTCTCCTCATCTGTCGGCTGCGGCAAGGCACGCACGCACGCCGCGGCGAAGGGCATCACACTCCGCTTGGGCGAGCGCCAGCAACTCAGCATGACCTTCGACACGGATCTCCTCCGCCCCGCCTTCGGGTGGGAGGGGTTCCTCAAACTCTCAGGCGTTTCCTATGACGAGGGCCACGGGAGTTTCCCGTATACGGAGGGACCTCTCTGGTTCCGAACCGAAGTCACCGCCGGCGCAGGCCTCACGAAGGACCTGAAGGATGAGCGGGCGAGCAGTGCGGGCCCGATCCCGTTCGCGCAAGGTCGCTGGAAAGCGCTGCACCGTCACGGACGACGTGTGGCGCTGCGCTACGAAGTGGATGAAGCGGAAGTGCTTGAAGCGCCGACCGCACTCACGCTCGGCGGGCAACTGGCTTTGGTCCGCGACTTCCGCTTCGAGCCCTGCGCCAGCCATCGCTGGTTCCTGCTCGCGGATGCAGCATCCTTCGCGAGCACAGCGGAGCGGCGTGTGGATGGTGGCAAGGATGCCCCCAGCGCCATTCTCGGTGGCGATCCCGCGTGCCGTCTGGAAGTCCTTGATGGCCCGGGAGGAAAGCGTCTCCTGCTCGCCGTGCCGGCCACCCGTGCCGTGCGCAGAGTGCGCGTCGCCCTCTTTGCACCGGGAGCGACTCTCGGCGCCGTGGACGTCGGCGTTCCCGCCGATCCCTCGGACCTCGTCGCCGCCGGGCCTCCACTCTGGCCGCAAGAACTTCTCGTGCCCTGCGAGATGGGGACCAGCGATGGCCCATTCGCCGTGGACACGGTGGGCATTCCCATGGAGAACCCGTGGAAGAGCCCGCTGCGCATCGGCGGATTCGACCTCTTCGAGAACGCCCCGCGCGCCGCAGTGAGCACGTGGAATGGCGACGTGTGGCTCGTCAGCGGTCTCAGTGCAGAGTTGCGCCAAGCGAAGTGGCGACGCTTCGCAGCCGGACTCTTCGAAACTCTCGGGCTCGTGATCCGCGACGGACGCGTGTTCGTCAGCGGCCGGGACCAGATCACGGAGCTCATCGACCACAACGATGACGGCGAAGCGGACGAGTACCGCTGCTTCAACAACGAGGTCATGGCCACCACGAACTTTCACGAGTTCGTGTTCGATCTGCAACTCGGGCCTGAAGGCGATTTCTGGTTCGCAAAGGCGGGTCCGGTGCGCCCCGGCGGGCGCGGCTTCGACCGCATCGTGCCGCATCACGGCAGCATCCTCCGCGTGAAGGGCGACGGTTCGGCTCTCAGCGTGCATGCCACAGGACTGCGCGCGCCAAACGGCATTGGTGTCGGACCTCACGGAGAAATCACGGCCGGTGACAATCAAGGCACATGGGTGCCGCGCTGCAAATTGCACTGGACGCGACCGGGTTCATTTCAGGGCGTGGTGGATTGCACACCCATCACACCGAAGCCCGTGAACTACGAACTGCCGCTCTGCTGGTTCCCGATGGAAGTGGACAACTCCTCCGGCGGCCAGGTCTGGACGCAGGATGAGCGTTTTGGTCTCCCGAAGGAGACGCTCATTCACCTCTCCTACGGTCAGAGCACGGCCTATCGCGTCCTCATGGAAACCGTGGATGGACAAGTGCAAGGCGGCGTGACGCGCCTCCCGTTCCGCCTCGCAAGCAGCGCCATGCGCGCGCGCTTCGACGCCCGCGACGGCCAGATGTGGATCTCCGGGCTGCGTGGTTGGCAGACCAATGCCGCGAAACTGAGCGGCTTGCAGCGCGTGCGCCGCACCGCAGCACCGATGCGCATGGCGGAATCGCTCCGCGCTCTCGCAGACGGCGTGGAGATCCGCTTCAGTTGCGCTCTCGATCCGGAACTCGCGAACGACCCCGAGAGCTACGCAGTGAAGATCTGGAACTACGTCTGGGGCCCCATGTACGGCGGGCCGGAGCTGAGCGTGCTGGAGCCCGATGCCGCGCTCTCCGAGCGGGCGCAACGCGAGGAAATGCACGACCTCAAGAACCACGACACGCTGAAAGTGCAGAAGGCGGAACTCGCGGCCGATGGCAGGACGGTGCGGCTCACGCTCGCGCCCATGCACATCGCCATGCAGATGCACATCACGGCGGACCTCGCGGACAAGAGCGGGACTGACTTCAAGGCCGAGATCTGGAACACTATCCACAAGCTCGGTCGCGACGGGACGAAGTGAGCCGGTGCGCGCGAGACACACTTCGCGTTGAGGCGCTGAAGCACTGCATCCGCTGGATGCGCGCCCATGCGGCAAAACCCGCGCGACGGCTCGGCGCTCTGCTCTTGGTCGTTGCGTGCGTGCTGCCCACGGCGGCACAGGACGCCGCCGCTTCCGATCCAGGGATTCCGGTGAATCCCGGCTTGCTGGCCGCGTACGCCGGGGCGGGCGGGCTTGCGCACACGCTGCAACGCTTGCCGGCCCTCCACGTCCAACCCACTGAAGCACCTGCTCCGGGGCTTCAGGCGGGGCCGTTCACGGTTGTCTTTGAGGGGTTTCTCCAGCTCGAACTCAGAACGCGCCTCAGCTTCAGTGCGGAAGGCCGCGGGCGCGTGCGGGTGTTCGTGCGCGGGCAACTCGTGCTGGAAGGCGAAGCCGATGACCTCTCCACCTTGAAGGCGGAGGCGTTCCGCATCCGCAAGGGCCGGAACCCACTCCGCATTGAGTACACAGCTCCGCCGACCGGCGCTGCAGTGCTCCGCCTCTGCTGGCAGGGCGACGCCTTTGTGCGCGAGCCCATCCCGCCGGAGGCGTTCACCCACGCACGGAGCGACACCAATGCAGGCCATGCCAGCCGCAGCACGCAAGGACGCGCACTGTTTGCCGCGCTGCGTTGCGTGAACTGCCACGAAGCAGACGTTGGATTCGATCACTCGCAAACTGCCTTCGGACTTGGCGCAACGGCACCCTCTCTCGTGCGCAGCGGAGAACGCCTCGATGCGGAGTGGATCGCACGCTGGATCATCGATCCGCAGGCCATGCGCAAGAACGCGCGCATGCCACGCCTGCTCCCGCAGGGCACGACGCCGGAAGCCGCACTGACCCTCGCCCGCTCCATCGCGCGCGGGTTCACACTCGATGCAGCGGCAGCTCCTCCTCCCGTGGCCCCGGAGGCTGCGTCCGCTCAGCGCGGAGCCGCACTCGTCGCCGATCTCGGCTGTGCCACATGTCATTTGCTGCCAGGGGCGGCTCCCCTCACGGAAGACGATCGCGTGGAGCTCACGCACGTCGCGGCAAAGTTCCGCCAGGGTGCGCTCGCCACATTCCTGACCCGACCCGACCTTCTCTACCCTGCCACGCGCATGCCTCGCTTCGCGCTCACAGAAGCCGAAGCCTCGGACATCGAGTCGCACCTGCGCTCCATTGCCGTGGCGCCCACTCCGGCAAACGCGGTCGGCAGTCCCTGCGCCCCAACCGAGTTCCGCTGTCAGCAGTGCCACGATCCACGTCCCGACACCATGCTGCCCGCGGCGCCACTCGCAGCGATCGCGCAGGAAGACTGGACGGCGAAGGGCTGTGCCAGTGCGAACCCGTCAGGCAGCATGGCGCGCTTCGATCTTCCGGCCCACGAAGTGCAGGCACTCGAGGCATTCCGCAAGGTCGGCGTTGCCACGGCATTCAAGACCAGCGCCCAGGAACGCGCACGGACGGCTGTGCACGAGCTCCGCTGTCAGGCCTGCCATGTGCTCGATGGCACGAGTGATCTCTGGACCACGCGCTTTGGACCATCCCATACTCCCGGAGCGACGACGGAAGCCGAGAAGCTCAGCCAGACCCGCCCCGAACTCACGTTCATCGGTGAGAAACTGCACCAGCCTTGGGTCCGCCGCGTCTTGCAAGGCGATCCGGCGACACGCATGCGACCCTGGCTGCGCGCGAAGATGCCGGCCTTCCCGGCCCACGCAGACCTGCTTGCGCGCGGGCTCGCTGATCAACACGGCTGGCCAGAGACGATTCCGACAGCGGAGGTCGCGGATGCAGAGACCCTCGCCATTGGTGCACAGCTCATTGCGCGCGAGGGCTTCGGTTGCACCGCCTGCCACTGGCTGAACGGCAATGAACCCTATGCCACCTTCGAATTCGGTGCGACCGACCTCGCTCTTGCGGGCCAGCGTTTGAGGAAAGACCACGCCCTCCGCTGGCTGTGGAAACCCCAGCGCATCATGCGCAGTTCGCGCATGCCGAGCTACGCCACGGCCGAGGAACGGCTGACCGCACAGGACGGCATCTGGGATGGCGACGCCCAGCGCCAATTCGGCGCCATGTGGGCCTGGCTTTCCAGGCAACCTGCGACAACGCACCCGAAATGAGCTTGCGGAGACCCCGGCGGCCGCCTCTATGATGCGCCGCGATGAGGTCCTCCATGCGTCACCTGCCATTCTTGGCGCTCTTCTCATTCTCGGCAGCACTGGCTGCTCAGGAACTGAGCGTTCCACCACCCGCGGATCTCTGGGTGCCATGGCTTCACGATTCCGGTGTGCTCGTCAACAACGCGGCCTTCCCGGCCGTGGTTCACAACCACGTGCTCCACATTCCGGGAGCTCCGGCGCTGCGCGTCACCTTCGCCATTGCGGACATCGGTCCGCTCGACTGGATCTCCGTGTCCAGCCCGCTCAGCGGTGAAGTGCATCACCTCAACCGGGACGAGCTCTCGAAGTGGCAGAACACCTCCGCTTACTTCAACGGCTCGACATTGCACATCACGCTCACTTTGCAACCGGGATCCTCAGGTCGGTTCCGCATCGAGCAGGTGATCGCGGGCGGACTGCCCGAGAACATCGACACGCTCTGTGGCAGCGACAACCGCGTGCCGAGCACGGACAATCGCAGCATGCGCTTCGTCTCGAGCCCATCAGCGACGGGAGGCGGATGCACCATCTGGCTCGCGGGCCCGCAGGATTGTGCACTCAGTGCGGGGCATTGCTTCTCTGGCGGTTCCCTCTCCGTCGCTGAAGCCAATTGTCCGGCGAGCCTCTCCAGCGGTGTGATCCAGCACCCGCCCGTCAGTTCGCAATTCAGTGTCATTGCCTCCACCATCAGTTTCACGAATGGCGGTCTGGGCAATGACTACGGCGTGTGCAAACTCAACACCAACAACCTCGGCCAGTCCGCCAGCGTGCTCTTCGGCTCGTTCACACTGAGCAACGCGGTACCTCCAGCAGCGTCCACCATTCGCGTGACTGGCTGCGGCACGGACACGGGGGTGCAGAACTGCACCCAGCAGACATCCACGGGGCCGTCAGTCGCTGCCAACGGCACAACGCTGCGCTACAGCGTGGACACCACAGGAGGCAACAGCGGTTCACCTGTCATCCGCGAGTCTGATGGCATTGCCATCGGCATCCACACTCATGGCGGCTGCACTTCCACGGGTGGCTACAACTCCGGCACAAGCCTCTCGCTCGCCGCATTCCAGACGGCCTATGCGGCCGTGTGCCCCGCGCCGCCTCCGACCGTGCTGGATCTGGGTCTCATCACGGTGAACTACGGCGCCACGGTGAGCATCACCGGAATCCCTGCCGGCGCGACCCATGGGTTCACCGTACTCAGCATGAACACGTCGAACCCGGTGGGGGTCGGCGGCACGGGGCCTGCCATTCAGCTGGACTCGCTGGCAATCGCCTGTCTCTTCACACCTCCCAGCCCCGGCGATCTGATCCACTGGACTTGGCCGGTGACTGCTCCGACCTTCCCGGCTTCGCCCTTCGTGTTCCCCGCCGGCTCACTCATCGGCCTCGCGGGAATCACAATGGACGCCCAGTCGATGGTCAGCACGCCCTCAAGCACCAGCTTCTCCGACGTGGTGCGCTTCAGCTTCTGATTGCTCCTCCAAAGCGCGTTGCAGTAGGCTCTCCCGGCCCATGCAACGCGCCTTCGTCGTTTTTCTCTTCGCGTGCGCACTCGCTGCACAGCAAGTGCCGCAGGGCATCGATGCTGACGCTGATGGCTGGCCCACGGAAGTCCAGTACGAGGGTGCCAAGGCCACGCTGAAGGCGTTGCTGAAACACCTGCTCGCCGACTCGACGCACGCTCCACCCGAAATCGCGACAGGCGTGGCATGGACCTGGCCGACGCTTCCGCCCCAGACCATCGGCCCGGAGTTCATGACCCATGGAGAACTGCCGGCCACAGCGGACATGGCAACGACCCTCGCGCAGCTCCTTGAACCCGTCAGGAAAGACGAGGGCCTGCGCACCGAAGCGAAGATGCACGAGGTGCACCCGGGCGCGGACGGACACTTTGCGATCACCGCCCGCATGCAGGCCGCCGCACGCCGTGGCAAAGCCGGCATGCAGCGCAATGCGCATTGGAAGGTTCACTTCAGCGGCAGCGGCAAGGCACTCTCTGTCACACGCATCGAAGCATCGGCGCTGCACTGGGTGAGTTATCGCGAAGCGCTGCTCCGCGACTGCAGCCCGGAAATCCTCGGAACGGACCCGCTCTTCACACACTGCGTGATTCCAGGCCCATCCGATTCCCACGGCCGCCTGCAGGCGCTCGGTGAGCTCCCCTTCTTCGGTCACAACGGTCTCGCCGTCGGCGACGTGAATGGCGACGGCCGCGATGATCTTTACCTCTGCATGCCGAATGGCATTCCGAACCGCCTCTACTTGCAGGAAGCAGATGGCACTGCGCGCGAATGCGCTGCAGCATGGGGCGCCGACTGGCTGGATGACACCAAGTCCGCCCTCATCGCGGACTTCGACAACGATGGCGACGCCGACCTCGCCCTCGCGCTCGGTCCGACCATTCTCGTGCTGCGCCAGCAGG
>SXUL01000116.1 GCA_005790545.1 Planctomycetia bacterium | reverse complement strand
TTTGGGTGGATAGGTGGGCAGGCCCGCTGACTCATAGCTTGCGCCCTCATCCACGGACTTGAACAGACGCGGGCCGAAATGGTCGTGCTTCGCGGCGGCGTAGATGTGCCCCGAGCGCGGGTCGTGAAGCAGCGCGGTGAATGTGTCGCCGAGGTTGTTCACCGAGGCGATTTGCCAGCGGCCTTGCAGGCGTCGGATGGTGAACAGACCTTTGCGCGAGGCAACCAGAATGCGATCAGACATGAGTGCTCCTTATCCGCCAGAGAGCGCCTGCATCACATGCAGTTCTGATGCAGGCTGCACTGCGTCGCTCATGCCAGCACGGTCGCGTATGGGTCGACCGTCCACGAACACCACGATGTGAGCGCGGAGTTCGCCGGTCTCTTCGACGATGAAGAGCCGGAGGTCCGGGCGCGCATGAAACACCGCATCGAGGACGAGCCGAACGGTCGTGCCTGCGGCCTCCATGCTCGGAGCCGGCACGTGCCGTTGCAAGTTCTCGGTGAAATGGACGCGCGGCATGGCGGCATGGTAGCGGGCGAACAGCACGGGGGACGCCCACTCGATTGAGGGGCGGGAAGGGCGGGCGTACAGTCACGCCATGCGCGCATTGGTGGTGCGGTCCCATGGTGGCCCCGAAGTCTTGAGTATCGAAGAACGCCCGCAGCCCGTGCCGAGAGCGGATGAGGCGTTGGTGCGCGTTCAGGCGTCGGGGATGAATCACCTCGACCTGTGGGTGCGCCGCGGCGTACCGGGACACAAGTTTCCGCTGCCGCTCATCCTCGGTTGCGATGGTGCCGGCATTGTGGAGGCGGTGGGCGATCTCGTCACGGAGGTGAAGGCTGGCGACCGCGTGGCCATCTCGCCCGGCTTCACACCGCGCTTCTCCGCGGAGGCACTCGCTGGCGAACACAACCTCGCGCATGACTACGGCATCTTCGGCGAGACGCGCGACGGCACGGCTGCGGAGTGGATCGCTCTTCCTGCACGCAACCTCCTGCCCATGCCTGCGGCCATGAACTTCGAGGAGGCCGCCGCGATTCCACTCGCGGCGCTCACTGCTCATCACATGCTCATGGAGCGGGCGAAGGTGCAGCCCGGCATGGACGTGGTGATCTGGGCGGCTGGTTCAGGTGTCTCGGTGGCCGCCATTCAACTCGCGAGACTCGCGGGGGCCCGCGTGACCGCCATCGCTTCGTCCGCAGAGAAATGCGCACGCGCCAAGGCTCTCGGCGCGGATGTGGTGGTGAACCGCACGGCGGAAGATCCCGCCCTCGTGGTGCGCGAGCTGACGCGCCGACGCGGAGCGGACGTGGTCATTGATCATGTGGGCGAAGCGACCTTTGGCCTCTCCCTCAAGATGCTCGCCCGCGGCGGAGCGGTCGTGACCTGCGGCGCCACCAGCGGCGCGAAGCTCGAAACGGATTTGCGTCTCATCTTCTTCAAGAGCCTTTCCATCCTCGGCTCGACCATGGGCGGCATGGGCGAGATGCGGCGCGTCTGGGAACTCGCCTGTCGCGGCGCACTCCGACCCGTGGTGGATCGCGTCTTCCCGCTTTCCGCCGCAGCGGAGGCGCACGCGCTGCTCGAATCCCGCGCGGTCTTCGGCAAACTCATTCTCACTCCCGGAAACTGACATGGCCTACCAGCATCTCCAAATCGCGCGCAACGCAGGTGGCTGGGCCGAAGTGGCGCTCCACCGTCCGGAAGTCCTGAATGCTCTCAACCTCGCCATCGTGAATGAGCTCAGCGTTGCGCTGGATGAACTCACGGCGGACACAAACGTGAAGGGGCTCATCCTGCTGGGCTCCGGCGACAAGGCATTCGTTGCTGGCGCGGATATCGGCGAACTGCGCGACCGCGACGTGGAGGCGGCGCTTCTCGGCATCAACGCGAAGCTGTTCCAGAAAGTGGAAGACTTCCCGTGGCCGGTGATCGCGGCGATTCGCGGTTTCGCCCTCGGCGGCGGTTGCGAGCTCGCGCTCGCCTGCGACCTCCGCATCGCCGCCGAGGACGCGCAGTTCGGTCAGCCCGAAGTGAAGCTCGGCATCATTCCTGGTGCCGGCGCGCCGCACCGGCTCACGCGCACGGTGGGCACGGGCAAGGCCCGCGAGCTCATCTTCACAGGCGCACTCATCAACGCGGCGGAGGCTCTGCGCATCGGGCTGGTGAACCGCGTTGTGCCCGTCGAGAAGCTCATGGAAGACGCGCGTGCCACCATGCAGCAGATCTGCAAGAACGGCGCCATGGCAGTGCGCCTCGCCAAAGTGGCACTCAATGCCGCGTCCAACAGTGTGGACCGCAGGCACCAGATGATCGAGGTGCTCTCGCAGGGCATCCTCTTCGAGAGCGACGACAAACTGGAGCGCATGACGAAATTCCTCGAGCGGCGGAAGGGTTCGTGAGCGCGAGCGGCCACGAAGATCCCGTCCGTGCATGGCCCACGGACATTCACGTTCACATCCAGCCCTGGGATGAGATGAAGCCCGCGGCGTTGCAGGTGATGCGCTCTGGCCGCGTGGACGTGGAGGCGCTCGACCGCTTCATGCGTGATCCCGCCGCGCTGGTCGCGCACCTCGACGCAGTGAAGATCGGGCGCGTGGCCCTCATCAACTACGTCGCGCCGGAGATCATGGGCTTCTCCTCGCGCGTGAATGAATGGGGCGCGCGCTACCGCGACGCGGCGCACGGCCGCGTGCTCGCGTTCGGTGGCATTCACCCGCCCGCTTGCGCGGATGTGCGTGAGGAGATGCGGCGCATCACCGAAGATCTCCGCCTCGATGGGCTCAAGTTGCACCCGCCACATCAGAACCTTTCGCCGGATGCGTACCGCGACGGGTCCTGCCCGGAGCTGGCTCTCGTTTATGAAGCCTGCTCGCGTGCGCGCCTGCCCATCATGTTTCACACCGGCACGAGCGTCTTTCCCGGAGCGCGCAGCCGCCTCGGTGGCGCGCTGGTGCTCGATGATGTGGCCGTGGATTTCCCGGAGCTCACCATCATCCTCGCGCATGGCGGGCGCCCGCTGTGGATGAAAGAAGCGTTCTTCATGTTGCGGCGCCACTCCAATGTCTACATGGACATATCCGGGATTCCGCCCAAGGCTCTGCTGGAGTATTTCCCGCGCCTTGAAGAAGTGGCGGCGAAGGCGCTCTACGGCACGGACTGGCCGTCACCCGGGGTGCGCACCCTCGACGGCAACCTCCTGCACCTCAAGGCCCTCGGCCTTGCTCCCGCGAACCTCGACCTCATCTTGCGCGGCAACGCGCTCAAGCTCTTCCCTCCGCGCAACTGAGACACTCATGACACTGCAACGCATCACCGTGCTCGGCTCCGGCACCATGGGCGCCGGCATCGCGCAAACCGCGATCCAATCCGGTTTCGACACCGTGCTCTTCGACATCACGGACGCCATTACCGCCACATCCGCTGCGGGAATCAAAGGGCGCATGGCGCGCCTCGTGGAGAAAGGGAAGCTCGATGCGACGGCCATGGAGGCGGCTCTCGCGCGGCTCAGTGTCAGCTCCGATCTGGAAGCCGCTGTGCGCAATGCGGACTACATCATCGAAGCCATCCCGGAGAAGCTCGCGCTGAAGCAGGAGACCTTCGAGCGCTGTGAGGCCGCCGCCCCAGCGCACTGCGTCTTCGGCACCAACACATCGACCATCATGATCAGCTCCATCGCGGAGGCGCTGAAGGACAGAGGCCGCCTCATCGGCATCCACTTCTTCAATCCTGTGCCGGTGATGCGTCTCATCGAGGTGGTGATGGGCCCGGAGAGTTCCGAAGTGGCGCACAGCGCCACACTCGAAGTCGCTCGCCGCATGGGCAAGGAAACGGTGCGCGTGAAGGAGTCGCCGGGCTTCACCACCTCACGCATCAATGCGCTCATCGGCAATGAGGCCTTCCGCATGCTCGAAGAGGGCGTCGCTTCCGCATCGGACATCGACAAGGCCCTGAAGCTCGGCCTCAATCACCCCATGGGGCCATTCGAGATGGTGGATCTTGTGGGCCTTGATGCACGCCTGAACAATGTGCGCTCGCTATTCGAAGCGCTGAAGCTCGAGTCCTATCGCCCGCCGCAACTCCTCGAGCGCCTCGTGGCTGAAGGTCGCCTCGGCCGCAAGTCAGGCCGTGGCGTCTATCGCTACGACCCGAAGGGCACCCTCATCCCCGGCTCCGACGAGGTGTGAGATAGCGGAAAGGCAGGTTTCGCAGAGGGGCGCAGCCTTGGCCGTGTTCGTGGCCTCACGCACAAAGGTGTGCAGCTTGCGGTTTCGGTCAGAAGGCAAGCGGGCCTCGTCTGGGCGCTGCGGCCGGGCGCGGCACAGTTTGGCACGGGGTTTGCGGCTTGCGGGCCGTGTTCCTCTGAGGGAACACGTGTGCGTTTCGGAAACAATGTCGAGTTCTGATGGCATGCCAGCGCACGGCTGCGGCGCCCGCATGCGTGTCGCCGCAAGTGTTCGTCGCGCAGAAGTTTGTGCGCAAGATGGCGATACTTCGATGAGTGTGCGCTTCGGTGGCACGAGAATTGCTGATTCGAAAACCACAGCAAGCCACCTTGTGCTTGCAGATCTCAGACCAGGAACAGAGGAGACGTCAATGGCGACGTGGATATCTTTCGCGTGGGCCGCG